>JBEBJI010000074.1:0-1225 GCA_040079935.1 Methylotenera sp.
CTATTTTCAAAAAAGATGTTGCATACGGTCTTTCCGCGTAGCAGGGGCACTTTTTTAATATCACGTTCAGCGACACCAACGAATGTCTCAGCGGTATCTAAAATCTGGTTGAGTATCCGTTTTGGCAAACCTTCAATGGTCAGTAGGTGCCTTAACTCACCATTAGCATCAAGTTGTGGGTTATGCATTGTTCTGTTCAATCTCTAAATGTAGCTTGCCCTTAGTATCTTGCGAAAGCTGTAAACTTTGATTGGCTTGCAGCAATATTTCTGCCCCTGTGATGTTGGGGCTTATTGGCAGCTGCGCACCTCCACGATTAATGAGCACGGCCAATGTGATGCTGGCAGGGCGGCCATAATCAAATAATTCATTCATTGCGGCACGCGTAGTACGGCCAGTATAAAAAATATCGTCGATTAAAATAATATGCTTATCAGTCACATCAAACGCAATGTCTGATGGCTTCAGATTGGTTTTGAGGCCGCGCGCTGCATAGTCATCGCGGTAAAGTGCGGCGTCTAAAGTGCCAAATGGTATATCTGCCTTGAGCGTTTCTAATACGCGCCGCATGAGCCATACACCACCGCTGTGGATACCTACCAGTGCAGAGTTTGGATTAATTTTCTCAGCAATTTTAGCGGTAATATCGGCAAGTAAGGTTTCTGGATTAGGGAGTTGCATGCTGTTTAGTTGTCATTAGTTTGACGCATTAGTTAGAAGTGAGTCCATCAAAGTAAGATTGTAATATGCTTTGTGCGGCCACCGCATCTAGCATGGCTTTTTGTTTAATGCCTTTTACACCAGCTTCATTCAAATTTTGTGAGGCTTCAGCTGAGCTTAAGCGCTCGTCTAACATCATCACAGGTAAATTAAAGCGACCTTCAAGCCGCTGTGCAAATTTTTTAGCAAGTTGCGTCAGTAGGTGAGACTCACCATCCATGTGCATAGGCAAACCCACCACTAACAAGGATGGACGCCACTCTTGGATTATATTAGCGATTTGCGCAAACTTTGTTTCATTTTCTTCGGCATTAATCGTGGTAAGCGGATGTGCGACTTTGAGCATGGTTTCGCCAGTGGCTACACCAATGCGTTTTTCACCAAAATCGAACGCCAACACTGTGCCAGTAACATCAGGGTAACTGCGTTCTAATATAGGCAGATGACTTTGGTTTAAACCATTTTTTGGTGACATTTTATTAGGCGACATCATGCGTGCCCCGCC
>JBEBJI010000075.1:0-1205 GCA_040079935.1 Methylotenera sp.
AAGGCGCGTATTACACGCCGCTCGCCGTGGTCGATAAAGCCTACGACAAATTGGCTGAAACTCTGGGCAAAAACTGGCAGAAAGATTACATCGTGTGGGATATGTGCTGCGGCGTGGGCAACCTGGAAGTCAAGCACAGCAACCCGCGCAACATCTACATGAGTACCTTGGATGAAGCCGATGTGGACGTGATGAAAGCCACCAAGACCTGCGTGGCGGCGCAACGCTTTCAATATGATTATTTGAATGACGATATTACGGATGACGGCAAGATTGATTACAGCCTGACCAACAAAGTGCCGGAAAGCTTACGCAAAACCATTGCTGAGGGTAAGAAGATTTTGGTGTTGATTAATCCGCCGTATGCAGAGGCAGCGAATCGAAGCACACTTGCAATTGATGCTGATGATACTAATAAAGCTGGCGTTGCAAAAACGAAATTTTCTACAACCGCAATGGCTGATTATGGCAAAGCTAGCAATGAATTATTTATACAGTTTGTTGCACGTATTGCCCAAGAGATACCAACTGCTACGATTGCAATGTTCAGCACATTAAAATATGTAAATGCACCAAATTTTGAAAAATTTCGCCAAGCGTGGAATGCAGAATATTTAGGTGGGTTTGTTGTACATAACAACGCATTTGACGGTTTGAATGGTAATTTCCTGATTGGATTTTTAGTTTGGAAAACCAATCAAAACTTAAAAAACGCCATCACCGAAATACAGGTTGAAGTGCTGGATAAAAATGCTAATGCTATTGGCGAAAAGACATTTTATAACTTGCCAAACAGTATTTATTTAAATGTTTGGTTATCGCGCCCCAAACCTAATAGCACTCAAGTGATTCCTTTAAAAAACACGATTACCCCTTATACAGCAAAAAAATATTTAGATAAGTGGTCTGACGGAGCGATTGCTTATATGTGGTGTCAAAACAATGACTTTCAGCACGCCGAACAGCAAACCGTTTTGTTTTCATCTGTGTGGGGCGATTCGCATGGTTTTTACGTTAACTCTGAAAATCTTTGGCAAGCAGCAGTCATATTTGCCGTACGTCGTTTGTACGGACCCACTTGGTTAAATGATCGTGATCAATTTTTACAACCGACACAACCATTACCAAACGAATTCATTAATGATTGCTTGATTTGGATGTTGTTTCATCGTTGCAATCAAACTGCCAGTGCCAACGACCTGGAA
>JBEBJI010000001.1:0-227793 GCA_040079935.1 Methylotenera sp.
AATAGATAACCAGCACCATGAAAACACTAAAACAACTTTTATCAAACTCCTCACTAGGTAAACAGCATGCTATTTAATAACAAAAAAGACATTCACCAACAAGCCCTCAATTGGGAAGCCTCCACTGCCATTGCGCTGCATCAGTCTGAGGTTAGAGCATGGAATATAACCAAAATAATGACATTATTGGCCGTGTTAGCGATCACTGGCTTGGTATTTATGCTGCCATTTTATAAAGTCATCCCCATGACTTTCTTGGTCGATAAAGTCACAGGTGAAGCGCAATTGGTAGATACCACGGGTTACAAACCAGCTGCATTGAATGAGGCAGCTGATAGGCATTGGGTCGAAGAGTATGTGAACACGCGTGAACGCTATAACTGGATGCTGTTACAAAGTGACTATGAGCGTACTTTGGCTCTATCTGCTGGCGATGTACTCAAAAACTATCGCGCCATGTTTGGTCACGATAATGCGCTTGATAAACAACTCGGCAATTACACAGAACGTCGTATTCACATCGTTTCAACGACATTGCCGCCAGGTGCGCAGGGTACTGCCATCATTCGGTATGAGCGTACCACGCGCGAGCGTGGCTACGACACAGAAATTGCAGGTAAATACATTGCCTCAATGACTTATGTTTACGAAAAACCTTCACTACTCACATTACAAAAAGACCTTGATGCCAATCCTTATGGATTCAAGGTCACAGGCTATGTGGTCGACAGAGAAGAAAAAGGCGCAGCAGTCGCTGCACCTACTATTAACGCCCCTCAGTCTTTATCACCATCAGCTAACGGCACGTCACCAGCCGCTAACGGAGTATCCGCACAATGAAGTCTACAATCAATCAAGCAGCCATGAATTTAGTACGTACTAAATTAACGCGCAACGCTATCAAGTTAGCTGTTCTTGCCTCATTAAGTATCACCGGCTTCGCGCAAGCCGATGCTCAAGTCAGTGAAAGCATAGCAAACCCAGTACAGCTCATTCCTTACGATATGAATCAAGTCACCATGATTAAAGCCAAGCGTGGCTTTGCTACCCATATTGATTTAGAAGCGGATGAACATATTGTGAAGGATGGTGTAGGCGGTGGCGATACCGATAATTGGATTACTTCAGCCAAAGTGGGCAGCAACTTCATTCTATTAAAACCTAAAAAGAATGCCCATGATAGCAATCTTGTCGTTAAAACGGATAGGCGTAGCTACGCCTTTGATTTACGGGTACTCAAAGATCACAGCTCAGATAAAGGCACTTGGCGCATTGCTTATACTTATCCTAAGCCGAATACCGAAGTCGCACCATTAACGCCAGCACAAATTGAGGCCATCAACAAAGCCAAAGTAAAACAGTTGCAAGCCGCACCACAAGCAGTACGCAACACGCAATACAGCATGCAGGTGATGACTAATTCAGATGAAATTGCACCCACGGCAGCATGGGATGATGGTAATTTTACTTATCTTAAGATTCCGAATCACCGCGAAATTCCAGCAGTATTTCGCGTCACCGCCGATGGCACTGAATCCATGGTGAATACCCATATGGAGGGCGACAGTAAAGATACTATCGTCATTCATGGTATGGCAAAACACTATGTCCTGCGTTTAAGCAAGCAAGTGGTGGGTGTTTGGAATGATGCCTACGATATTGAAGGTATTAGCCCTAAAAATGGCACGGTGACCTTAGGCGTATCACGTCAGGTGGCAGAATAATCATGACCAATACCATAGAGCATAACGACAAGCAACAAAACTCAACTGATGAGATGGGGCTACGCGACGGGTCACATAAAACCAGTATTGATCAAGCTTACACTGCCAGAAAAAATTGGGGCGCAATGCTATTTATGTTAGCGATTCCACTGTTATTCGGCAGTGCAGGCTATTTCGCATATTCTCGCTATCAAGCCCACTTATTGACCAGCAAAGCGGAACAAAAATCACATAAATTTACCGCAGAAAACTCAATTAAGCCAATGGGTGCCGAAGGCGAAGGTACACTGCTTAAACCAGCAGAAATGCAGGGTCAGACAACACCGATGCCTGATAACGCAAATATGGGTGTTACACCGATAGGCGTAGTACCCAATAATCAACAAATGCAACATGGGCAAACTGTTACAGTTAAACCAAACCCAAGCCGCTATGATGCTGACATCCTGCCAGAGCAAGGCGAATCGCAATTAGCTGTAGCAACAGGTACTGCTAATCAAGGTCTGTACAACCAAAACACAAACAACAGTAAGATAGCAAGACCCTTGAGCCAAGAGGTCGAAAGTGAGGGTACGTTCGACAGGTCTACTCGCTCTAACCCAGACGGTATGCAATTAACACCCACATACACGCCTAAAACCAAGGCAAGGCTACTGGGAAACCGCAATTACGTGTTAGCCAAAGGCAATGAATTTGATTGCGCACTCAATACTGCAATTAACTCCTCTAATCCAGGCATGGTGACTTGCACCACGACCAGTAATAGTTATTCAGATAATGGCAAAGTAGTGCTAGTCGAGCGTGGCTCATTGCTTACAGGTGAATATACGGGGCTTAAGCATGGCGATACCAGATTACGTGTGTTATGGGACAGAATCAAAACGCCTGAAGGTGTGGTGATTGCGCTAGATTCATTGGGTACAGATGCGCTCGGTCGCGGTGGTTTTGATGGGGATGTAGATAAGCACTGGTTGGAGCGTATTGGCTCAGCGTTCTTGATGTCCAGCTTTAAAGATTTGGTTGCTTATGAAACCGTTAAAAATAGCAATGCCAGCAGCAATATTGCCAGCGCAAGTTTCTCAAACACCCAATCCGCAGGCAATGACTTGGCCAGCCAAGTATTGAAACAAAGTATCAATATTCCGCCCACGCTCACTAAAAACCAAGGCGAACGCATAGCGATTGTGGTGGCGCGTGATTTAGATTTTAGTGAGGTGTATCAGTTAGAAGCTAACGACAGCATGAGCGTTAGGGATAAGCAATAATGCCTGACGATACTCAACATACTAAAAATCAGCAACGCCAAGCTGATTTAGTGCAACACGGCCAAGCCATAGGGAATGAGTTTCAAGAGTGTGAAATAAAAGGCGATGAAACCTTACGTCTGTTACTTGAACCGATTACGCATTATTTAAATGAAGACGGTGTGACCGATATTTTTGTGAATAAGCCGTATGAAATTATCGTTAAAAATGAAAAAGGCCGAAAAAAGATAAAAGCACCCTCGCTGAGCTTGGCACATCTTGAACAAATTGCGGTGGCGGTAGGGAATTACAGCAATCAAGGCATCAATAAGTCAGCACCTATTATTTCTGCCAACATGCCGAACGATGAGCGTATTCAAGTAGTGTTGCCACCAGTGGTGCAAAAAGGCTTGGTCAACCTATCTATTCGTAAACCCATGATGTTAACTAAAACCATGGCTGAATATGAAGTCGATGCGCTGTTTTCAGAAACGGTGTGGTTACGGCCGCGCGAAATGTCCTTTGATGCGCATGGCCTTAATGAAGCCGATTTTAGTGAATCTTGCTTGGCTCAAGCCATGAGCAAATTAAGCAAAGCCGATTTGCGTTTAATGGATTTACTCGAAGACAAACACTTTGGTCAATTCTTCATTGAAGCGGTCAAGGCCGATAAAAATATCTGTATTGTTGGAGAAACGGGCTCAGGCAAAACCACTTTTTCTAAAATGCTGTGTCAGTCGATACCGCAACATGAGTCGATTATTACCATTGAAGATGCACGCGAATTGTTTCTACCGAATCATGAATACGTGGTGCATTTAACTTATAGCAAGGGCGGGCAAGGCCAAGCCAACGTTACGCCGTCAGATTTGATTCAAAGCACTATGCGCATGAACCCAGACCGTGTGTTGCTGGCTGAATTGCGTGGTGCTGAAAGTTACGATTACCTGAAACTATTACTCAGCGGCCATGGTGGCAGTATCACCAGCTGGCACGCAGGCTCACCTGAAGAGGCCATTGGTCGCTTCATATTTATGGCAAAAGAACACCCAGAATCTACCGCCTATCAAGATGTAGCGATTAAACGCTTATTGTTAAGCGCCGTCGATGTCATCGCGCATTTAGAAGCTCGATCCATTTTTAATGAAAATGAAGTGCAAATAGGCACTGAATACAAAATGACGGCCATTTACTTCAACCCATTCAAGAAATTAGAAGTTGCGCTGGAAACTTAAAATTAAGAAAAGAGGATGCAAACCATGAAAATCACGACTAAAAATATAACATTATTAGCCACCATTGCTGGCGCATTCACGCTGGCAAGCTGCACGAATAACAGTGCTTTAATCGTACCTGATGGCGCAAAGCGCGTACCAATCAATCAGGCTGAAAACCAAGTAAAAGTTATACCGACTATTAGTGCCACAAGCAATAATCCGTTCATGCAAATGCAAGCCGAAGTTGCAACCATGCAAGAGAAAATCGCGCAATTAGAAGCGCAGCTAACTCAAAATAAATTAGAGCAAAGCCGCCTTCAAAACATGTCAAAGAATGAGGTTGCGTCAGTGATTGCAACAACACCAGAATCGCCTAAATTCCCTGAGATAGCAAAAGCTACGCTACTAACCAGCACCTTATTTGCATTCAATCAAACAACATTACTAGAGTCAGGTAAAGCTGCCTTAAAAAACTTTGCAACATCAGTTACATCCATGAATAACGTTAAAGCCATTAGCGTCGTTGGCTATGCCGATAGGTTAGGATCAGAAGCGTATAACCATGCACTTTCAACTAAGCGAGCAGGCGTTGTGCGCGCCTATCTTCAGTTTGAAAATAACCTAAGCTACATTCAATTTACAACCTTAGGCAAAGGTAGCCTTGTGAGCTCGGCCACCACGCAAGGCTGTGGTAATAGGCTAGGTCGCCAAGCTTTAATTGACTGCCTGTCACCCGATAGACGTGTAGAAATTAACGTGTATTGAAAACTGGCCTGCGAGCTAACATCCATGATTCATCCAATTTCAGCATTCTACAAAGATCATAGAACTGTACTAAAAGCCACGGGTGTGCTGCTGATTATATTAGTGGCATTTCCATTGACCATGCTCCTAGCTGGAGCAATGGTGCTGGCCGTCTTTAAAATTAATCCCTTGCACTACGGCGCGGCGGTCTATTTTTGGGCATGGCCAGATTATCTGAATGCCTATCTAAACGGAGGGCTAGTTGGCCAAGGCAAGCGTATTGCGGTAACAGGCGGTGCTAGCGTATTGCTTATTTACGTTGCCATCCCATTGCTAGCAGTACTTGCCACGCGCAAAAGACGCGAATTACATGGTAGCGCACGCTGGGCAACGCACGGCGAGGTGGTTAAATCAGGCCTGCTCGGTGATGAAGGCATTGTGGTTGGTAAGTATAGAGGCCAAACATTACGCTTCCCCGGGCAACAATTTGTAATGCTGGCTGCACCTACCCGTAGCGGTAAAGGCGTGGGTGTGGTGATTCCTAATTTATTGAGCTATGAAGAGTCTGTCTGCGTACTCGACATCAAACAAGAAAACTTTGACATCACTGCGGGTTACCGTAAGGATGTACTGAAACAAGAAATTTACCTATTCAACCCGTTCGCTGAAGACCTAGACAACAACGGCAAACCCGCACCTCGCACGCACCGATACAATTTCTTTAGTGCCATCAGCAGAGGCGTATTCCGCGTTGGTGACATATTTAGTCTTGGCAATGCTATTTGGCCAAGTGGCGGCAAAGACGCTTTCTGGAATGATAACGCACGCAATCTATTTTTAGCGGTGACGCTGTTTTTATGTGAACTGCGTGATCAGCGTGAGGAAGAGGGCTTAGGTTCAACATTGCCTGACTATCCTGTCACCATGGGTGAAGTGCTGCGCCAAACTTCAGGTCGTGATTCAGGCTTACCGATAAAACAATATTTTGAAGAAAAAATCATGCCCTATGCATGGTTGAGTAGTGAATGCCGTGGTGCCATGCGTAACTTTTTAAGTTCTAGTGATGATGTACTGTCATCCATATTAAGCACCTTCAATGCACCATTATTGCCTTGGCGCAATCCGATTGTCGATGCCGCCACCAGTGCCTGTGACTTTGATGTACGCGATGTGCGTAAAAAGAAAATGTCGATTTATATTGGTATTACGCCGAATAAATTAGGCGATGCCAAGCTCATTATCAATTTGCTATTTAGCCAATTAGTCAATCTCAACACCAAAGAATTGCCACAAAAGAATCCAACGGTATTGAAGCATCAGTGCTTGTTACTCATGGACGAATTTACCAGCATTGGCGTGGTGAACATCATCGCCACCGCTGTGAGTTACATTGCAGGTTACAACTTACGTCTGTTACCGATTATACAAAGCACCGCGCAATTAGAGTCGCCTAGCAATTATGGTAAAGACGATGCGAGAACACTGATGACGAATCATGCTATGCAGATTGTCTATGCGCCACGTGATCAAAAAGATGCTAACGAAGTGTCTGAAAGCCTAGGCTACATCACCGAAAAAAGCCGTAGCATCAGCCGTAGTCATGGTTATGGCAAAAGCGGCGGTGGCTCTGAAAGCATTTCAGACCAACGCCGTGCCTTGCTCCTGCCGCAAGAAGTCAAAGAGATTGGGCAGTGGAAAGAAATCATCCTGTTAGAAAACGTTAAACCTATCCTTTGCGACAAAATTCGCTACTTTGATGACCCTGAATTTACCAGCCGCTTACGCACAGCCCCCACAATTGCAGCGATTGATATTGATCTGTTTGTTGCTAAAACCAGCGGTAAAAAACGTGAGATTGAAGATGGCGAAATAGACCTAGACGAATATGCACTGAGACCGTCTTTTAACGCTGAATACCTAGATATTTACGACAAAATAGCATTACCGCCTGCCACAGACCCACTAGATGAAGAGGAGGTCAATCAATATATATTAGATAGCCTCGAAGCTATGCATATACCTAAAGCAGCGCTAGCCAATATTGACTTTAATTTGGATGTACTGGATGAAGTTAAAACCATTATGCATACAACAGGTTTAGATGCTGAAACTGCACGTGCGCGCGCAGAAGACGCTTTCGCTGGGTTGGAGTTAAATTGAAACCAAAAGGATTGAAGACGCAAAAATTGAAGACCTAAGTGTTGATGGTCTTTAAAGCAATCAACATAAATCAACACCTACTTTGCATGATAGGAATAACAATATGGCTACAACAACAGCAGTACCCGATACAGCAGCAAAAAACGGCCTGGCCGTGACAGACATTATTAAGATGGATGCCAATAGGATTTATGGCCAAGGTACTCAAGTGTACCCAGCTAAGCCAGGTGCGGTATACAAAGGCGATATTACCATTCTTGATACCCATGTCCTGCAAGAGATTGGTAAAAACTCGGTCATTTTGCATGAAAAATCTAAACTGGATTATGCCTCTGAAGAGTTTAAGAAAACAGCAGAAAGCTTACGTCGTCCTGATGTTGCCATCTATTATCAAGATGACCATAAAAACCCAACCGATACCGCAAAGGTATTTCCGTTTAGCCCCGCCAAAGATGACTTAGAGCGCGTCGTTGCTGGCCTTAAAAAGTCCGCTAAAGAATTAAATATGCCTAACATGGATAACGTCCTTGATTCGCTGGCAGGGCGCTCATGGGAACGTAACCAAGAAATACGCAAGCATATCAAAGATGAGAAAGTAGCGGCCAAAGAAGCGAAAGCGGCCAGCATGCCCGCTAAGCCAGCCATGCCTCAGCAAAATGCACCCAAGCGTTAGTTGCTAAAACTATTGTTAATGAACCTACAACGCTGGTCATGCCAATGGCTGGCTTTCACTTAAGTCAAAGGACTAATAATCATGGCCAGCAATAAAAAAACCAAGCTAGAAATAACCAATACAGAAAAAACAAGTACAAATCAATCTATGGCAGTTGATGAAGCTTCAATTAAAGACAATACTAAATTACACCGACTGCTAGTAGATGAAATTCCAGATTCAGTGTTGAGACGTTATGCCATTAAAGACCATCTATACTATTCTAAAGACCGTACCAAAGGCCTAGCATTTGAAGACAAAGGCAAATCTATCAGTGCCAAAACGTCCGATACTGATGATATACGCGCCATGATAGAACTTGCCAAAGCTAAACATTGGTCAAAAATAAAAGTCAGCGGTACAGACGAGTTTAAAAAAGAGGTGTGGTTAGCCGCCAGCATGCAAGGCTTGGAGGTAGAAGGCTACACACCTAGTGCGCAAGATGTTGCTTTACTTGAAGACACTCAGCGTCGTATACAAAATAAGATTGAGTTTGCTGAACCTAGGGTAGCCATCGACCAAGACAAAACGCAAGCGCAAAAAGAGGTAGAACTAGCCGCCGATAAAACCACTGCTGACAAGTCAGTCAAATTTAAATACACACCTAGTGCCGCTGAAGTCGCCATCATTGAAGCTGCCAAAGCCAAAGGTGCAAGCCCTAAGTTGCAGGCGTCTATGAAGCAGAAATTAACGGTTGCGGTTAGTCAACTCAAAGCCATGGCAATAGAAATTCCTAAGCCTAAAATCTACGATACTAAAGGGCAAGGCATTAGTGATAAAGCGGCGATTGATGCGATGGACAGCTCTACCATTCAAAAGCGCATTACACAGCCACAAGTTGCGCCTAGAAGATAATGAATTTAGCAGGGCGCATTACCTTTAGGACAAATTTGAAAAATGAATGGGAGCAGTACTGCACGCAAAGTGGCATTAGTCCCAGTGAAGCTTTACGCCAACTCATTAGCAAAATCCTCACTGGCCGCACTGCTTTAGATAAGGTGCTGAATATTCCTCAAGGCGTGCTACCAAAACCAGAAAATAGCCCCTTAAAAAATCGCATTGAGATTCGGCTTACTGACAAAGAGTCTGACAAGCTCGCTGAGCACGCTGAAAAGAGTGGCTTCAGCCCTTCGCAATGGTTAGTGACCCTAGTGCGCTATCAATTCATTAAACATACGCCGTTAAATGTCCTAGAACTAGACAAGCTAGATGAGCGACTTTATCAAATTCGGATGATAGGCCAGAATCTCAATCAAATCGCCCGCGCACTGAATAGCCATGAGCTGAGTAGCTCGCAGGTCGATGTTATGCCGATGCTGCAAGAATTATTGAAAGTGCTGGACGAAGACAGAAAAGCCTTAAAAGCGATTGCTAGCCATAATTTAGATCGCTGGTAGCTATTTTTATTATGGCTAGACCAAAAAGATTCATTGATGGATTGTTGGTGAATTGGGGCGACGATTTATTTTACCCGCCAGTGCGTCCGACTAAAACTCCAACAAGTAAACCATTGGGCTGGGCTAACATCATCATGCCCGATAAGCCTGCGGCCATACGCGCTCAAATAACCCGCACCACTCAAAAAACACCTGAAGTGATGGTTAAAATTACCAGCAAGATGGGTGCAGGTAAAGGCATGGTTGCCATTGCAAATCACCTTGATTACATCTCACGTAACGGCAAAGTCAAGCTCGAAGACCATGAAGGCCGCTTACTCAATAGCCGTGCCGATGTGAAAGATATTAAAAATGACTGGGCTGAAGACATTCCTGAAATATCCAAGCGGCGCGAAACCATTAACGTCATATTTTCTATGGCAAAAGGTACACCTGCTGCTGAAGTTAAAGTAGCGGTGAGCGACTACTTAAAACAAGAGTTCGGTGGCAAGCATGAGTACGTATTTGCCTTGCATACCGATACTGACAATCCGCATGTGCATGTCTGCATCAAAATGGCATCTATTAAAAAACGTAGTAAACGCCTCAATCCACGTAAAAATGATTTGCAACGCTGGCGTGAAGGCTTTGCACAAAGCCTGCGTAAATATGGCATTGCGGCCAACGCCACACCGCGTAAAACGCGCGGCGTGACACAGCAACCCTTACATCAATATCAACTGCATCAATCCGCTAGGCAGCAGCACCCAATTTTCAGAAAATCCGCCAAAACAAACGTTGAAGCGCACACTAAACAAATTCACGCTTGGGCAAATATCGCTAATGTACTAGCAAAATCTGAAGACCGTAATGATAGGCAATTGGCCAAGGATGTGATTGTTTTTATGGCGAGCCAGCCTATTCAGCAGGTGAGTGGCTTATCGGTTCAACAAGACATACACCAACACGCTGCAGCTCGCGATAATAGCGAAGGCGACACGTTATTACCTTTGCGATTGAGCAAACTAAAATAACCTAGCCTGACACATCAAATTTTCCATTGCTGTTTGCCCTAACTCGAAAGTTTCAGCAGCTCTAATACTTAAAAAAGCCACTTCTTTACGCGACGTTCTTTGTTTTGCTTCAGCGCAGCTAATAATGCTAACTTCTCTTTAATCTCAATGGCTTTATCTGCTTGCGATAAGTCATTTCTAGTGTAGCTATTTAATAAATCCATGGCTGCCCCGCTATTTTTAAACTGTATTCAATATTCCATTCGTTTTTTGCATTAACTTAATACATATATTCAACTGGCTCACCTAAGCGCTCTGTACGGTAGGGATAATCATCGCCCGTTGTTTCGCGCGTCTCTTTATCATAAGGTGTGCAATCTACAAGCCAACATTTAGCCATGGTGAAATGCGGCATTAGCAAGACGTTTTCGTCTTCTGTGTCTTGATATAACACGCCAGCCACACAATCAAACGTAGCTACAGCCTCATCTAAATCAAGTTCAATTTTGTGATTCCCAAGTGTTGTCATGATTAAGCCTCATTCGTTTCTAAAAGTTGTGTTAAGTGATAATTGATTGCTTCGCTGGCATAATTATTTTTGACATCTGCTACCGCATTATTCAACACTTGCAAAGCTTGTTCAGTTGTGATGTTTAACCCCATTTGTTCTGCTTCTAACCTCAAGCTAGCCAAGTGGAAAGCACATACAGTGCTTTCCATGGTGAACGCCTGCAACGCCATTAAAAGCTCGTTTCTAATACCAACGTTATCAATATATTGAGTCGCTTTTAACGCTACCTGCAATAATTCATCCACACGCGAGGTTTGCACTAAAAAGTCTGTGCTGACGGGGACATTGAATGTGGTATTCATTTTTAAACTGTCTTTTCGGTTACTAACAAAAATGAGCCACAACAATTAAAAATCTTGAAGCCAGTAAAGCGCTCGTCTTGATAAACTTCGAAGTAATCCCGTGAGCTACCGACAAACCAAGCACCTGCAATGCCTAGAGTTCTTTGTTCATAATGGTTTTGTGGGTGTAAGTTCTTAGTCATCACTTTTGCAAATCCCATATTGACTGTCTCTACGCAGTCGGTCATGCCGTCAAACTTGCTTTTCACCTTGATGAATAGGTTGTCATTCTTACGAATGAACGCCTTGATGGTTGCCATGGTGATTCTCTTTGCTCTCTGGAGCCGCCGTAGCGCATAACAAGCGTAGGGTGGTGTGGTAAACAAGGGCACAACTGAAAACGCAGTTCTTGAGTGCAGCGAAAAGAAACCGTTTGATAGGGCGGGCAAAGCCATACCCTTGTTTGCCTCATCAACTGAAGCTATGCGTTGCGTTCTTAGGCGGCTTTAGAAGCAATACGACAGGCTTTAATACTCGAAAAGAAAATAGTCGCTAACTACGCAAGACGCTCAATAAATGAACCGCGATTTGGTATCTAAAATCGTAACGAAATTGCATTTAAAAGAGTGGTTGATATATCAGCCACATCAATAGACGGGGTAAGCCATGCGGCAAGGGGTGTGTTTATAGGGCGGCTGGTTTTGGCAGCACTTCAATTGACCCTTTTTGAGCATTCAAGATTAATTTTTATTAAGATTTATCTATTTGTCTGCAATAGGTAGGTGACTTAGTATGTACTAAATATACATGGTTAGTCGCCATGTATTCAACATCAAATTAGCCTGTGAATACAGTTCAAAAACTGTAGTCGTCAAGCAATCTTTAAATTAGAAGGATTCTTAATATTTGGAATCATAAGATTTTTACTAAAAAACATTACTTCTGCCCCCTTATACCTGTCCTGTGCGCTGTAATTAATTCCATACTCTATGGTAGGGCATCCAACATACATTTTTACGATCTCTGGCGCTTGGTCATATGAAACTATCCATGGCAGCTTAATTTTGCTGTTTACCAATTTGGCAATCGCAATATGGTCGTCATGCAAGTAATGATTTTGATATAACCCTTTACCTTTAACGTAGTAAGGGGGGTCTAAATACACTAATGTTTTTTCGGGTAAAGTAGGAAGAATTTCAGTTATCAATTTTGCAGCATCTAGGTTATAGAGGCGAATCTTAGAGCTGTGCAGTGCAATTTTTTCTATTCGACTGATTAAATCAATTTTATTAAATCTGGCATTTAGTTTCCAATCGCCGTCTTGCTTTTTGCCACCAATAACACCTCCCAAAATAATTCCTGAGCGGTTAGTTCTATTCAAAAAGAACATTGAGAAAGCAATTTCCAGTGGAGTATGATTTGCAGGGTTCTTAAATACTTCTTTTTGTTTGTGCCACTCATCCATAGTTACATCTGTATCATTAATGAGCTTACATAACCCATCAGGATCATCCAACACGATACGCCAAAACGTATAGACGAATTGATTCAGATCGTTTAAATGAATGCAGGAGACGTAATTGTGAAGCAATAGATTAAGCGCGATGCCAGCGCCTCCAGCATATGGCTCGACATAATGCCCTTTAAGCAAATCGTTTTGTACAAAAACTAGTTTCAGGAAATCCGTCAGTTTCCCCTTACCACCTGGATATCGTAATGGTGTGCTAAATCGCATGACATACTCCATTGCTGTTTGGAATGCAATTAATAGTAGCAATTTAAAGTGGTTTTGGCCAGCTCTATTTTATGACCAACAAGCCCTGATAAATGGGCATAGTTCATCCCAAAATGTAATGATAGTTTCACTGGATGGTAAGTGCGTTGGGCGGTGTAGGTATTTTTGAAGTGTATCTACATTAAAGATACTGACATCATTTCTATTTGTAACGGTATATGCCTTAACTAAGCTGACTTGGCTTGTGTTAAGTGCATTCTTACCAAGCATTGAATCACAAGCGGTAGCAATATTATCTGCAAGCTTATTTTTATCTGTAAGACTGTTTGCAGTTCTAAAATGCAGTTCGCTGAGTTCAATTAGTGCGCGTAATAAAAAGGCAACTGTAAGTGGGCAGTCACGAATATCTTTAATCTGGCTGATTTCGAATAACACTCCTTTAGCCTTCAAATTACTACTTGGTATTGAAGGGGATGGAGATGCTGCTGTAAACAGCTTCTTCCTATCCCAGGCCGGCTTACTAGGCGGTCGACCTGCAGGAGGCTGCGTCGATGTGCTTACAGACGGCGAGGTTGGATTGCTAGTCGATGGCGGAGTGTTTGCGTGTTGTGAAGAATTTGACTGTGTTGACGACGATTGACTTCCATTTGTGCTCGGCGTAGTTGCAGGGCTGGAAAGAGGCCAACCTGCATCTAGTCGAACTTTAGTTAAATAAATAATCGCCTGTTCTGGTGAAAATACATCGTTTACTTTAACTTTACCTGTACCAAAGTCACCAATGACTCGCCGTGCCATTGAAATAGCCACTTGTTCCGAGGCTATTAAAACAAGTGCGTCATTTTGAATGTCAAAGCCAAGGATTTTAATATTCTCACCTGAGAAGAATCTTGCGACAGTTGAAACTGGAAAATCATCATCTACTTCAATCTGATGAAATTCAGACCATAGCAAGTATTGCCCAGCTCGTTTATATTCAGATGCTTGTGCATTATTTAGAAGGTATACTGTTCTCAGGTATGAAGACCATCCTATCTGTCCTATGCCACCAAGTTCACCAGAATGGCGTAGCACTAACTCATGTGCAATTGCTTTAGCATTATCTGAAGATAAACAGTCAATTTTATTCGGTATTTTTACATTTTTTGTCGCGACAATTTTGATAATTTTTTCACGCAATATGGTATTTGCACACAAAGCGGGATTATTGAGTAATTTAAGTGCTGTGATGCGCCGATTCCCATCTTTTACATCCCATTTACCATTGACAGCTGAACTTGTGATTAAGACCTGAGCTGTAGATAAGCCTTCAGTTGCAATACTTTCCATCAACTTTAGCATTTGATCTTCTTTGCGAAGAACTTTTTCTATGCAGTCGTTTTGGTTGCTTCCTGCTCGAATTCTAGGATTTTTTTCGTCTAATAGTATGTTATCAATACTCACATTTTGCTGAAGTACAAAATCTTCTCTTCCCATTTTTATCACCTAAATTTAAAATGAATACGTATTAATTCTATGCTGGTAACATAAATCTTTAAGAGGGTTTATGAAAATAAACAACATACTTATTTTTTTGACGTTGCTTAGCATCACTTCCGAGTTGCTTATATATAAAAATGTTAATTCACCCTTCATGTCGTGAAGTGTAAAGTACTTTAATGCTATTAAAGTAAGAGCATTAGGTTATTAAAATGGCAATTTGATCTGAACTGGTGTTGGGGTAATTAACAGTCGAACTTTAAGCTCAGCTTTTTTGCGGCTAATTATCCATTCACCTTTAAATGGAATCTCAACTGTTCCTTTTTCAAGATTGGCTGTAACTCTAAACTCAGTAATTCTTTTTAGCTGAACATCTGGGGCCGTAGGAAACTCGATTTCCAATAAGCGCTGCTTTACTCCTTGGGTTTCTGGGTCATCTTGATGGAGTTTTACATCTGGCTCAAGAGATATAGCCCCAGACTCAACAATTATCCCATCAGGAAAAAGACTTTCTATTCGTTTATCTACGGACAATCCACTAGATAGACTAGCAGGAGCAGTTGTTTTAACAAGAACTATACCTTCATCAAATCCACCACGTTTATTTCGCTTCTGCTTCCGATTTTCCTCAATGCTTTTCATACTAATATTAAGATGTTTTGATATTGCATGTATAACTTCCAACACATCTGCAAGCTCATCTAGTGTGTCAGATGTAGATTGTGCATCCATCACCTCAATTGATTCTTCTAAAAGCTTAGCTTTTAGCACTTTTACAAGCTGGTCTCCACTAACTTTGACATGAGTAACCAACTCTCCTTTTTGCTCTATAGACTCTGGCACTTTATCTCTGACCAGTTTTTTAAAAACTAAACTTTCATCACTTGTGCCAAATGGGTCAATGATCTCAACGATACAACCCTTTTTCTGCAACATATAAAAAACATGCGACAAAACACCACCCATAAGCTCAACAACAGCGTCTTGTTGTTTGGCAAAGTCAGCTAATTGCTCTATAAACGAGTCATTTCTTATTAAATTAGGCTCACGTGGTGAAACGGAAATTCTTTTAATAGTAAGTTGATCCTCTTTAGAGCTTTGTAGTAGCGTTTCCCAATCGCTTAGCTTGTGAATTTCGATACTTTTTGAATGGGGATCTTTAAATCGAGGAGCCACCCTTAACGAGCTGGTATCGAATTCTGACTTATGGTGAAACCAAGGTAATATATTGTGTTTAGATGCATCTTTGTGAACTCCTACAAACCACATTACATTTACTGCATGGCCTAACTTCTCAGCAATTTTACGGGTTGTTATTGCCATTTCTGATAACCAATCTTTATCCTTGATTGTTGAATTCCAATCATAAGGCTCCGAGGCGCGCTGGTGAGACCAGACGCCACTTGGATTAGGTGCGACATACCACTCTTTATATCTTAAGCGTTCAAAATGCCTAAATTTACTTGAATTTAATGCAGCTTTTGATAAATCAATATCAGTAGTATCAACTTCATAAGCATCATGGCTGTACCAATACATACCCTCTGGTATTCCCCATAATGCCTCTACACGCACAACCCTTTTCCCAGGTTCAGCCCAGCTCCAAGCAGATGCAAGAGCGGGAATGTAATGATGACAAATAAAAATTAAATTGCCTTTCCAGTTTTCAATAAGTTTCAATTTTTCAGGCAATTCTTTACTAAACCAAGTGATTACAGCTTCTAAAGTACCCAAGCCATCACTACGGGGTAGCATATGTCGTCCCTCTTCAGTTTTTACGACATCGGTTCTGATTACCAGCGCCTGTTGCTTTAAAAGAGTTTCTATTTCGCCCAATACTAATGAATTTGCTTTGCCAGACAATAGGTCTTCAATAATTTTAGGGTCATCTAATACATAAAAAACTGGTTGTGAATATCCGAACTCTGAATATAAATTTGAATTTGCCAGTTTTCTGTACTGATTAAAATCAGATTCATTAATGGAGCGGAACTGTTTTAAGCCGATTGACTCATTCTTATTAATACTTTTAGGTAAAAAGCTTTTAGGATCTATACCAGTTATTTCAGTGCAAAAATCAGCTTGTACTACCCAAGCGAACTTACCATCCCATACCCATTCATAGTGAACTCTAAACATTCTTTCAGTCGCCCACTGAGCTGGATTTCTTAAGACGCTGTCTATTGCAATACTACTAGTGCATTCCATAGGTTCAGGAGCTTTAAATGCGCCTTCTCTCCATTGTCTTATGCCTATAGGGACAGGAGTTCTAGTTCTAGAATTTTCACTAACCAATTCAAACTCAAGGAGCCAATCCCTTTTATGTTTTGAAATGCGCCTTTCATTTGAAAGATGCCCCATGCTAAGTTGGTCAATTTTGGGTTGTAAAATCCAATGTATAGTTGGATCAGCATCTTTTGTTTCTTTAAGGCATTTAATTAAAGTTTTCTGAAGTTCATTTATGGTTGTTTCTTTGGAAATTAGTTGCCCACGTTCGCCAATAGTTTCGTTTATGGCGCTGGACCTAATCATGATATGGTCAGTTGGTTGTAAATTTTTAAACCAATCTAAGGTTTTAAGGAAATCCAAAATTGCTGGTTTTTTAGAAATCTCAATTGCTGCTAAATGACTAATGACACAGAAAGATGGAACCCACGCACTTGGAATACATAACAATCCGAAAGCTTTTTGACCAATTTTATCAACGGTGATGCTATCTAACGGCAGCTCAGTTAATCCATCAGGTGTAAGTAAGTAAACTGGATTTATTGGCGAGAAAATTTGGGTAGTAATCAAAGTTTACAACTCAATTTTCAACTGATGAGATAGCTTTTTTTTCTGCCCCAAAAATGAAAGTAGCTATTTCTTGAAGTTTAGCTAAGGCTGTATCTGCAAAATATCCTGTAAAGAAGCCTATGCTGACATAAGATGAGTACGGAGGCTTGCCATCTATCTGGCTAGAAAGATGGATAAATCCTCCATCGACTATAATTCCGAACATGGTAGCTAATAACGCAGTTAAAAACGGCGTAAAAATTCGCCATATTCTTCTGTCCTCATTCCACAAACCTTTGCCTGCAACGTGATGTAGGTATTTTAAGCCAAACATCGTACCGCCTATTGTTCCTGCTGTGAAAAATGCAAACATTTTTTGTAAATCACGATTAAGTTCAACGAATGTTAATTGTGTTTGCCAGAATGGCAAACTATCGCCAAACATCCAGACCAAGTGGTAAGTGCTTATGATTAATATTGCTAATAAATACAAAGCTTCTGAAAACATTTGTACTCTAATGCACAATGGATACCTACTCTTATAATCATATTTGGCACGGCCATCTGTAGGATCTGCAATATTCCAACCAGGCATAGCTGACTTCGAGTTTGCAGAAACTGTATCAACGCTTTGTGATTTATTTACTTCGACTGGTTTCGTAGGCGTCATTTTATTCTCAGCTAAAACTGAATTAAACAGACGTGGGAATATACAATTTTTTACTTAATCTATCGGCAGTTGCAATAGACACTTCTTCAAAACGATAACGTTTATAGTCATACATGTCGCTAAATCCTGTCGCCTTAGCAAGTACTTGCCTAAAAAATTGAGACCTAGGGTTTGTTATTTTTGAAAATAGGCCGATTGTTGAAAGTTCATCAAAAGCATTAGCACAAAACAAATATTCATAACCATCTGCTAATAAAGGTATCTCAGCGATATTAGCTTGCGTCCATAACAGATTATCGGTTTCTTGTGTGGCAAGAGATTCAATATCCTTAGAAAACGGAACAACATGCAAATGCGCATGACTTACACCACAAGATGTAGCTGACTGATCTGCATTTGAACCATGCTCAAAAATAACGCTTGAACCATATTCACTAGATATAACATCGTTAACAGTAGCTACAAAATTTAAAAAATCAGAATTTGTATAATCAATTGATAAGTTGAGCTTATGTATTTTAGAAAAAATTAAAGTCCAGCCAGGTATGAAGCCGCCGATTGAACTAATAGCAAAGTAGTTATCATTCTCTGCCAATATTCGATCTGCAGGTGTCTCAAAATCGCCTGAAGCTAACAAGTTGCAGATTCTACAGCTTGTATGTTTCGACTGATTTAAATTCATCTCGGGTAGTCCTTCATAAAACTAAAACGTACTTTGAATAAAGTACCAATAGGCTATGTATAAATAATTGCTCTAACATTATTATTTAATAGTTATCTATAGTAAAGAGCTAGGCTAACATAATATATAGAATGAAGTTAATTAATACTAGTTTAGCAGTGTAAAAAATAGATTCTACTTTAGCTACTTACTAAATTAAAAGATAGCTCAACGGCGTAGTCATACTACGGCCAGATATAGTAATGTGATTAACTATAAGTCATTGTAATTTAACGAAATGTTATTTACAGAGGTGTGAAGTTAAGAATTGAGGCATAAATTAAGAATTTTAATTCGTTTTTCTTAACAAATGAGCCGCGATTTTCGTTATTAAAATCGGTATTAAATACTTCTAAATGGTGGTTGATGTATCAGCCTCATCAAATACTGGGGCAAGCCTTGCGGCGATGGGTGTGTTTAATTGGTGCGAGGTTTTGGCAGCACTTAAATTGACCCATTTTGAGTACTCAAGATTAATATTTACCTATTTGTCTGACAAATCTCGGCAACTTGCCTATCCTGCATTAGGTAGGTAACTTAGTATGTACTAAATCTGCATGCATATGGCTAGCAAACGTTTACTTTCAAGCAGCTTAGCCAGAATTAAATACAAAGTTTTGAGAAAATTGCTGCATAATAATCGTATTTGGACGCCTTTAAGATTAGGCTTCGCCAAATTTAAACTATATCGAATTATTAACTATGACAAGAATTGCTATTAGCTCCGACATGCTGCGCTGGGCGCGAGATCGCGCACGGCTAGATGTATTCGCGCTTGAGGCAAAGTTTCCCAAGCTGGCAGACTGGGAAGCTGGAAATGTACAACCTACGCTCAAGCAGTTGGAAGACTATGCTCAGACCACCCATGCACCGATAGGCTATTTTTTCTTAGCACAGCCTCCTGTTGAGCAAGTCCCGATTCCTGATTTTCGCACCATAGCAAACCGTGTGGTTTCCAGCCCTAGCCCGAATCTGTTAGATACGATTTATGCATGCCAAGAAAGGCAGGCGTGGTATCGCGATTTTGTGCAGGTGAATGGTGAATCTGCGTTACCCTTTTTGGGAGCGTTAAGCACGGTTGTTACTCCTATGCAAGCGGCAGCACAAATACGCACTGCGCTTGAATTTGATGTGGATGCAAGGCGTGATTGCCGCACATGGACTGAGGCTTTGCGATTGTTTATCGAGCAAGCTGAGAGACTTGGTGTGATGGTGATGGTGAGTGGTGTAGTACTTAATAACAATTATAGGCATCTTGATCCGCAAGAGTTTCGAGGTTTTGCGCTAGTTGATGCGCTTGCGCCTTTGGTGTTTATCAATGGGGCGGATAGCAAAGCAGCACAGATGTTTACACTTGCACACGAGTTGGCGCATCTCTGGCTTGGGCAATCTGCGCTTTCAGATGTCAGTGCTGGTGAGGTTTCTGATAATGCCATTGAAACATGGTGTAATCAGGTAGCGGCTGAATTGTTAGTACCTATGTCTATTTTTGTTGCTGAACTCCAACAAGGTGAAGCAATCGCTAATACATTATCTCGCCTTGCTCGCCGCTTTAAGGTGAGTACGCTAGTGATATTACGTAGGTTGTTAGATGCTGGGGTATTGAGTCGTGGTGATTTCTTTAATGCATATCGTGATGAGTTAGACCGATTGCGTAGCCTTGATGCAGGTGGTTCTGGCGGAGGTGATTTCTATCGCACGACGGCAGCTCGTGTGAGCAAGCGTTTTGCACGCGCTTTAGTAGAAAGTACACTGGAAGGGCGTACCTTGTATCGGGATGCGTTTCGTATGCTGGGGATTGCTAAAACCAGTACGTTTAATGAATTCGGGCGTAGCCTGAACTTTGCCATTTAATGTCTTACCTACTCGACGCTAACATTTTTATTCAGGCTAAAAACCTGCAATACGGGTTTGATTTTTGCCCAGCGTTTTGGGATTGGCTTGTATCAAGTCACGCGCTTGGCAAAGTATTTAGCATTCAGCAAGTGGGAGATGAGTTGTTGTCAGGTGGCGATGAGCTATCGGATTGGGCTTCTGATCGAGGAGCAAGTTTCTTTCTACCGCCTGATGCGTTAGTTTTACCTACCTTGCCGCGCGTGAGCACCTGGGCAACTGGACAGAATTATGAACCCGCCGCAGTGAATACATTTTTACAAGTGGCTGATTATTGGTTAGTGGCGCATGCGTTAGCGCATGGGCATACGGTGGTTACCCATGAAGTCGCTGCATCATCAACCAAAAGAATCAAAATTCCCAATGCGTGTATAGGGCTAGGTGTGAAATTTATGTCGCCCTACCAGATGCTACGACATGAAAAAGCCAAATTTATTCTTGAGCTTAATTGAATTTTTGGAAATTTGTTGTTCCGCAAAAATAGAAAGAGTCGCGTGCTTGCTGGGTGTAAAACGAGTTAAGTGCGAGATTTTGAGGAACTGAAATAGCCTTGCAAGCCAATTCAATGCTGGATATTGGGTATGGACTTTTAATCCGTTTGTCGTGGGTTCGATCCCCGCACGCCCTACCAATATCCAAGCGGTTTAGAGTGAAACACCTCTAAGCCGCTTTTTCATTAGCGTGACAATATTCAGTCACGACCCAACTAGGATACTCTGCCTGTATGTGGCTTCTCTTAGCGCAATCTATTTCACTCGAAAGTACGCAACCCAGCGACATTGGTGATTACGATTTCTTTACCGTTTACTTCAATTAGCCCAGCATTATGCAGTCTAAGCATGACGCGTGAGAGCGTTTCTGGCGTAATATTGAGCATAGAAGCAATCGTAAGTTTATTGGCTGGCAGTTGCACCCGTTCTGGATTTGGTGAATCTGTACTAATTTGCAGTAAATAGCCAATCAACCGTTGCGTACTATTTTGCAATGAAATAGATTCAATATCATTGACTAGTTGGCGATTGCGTGCAGAAATTCCAGCTAACATACGCCTAACTACGGTCACGTCATTATCCAGAATATTAAAAATCGCCTCCCTTGTAATTAAAAGCACTTTAGCGTCCATCGTTGCTTGCGCATAAATTGGGAATGAGCGCTCCAAAAATAGTACAGCCTCACCAAAACTCTGCCCTGGCTGTATAAGACCAATCACTTTTTCATCACCTTGTGGGGAGATTACGCCAAGCTTTATCTGGCCTTCCAGTAATAAATAAAAACCGTGAGCTCGATCTCCGCGATTAAATAAGGTGTTTCCGCGCGGCACATCAATCAGTCTAGTACCATTAGTCAGATGTTCAATCTGGGCTGGTTGAAGCTCAGAGAACATATAGAACTCTGATAGCCGATGGGCAATCAATGATTTATCCATCAATACTCTCCCTAATTTTTTGTATTAAGACATTGTGTACTAATCTACTCAACTTTCAAAACTTGATTCGAATCAAGAATTGTAATCTAGACGTCTGTTACATTAACTTCTGAATTTTTATCCACTCTTTATTCAGAGGAGCAATGTTATGAGCGCAACATTTACCAAATCGATGGCGCGAAATGTTTTTTATGGTGGAGGGGTATTCTTCTTCTTGCTTTTCCTTGCACTTACCTTCGACACTATGAAAGCCCTTCCTAAACGCGATAATAGTCAAAACATTACGCCTGCTGTAGCACACGGAAAAAAATTGTGGGAGACCAACAACTGTATTGGTTGCCATACTTTATTAGGTGAAGGCGCTTACTTCGCACCAGAATTAGGCAATGTCTACGTACGTCGCGGGCCAGCCTTTATCAAGGCGTGGATTAAAGGGCAGCCAACTGGAGTTCCAGGGCGTCGCCAAATGCCACAATTTAACCTATCTGATATGGATATTGATGATTTGATTGCGTTCCTCAAATACGCCTCAGAAATCAACACTAATAAGTGGCCGCCAAACATTGAAGGCTAATCCGCCATTAACTCAGGAGATTTTTAGAATGAAATACACATCTCAAGCAGTGGCGAAGCCTTATTTCATCGCTGCAATTGCATTATTCTTAGGTCAAATTCTGTTTGGTCTAATCATGGGTTTACAGTATGTGGTCGGGGATTTTTTATTTCCTGCCATTCCTTTTAACGTTGCGCGGATGGTACATACCAACCTGCTGATTGTGTGGTTGCTGTTTGGTTTTATGGGGGCATCGTATTATCTGATCCCAGAAGAATCTGAAACCGAACTGTTTAGTCCAAAGTTGGCTATTCTTACCTTTTGGATTTTCTTGGTTGCAGGTGCTGTAACTGTACTAGGCTATTTGCTTGTACCTTACGCTTCATTAGCGAAATGGACAGGTAACGACCTACTTAATACCATGGGGCGCGAGTTCCTTGAGCAGCCACTTCCTACCAAAGTAGGTATTGTGTTGGTTGCGCTGTCCTGGCTGTTTAATATCACCATGACAATGCTAAAAGGGCGCAAAACTGCAATCAGTTTGGTATTAACGCTTGGCATGCTTGGTTTAGCGGTGTTCTTTTTGTTTTCGTTCTACAACCCAGTCAATTTAGTAAAAGATAAATATTACTGGTGGTGGGTAGTGCATCTTTGGGTTGAAGGTGTATGGGAGCTGATTTTAGGTGCAATGCTAGCTTTCGTCTTGATTAAAGTAACAGGTGTTGATCGTGAAGTAATCGAAAAATGGTTATACGTGATTATTACTATGACTTTGGTTACTGGAATTATCGGTACAGGTCACCATTACTACTGGATTGGTACGCCTGTATACTGGCAATGGTGGGGATCAATCTTTTCTGCGCTAGAGCCAATTCCGTTCTTTATGATGACGATATTTGCATTCAACATGGTGAATAAGCGTCGTCGTGAGCATCCAAATAAAGCAGCAGTTCTTTGGGCGCTTGGCACAAGTGTTGTGGCTTTTCTGGGTGCTGGGGTATGGGGTTTCTTACATACACTCGCACCAATCAATTACTATGCACACGGCACACAATTGACGGCAGCACATGGTCACTTAGCATTCTATGGGGCATATGCATTAGTTGTTTTGACAATGATTTCTTATGCAATGCCTGTACTGCGTGGACGTGCAGCAAACCCTGAAAAGGCACAAGTTATGGAGATGTGGTCATTCTGGTTAATGACTGTATCCATGTTCTTTATCGCATTGCTTCTAACAGGTGCAGGTTTCGTACAAATCTGGTTACAACGTATATCAGCTACACCAATGAGCTTTATGGCAGTGCAAGACTCAATAGCAATATTTTACTGGGCGCGTGAAGGTGCTGGTTTAGTATTTCTTATTGGACTGTTGCTTTACATTGGCAGCTTTTTTGTGAAAGGTGAAAGCAAAGCTTTTGAGTAGTTAATCAAAAGTGAAATATAAAAAGAGGAGTTTTAGCTCCTCTTTTTCATTTGGGTCAAGTGAGTTTTGCAACTTGATTTGCATCAATGAAACAATCGTAGCCAAAGCGCACCATGCCTGCCATATTGCAACAAAAATCAATCAAAGCTATTTTAGTATCGGAATTAAATGAGCGAGTTTAGCAATACTATTAAACAAGACGATCTTCCGGGTGATTTTGCCATTTGGATTTTCATTTTTGCAGAGATGCTAGCATTTGGTGTGCTATTTGTCGCGTATGCGTTTACACGTGCTCAGAATGTTGAACTGTTTAATGTATCGCAACTGACATTAAGTCGCACTTCTGGTGCAATCAATACGCTGGTATTGATAACCAGTAGCTATTTTGTGGTGCGAGGTGTTGCTGCCATTAAGCATGGCATGAAAAATCAATGCGCGCGTTGGCTGTCGGGTGCATTTTTACTTGGCGGCGTCTTTGTTGGCATTAAAATGGTGGAGTTTCACGCCAAGTTTGCAGCTGACATCACCATGAGTACTAACAATTTTTATATGTTTTACTTGTCACTGACATTTTTTCATTTTATGCATGTGCTGATGGGTATGGTCATACTTGCTGTCATTATTATGAAGGCTAAACGTGGCGGATACAGTGCGCAAGACTATGTTGGTGTTGAAACTGGCGCCTCGTTTTGGCACATGGTGGATTTTTTATGGATTATCTTATTCCTGCTGGTTTATATTATTCGCTAGGACTATGATGAATAACACTAAACCACCATCAAACTTATTTTTTACAATCATTTGGCTAGCACTAGTTGCGTTGACCGTCATGACTTTTAGCTTAGGTGAAGCGGGCATGTCGGGCAAAGGTGTCATGCTTACATTGTTAGCGATTACTATGATTAAAAGTCAACTGGTAGCCAACTATTTTATGGGACTGCGTAAGACTAAGTTTTTGTGGCGCGCCATGATGTTTGGCTATTTTGTCATTGTTGGTGGCTTAATTGCAGTCGCCTATTTAATAGGCCTTAAATAAGAATCAACGAAAATATTTCAATTGCAACCAATTAAAAGTAACACTGGGAATATTATGGAAAAATTACCTTTTTATCAATCGCATGGCAGCGAAGTCGAACTTTTCGAGCGTGCATGGCGTAACAAACTGCCATTGCTAATTAAAGGGCCTACAGGTTGTGGTAAAACACGTTTTGTAGCACATATGGCGGCAAAGCTAGGCTTGCCACTTCATACTGTGGCTTGCCATGACGACCTTACTGCCGCTGACTTGGTTGGTCGCCATCTGATTGTTGATGGGCAAACTGTGTGGAGCGACGGGCCATTAACACGCGCAGTGCGTGAGGGCGGTATTTGCTATTTGGATGAAGTGGTTGAAGCACGAAAGGACACAACCGTTGCTTTGCATCCGCTGGCTGATGATAGGCGCATATTACCAATAGACCGTACTGGTGAAATTTTGGCCGCGCCACCGTCTTTCATGCTGGTAGTGTCCTACAACCCAGGTTATCAGAACTTTCTAAAAGGCATGAAGCCATCTACTAGGCAGCGCTTTATCTCACTCGCGTTTGATTTTCCTTCAGCAGCACAGGAAGAAGCAATTCTCATTGGCGAAACAGGTATTGATGCAATGCTGGCGAAACGTTTGGTTTCTATTGCCAATGCCTTTCGTGCATTGAAGGACCATGATTTGGAAGAGGTCGCGAGTACGCGCTTGTTGGTATATGCTGCCACCCTGATTAAAGATGGCTGTGAGCCAGCACTGGCTTGCCGCGCAGCTTTAGTTGAAACCTTGACGGATGACCCAGATACAGCCGTGGCACTGCGCGAAGTGATTGATGCAACGTTTGGCCTATAAATGCATTTTGTAGAACCATACTAACATGGAAGAATACGTCGGAGAACTCTGGCATAAACTGGTTACGCGTGTTGCTGATAAGCAGCATGCAGAGGCCGTCGTTAGATTGGATGAAATAAGCAAAACTGCCGCCATTTTCTTCCGTGCTTTAGGCGGCGATGCTGGATTAAATCTCTCTGCAGCGCCATCTTCTCGCCACGGCGCACGACGCGGTTGGCGGGATAGACTTGCCAGCAGTGGAGAGCGGATTGAGTTGTCTTGGCGCGATGGCGAAACACTGCGCTTACCAGAGAAAATAGATATATTCACTGAGCGAAGTCTTAATCGCGATTTGTATTTATGGCTTGTGGCGCTTTCAGCGGTTGATGTAGATGACAGCTTGCCTTGGGTTATCCGCAATCAAAAAGCGACACTGGCAACATTGGAGCGCTTTCCTGGATTAGTTTCTCGCTACCATCGACTTGTCAATGCGCTATTACCCTTGCGGCCTCTGCCATCTAGTCTATCTGCCGATGAAGCTACCCAAGAAACGGCTATTCGCCAAGCGCTACAGCAACCTGGCAGTATTCATACTTTGCCTTCATCAAAAAATCCTTTCCAACCTGTGTTGCTTTGGACGCACCCTAGTCCGCCTGTGAGTGCTAGCAACAAAGCCAGTACAAGTGATGGTGCGCCCGAACGAGAACAGTCTGACGATAAAAATGTAGCAAAAAGTCGTCGTAAACATGCTGCTGAGCGCACAGAAATGCCTGATGGCAAAGATGGCTTTCTCATGATGTTTCGTGCCGAAAGCTTATTTTCATGGACTGAATACATCAATGTGAATCGTCCCCAAGACGAAGAGGATGATATTGAAAGTGCTGCTCTTGCTGCCGAGGATATGGACAGCATGACAGTAGCGCGTGATGGCGAAACGAGTGTTGCTAAGTTACGTTTTGACCTTGATTTGCCGCCTGCAGGTGAAGATGACACGCCGCTGGGTGAAGGCATTCCCTTACCTGAATGGGATTATAAAAAGCAGATTATGCAGCCTGACTACTGCCGCCTGCAGGAATTCGTATCCCCGCAAGCTCAGCCATGCGAATTACCAGCACAATTACGCCGCACCGCAAGACGCTTGCGTAGCCAGTTTCAAGCACTAGCGCCGACCAGAACATGGCTCAAAGGGCAGCAAGACGGTGAGGAAATTGACCTTGATGCGTGGGTGCGGCAAGAGGCTGATTTGCTCAGCGGTGCTCATTCTGATAGTCGCGGCATGTATCGCGCGCAAGTTAATCAACAACGTGATTTGGCGTGTTTACTACTGGCAGATTTATCACTCTCTACCGATGCTTATGCTTCTGACCATGCGCGCGTGATTGACGTGATACGCGATAGCTTGTTTCTATTCTCTGAAGCGCTTTCAGCGACGGGTGACCGCTTCGCTATGTACGGATTTTCTTCTCTAAAACGCGGCAATGTGCGCTTTCATCGCTTAAAGAGTTTTGATGAGCACTATGATGGCTTTGCGCGAGGTCGCATTCAAGCCATCAAGCCTGGTTATTACACGCGAATGGGTACAGCTATCCGCCAGGCTAGCGTTTTACTCGCCTCTCAGCCACAACGACAACGCCTTTTACTGCTGCTAACCGATGGCAAACCAAATGACTTGGATCGCTATGAAGGGCGCTACGGCATTGAAGACACGCGTATGGCGCTACACGAAGCTCGCCAGCAGGGCTTACGGCCATTCTGCGTCACGATTGATAATGAAGCCAATGAGTATTTGCCACATCTATTCGGTGCTGGTGGTTATGCTGTGATAAGAAAACCAGAAGACTTACCTAAAGAGCTACCGCTACTATATGCACAGATGACGCGCTAAACTTGTGCTGAGTCAAGAGTGTAATTTAATAATGAAGTTATCATCCAAATTCAGGAAGTTTCACTAAACTTTAGGTCTTTATGCAAATTCAAAGTAATAAACCAAATCAAGAAAGTGCAAAGAAATTAGCACTATTTAATCTTGGCTTTCGTCCATTCTTTTTAGGGGCGGGTATTTTTGCGGTTATATCTATTGGATCTTGGATACTTGTTTACTTCTCTTATTTATCGATATGCATTGAGAATATCACTATCAGCCAATGGCATGCACATGAAATGCTTTATGGCTATGGCATGGCAGTGGTTGCGGGATTCTTACTAACTGCGGTTAAAAACTGGACAGGCATACCTACATTATTTGGCAAGCCGTTAATGCTGCTATTCATGCTTTGGTGTACTGCTAGAGCGCTATTTTTATTTGGCTCAGCATTTTTATTTTGGGTAGCAGCGGCAGACTTACTATTTGGGATCATGCTAATCATTGCTATCGCTATGCCGATTTTTAAAGCAAAGCAATGGAAGCAATTAGCAGTAGTCAGCAAAGTCATTTTGTTATGGGTTGGCAACGTCGTTTTTTATCTTGGCTGCTTTGGCATACTTGCCAGCGGTATGCAATACGCTATCAACGGTGCGGTATTGTTGTTTATTAGTCTTATTTTAATGATAGGCCGACGGGTAGTTCCATTTTTTATAGAAAGAGGCACTGAAACTAGAATCCAGTTAAAACAATATAAATGGCTAGATGTAAGCATATTGCTAGTATTTGTAGGATTATTCCTAAACGCGATATTTATACAAATTCCTTTTTTTACAACTTTATTTGCGTGGGCTTTATTTGTATTAAACGGCTACCGCTTATTTAATTGGCATACTCCAGCAATATGGCGTGTGCCTTTATTGTGGAGTTTATATTTGTCAGCTTGCTTGATTAATTTGGGTTTTTTCTTTTATGGATTACAAGCGCAATATGGCACTTTGTCTATTTTGACTTTACATATCTTTACTATCGGCGGCATAGGCTTAATGACACTAAGTATGATGTCACGTGTGTCTTTAGGGCACACAGGGCGTGATATTAGAAAGTCTTCACATTGGATAGGCATAGCTTTTACAGGCATTGTTACAAGTGCGCTGTTTCGTGCGCTGTTGCCGATGTTCATCGCTCAGTTTTATCTGGGCTGGGTGCTAGTAGCCGCTATTTTTTGGATATTTAGTTTTGCTATTTTTGTGGTGATTTACACGCCAATATTGTTAAAACCTAGAGCTGATGGGGCTTTTGGTTAAACATATTAATGTGCATGAACATAACTTCAATTTTAATCTAAAAGAAGCGTTGTCTAGTGATTACATGTGATGATTATCACTTAGTTAATTCTCACTGTAATGCCATTCATACTCCAGCCCACTTGAACTTTCCTACTAGTAGCATTTAATTTTTGATTCTTGATATTGGTCAAGTTAATCAATATCTATAGCCTGCTATTCTTTCATCAAGGTGCGACATATTGTCGCAGACATTTGGAAAAATGTCATACCCATCGTTAAGGGGAGATAATCGTGAGTAAATTCAAAACCAAAGTGCTAGTGAGTATGATTGGTGCGGCACTAGTACTTATTTCATGTGCGCAAGTTAGTGAAAAAACGGCATCAACGAGTGCAAAAAAAGAAACCATCGCTGTGAGCAAACTGCCTGTTATCCAAGGTGTGTTGACGCAAGCGCCTAATGTCCCTCCGCCAATTACTCGAAACTACGCAGCCAAAGTTGTCGTGAACATGGAGACACAAGAAAAAGTAATGCGTATGGCTGATGGCGTCGATTATATGTTTTGGACGTTTGGCGGGCAAGTGCCTGGGCAATTTATGCGTATTCGTGAGGGCGATGAGGTTGAGTTTAATTTATCGAATAGCCCTGATTCTAAAATGCCACACAATATTGATTTGCATGCAGTTACTGGCCCTGGTGGAGGTGCTGCGTCTTCATTTACAGCACCTGGACACACGTCTACATTCAGTTTCAAGGCACTTAATCCAGGCTTGTATGTATACCACTGCGCGACGGCACCAGTGGGTATGCACATCGGTAACGGTATGTATGGCTTGATTCTGGTAGAACCCAAAGCAGGACTATCAAAAGTAGACCGTGAATATTATGTGATGCAAGGAGATTTCTACACCAAAGGCAAATATGGTGAAGCGGGATTACAACCGTTTGATATGGAGAAAGCCATTAAAGAGCAACCAGACTACGTAGTGTTTAATGGCTCTGTGGGCGCGCTTAATGGAGAAAAGGCGATTACTGCTAAGGTAGGCGAAACTGTACGATTGTTTGTTGGTAATGGCGGCCCTAATATGGTGTCATCATTCCACGTGATCGGTGAAATTTTTGACAAGGTATATGTAGAAGGCGGCAGTCTAGAAAACAAACACATTCAAACAACCCTAGTGCCAGCAGGTGGCTCCGCTATTACCGAGTTTAAGGTGGACGTTCCAGGCACATTTATTATTGTCGATCACTCGATTTTTCGCGCATTTAATAAGGGTGCATTGGGAATGTTGAAAGTCACTGGTCCTGAAGATAAAGTCATTTACTCTGGCAAACAAGCAGATAAAGTTTATTTGCCTGAAGGATCAGCTGCACAATCGATTGCTAATCCAAAAACAGAAACAGCCAGAATATTAACTAAAGCTGAGCAAATCACACAGGGCAAAAACGTATATGAGTCCAATTGTTTAGCATGTCACCAAGCAAACGGCGAGGGTATTCCTAATGCCTTCCCACCACTGGCAAAATCTGATTTCTTAAATGCAGATCATAATCGTGCGATTGATATTTTATTGCATGGTCGTTCAGGGCCTATTACTGTGAATGGTAAAAATTACGATAGCGTAATGCCTGCCATTGCCCTTAATAGTGAGCAAATTGCTAATGCGTTAACTTACGTTTTGAACAGTTTTGGAAACAATGGCGGTCAAGTAACACCTGCTCAAGTTGATAAGCAACGTAAAGCTGCTCCCGCGGCAGGCGATGGTCATGGTTAGTAAGTAGTCTGCATATGTTGCGCTTCTGTTTTGTCATGATGGTGTTAGTTTCTACCAACACCTGGGGACAGGATGGTATGGCAAATATCACAGCGGGTGAATATCGCCCGCTGTATCTTAGCTTGGATAGTCCATTAGTTAGTGTGGCATCATTCAGGCTAGATAAGAAACCCGTGACTAACCGCGAATTTAAAAAATTCTTAGCGGAAAATCTAAAGTGGCAACGCGATGTTGTACCTAGCCTATTTGTAGAAAATGCCTATTTAAGCCACTGGGTAAAAACCTCTAATCAATACGAACCAAATTCAGCAGATTTAGAAAAGCCAGTGATTTTTGTTTCTTGGTATGCAGCGCAAGCTTACTGTCAGGCACAACAAAAGCGATTACCAACTGTCGCAGAGTGGGAATATGTGGCGCAAGCCTCTTTTATTCAAAAAGATGGAAGTCAAGAAAAGGGCTACAGTCAAAAAATATTGGATTGGTACGCCAAAGCAGCGAAGCAACCGCCAACAGAGGTGGGCAAAGACGAAGCCAATTATTGGGGTGTACATAATATGCACGGGCTGATATGGGAATGGACTGAAGACTTTAACTCGAATTTAATCAGCGGTGAATCGCGTGATGATAGCAGCGTGAATAAAGACCTGTACTGTGCTTCAGGTAGTGCTGGAGCGGTAAATCCTAGTGATTATGCAGCCTTTATGCGTTATGGGTTCCGTTCAAGCCTCAACGCTAAATTTACACTAAGTAGCTTGGGCTTCAGATGCGCAATAGATGGTAACGAATAGGGAGTGTCTGATGAAAATGTTAATAATAGGTTTTCTGCTTAGCTTCAGTACTTCAATTTTTGCAGAGGTGGCTTTGCCAAGTGACTCTGTTTATCAGGTCGGAGGTACTTGGCAGACAGACAAAAATGAATTTATTCAGTTGGAGTCTTTAGTAGGTAAGCCTCAGCTTATTGCATTGATATATACCGGCTGCTCAAACTCTTGCCCAATTATTGTAGAAAGTATGAAGCGTGTAGAAAAGCAAGTCCCAATGCATATGCGCAGTAAAATTGGCTTCGTGCTTATTTCTCTTACGCCTGATTCGGACTATCCAAAAACGCTCAAAACCTTTGCAGAAAAGAAGGGGTTGAATTCAAACTGGAAGCTACTTCGCGGTACTAACGAATTAGTGCGCACGCTTTCAAATACGCTTAACGGAAGGTACAAGGTCATCAAAGATGACGATGTGGCACATTCAAATACCATCACGCTGCTTAATAGTCAGGGTCAAATTCAAATGCAAGCCAGTGGCACTTTGACAGGGACTAAGCCCATTCTAGATGAAGTTGAGAAGTACTATTCCAACAAAGCAATTGATGAAAAACACTGATTTATCTATTTGTACTGCATTTGTGAGTTGCGTTGCAATTAACACTTTTATGCAGGCTAACCTTGAACCTGAAGAGTATATTTTAAACGCGATAAGGCATTGATATGAACCGCACATCGAACATTTTACTGGCAACAATTGCTGCCTTTTACACCTTGCCAACCTTGGCTGAAGATGCGGCTAAGCCAGCGGCGCCTGCAACGCTGATGGAGGCGATAACGATGGGGAAACCCATGACCAACTTTCGTCTACGTTATGAAAATGTTGATCAAGATGGCATCAATGCCAGCACGGGGCAAAATTTAGATGAAGCAGATGCGTGGACACTCCGTAGTTTAATTGGATGGCAAACTAAGCCATTCAAAAACTTCAGCATTGCGGCTCAATTAATCAATGTAACGCAGCTTAATGACAGTTTTTACGATGGAACAAATAATATATTTGGTAGTAGCGTTGCAACACCAGCAAATAAGAAAAAATACCCGTTAGTTGTAGACCCTGACTATACTGGTGTTAACCAACTATTTCTTGAATGGGCTGGTCTGCCAGACACGAAAGTACGAGTTGGTCGTCAATCAGTCAAACTTGATAACGTTCGTTTTATTGGTAATGTCGAATTTCGTCAACTGATGCAAGTGTTTGATGGTATTGCCATTGAGAATAAGAGTATTCAAGATGTCGAATTTTATGCCGCCCACTTTGAAGCACTTCGACGCATTACTCGCCAGTATTTAAGTGATGGTAATGTAGACATCGCCCATGCCACGTGGAAGTATTTGCCAGCTGAGAGTTTGACTGGCTACGGTTATTTCCAAAATATGCCGCTCAATGGCTTTAATGCCTACAGCAACGACGCTCATACGACTCATGGCGGTACGGGCTTTGATAATAACTCCAGCCAAACCTTTGGGCTACGTGCAGATGGTAGCCACAAAGTGAATGCAGATTGGAAAGTACTTTACACTGCCGAATATGCTAAGCAAGATGACTATCGTGGTGGCGATAGCCGCATTGATGCTCATTACTGGCGACTAGGCGCAGGCGCTGGCTTTGGCAATTGGTCTGTAAGATTAGACCGCGAACTACTTTCTAGCAACGATAGCCTGTATGGTTTTCAAACACCGTTGGCCACAGGACATCTTTTTCAAGGGTTAGGAGACTTCTTCTTACTCACGCCAAAACAGGGCATAGAAGACACCTTTCTGACACTGAATGGAAAGGTTTATGACGTTCAATTATCAGCCGAATATCACTGGTTGAACTCTGATGAAAACTTTAAAACTGGTACAAATACCACGCATTTTACTGGCAACCAGTATGGCAAAGAGCTTGATCTAATAGTAGCCTACAATTTCGACAAAAACTGGAACGGTAAGCTTGAGTATTTTAGCTTCACAGAAGATGACTGTTATGGCGGAGCTTGCAATAACGCCAATGCTAGCCGTAAACGCGACGCTGATAAATTTATGGCAACTGTGATGTATACGTTTTAACCGTAAATATGAGAAATTTCAAAATATTGTGGGTTATTATCGGCTTGCTCTTGTTAATTCTCGCTGCCATTGCTTATAAACTCGTGCAGGGCGATGTTGCCCCCTCTGAAGATAATCGCATCGCAGTTAACCTCAGCAAGGATGAGAGAAACCTAGTGTTGAACGAAATGCGTAATTTTCTTATTAGTACACAAGGCGTAAGCGAGGCTATCACCAATAATGATTTGCAGCTTGCTGCTAAGCTCGCTTCTGAGGCTGGCATGCAAGCCGAAAGTAATACGCCAGGTTCATTGTTATCAAAAATCCCGCTTGCGATGAAAACATTAGGGTTTGATACACGTCAGAAATTCGACCAAATTGCTTCAGATGCACTACAACTTAACGACCCTATGCATAGCCGCAATCAGCTAGATGTGCTCATGAAAAACTGTATCACTTGTCATGCCAGTTTTAAAATACTTGAGGAAAAAAATAAAATTGTAGGGTATTAATATGGCGCATTAACAATACGTTTCTTAGCATTCTCAAAGACAATTCTTGGACGAAACGTGACAACTCTGATGAGTGTCAGCGAGCGTTGGCGAGAGATGGCGAGTAAATAACGTTAAAAAACAATATGTTATAACAACTTTTAATCCGTTTGTCGTGGGTTCGATCCCCGCACGCCCTACCAATATCCAAGCGGTTTACAGAGATGTAAGCCGTTTTCATTTCTAGCTCCGGGTTACACAGGGGCTACATTTCCCCATTTTGAGACATCCTGCTAACTTGATTATTGCGTTTCATTTTTCCAATAGCGGAAGTTCAGAATTTACACTTTGGATGTTAAATTGCATCGAAATTTGACCCACCAAATGCATTGAATATTGACCCATGTATAATTTGATAACATATTAATAAATATAGGTATATTTTTATATATTGAAGCAATATTTAATGCACTAAAATAACCTTTTGGTTCAAAATAGCGCGCATAAATACACTCTTGATTGCAATCGCTTGTAAATCTACACAAATGGCCAAAGGAGGTCACTCATCTCATATTTAGATTTGTCTTTTTTGGGCAACTAGTCGATTTTAAACTTAACTTACAAGAGTGCTCACCAGAGCATCCTGCATGAATTATTTTATTAGCTAGTAAAGCATTATTACTATACGAATGTTTGATGCCACCAATTGAAACACCTTCATTAATTAAAGAGCAATGGAATATATCTTTAAAAAATTCCATTGGGTTGACCATTTCATTATCCATAACGTTTGCTCCATTGCAACTTAACGTTACTCTTGAATTGTTTCCAATTACCATCAATTAGATTCCATTTCATATGTATTCCTTCCATTCAATAATTGCATGGCAGTCTATAACGCCACAGATACGCTACATCCCGAAGCCCATCATTATTTTTGAGTCGCAAGGATTATTACAAATTATTCCGATGCTCAGTTTAAGTAAAAAATTGAACGAACATCGTGCGGTATCGCACATATGATGAACAATTAACGCAAGTTTGCTTTCATGCCCAGACTTGAATCGTCTGCGCTAAGTGAACAGATTAGGGAGAGAAGTCTGGGAAAGATAAAAAGTTTGGATTATCCTGCGAATTGCTAGTTTTGGCCGTAGTTTCTCATTCATCTTAGCAAACTTCCTGCACTAAAGCAGTCGTTAATAATCTGGGCTCGCGACCCATCACAGACATTCAATAATCTCTAAGATACTTGCAAATATCTCAATAAGTAAATTTGTTTTTATATGTTACATAACGCACATACTCATGACAAATCAAAAGGTATAAAGGTAACTATAAGTTGAAAATTCTCCAAACTTCTAGTTATCCAAATTACCTCCCCCTGTTATTTGGATAACTTTATCGCCCTATAAACGGGCGATTTTTTTCATGTACTTTATATACATTTTGTTAAGCAATATAAATCATTAGATAAAAATATTTTGCAGCTATGGATCAGGATAAATTCAACGATTTTTTTATCGATCAAAGTCAATTTTTAGTCTCAATTAAAACAAGGACAGTATTTATGAAAGTGATTCAGTTTAGCTTAATAGGCATCCTAACCTTAATAACCATTTTGTGGTTTGGAGTGAGTGCAAATGAAATAGCAGCTTCGCAAGGGGTATTTGCTTGGCGAAGCGTGTTATTGCAATTTACTGGCATTTTAGCGATGACTTCGTTGAGCATTGGAATACTACTTGCGATGCGTTTTACCTGGGTTGAGGATAAGTTAAATGGTCTTGATAAGGTGTATCGTCTACATAAGTGGTTAGGCGTCACTGGATTAGTCTTTGTCATTTCTCATTGGCTTTTGGTCAACGTCACAAAGTGGCTAGTAGATGGAGGTTTACTAATAAAACCTGCTCGGGTACCTAAACCACCAGAAACAGTAGAGATTTTTAAGTTTTTTAATAGCCAGCGGGATGCCGCAGAACAAATTGGTGAGTTTGCATGTTATGTATTAGTTGCTTTAATCGCTATCGCATTAATAAAGCGCTTTCCGTATCGCTATTTTTTCATGTCGCATCGATGGATTGCGATAGTCTATCTAAGCCTAATCTTTCATGCTGTTGTGCTGATGAACCATTCATACTGGGGCACAATTATAGGTGTTGTAATGGCTTCATTGATGTTGTTTGGTCTATATGCAGCCCTCAACAGCTTATTTCGTCGCATTGGCCAATCACGTAAAGCAGTTGGTGAAGTCAGTACAATTAATTATCTGGATGGCGTTAAGGTAAATGCAATATCTATACAACTTAAATCAAAGTGGCCTGGACACTTCCCAGGTCAATTTGCATTTATTACATTTGATAGGCATGAAGGCGCACATCCCTTTAGCATTACTTCAGCTTGGTTGAATGATGGAAAACTTTCATTTTTAATTAAAGTGTTAGGTGACTATACCAGTACCATAAGTTCCAAAGTGAAAGTTGGTGATTATGTGTTAATAGAAGGTCCTTATGGACGATTTAACTTTGAGAGCAATGCAAATAAACAGATCTGGATTGGCGGCGGCATAGGTATTACCCCATTTATTGCGAGAATGAAAGCCTTGGCTATTAGTTCGGATGGGCGTCAAATTGACTTGTTTCATTCAACTTCGGACATTGACGAAGCCGCTTTGGATTTACTAAAAGAGGATGCAAATTCAGCTAATGTTTGTTTACACGTGTTAATCGATTCGCGTGATGGACATCTGACTGGCGAAATTCTAAGAGCAAAAATTCCAAATTGGAAAGCCGCTGATATATGGTTTTGCGGGCCGATGGCATTTGGTAAAGCAATTCGGTCTGATTTAATTGAACATGGATTGTATGAAAATAAGTTTCACCAAGAATTGTATGATATGAGATAGAGAAGTTTTTTATCTTTTCATTACAATTTTGTTCAAGATGCGCGCTTAATCTAAGCGGTTACTTTAGGGTGCGGCTATGTTGATAGTGCATAAAGTTAGTAAACGTCCGTTATTGGCCAATAGCAGTCATCAACCCTTATTAAACGTGACAACTCTGACGAACGTCAGCGAGTGTTGGTGATGGATGGCGAGTAAATAATGTTAATAATCAATTAGTTAAAACAACTTTTAATCTTTATTAGACATATTTAAATCAATGAATTAGATAAGGCACGTGACAGTGACTGGTCACGACCCGTAGCAGTCGCTCAGCCACTTTTTATGTTGCCTAACCTAAGACGGCTTTTTCATACCTATGTACGTTATCGCACAGAACGTCTTATGAAGTTGGTTTATCTTCGCACTGGAATCTTAAAACAAATACTTAAATTTTACGAAGATGAGCTTCATATGATTATCAATGTTGATTCAAGCCAAAAAGGAGACTCTAAAATGAAATCGTACGCCAAATTATTTATTTTGAGCGCAACAGTTGTAGGCATGACGACGATCGTCGGATGTAATAAACCTCAAGAAGTTACTGATACAACAAAACCAAGCACCTCTGTAAAGACAGAAATTAGTGACTCTGATGTGACAATGAAAGTTAAAACTGCGCTACATAGTGATGAAATGGTCAAGAGTTTTGATATTGCTGTTGTCACAACCAAGGGAGATGTTCGTCTCACCGGCACTGTCGACAGTCAAGACCAACTTGATCATATAGACAAATTAGTCCGGAGTATTGAAGGTGTTCATAGCCTCCATGATGAATTGGCCATCAAAAAATAAGACAGAATAATACAGCTCTCGGCAATTATTTCATTGTAGGAATTTTCGTCTGTTAAGTATCACTTAAGATTACTGGCCTAAAGTGTGTGCTAACGATGCTTAAAATGATTAGCCCAAGGTGTCGTACATGTACGAATTATTGATACAAAGTTCGTTTAAATCACATTTAATGGAGTTCATCATGAAAAAAGCAATCATAGTTGCTCTAATATCTGTACTTACCCCTATTTCGGCTTTTGCCGGTAGTGAAAGATTGGTCAGCGTATTTGAAAACTACTGTCTCAATCAATCCGAAAATTCGCAAACCTTAGATCGATCGATTTCCAAAAGAACGGATGATGAACAAGCAAAATACGATACGATCAGAGGCCAAGGTGATAATGGCTATATGATGACCTTAGACAATCACCCATATCTTATCGAATGGATTGGTGAAGCTTGCCGCGTATCAACAAATGGGGTCCTCCCAAACGAAGTGATGAAGGCTTTAGCTACAAACCATATGCTTTCAAAATCACACGGCGACAAAATAGACTTCGGACGCGCCCTTTGGTTTGAGACGGGCCATGTACTGACACGCTACGCTTTTACTCACGATCTAAATCACAGTACGATTTTACTTGAGTATCAAAAAGACGATGCAACTAAAAATGGTCCTGCAGCAATCACTTATACGCGGTGATATATATAGTGTTTCTTGTGTCGCCAAAGTAACGGGCATAGTGATGGCAGCTATGAAGACTAAATGAAGAAATTAAGAGAGCAGCTTCCTAAAGACTTAATCGTGTCAAACTATGAAAATCTAAGCGTGTTCAACTAAATATTATGGCACATTTAAATGTCCCTTTTTGGCCGCTAGCAATCATTAAACTTTATAAAACGTGAAAATTATGACGTGTGTCAGCGAGCGTTGGCGAGAGAGGGCGAGTAAATAATGTTAAAAATCAATAGGTTATAACAACTTTTAATCCGTTTGTCGTGGGTTCGATCCCCGCACGCCCTACCAAATATAAAGCCTAGTCATTTTTGACTAGGCTTTTTTATTGAATATTTAATTAAAAACACCTGCCCTGGAAGCCTCATGGGTATTGGTCTGCAGGGCAGTGCTAATTTAATTTTTTTTGATAAAAAGCGATTTAAATTATTACGTTTCTACTAGTTTTAAATGTGACGATTCTAATTTTTTGCTCTCTTTTAGTAAGGCTTCTATGGTTTCAGCTGGCGCTGGCTTGCTGAAATAATAGCCTTGAATTTCATTACAGCCATGCGCACTGAGGTATCTCACCTGCTCATAACTTTCAACACCTTCCGCCACCACATTGAGTTTCAGGTTTTTGGCCAATGCAATAATCGAGGCCACAATCGGCGCTTCGTCGCTATGCAAAATTATGTCATCAGTGAATGATTTGTCGATTTTCAGTGTATTGACTGGCAGATTTTTAAGGTACGAAAGGCTGGAATAACCGGTGCCAAAATCGTCAATCGAGAGATGAATGCCAAGTGATTTGATGCTATGCAGAATTTCATCCGCATCTTCGACATCGCCCATAATCATGCTTTCGGTTAGCTCCAGCTCAAGCAGCTGCGCGTCCATTCCGGTTTCCTCAAGAATGTCGGTGATGGATTTGAGTAGATTCTTTTGGTTAAATTGGCGCGCAGAAAGATTCACTGCCATGAGTAAATTTCCATAACCCGCTTTTTGCCAAGCGACCGCCTGTGCGCAGGCGGTTTTAAGTACCCATTCGCCAATCGGTACAATCAGACCAGATTCTTCAGCCAGCGAAATAAAATTCACCGGTGAGATAAAACCAAGCGCTTTACTGTTCCAGCGTATTAGCGCTTCCATACCCACAATCTGTTTCGTGTGCAGATCGACTTTAGGTTGATAAAACACTTCTAGCTCGTTCAGCTCAAGCGCTTTGCGCAAGTGCGTTTCCAAACGCAGTCTGTCTGCCACTTTTTCATTCATGCTTTGCGTGAAAAACTGGAAGTTATTCTTGCCCAGTTCTTTTGCGCGATACATTGCAATATCCGCGCTACTGAGTAGCGTATCTGTGCTGGTGGCATCCGTCGGGTAAACGGCAATGCCAGCGCTGCATGTGGTGGTGATTTCGTTGCCATCAATGGTAAAAGGCGCTTCAAGCGCATGAACTAAGCGATTAAGCATGCCTGTCCGCAAGTTATCTTCCATATCGCCTTGCAAGATAATGATAAATTCATCCCCGCCAAAACGCGCAACGGTGTCAGTGTCGCGCACTGCCCATTCGAGTCGCTTTGCTACCCCGCAAAGTAATTGGTCGCCAGCCTTATGCCCAAGGCTGTCATTGATGAATTTAAATCGGTCTAAATCGATAAACATCAGCCAGAAAGGTTTGCCGCTACGGTCGCTGTGTTCCATGGCTTGGCGCAGACGATCCTGTAACAAAATGCGATTAGGCAGACCAGTCAGGTTGTCATATTGCGCTTGAACTAATAACTTGTCTTCGCGCTCTTGCGCAGAGATAGCAATGCCAATGCGGCCCGCCAGCTCACGGATTTCATCCCAATTTTGGCTATCTTGCGGTAGCGCCACTTCGTCTGCGATGCTCAAAAAAGCACACATTTCACCTTGCCAGAATATTGGCAAAATCCAGCAGTATTTTGCACCCAACTCCGCAAGAAAATTCTCATGGATCAATCTGTCGTCTTTCTTGCAATTTCCAAACTGGCCATTGCCATAGGTTCTGATAACGCCAATTTCTTGGTTGGGAATCGTAATTCGAGGCGATATAAGAAGAATTTTATTCGCAACAGTGATGCTGCATTGGGTTTCTGTGTCAGATACTTCATCTAACTGCGTGACGCTGATAATGGCTGCTGGCATGAGCGATTGCATTCTTGTAATGACCTGATTGATGAGTTGATTCACATCCAAATTAGAAGCCATTTCACGGTCAATCGCCGAGAGCGATTGCAGCGTATCGAGTTGTCGTTTGATGTTGGCAGACATGCCATTGAATGAATCCGCCAACTCAGCAAACTCAGATTTCCCCTCAACCTGTACCTGCGTGAATTCTCCTTTAGAAATGTTTCTAGTACCTTCAATTAATCGCTCAAGCGGAACCATAGTTCTGCGGATTTGCATTAAACTTAACAGCGCCACCAACAATAAACTGAAAACGGCAGCACCAATATAGCCATAACTGCTTAGAAAGTCACCTAAAGGACTAACTGATATCGGATACTGGCGCTGAGAAACGAAGCTCCAAGCGTTATCATCAAACTCACCGCGTATAAACAACTCCCAATCTCCGATGTTTTCTGGCGATGAATTGCCTTTAAATTTAGGGTCTTCATCAGATGAACAAAATAGCCGATTTTTTGCATTGTCTTCTAAACGGTAAGCGCAAATGCTGATGTCGGAGGGGTAATCGGCAATATCACCCCAAAGATAATTCGGGTTAATTTCTGCAATCAACAAGGTTTTTATACTAGTATTTTTGTGGCGCGTTAGAATCAGCGATACGATGGGATTTGCATCGCCAGCGCTTGGGGGAAATACCACTAATCTGACTTTGTTTGGCGCCGCTTCTTTAAAGGACGCCGCTATTGCTTCTATATGCTGTGGCATTGTGTAATGCTGCTCGTTGTCTGTATGATCCAAAACACGGCCTTCTGGCGTTACTAAATGCAAGGCTCTGAACATGGCTTTATTATGTTTTTCCAGATTGTCTGGAAGTTTTAACTCAGATGAATCTATCGATTCTGAAATAACAAACAAGCTTTTGCGTGCGAATATTAAATTAGAAAACGCAGAAAGCGCGTAATCTTGGCTGGTATCAACAAGTTTTTCGTGCGAATTACTTGTAACGAGTTTATCTACAGTGTTGTGTGTTAAACCAGTGATGAGCGCAGTGGGGACAAACGCCGCCAAAAACAGAATCAGCGCGATGCGTTGTGCGATTTTGCTGTTAAGAAATGTTCCTGAGAGGCGCATGCAACGATTTAAAATTCAGAGGCGAGGTTAACAAATTTTCCGTCGTACACGCGAATTATGTCGTCTAAGCTATCTTTTTGTGAAATAGGCAGTTTGGTCTTGGCATCTTTGCCTACACTGTAAAGGTCAAAATCAGTATTCAGCGGATTTAAATTTTTATCGCGACGCGCACCACCATTACCTTTTTTATCCAGATTTAAGTATCTGTAAGGATAGCCCCAAGGGTCTAATTTCGCTCCCAAACCAATATCCGCAAGGCTGTCTGGGTAGCTTCTTGCATCTTGCCAATGCTGGCCAATTTTAGAGGTCATGGTGGTAATGTCTGTGACTGCTTGATAGACGCGCGCTCTTTCCTTGTAGTCTTGGTATGCGGGAATAGCTATTGCAGATAGCACACCAATAATGGCGACGACAATTAAGAGCTCTACTAAAGTAAGCCCACTCATTTGGTTTGCTCTTATATGCTTTTTTAAATCTATTGGATTCATCATAAGTTTTTTAGCAAAATGTATGCCACTTTGGCTTTAACATATAAAACACCGCTGTACACGGCCAGCAGTGCGGTTTTTTGATAATTGAAAGAAGTTAAGTGGTCAGTTTTTTGGATTTTAAATTAAATGGCTATGTAGTTATTTCGGCAAAATCGTCAATTTCTTTAGTCATTTTATTGAAAGTTAAGGCTCAAATTAGATTGGGTGAAATTTGAATAAACAGTGGATAGAAGCCATGGTTTTTTGATTTATAATGTACATCACTACACTGATGGGGTGTTAGCTCAGCTGGTAGAGCAGTGGACTCTTAATCCATTTGTCGCGAGTTCGATCCTCGCACGCCCTACCAAATAATCTGTTTCAGATGATTTTACTAAAAAATGGTGCTCTGGAAGCCGCATGGATATTGGCTTGCAGGGCAGTATATTTTAATTTTTAAAGCTTTAATTTTGTAAGCTTTGGTTAATTTCTTTAATGCGTTGTTCTGCAAATAACGCCAACTCTGGGTTAAGCGTTGCGCTGGATTGCGCAAGGGTAAATGCTTCTTGTGATTGCTCCAGTTTCCCCATGGTTTGTAGCGAAATACCAAGCCCAATCAGCGCACCAGCTGGCGTGGTAGTGTTAAGCGAAAGTGCGTTTGTGAAGTGTGCGATTGCTTCTTCGTGGCGATTTGCGCGTTGCAATAATGTAGCAATAAAGTGTTGATAATCAGCATGGTTCTTTGCGTACTGTAAGCCTTGTTCTAAAGTGTTTAAGCCACCAGTGATATCGCCTGCTTCAACTTGTAATCGTGCAAGCGTAATGCGAAAGTCAATTTGCTCTGGCGCAATCACCAAGCCCGCGGCCAGTGTTGTACTTGCTTCATCAAGCCGCTTGTTGTCTAATAACAAACCTGCGAGTACCTGCCTTGCTTCGTGGTTGGCGGCATCTACATCTAGAGCAGCGGATAAGCTAGCCTGCGCTTCAGCCACTCTACCTTGCTGTAAATACTCAAGCGCTTGGCGATAGTGATTTGCAGATTTTTGCTCAACACCAATTTGTTTGCGAATTGTGACTTCGGGTGTTGGTGGTGTTTCTGTGATGGGATTGATGACTTCTGTTGGCGCAACATCAGGTTTGCTAGAAGGTGTTAAGTGGGCAAGTAAGATTGCTTGCTTAGTTTCTTTTTTGGCTTTTTTTGTAGGCGCATGATACTCAGTAGGCACAAACCTAAGTTTGGTTTCGAACAGCGGTGATAATTCAAATTTTTGGCTAGAAGCCTCATTAAAATTGGATGTAGAGACGGTGTTTGGTTCTACAAAGGTGGCGATTTTTATGCTGGATAAATCGTCGTTTTGTGCTTGCGAGTTTAAATAAGTGCCGCTAGCGAGCAAGGCGACTAGTCCGCTCATTTTCAGGCCGCTCTTTAAAATGAGCGGCAACTCAAAGCTGAATGGATTAAATTTCATCATGGATTAGTTGTGAATTTCACTGCGTCGTTGCATGTTATCTATGCGTTGCTGGCTCGATAAAACGTCGTTGCTCCAGCTATCCTGGCCTTGTACCACAGTGGCTTTCAGCAAGATAACCAGTTCAGTTTTGCTGGTGACGGCACCGTTTTGGCGGAAAGCCGCGCCTACACCTTTAATATCGCCTAAGCCTGGTACTTTAGATTTGGTGCTGACAGAACTTTCTGTCATCAAACCGCCAATTGCAATCACGCGGCCATCGCGTGTGCGAACGATGCTGTCAGTTTCGCTCACGTTGCTAGAAGCCAGTGGCAAATTAAGTTGACCCGAAGCTCCACCCAAGTTTAGCTGTTTGTTCACAGTGGAAACTTGGCTAATAGACGGGTGAATATGCAAGATGATGTTGTCATCTTTGTCGATTTGCGGGGTTACGTCTAGCGCAATGCCAGAGAAAAATGGCTGTAAGGTCACTTCTGGAATCGTCGTCGTTGCGCCCGTAGAAGCGGTGGTACTGGATGAAACGCCAGTCACAAAAAATTCGTCCGTGCCGACTTTTAGCACTGCTTTTTGATTGTTAATGGTCGCAATGCGGGGGCTGGATAATACTTGAACGTCGCCTTGCGTTTCTAAAAATGAGAGCAAGGCGGCAAAATTTGCGCCTTGTAGCGCGATGGCAAATAAAGGGCCACCAAGCGCTGTGGTGGCTGCATTGGATAACAGCGTGCCTGATGATGCGCCTAAATCGCCGCTAATTAAATTGCCATTGCCGCTGCTGGCAAGTTGTGTGTTTGCATTTACGCTACCCACAATGCCTGTATTAGAACCCTTACGCCCGAATATCGACCAATTGACGCCACTTTGTGATTGGTCATTCAACTGCACGTTGAGAATTTTTGCTTCCAAAATCACTTGGCGCTCAATACTCACTTGCATTAAGCGCAAAAATGCTTCCACATTGCGCATTTCGCTTGGCATCGCGCGCACCATAATCACGCCTGATTGCAAGTTCACAACCACGCGACGGCCGCCTTCCTTGCCAACAATCCCATCGAGCGAGTTGCTTAAGTCTTTCCAAAAGTCATTGTCTGAGGTGGTTTCAATGCTCGAACTCACTAATGGCTCATGGCTTCCTGAGCCACCAGAACCGTTGCTGCCAGAGCCTGAGGATGTGACTTGCCCGCCGCTGTCTCCGCTTACCGAGCCAGAAGTGACGCGCGTATCAGACGAACCTTTACGTTGACCAACAATATAGTTGACTTGAAAAATGCGTGTTTGCATGGTTTGTGGTTCGATAAAAATACGCGTGCCTTCTACGCGGTATTCATAGCCATATAAATCACGCAATGAATCTAGTGCTTCAAACACAGTCACGTCTTTTAAGTTGACAGAAATCGTGCCAGTGACATCTTGGCGAACCAACATACTGTAGCGAGTACCACTCACAATGCCCATCAATACCTGGTTTGCGGGCGCATTGTTGATGACTAAATCGAAGCGTGGTTCGAGTTTGTTGGCTGAGACCTTCGGCATTTCAATTTTTAATGGTGGCAATAAGGCATCACTTACAGCTGCAGGAATAGGTGCAGTGCTTTTTACCTCAGCAGCTTGTTTTAGCTCATCTTTAATTTTATTCAGCGTACTATTGTTTTGCGGTGGCGTGGTGACGCAGGCATTTAACAAAAAGATGAATGATAGGTAAATTGGTAATTTTTGCATCATTATTTCTCGCTTACTTTAATCGGTTTGGGTGAGCGTTTTGCTTTGTTTTTTGTTGTGGTTGAAGCAACAACGGGCGATACTATTTTTTTCTCAATTGCAAAATCCATCACTAAAGTTTGAGTGCTCATGTCGGGGTTACGCAATACGGCCTTGTTTTCGTGGAGTTCAATTAATGTCGCCTGCTGATATTTTTTACCTAACATTACTTTTTGGCCATTGATGATGGCAGCTCTATACTGTGCGCCTATCAAAACGGACTGCAGCACGGGGCCAGCAACTGCTTCGTTATTTACAACAGTTTCGCTGTAAAGTGAGGCGGGTGGCTGTGTTGGGTCTTTTAGTGACTCTGCTTGCGCGGTCAATATATTTGCTATGCTAAGCAAAGCCACGAGTAACAATTTTTTTGAAATGGTTAAAAATTTCATGGCTAAATACTCAACCAAGTTCGGTCTAAACTTAAGGTGTAAACCGTCAGTTTTAATTGATTGTCTGGGTAGTGTTCTGCATTCAAAGCGGCCTTGCTCCACAGTACATGCCAAGGCATTTTTTCAAGGTTGGCCACATAATCAAGTAAATCCAAATAACGGCCTTCGATGGTAATTTCTACGCCATGTTTGTATACGGGAAGCTCTTGTTTGCTGGTTTGTTCTTTGTCTTCAGTAGCGCTTTCTAACAATCCTTTGACGGGCAATGTTTGCAGCTCGATCAATTTAAGCTTGCCGTTTTTTTTCAATAAGTTATGCAGTAAATCAGGCATTTTGTCGGGTCTAATCAGACTGGTTTGCAGGTCAATGAGTTTGGTATCTAGCAACGCTAAGCGAGAATGTAATTCAGCCATGCGTTGTTTATTTTGTGCGTCTGGATCAATGATGGGACTATGTGCAAGTGCGTTAATTTGTTGGTTTAATGCATTAATTTGTGCTTGGTCTGTGGCAAGTTCGTCGTTAAGTGTTTTTTGGCGCGCCAGCACAGGGTTTAGTAATAGTATATTGATAACAGCAAATACCACCACAAATAACGCGCACGTCACCATCCAACGCTCACGTTGGTTGAGCGCTTCAAATTTGCTACATATTGATAGCCAGTGCTTCAAGATTTCTTTTCTTCCTTCGCTGATTCGCTGTTGATTGAAGTTTTTTCTTCCACAGATTGCAATGCAAACTCGATATATTTAGGTGCAAGAGTCTTTTCGGGTTCGTTAGAAACAGGGCTGGAAGGCGCATGGATATTGGTCTGCAGGGCAGCGTTTTTAGATGCTTCAAGTTTAGGTAAATTCATACTTAAAGCAGAAAATAATTTGCCTTTTAATGCGGGCTCATTACCTAAGTTGGAAATATATTCTGGTACTAAATCCGCCTGCAGAGTACGGCCGTTGATATTGAGCTTTTCAGTGCTGCTATCAAAACTAAAACTAGTGAGCCATAACCCATCCAAGCTTTGTTTTGCAAAAGCGCGCATGAGCGCAGCGTAGCCTTTTTCAGGCGTGGCTGAACTTAAATTCACCGTTTGCAGTATTTGCTGTTGCATGGTTTCTTTTTGCTCCAGTTGCGCAATTTGTTCAATGAGCGCCTTGTTTATCTCGTGCGGCGTGTGCAGAAAAACCGTTTGCTGTAATTGCGCTTGCGTGGCAGCGAGAGTTTCTGCTGCCTGACTGCGTTGCAAAGTAAGCAATGACAACTGTTTTTGGGCATAGCCGTAATATCCCAACATCAACGCCGATAATAGCCCTAGCGTCATGACTATATTATTAGGATTTAAGAAATCCCTTTGCTTGATAAGAGCTGGATTTAATAGGTTAATCTGCTGACTCATGCTGATTTCCCCTCGCGCAATGCAGCGCCCAATACAGGTAAAAGGTTGGCTTGCGTGGCTAAATCGCCTAATTCAAACTTATCTTCAAACTCGAAAATATCAGCTAAATCTAAGCGATCTATTTGGATGTTGAGAAAAGATTTTAAATAGTCATAAAAATCTTCACGCCCTGCAAATGGCGCCAATACTAGGCGGTTGGTAGTGATGTAAGTAAATTCACGCTCAAAACTATCCAGCGAGCGTTGAATCTCTAAAGATAATCGTTCGAATACTTTGGATTTTCGTTCGCTATCCGGACTTTGCAATTGAGTAGTGTCAATTTCAATATGTCTGGCATGGTAAAGCTCGCCGCCAGAGGTAAAGGTCAGCAGGCCACCAGTATTATTGATAGACAGCATAGCGAGCCCACGATCCTCTTGTTCAAGGTAGGCTGCAATATTGCGTTGTGCCAGTTCTGGGATGTCAATCACTTCTAGACTTGCACCAGAATCTGCAACGCGTTGGATATAATCACTTAGCAGTTCATTTTTAGCAGCAATGGCATATACATAGGATTGTTTATTTTTATTGTTAGGGTCAGCTGGAATATTGATGACCTCAATGGTGGCTTGCTCTATCGAGTAATCAATCAACTCCTTAAGTTTCCAGCTCAATGCCTGTTTTAGCTCGTTGACAGGCACATTTGGTTTTTCTAGACGCACTAATTTATATTCGACCTGAGTCAACAACAATGAGCAGCGTTGATTTGATAAGCTTAAATTAGCGGTTAAAGTTTTGGCTGATACATGATCTTTTAGAATTTTAGAGCTGTTGCCACCAAAAAGTACCAATGGTTTTTCATGCTGATATGTATTCACATGCGCAAAGCTAGTGCCATTTTCATTTGCATGAATTGCTGTCCAACCTGGAGTTTTCTTCTTTGTAAATAGTCGCATATTAAGAGTCTCTATAAATCTATTAAAAGTTTTCACGCATGTAAATAATCGGTGTTTTGAAAATGCCGAAAGTAGCGCGCGCTACTGGATTAGCACCGAACCATGGAATGCTTGCTGTCGTAGCAGAACTAGATGTTGCGGTATTACATGTATTACCGCTGGCGCTGTTTAGATTGAGCGTTAAATCGACACTGCCATTGTTGCCCGCGCCAGGCTTGGTCAAACGTAAGTATTTAGAAACGCCGTTAACAAATGCACCAGAGCCGCTTGAATAACCTATCTGCGTTTCGCAGGCAGAAAGATTGTTTTTGTAGTTCGCCATGGCGATACTAGAAGCAGGCAAAGTAGAGCAGCTATCCTGTTGGTTCCTAATATAAGATGTGCCATTCCAATATTGCGCTTCTAAAAGTATTGATAGTGGCAGTAACTCTGAACCATAGACGTTTTTCAGGCTTAGGCGGCCACTGCGAATAGTCGCTGTTCCTTCTGTGGCAGAAGATACAACGCTATCAGTATCTATAGCGCGCAACTTGATTGTTCCTGGCGCAGTTTTAGCGCTAGTGAAGGTAAATGCTGGCGTAGCATTCGCGATACCTGCTGTAAAAGCACTCGCTGCAACTGACACAGGTGCAAGGCTGCCGCCAGCCGCTGCATTAGCATCTGAAAGTGTGACTATTTTAGAGAAGTTGCTTGAACCATCGTAGTTCTGAGTTTTTAAACCACTAAGATTACGTGCTGTAATTTCTGTGTTAAATGGCTGACTAGAGTAGGTGAAACCACCAGTGCTGCAGCCTTGTGTCACCACTGTATCAAAATGATCTGGAGTAAATCGACCAAAATAATTGGTAGTAGCTGAATTGCCAAAGGTGCACCCATACTTACTGCCGCTAGCTGCGAAGCCACTCGCGCAATCGCCCAGGGCAGAATCTACCGCGGTAAACGTGTCGTCATAAACACCGTTGGCAGTAAATCTGAAATAGCCCACTTCGCCATAACTAAAGGTTCCGCCTGTTGCTGTGCCAGCGCTTGCAACGTTGAAGTTACCTGCAAGCGTGCCTACTTGCACCGCGCCACTATGTGCTGAAAGCTTGGTATTGTCTATGTTTGGGGTACCATTGTAACCAGTCAAACCAGTTGCTGCAGTCAGGCTGAAATTGCTGCCAGCTTTTACTATTGGTGTTGCTGTCGTGCTAGCCCCAGCATTATCTGCGCTAGCGCTTGAGCTTATTGTGAAATTGGTAGGGCGCACCGCAAAATCATCTGAAGAACAACCATACACGACAGGACTTAGATTGTTATCTCTGACGCGGCAACGTAACTTGCGGTAAGCATTTGCAATACTAAAATTGGCAGAAAGTGTTTTACGACCTAAGTCGCCAGCAACAAAAGCAATGGCTTGGCTAGCTATTGGTGAAGCGTAGGCGCTGCAAGCAGGCTGAGGGCTGGCGCTATCGTCAAACAATTCAACGGTGACGTTGGATGCTGCTGTGTAAGTGGTCGATATTGCTCCGCTGGCTTGTAAGGCTGCTACATCAAACTTAAAACCCGTTCCTGTTAACTTGGTATAGAGTGGGTTGCGTGCCGAGGGCGTGCTGGTCAGGTTGTTATAAGTTACCGCTGTTTCCAAACATTCAAAATCTTTTACACACGGACTATTAATAATTGTGAAAGTACAGCTGTCTGTCAAAGCGGTTGAGTCCCAGCATAAGGTGCCTTGTGAGGGTATTTTGCTCAAGCCAGAGGTGGAAAGTTTATACTTGCCACCAGGTGACGTGCCAGTTAAAGTGACATTTGCTGTTGAGGCGCTACTGCCCAGTGTGAAGCTGGCTGGAAATTTGCCGACAGCTGGCGATGTTGGAGTAGTCACAACGCTACCAGTTAGTGTGCCCGTATTCACAATGTCAGTTATAGGGCAAGGAATTCTGTTCGAAATGCAAGCTAGTACAGTAATATCGGTAGCGCACAAACTTCCTTTGCCGGTGTGCCGAATTTCAAGATGATCGTAATCAGGAACGGCGGTGGAACCCACCACAAAATCATAGCTAAATGTGTAGATTCCAGGTGCAGTAAAATTATACTGAATGCCAATACCAGTATCCTGATAAGTGGTAGCGATATTGTTACTCATGTTAGCACTTTGTAAGATTGAACAGTTTGTTGTTCCATTCACCCAAAAACTACTCCAGCTAGAAGCGCAATAGTTTGAGAAAGTGAGCCCGCTACGTTCGCGAAAGGATTCCACTACCGAAACACCTGAAGGAATACTGGTGCTTGAAGGACATGTGGTCCCAGACGCAGGTGGGTAAGTACCTACTACCTGTTTGCCATTAGTGTCAATATAACGTACACCACAACCGTTATCACTGCCACCTAAATAGGTGTCAAATGCATGGTAGTACCTAACTGGATTCGCAGCGCTTATCGCATAAGTGGCAGGTATGACCAAAGTCACTTCTGCGGTAATAAAGTCAAATGGTGTTGTATATTTCCAATTTACAGAGACCTGTGGCCCAGATGAAATGCCAAAATTACTAGTAGCATTTTGCTGTACGCCACTTGAAGATGGATTTGCGGGAGAAGTCGCAGTAATCGTGCGAGTACTATACATGCCTCCTGTCGGTGTAAAGGTGGCAACGTTGTGGTCTGGCCCATATATAAGACCATTTGCTCTTAAGAAAATACCGTTATCAATGTTTGTGCTAGGTGGGAGCGTCGAGGGTTCGTATACCTGCCCCGTGTTATTTAGTCGCCTAACTTGTATTTGTGTCGAGTCATCAATATAGAAGTGCAAGCCATTAGTACCGGTTGTACCGCCAGTACTATTGAACTCGACAACTGTGGCGTGTGAAGCGCTCGTGCCACATAATAAAAGTATTAGTGTCAAAGAAGCTACCCTGACTAAAGCCAGAGATAAAAACGCTTTTAACATGGCTTGCAAGGCCTTGCTATTAAAGCATTCATTTGTAACAAGTCAGCAAACAAATCAAACCCCTAAATCTTTTATGCCAAAATTTTTATGGCAGACTGGCTTATTATGCAACGCTGACTTGCTGGTTAAACTGCTAATTAAGAACGGGTTTTAGGCCTTATTCAACTGCATTGATAGTTTGGGATTGCATCGGTGCCTAAACACTTGCTGAGTGAAACTTGTATCTGGCGTTCAATATAACTAGCTGTCCCTGTAGTGCCAAAATTCGCAGTAGCCGTTACATCGTAAATCGCAATGGTGTGGTCGGTGCCTTGCTCAAAATAGTCGGTAGATCTGCTGCAAGTTATAACTACAGAGAAATTATCAACGCTGATGGTGCTTGGGCTGACGGGGCAATTAGCCAATGCAGTTGTGCCTGGGGCTAGCACTTGATAAGCCGCCCATTCCACGCCTCCACGTGCCGCTTGATAAGCTCTGGCACCTTGCACATCTTGTGTGGAAGTGGCTTGTTGTATGCTGGTAATATTGAGCGCATAAGCACCCAGTGCAGCTAAAATAACTAATATAAATATTGCTGCAGGTAATAAAAAGCCTTGTTGATGACGGTTTATCATGGCGAATTCACTACATTCACTTGATGCATCAGTTTCACATTGGCAACATCTTGCGCGAAGCCAAGATAAATTGTCACTACTCCGCTTCTCTGCAATATGCCTGAAGTATAATTGATTTGGCAAAAACTCAAGTTTGATGCTAGTTTACGTGCTGTCGCAAGGCCATTAAGAGTGGCTACGCTGGCGGGTTGGGTCGGTTGAATCGCGTAACCACTATATAGTAATAGTACGCCGTTAGTCATGTCGCACGCATATGTGACGGGCGTGGATGCTACATAAAATCGGCTTGAGGGTGAGGCCTGTGGGAACGTTCCGCCACTGAAACTTAGGGTGCTGAGTGTGCCCGAGGTAAGCAGCGCGCGGCTGTTGGTACCTTCATACACATCCGAGCCGGGAATGCCCAGATTGTAAATCACCAGTTTGTCGCCAGACGCTATCGTAACACTTGGACCAAGTACGTCAAAGGTATCTGCAGTCTGTGAAAAATCTAGTGGATTATCACTGACAGAAGATCCAACCTCAGCGCGATATCTGCCGGCTGATTTGACTGGTATAAATTCGATAAAGCTATCAGCGCCGTTGGTAGTGTTGCGCACGCTGTTGGGTAAGGCATTGTGAATGTCACGCGACATGCGTCGTAAGGCAGTATCGACGCGGTCTGTGAGGTTGGCGCGATTTTCGCTATCAATAAATGATTGTGCTGGATTGCGAATAAGTTGAGTGCTGACCGCGGCAAGGAGTGCCACGATGGTAATCACCACCACCAGCTCGACCAAAGTGAAACCTTTTGATTTAGATATTGGGGGCATAGCGAGCTCGATACCCAGTTAAAGTTACTTCCGTGTTTGCGGGGCCAGTGACGCGAACGCTGATTTTTAACACAGCATCTAATGCAAAGCCAACATAAGGTGCCGTTGCTCCCGCGCGCGTAATAGTTACAGTTGCTTCATAGCCAACTAATCCAGAAAGCGGCGTGTTGTCTCCAGCGCTGCAAATTCCCGCGCAGCTACCACCAGGCATAGAAAATCCGCCATAATCAGCTACATTGTCAAACGGGTCAGTACTGCTGTAGCGGCTTTCAGAGTTTGGTGTTGGGCTGGTTAGGGCAGCGCCACCTTTGTCTTGCGAGTTGGTACAATCTGCAGCAGATGTGGCAATTGAAACGTCGGTATCATCAGGATCGCAAAATGTAAAAGGTTGCTGCTCTATTTCAAGTATTAACGATTCGGCAATTGAAAGCGCTTGTTTACGTACTAGCGGGTCTGCGCTACCGCGATTGGTAATATCCAGCACTTTTAGCACACCTACTAAAGCCACGCTGACAATCACTATAAACACCACCAGCTCGACCAATGTCACGCCTGTTTGCTTATAACCATTTTTTTTATTGTTAGCGTACATAACCAGTTTCTGCTTCAACAGTAATGGTGCGTGTGGATTCGCTTGGAACAACCGCGTTTTGAATGGTAAAAGTAGCTGTTGCATTTGGTACTGGCCGGCCAAGGCCATCAAAACCAATTGGTGTGGTTGATGCTGTGATGGTTACGTTGTTAGAGAGGGTTTTGGAATATGCCGCTTGCGTTGCAGGGTCGATGACAGCGCTGCTACAATTGCTGGTGTAGCCTAAACAAACTGTTCGCGCACTAGTGTTGATTAAGGTATATACGTTTCTGCGCTGCGCGATGGCAGTTTTTTGCGCATAGCGCAAAGCGGAAGTTAATGTGCTGTAACTTCCGCGCGCATTAAAAGCATCCACGCCAACAAAGCGTGGCGCGGCGATGGCTGCTACAATGCCTGTAATCACCATGACGGCAACGAGTTCTACAATAGTGAATCCAGATTCTCGTCGCATAGTGTTTTTTTGCATAGAAGCTACCCAATAGCTAGCAGGATCAATTGCTAGCGTTGAATAAAAACATTAACAGCCAGATGTCGTGACTACGACTGCCCCAGTCGTGCCGTTGTAGCTGGCTTGACATGTGGCGCTTCCACCAGTGGTTGGACGGAAGGTGACTGCGGTTGCTGTTGTGTAGTCTGGTGTGAAGCCATCGATTGATGTTAAGGCATTTCCGATGCCCAGTGCTGCACCAGTTGGAATGCCTGTAGCTGCTGCCACGGCTACCGAAGTGCCATCTACCATGCTCACAGTTGTAGCTGTGCCTCCAGATGCAAAATGTCTGGCTTGAACAACACCAACACTAGAGCGAAGTCCGCCCGCCATGCCATTGACGCTAGAAATTCGAGCATCATTGGTTAAATTAATAAACCTTGGTAACGCTGTGGCTGCCAAAATACCTAAAATAACAATAACTACCACTAACTCTACTAAAGTAAAACCAGATTGCTTAAAGCCAAATTGTTGCTTTTTCATTTCAATTACTCCTTCAATATTAAAAATAAGACATCGGTACAACGTTTAAATCAATTAAATTTTCAACCTAGCATCCTGCTGTAATGGCTGGTGTAATCACAGGGGCCGAGTTTGCGGTTGCGGCCTGCGTATATGTAAATTGGCAGCTGGCTGGTATTGGGGCACCTTGTATTTGGAATGTGGCTACAGTAGCTGTAGCCGTGTAGTTATAGCCTTCTGCTTGCAGTTCAGCCAATGTCGGGTTAAATGTGGTGGTAAGACCAGCCGCAGAGAGCAAGCCTGCTGTGCCTATGGCCGTAACATCTGGATAGGCAAATACCATGGCGATAACGCCAGCTTCTGTACATAAAGTACCAGCAGCGCCATTGTTATTATTTGCAGTGATTACAGTACCTGGGCAGGTAGCAGTATCGGCAACATTGTTTTTTGCCAAAACCGTAGCATGCGTAAGTGCAGCCGTCGCTGCCACGCTGCCTTTGGCTGCGTTAAGCTTGGCGATGCGCGCATCGCGTTGCAGACTGGTGAATCGTGGCAGAGCAACTGCCGATAAAATACCAAGAATCAGTATCACCACAATCAGCTCAATTAAGGTAAAACCTTTTGCTTTATTTAACATGACGAATCCTTTTAAATCCAAAAACTGTTAATAAAATTTTAATATCGCTTACTTTTTACTACTAACTTACTTACCTAAATATTAACCACCTACACTGACTAAAGAAGCGTTGGTTTGACCTGCCCTGCAGACCAATTTATATGCGGCTTCCAGGCCATTGCTAAACACGTAAATCAACTGCTTTTTTTGAGTGTTAAAATACCAAATCGCTCTGCTATCTCTTGGTGCTTGTGCATGTTCACCTATGTAGTTATTCGGCCTTGTAGCGATTAACAACATTGGGTTACTATTTTTTAATGCTTCCATATTTATTGGCCTATTACTCACGTTGTTGTGTACCCACGTTTCGGTTATTCCAAGTTGTAAATTATTCAGCTCACTTTTCTGTATTGCTTTTTCAAACTCGTATTGCGCGTTATTTAAGTAGTGCAATAAGCATGCTGCGATTATTCCAATCACGCACAGCGTGATTGCGAAATCGAAACGATGCGTGCTTGGCGCATATTTGGATAAATGAAAACTCACATTAAATTTACACTAAGTTTTTTACATTAGCCTTTATGCAACGCTACATTACCGAGATCCCAAATTGGCAAGAAAATGCCTAACGCCAGCACCAGCACCAAAGCACCTAAAAACACAATCAAAATTGGCTCAATTTGCGCACCCAGCGTTTTAATCTCATATTCCACATCGCGCTGATACATGTCAGCGACTTCTTGCATCAAATCATCCAGTGCGCCAGATTCTTCGCCTACTGCAATCATCTGTAACACAATTGGGTTAAACACACCGCTATTGGTGGCCGTGCGCAAAATACTTTCACCGCGCTCAACACCCTCGCGCATTTGCTCGATTTTGTTCGAGATATAATCGTTATCGGCAGTTTGCGCGACTAACTTTAGTCCGCTGGTAATGGGTACGCCGCTTTTATTGGCTAAAGCAAAACTTCTGGCAAATCGCGCCATAGTGGCTTTGTGGATAATTTTTCCAGCGAGTGGCGTTTTTAATTTAAAACTATCCCATTTAAATTTGCCTGCGCTGGTGGCGATGTAGGAACGGAATAGAAAAAGTGCGGCAGCGGCACAAACCAATAAAAATGGCCAAGCCGCCACCATAAACTTGGAAAAGCCTAATAACACACGGGTTAAAAATGGTAACTCTGCACCAAAACTTTGAAAAACCTTAGCGAAAGCAGGAATCACAAAAATATTCACCACAATAATGGCGATTGCCATCGCAATCATCACAAAAGTTGGATAGCGCAGCGCAGATTTAATTTGATCGTGCATAAATCGCTCAAACTCAAGATGATCAAATAAGCGCAGAAATACGGTATCTAACATGCCCGTAGTTTCGCCAACCCGCACCATGCTAATGTAAAAGTTTGAAAATACTTTTGGATGTTGTGAAAGGGCAGATGAAAGCTCCCTACCGCTGCTTAAACTCTCGCGAATATCGCCGATAACAATAGCAAAAGTTTTATTTTTAGTGGAAGCCTGCAAACCATTCAGGGCGTTTAAAATGGGAATGCCGGCTTTTAATAAGGTGTACATTTGGCGACTAAATAGCATGACATCGATGGTTTCGATTTTCTCTTCAAATAAATCAATCGAGATATTTTTTGAAGTGGGCGTAGTCGCTTGCGCTTGAATCTCTATAGGCGTGATGCTGCGGTTAAACAATAGGCTTGCAAGCGCGCTAGCATCTTGTCCTTCCAGTACGCCTTGTACCAAAGCACCACTGCTATCACGACCTGAGTAATTAAAAAGTGGCATTTTTATTCTTCAAATTGATTGCTGATGCGCATGGCTTCGGCAATGGTGGTGCGCTTTTCGATGACTAAATCGACTGCACTTTTGCGCAGGGTTTTGCCAGCCATGTGTTGCCGACCAAGTTTAATGAAGTGGTTAGGATCTTGATGATTTGCAGCATCGATCAGCGCATTATCCATTTCCAGCAGCTCATAAACGCCCACGCGACCTTGATAGCCCGTGCCATTACACTGACTGCAACCTTTGCCGTGCACATAATGATGCTTGCCTACTTCTTTACCTAGCTCGTGCTGCAGCCATGCGTACTCTGATGGTTCTGGCGTGTGTGGCTCAGCACATCCTTCACATACCAATCGCACCAAACGTTGTGCCACAACTGCAATTATTGACATTGCGACCATGAATCTGGGCGCGCCCATATCTATCATTCTAATGGGCGTGCTAACCGCATCATTAGTGTGCAGGGTAGAAAGCACTAAGTGACCAGTCATGGCGGCGCGCAGGCCGATTTGCGCAGTTTCTTGATCGCGCATTTCGCCGATGAGAACAATGTCAGGATCTTGTCGTAAAGTAGAGCGCAAGACACGCGAAAAGTCCAAATCAATTTTTTCATTCACTTGCACCTGGTTGATGCCAGGCAAGCGATATTCCACTGGGTCTTCCACAGTGATAATTTTGTTCGAAGTTGAATTTAATTCGTTTAGCGCAGCGTATAGCGTGGTCGTTTTTCCGCTACCAGTAGGGCCAGTGACTAGCACCATACCGCTCGGACGATGAATTAGCTTGCGGAAGCGTTTTAGCATGTCCGCTGGCATGCCTAATTTATCTAGTGAGAAGTCGCTGATATTTTGGATGAGTAAGCGCATAACAACAGACTCGCCATATTGTGTTGGCATGGAAGAAATACGCACGTCAACGGCTTGCTGCTTAACTTTGACCGCAAAACGTCCATCTTGCGGCAGGCGCTTTTCTGAAATATCCAGACCAGACATCAACTTTAAACGTAGCACTAAGGCAGAAGCAATTTTTAGCTCAGCCTGCGTTTGCAGATGCATCACGCCATCGATTCTGAAACGAATATGCAACTTATTTTCTTGTGGTTCAATATGAATATCTGAAGCGCGTACTTGTACCGCATCTTCAAAAATCGTTTGCAACAATTTAACCACAGGTGCTTCTTCTGCGCTTTTTCCTGCGCCAATAGATGCGAAATCAATCGTTGTATCGCCCAAATCTTCACCTAGCTCTAAGGCTAAGTTGGATATTTCATCTGTACGGCGATAGTTGCGATCAATCAGTTGTAGCAGTGAGCCTTCTTGTATTACGGCAAGCTCAATATCCTTGCGCAAAAGCCGAACTAGCTCATCGTATGCAAACAAATCGGTAGGATCAACCATGCCGACTAAATAGCTAGCGCCCTTATCTTCAAGCACTGCGCAGCGAAAACGTCTAGCCTGCGCTTCGGGTAATTTATTGATGAGCTCTGGTTTCGAATTAAACTGTTGTAAATCGACAAAAGGGATTTTTAACTGGCGTGCCAACGTTTCAGAAATCTGCGTTTCTGTTACGTAGCCGTTATCTACAAAAATACGCCCCAGTTTTTTGCCGGTGCGTTTTTGTTCTTCTAGTGCCTTGGTTAAATCGTCAGCAGAAATTAAATCTTGCTGAACCAAAATTTCACCTAGGCGAATCTTTGCAGGACTAGCCATTTAAACCCCATCAATATGCGTTCATACCCCAATATAAACTGGTAGGTACTATTTCAATTGTGTGAATAAAGGCGGAATTTGCCCTGAAATCGGCAATCTATTGCTGGATGTAGTTGGAGATGAGTACGTAGTCTTTAACGGAGAGATTTTCAGCGCGCAGTTGGGAATTGATATTGAGCTTTAAAAAATCATCATCATTTAAAAAATTCTTAAGCGTATTGCGAATAGTTTTGCGGCGTTGGCCAAAAGCTGCGAGTACCAATTTGTAAAATAAGCTGTAATCATTGGCAATATTGGGTTTAGTCGCATGTGGTACGCAACGTACAAAGGCCGATTCTACTTTTGGTGCAGGTTCGAAAGCTTCGGGCGGCACGGTGATTAAATATTCCATTTGCAAATGATATTGCAGCATGACGGAGAGCCGCCCGTATGCTGGGTTAGAGGGCGATGCTACCATACGCTCCACGACCTCTTTTTGTAGCATAAAATGCATGTCGGTGATGTGCGAAACGTTTTCTAGTAAGTGAAATAAAATTGGTGTAGAAATGTTGTAAGGTAGGTTGCCAACCACGCGAATGTTGTTTCCCAAGCTCGTAAAATCAAACTTCAGTGCATCGACGTTGTGAATAGTAATGGTGTTGTTAATATAGATAGGTTTGGCGTACTCGTTTTGCATCCAACTGACTATATCGCGGTCAATTTCCACTACATGTAAGTGATTAATTTTTTTAAGTAATGGTTTAGTGAGCGCGCCTAAACCAGGGCCTATTTCGATAATAATTTCTTCAGTTTTTGGATTAATCGCATCGATTAAACTGCTGATAATGCCTTGGTCGGTTAAAAAATTCTGCCCAAAACGTTTTTTTGCGACGTGTTTCATTTTGTCTTTTTATTGGCGAGTTCAATCGCTAATTCAATCGCCGCCAACATGCTACCAATTTCTATTTTTCTAGTTCCCGCTAAATCCAGTGCGGTGCCGTGATCAACCGAGGTGCGAATAATTGGCAAACCCAGCGTCACGTTCACGCCTTTCCCAAAGCTGGCGTGTTTGAGCACGGGCAAACCTTGGTCGTGATACATCGCCAAAACGCAATCGGCGTTATCCAGATATTTTTTGGTAAATAGTGTATCTGCTGGCAACGCGCCAATGAGTTGCATACCTTCTGCACGTAATTTTTCTAGCACGGGATTAATTATTTCAATTTCTTCACGCCCTAAATAACCGTCTTCGCCCGCGTGCGGGTTAAGCCCAGAAACCAATATCCGCGGGTTTTGCAGACCGAACTTCTCAATTAAATCTTTGTGCAAAATACGAATGGTTGCTTCAAGATCTTCACGGGTAATCGCCGCGGGCACATCTTTAAGCGCCAAATGCGTGGTGACGAGTGCAACTCTTAAATTGCCTCCAACCAGCATCATCACCACTTGTGGTGTATTTGTAAGCTCGGCTAAAAACTCAGTATGACCGCTAAATTTTATGCCAGCCTCATTGATGACGCCTTTGTGCACTGGTGCGGTCACCATCGCATCAAATTCGCCGCTAACACAGCCCTCAGTTGCGCGTTGCAACATGCGTAGCACATATGCGCTGTTGGCGGCATCTAGCTTGCCGGCTTGTACTTTGGCGGGCGCGGCAATATGCAATAAGTTAAATTTATCGTTTAAGTTATCAGTAAGAGATGCCCTGGAAGCCTCATGGATATTAGTCTGCAGAGCACGTTTTTCTAGTGTTTCTTTATCACCTATAATCGTAATATGCGCGTTAAAATCGCGCTTGGCGAGCATCGTGCACAGGTCAGGCCCTATGCCAGCAGGTTCTCCAGAGGTGATGACGATGCGTGGAATCACTGCAGATAATAAGATAATTATGTGAGACTAAAACTTATCTTCAAGTCTCAGCTCTACAAAAGCGCGGTCACGCAACTCGCGTATCCAATCTTGGTAAGCTTCTTCAGATTTTCTTACGCGAATTTCCTGACGCGCTTTTAGGCGCGATGCTTCTTTGGTCATGTCTTGCTGGCGGCGCTCAATCACTTGAATAATATGCCAGCCGAATGAGGTGAGTATGGGCTCGCTAATTTCGCCAAGCCCTAGCGCATTCATGGCTTTTTCAAACGGCGGTACGGTGTCGCCAGGGTTTACCCAGCCCAAATCTCCGCCATTATTTGCACTACCGTCTTCAGAATATTGGCGCGCCATTTCCTCAAATTTGGTGCCATTGTCTAGGCGTTCTTTAATGCCATCCATTTTGCGTTTGGCATCCTTTTCTGAAACCACTTCACTGAGTTTAATGAGAATATGGCGCGCGTGTGTTTGCCCAACCACCAATGAAGACGTACCTCCACGGCGATTTGTGAGCTTTAAAACGTGGAAGCCATTGGGGCTGCGAATTGGTTTTGCTACTTCGCCCACTTGCATATTTTTTAAGGCTTCTAAAAACAATGCAGGCATTTGTGCGCCACTTTTCCAGCCCAAAGCGCCGCCTTCCAGCGCATTTGGCGCGTCAGAAAAAGCGGCCGATACTTGCGTAAAAGCTGTGCCATCGCCTAATTGTTTAAGCGCTTCTTGCGTTTTAGTTTTGGCTTTTTCTAAATCTTCTGGGCTAGCATCTTCTGGCGTGCGAATTAAAATGTGCGAAACTTCAAATTCATCTTGCTCTTCGCCGCGGTTGGCTTGCGTGGTTAAATAGTTGTCCACTTCACCTTCAGAAATATTCACTTTGTTATCCACTTCGCGTTCGCGCAGGCGGGCGAGGGTGATTTCACTGCGAATATCTTCGCGAAATTTACGTAGGCTAATGCCATCTTTTTCGAGCAGCACTTTAAACTCATCGACACTTAATTTATTTTGTTCAGCGATACGCTCTATGGTTTTATCCAGTTGCGTATCATCTACTTTTAAGCCCGTTTGTGCGGCCAATTGCAACTGCAAACTATCCGAAATTAGGCGCTCTAGAATTTGCTTCGCTAAGATTTCTTGCGGTGGTAATGCTGTACCTTGCTTTTCTAGCTGCGCGCTCACCGTGCGCATGCGGTCTGCAAGCTCTTGTTCTGTAATCACACCTTGGTCGACAATAGCGATGATACGATCCATCTTCACAATTTCGACCGAGAATGCAAATGTAGAAATTAAAAATGTACTTAAAATCAGTAGCTTAAATAAATTAAATAGTTTCATCGGTTGTAATTCTGTTGCCTATAAATGTTAGGAATTTCGCTAGAGCTTAAATAGCCCGGAATATCACGTCTAAGTAAATTAAGCGGATTAGAGCCAATCGAGGCTAAGCCGCCAAGTTCGAGCTGAAAGAATAGACCATAGTTTGCGTCAGCAGTTGCAGTTTCTACACGTTGAACAACAGCGCGCGCTTGCCAGCAGCCCGCATCATACTCTAAACCTGCCAAGCTTTCGATGAGCGTTTTTTCTTTAATCGAGTAGTTAAAGCGCCCAACACCATACCAGCCCCTACTTAACGGCCATTGACCAGAAAGGTTGATTTGCTCTAAAAATTGTTGGGTGTAACGATAGCCAACATTCATCAGTTTGCCTGGTTCTGGGTTATAGCGTGCCAGTATATTGCTACGCACCATGCCGGCATCATCGGTGTTATATTGCCAAAATGCATCTAAATTCCATTTATTTGAAAGCCGCGCCGTCATGGCTGCAATAATGTCGGATGAATTGTCTTCTGAGGCTATCCCACCTGGCAAAACCACTTTTTGGTCTGTAAAATAATAGCGCTGGCCTATGGTGGCAGCAATGCGCTCCACACCAGTATCTTTATCGATCATGCGACTAGTTAAAGCCAAGCTGAGTTGATTCGCGTTGTTAATTCTATCGTCACCAGTAAATTGATTTTCAGTAAATAAGGTGGTCATGTTCAAATCAGCTAGCGCTGTATCAAATACTGGCAGTAAATCTTGCTCTTTATTTGGGATGTACACATAAAACATGCGCGGCTCGATGGTTTGCGTGTAGCTATTTTTAACTACGTTTAAATCACGCTCAAAATATAGGCCGCTATCTAGGCTAAAAATAGGCAGTGTGCGAGTGTCTGAGTTGTTGCTGACAGCTTGACCATTGACGACAAAATTGTTGTCGTTTACGCGGTAATTGGTGGAATGTACACCAATTTTTGGTGTAATAAATCCATAAGATTGCGTTAAAGGCACGCTTATGCTGGGGTAGAGCACTAGGCGGCTACCAGTGGCAGCAATGGGTGCATCTTTGTTGCGGTCGAAATAAGCCCATTGACTGTATAAATCGGTATTGGCGTAACCCCACTCTTTATTAGCTGCTAGCGTGAGTTGTGGCAGGCGTTCATAGGGGAAATTGGTCTCATCCAAAGTTTGATATTTTTGTACCAAGCCATTAAATCGCCACACATCGCCGTAGTAATCTACACGACCTTCTTGCGGCAAATTCACGCGGCTGGTACTGATAATACGCGTGGACATCTCAGAAAAATATTGGTCATCCGATACTTTTTCGATGTTATAACCAGCAGACCAACCGTTACCAAAGCCATGGTTGTGGCTAATGTTGGCGTAGTAGCGCTGTCCGCCGTTGAGGGCATCATCATTTAAATACTCAAGACTATCAATACCAGAATAATTTTCACCTAAATATCTAAATTCGCCTTGCAATTGTGCACCACGTTTACTTAAATAACGCACACCAACTGTGGCATCCATGTCTGGTGCAATGTTGATGTAATAAGGGATTAAAGTTTCAAATCCGCTACGACTGGTGGTACCTACCGTGGGCGCGAGCAAGCCAGACTTGCGCTCATTGTTGAATGAAAAACTCATCCACGGCGTATATAAAAGCGGCACGCCTTTAAATTCCACATAAGCATTTTTGGCGGTGCCCGATTGTGTGTAATCGTCTAGCTCAATTTCGCTGGCCTTAATATACCAATCATCCACGCCTGGCTCGCAAGTGGTGTAGCGCGCGTCCTTCAAGCGTTTTTTATCTTGGCCTTCGAAAAAGACGGCTTTGGCATCACCGCGCGAAGAATCAAATTTAGGGTCAATAGATGCTTGTCCAATCGGTGTTGCAGGTTCGCGATAGTTATCTTGATACAGTCGCGGGTTATCGGTCAGGCTAGTTTGCGTATTGAGCAATTTAGATTGCGTATAGACGCTCGGGTCGTTGCGCGGCGTTGCACCTCTTTGTGTTGAGCTGTTTAATTGCTTATTCAGTGTGATTGAGGCATCGCGCATTTCACCTATGCTCTCACTCAAGCGCATTTTTAGCGCTGGGCCACGAATTTCGCTATCGCCCAAATCAATGCGCGCATTGCCATCTACTTTTAGCTCATCATTTTGTACGTCATACTCAATATTATCGCCATAAATTTTTTGGTCGCCCTTGCTAATCACCGCATTGCCACTGGCGCGCATTTTACGGTCAAGATATAAATCCAGCTTATCGCCCTCAATTTCAATCGCGCCAGGTTGTGCTTCTGGAGGTGCTGTTGCTGGCACTTCGGCAAGCTCTAGCGTGAGCGTTTCTGCAGACGAAACTATGCCAAAGCTAAGCAGCAAAAGCGTAGCAAGGCTGGCAAAGCAACACTTTGCATGGTTAATATTTGAGCGAGTGAGGCGCAATGAAAATTTTAATGTAGCTAAAAATGGTTAAAGAGATTTGTTTAAGTTTATGTATTTTACGCATGAATGATAAAATCGCATATATGCTTGTTTTAATCAATTTTAAATACGCTTTAAAACCAATATTATAAAGGCTTCTAGCGGGTGAAAATAGTGGATAGAAAAATACAATTAGAAAGCTGGCTAAAACATACTTTAAGTGGGCAAGAGTTTACGCTTAGCACTGCTTCGGCCGATGCGAGTTTTAGGCGCTATTTCCGCGTGCATTTAGACGACAAAACTTTAATTGCCATGGATGCGCCGCCGCCGCAAGAAGATTGTGCACCGTTTGTGAAAGTTGCCAAACTCATGCTGGATGCGGGTTTGAACGTACCAGAAGTCGTTGCGCAAGATTTAGCTGATGGCTTTTTGTTGTTAAGTGATTTGGGCGACGATACTTATTTAAGCCAACTAAATGCAAGCAACGCGAAAAAAATGTATGGTGATGCCACCGATGCGCTGATTAAACTGCAACTCGCCAGCAAGCCCAATATTTTGCCAAATTATGACGATGCATTACTAACGCGCGAGCTGAATTTATTTCCCGATTGGTATATTGCAAAGCATTTAGGCATTGCCCTGCAAGCCAATCAGGATGAGGCTCTCAGGGCATCATTTGAAACGCTCAATAAGAACATTTTAGCGCAAGGGCAAGTGTATGTGCATCGCGATTATCACTCGCGCAATCTTATGATTAGGCAGGAAAATAATCCGGGAATCTTGGATTTTCAAGATGCGGTTTACGGCGCCATCACTTACGATTTGGTTTCGTTACTAAAAGACGCCTATATTCAATGGGATGAAGAGCAGGTTATTGATTTCGCTGTGCGTTATTGGGAAAAAGCGCGTAAGTCAAAATTACCAGTCTCGCAAGATTTCAGCGAGTTTTACCGCGATTTTGAATGGATGGGTGCGCAGCGACATATTAAAATTTTAGGTATTTTTGCGCGTCTAAGTATACGCGATGGCAAAGATGGCTACCTAAAAGATATGCCGCTGGTGATGCATTATTTACGCAAGGTCTGTGAACGCTATGTAGAGCTACGGCCGCTATTGCGCTTGCTGGATGTGTTAGAAGGCAAAGTGCCGCGCCCGAAGTACGTGGTATAAATGATGAAAGCGATGATTTTAGCGGCGGGGCGTGGTGAGCGCATGCGTCCTTTAACCGAACACACGCCCAAGCCCTTACTCAAAGTGGGCGGCAAGCCTCTCATCGTTTGGCATTTGGAACGATTGGCCAAAGCTGGCTTTAAAGAAATCGTCATCAATCACGCGCATTTGGGTGCACAAATCGAAAGCACTTTGGGGAACGGCGCGGCGTGGGGCGTGTCCATAGCATATTCACCTGAAAAAGTTGCGCTAGAAACTGCCGGCGGCATTGCAAATGCGATGGATTTATTGGGCAATGCGCCATTTTTGGTAGTCAACGGCGATATTTATACTGAAATAGACTTTAAAAGCACTGCCCTGCAAGCTAATACCCATGCGGGTGCTGGACATGTGCTAAAAAGTGCTCATTTGGTGCTCATTGATAATCCGCCGCAACATCCAAACGGTGATTTTGCGATTGAAGCTGGAAACTTAGCGCACACGGGAAAACAGATGCTGACTTTCTCTGGCGTGGGCGTGTATCACCCAAGTTTATTTGCAGAAATTGTTAAAGGCGAGGCTGCAAAACTCGCGCCTTTATTGCGCAACGCCATTGACAATAAAGCCGCTACAGCCCAGTATTATCAAGGCGTTTGGCATGATATTGGCACGCCGGAACGCTTGCAACAATTAGATGAGAAACTTTCAAAATAAAACCATGCAAAATGTAAAAGAATTTCAACATCGTCGTAGCCAACTTTTAAAAAAGATGGGCGCGGGCATTGCCATTATCCCGACCGCGCCAGAAATGATTCGTAACCGCGACAGCCATTATCCATATCGTTTCGACAGCTATTTTTATTATTTAACGGGTTTTAAAGAGCCTGAATCTGTGCTGGTGTTAATCGGCTCAAGTAATAAAAAGTCTTCGCCAAAAAGCATTTTATTTTGTCGCGATAAAGACATGGAGCGCGAGATTTGGGATGGTTTTCGCTTTGGGCCACAAGTCGCAAAAACAGAATTTGGTTTTGACGAAGCTTATAGCATTAGCCAATTAGATGACATGTTGCCCAAGTTAATGAGTAATCAGCCCAAGTTGTTTTATAGCTTGGGTGCTGATTGCGCTTGGGATGCGCGCGTGACAGGCTGGCTCAATAAAGTAAAAGAGCTAGCGCGCACTGGTGTTTCAGCGCCAGAATCCATTCAAGATGTACGCCAATTAATTGATGTGCAACGATTAATTAAATCGCCCTACGAGCAAGCAACCATGCGCCTTTCAGGGCAGATTGCTGCGGGTGCACATAATAGAGCTATGCGCTTCGCTAAACCAAACATGAATGAATACGAAGTTGAGGCGGCATTTTTACACGAATTCTATCGTAGCGGCGCGCAATCACCTGCTTACACCAGCATCGTGGCAGGTGGTGCGAATGCTTGCACGCTACATTACAACGCGAACAATTGTGTGTTGAATAATGGCGATTTATTGTTGATTGACGCGGGTTGCGAGTTGGATGGCTATGCCAGTGATATCACGCGTACTTTTCCGGTAAACGGAAAATTTAGCGGCGCGCAAAAGGATTTGTACGAATTGGTGTTAGCCGCTCAACTAGCGGCGATTGAAGTTGCCAAACCGAACAATCATTGGAACGCGCCGCACGAAGCTGCGCTGGAAGTGCTAGTGCAAGGCTTTATTGATTTTAAATTGTGCAAAGGCACAAAAGAACAAGTGCTAGAAAATGGGGATTATCGCCAATTTTATATGCACCGCACTGGCCACTGGCTAGGCTTAGACGTGCATGATGCGGGCGAGTATAAAGATAAAGCAGGCAATTGGGCATTGCTCGAGGCAGGCAATGCGCTGACGGTGGAGCCGGGTTGTTATGTGCGGCCAGCCGACAATGTACCGAAACATTTTTGGAATATCGGCATTCGTATTGAAGATGACGTACTGATTACCAAAACTGGCAATGAAGTGCTGACCAAAGATGCGGTGAAAAGCGTTGTGGATATAGAAAGTTTGATGCGTGACGACTGATTTATCACACCCAATTGTCATTGTCGGTGGCGGGCCAGTCGGCAGCGTGCTGGCGCTTGCTTTGCAACAACAAAATATCCCTTTCACTATGCTAGAAGCGCGCGCCAAAGGCGCTTCGCACAATGATAAGCGTGCATTAGCACTTTCTTATGGCAGCAGATTGATCTTAGAAAAACTTGGTGTTTGGAACAATTTAGAGACAAAAGCGACAGCGATTAATGTCATTCATATTTCACAGCGCGGCGGGTTTGGTCGCACCAAATTAAGCGCGGCGGAGCATGATTTGCCAGCGCTTGGTTATGTGTTGTCATACGGCGCGCTGACGCAGGCTTTGGATGAGAAATTAGATATAAGCCAAGTGCAATATGAAGCAGAAGCGACACAAATCAAGCCTGGTGAGCCGTTTGCGCAAGTGACTTTTAACGATTCGCAAATCTTACAAAGTCGGTTGATTGTTGTTGCCGATGGCGGTCGCAGTTTGGGCGAAATAGAAGGTATTCAACGTGAAACCAAGGAATATGGACACGATGCGCTGGTGACAAAAGTGCACGCTGAATTACCGCATAACAATATCGCCTATGAGCGTTTTACGCCACAAGGGCCAATGGCTTTATTACCTAACGGGGTGCGAGATTTTTCTTTAGTTTGGACCGGCCTGCAAGCCAATATCCATACGGTCTCTGGCTTGGATGATTTAACGTTTTTAAAGCAATTACATGAAGCATTTGGCGATCGCGTCGGGAAATTTTTGAGCGTGGAAAAGCGCATATGCTTCCCGCTTAAACTAAGCCGCTTGCAGCCTGCAACTGCGGCGCATCTGGCAGTGATTGGCAACGCAGCGCAGACCATGCACCCAGTCGCCGGGCAAGGTTTTAACGTGGGTTTGCGCGATGCTATCACATTGGCAGATTTAATTATTGACTCACCGCAAACTGCGCTGGGGGGCTCGTCAATGCTGACGGCTTATGGCAAACAGCGTAGCCGTGATACGCGCGGAGGTTTATTGTTTACAGATTTACTAGTGAATGTTTTTTCAAATGATTTAATTGGTGTGGGAAGTTTACGCGGCGCGGGGCTTGGTGTATTAGATTTTTTTAAACCCGCTAAAAATTTGTTAGTTGGCAAAATGAGTTTTGGTAAATGACGCACCACTTTTTTCAAGATGTAGATCGAAGTATTGAAACCGATGTACTTGTCGTCGGCGCTGGGCTTGTGGGTTTAAGCGCGGCGATTGCGTTTGCAAAGCAGGGTAAAAGGGTAGTGTTGGTGGACGCTAAATCTGCGATGAAGCAAAAAACGCAAGCTTGGGATGCGCGTATTTATGCGCTCTCGCCAGAGTCTGAAACATGGCTGAAAAGCTTGGGCATATGGCAGTATGTAGACCCAGAACGGGTGTGCCCAATAGAGGCGATGCATGTATGGCATAGGGAAGAAGAGCTTGTTTTAAGCAGCAGTGATGCATGTTTGCCAAAATTAGGCGTGATAATCGAAAATCAAAACCTGATGTTCGCGCTTTGGCAAAAAATAAAGGCATTAGATGTAACTATAGTCACAGAGGTGAATTGCGTAAAGCTTGAAAATACTCTGCAAGCGGTGACTTTGAGTTTGGATAATAATCAGCAAATTAGTACAAAATTATTACTAGCGGCAGATGGTGCTCACTCTTGGGTCAGGCAACAAGCCAATATTGGCATCCAACATAAAGATTTTCTGCAAACTGCAATTGTGGCTAACTTTAGCACAGAAAAATCGCACAGAAATGTAGCTAGACAATGGTTCGCGCCACATGAAACGCTTGCGCTGTTGCCGTTAGTCGGACAAAACGTATCGCTGGTCTGGTCAGTGTCAGCCGAAAAGGCAAGTGAACTGTTAAAATTATCAAGTCAAGATTTAGCCGTGCAAGTGCAAATGCAATCACAGGATATGTTAGGAGGTTTGAAGCCAATTGGCAAAACGTTATCATTTGCATTGCATAGCCAAATCGCCATGCAGTTTATAGCCGCGCGGCTTGCGCTAGTGGGCGATGCTGCACACCAAATTCACCCTATGGCTGGGCAAGGCGTAAATTTAGGTTTTAGGGATGTAATGGAATTGACATCACTAGCGACTAAGATACACCCAATGCAAGACTTAGGTGATGCGGCATTTTTACGACAATATGCGCGCGCTAGGAGGGCTGATACGCTAGCAATGAACAGACTCACATCTGCTTTAGATGCTTTGTTTGCAAGCGATAGTAAGATGCTTAAACAATTAACAAGCTGGGGATTAAGGCAACTTAATCGTAAGTCTAGCGTCAAAAAATTATTAATACAACAAGCGGCTGCGTAAGTTGCTGAATAGAAAGTTAAAATGAGCACAATTTTAAAAAAATTAGCACTAATTTCCTTATTGGCGATGAGTCAATTTGCGCTGGCAGATGAAGCCAGCCTTAAAAAAGCCATTGAAGCGGCTTACCCGAAATTTAAAGTGGAAAGTGTCGTAAAAACGCCATATGCAGGCTTGTACGAGGTTTTTATGGGCGGCCAAATTGTGTACACCGATGAAAAGCTGACTTTTTTAATCGCTGAAGGACGCTTAGTTGACCCAAAAACTAAAAAAGATGTGACGGGTGAGCGCATGGAAGAGCTTACTAAAGTTGATTTTAATAGCCTGCCTTTGGATCAAGCAATTAAAGTAGTTAAAGGCAACGGTAGCCGTAAGCTGGTTGTATTTTCGGATGTGGATTGCCCATTTTGTAAGAAATTAGAGCAAAATGAATTGTCGAACATCGATAATGTGACGGTCTATACATTTTTGTATCCAATTGAGCAATTGCATCCTGACGCGGCAAATAAATCGAAATCGATATGGTGCGCGAGTAATCGTGTAAAAGCTTGGAATGACTGGATATTTAATAACAAATTACCTGCATCAGCTACAAATTGCGAGGTGCCGTTAGAGCGGGTGGGGGAGCTGGCTCGCAAAATGGGCGTAACCAGCACACCAACGCTAATTTTCTCAGATGGTAGACGTATGCTAGGTGCGCAACCGTATAAAGAGATTGAAAAGTATTTGCTAGCGGCTACAAGAAAATAAACTCACGATAAAAAAGGGTGAAACTCCAATGGAATTTCACCCTTTTTTGCGAGTAATTGAGACTATCCTACTGCCGCACCCATTTTGAAGATTGGCATGTACATGGCAATCACCAAGCCGCCAATGAGTGTACCCAGCACAACCATAATTACAGGCTCCATCAGGCTAGACATTGCATCTACAGCATCATCTACTTCGCCTTCATAAAAGTCGGCAACTTTACTTAACATAGAGTCCAAGGCGCCAGACTCCTCACCAATTGCAGTCATTTGCAACACCATGTTCGGAAATACTTGAGCATTTTGCATGGCGACCGTGAGGCTGGTACCTGTGCTAATTTCGCTTTGAATGCGTTTGGTGGCATCGTAGTAGACGCGATTACCAGAGGCGCCAGCCACAGAGTCCAACGCTTCCACCAAGGGCACACCAGCGGAAAACATGGTGGATAGTGTACGAGAAAATCGTGCAATGGTGGCTTTCTTTATGATTTCACCAATGATAGGCAACTTAAGCATCAGTCTATCCATTGTTCCTTGTAGTTTTTCTGAGCGCTTCCATGTGTAGAAGAAAAACCATAAGCCACCACCAATGGAGCCGAAAATTGCCCACCAATAAGACACAAAAAAATCTGAAATTGCCATAACAAATAGAGTTGGACCAGGCAAGTCAGCACCAAATCCTTCGAATAAGGTTTTAAATGCTGGGATAACAAAAATCATAATGATGGCAGTAATGACAAAAGCTACAACAAGTATGGAGATTGGGTAAACCAAGGCTGACTTAATTTTGCCTTTGATGGCCATAATTTTTTCTTTATAGGTGGCTAAACGATCCAGTAGCGTATCTAAAATACCCGCTTGCTCGCCTGCTCCTACAAGATTGCAGAACAAATTATCAAAATACAGTGGATATTTGCGAAATGAGGCGCTTAAGCTACTGCCAGTCTCTACATCGGCTTTAATGTCCCCAAGTAATTTTGCAACGGCAGGATTGCTATGACCTTTGCCAACAATATCAAAAGCTTGCAGTAGTGGCACGCCAGCTTTCATCATGGTGGCGAGTTGGCGGGTGAATAGCGTAATATCTTTATCAGTAATTTTGCCTTTACTGGCAAATGCGCTCTGTTTTTTAACTTTAGTAACAGTAATGCCTTGGCGCCTGAGCGTTGCACTGACGAAGGAGTCGCCCGCAGCGCGCATTTCACCCTTGATGACTTTGCCTTTTTTATCTTTACCTTCCCAAAGGTAAGTAATTTGTTTAGTTGTTGTCGCTGCCATATTGCATCCTTAGTTAAATATGCAAATTCGTTTTAAATTTTATTATTTATAGAGTGTTTTATTCATTAGTGCATGCCTCAACTTCAGCCATCGAAGTTAAGCCTTGCATCGCTTTAAGCACGCCAGACCTGCGCAAATCATTTACGCCTTCTAGCTTGGCTTGATCGGCGATGTCGTGCGCAGTGCCGTGTTTCATGATGATTCGACTAATCGCGTCGGTCACAGGCATCACTTGATAGATGCCAACGCGCCCTTTGTAGCCGTTATTGCACAATTCGCAGCCGTCCTCTTTTGGACCGTAAAGTTGAAATTTTTCTTTAAAGTCTTCTTCAATAAAGCCTACTTCTAGCAAAGCTTCTTTAGGGATATCGATGGGCACTTTACAGTTTTTGCATAGCCTGCGAGCTAGACGCTGTGCGGTGATCAGCGATACTGCAGAGGCAATATTAAACGGTGCAACGCCCATATTCATCAAGCGGGTAAGTGTAGCTGGTGCGTCGTTAGTGTGCAAAGTTGAAAGCACCATATGACCAGTCGAAGCTGCTTTAATCGCCATATCAGCCGTTTCTAGGTCACGAATTTCACCAATCATGATGATGTCGGGATCTTGCCGCAAGAATGATTTCAGCGCCACCGCAAATGTAAGGCCTTGCTTATCATTGACATTTACTTGATTGATGCCTGCTAGTGGAATTTCGCACGGATCTTCCGCCGTGGCAATGTTCACGCCAGGATTATTTAAAATATTAAGGCAAGTGTAAAGTGAAACTGTTTTACCAGAGCCCGTTGGCCCAGTCACCAATACTAAGCCATATGGGCGACTAACGGCAGATAGTAGAGCATCTTTTTGTTCAGGTTCATAGCCTAGTGCTTCAATGCCAAGCGTGGCGCTGGTTGGATCTAAAATACGCATCACGATTTTTTCACCATGAATCAATGGCAACGTACTCACGCGGAAATCGATGGTACGCGTTTTTGATAACACCAACTTCATGCGGCCATCTTGCGGAATGCGTTTTTCAGAAATATCTAGACTAGAAATCACCTTAATCCGAGAAGCTAATTTATCTTTAATGGCAAGCGGTGGCTGCGCGACTTCTTTTAAAATGCCGTCAACGCGATAACGAATGCGGTAAAATTTTTCATAAGGCTCAAAATGCAAGTCAGATGCACCAATATTAATCGCGTCTAGCAACATTTTATTTAAAAACTTAACAACGGGTGCATCGTCTACCTCTTGGGTGTTGTCGGCCTCTTTCTCTTCATCACCCGAACTCATGTCGAGGTCAAAATCACCATCGGTATCCAGCGAAGCCATTGAAGTATCTTTAGACTCAACTATTCTGTCTATCCATTTACCCAACTTGTCATCTTCTACCACTACTGGTGAGAGTGTCATGCCCATTTGGAACTGAACGCTATCTAGCGCATGCAAATTAGTGGGATCTGAAATGGCAACAAATAACACATTGCTTTGACTACGTAATGCGATGACGCGGTTTGCTTGCATTAACTTCAAATCAATCGATTTGGACGGTAGGTAATCTGCATTAAACGCGTCTAAGTTTAGGTAAGGAAACCCGAAAGAGCGTGAAGAAGTTTCGGCAATTTTTTCAGCCGAAATTTTCCTGCTGACAATGGCTTGTGTTACGAATGGGCTTTTGACTGTATTGGCTTGCTGTTGAATAATATTCGCTTCAGCTTCGGAAAGCAGATTTTCTTGCACCAGCATGCGTGCAAGGCCACTTAATTTGATGGATGTTGCTGTTGCCGCCATTAGTAATTACTCACATTATCCTAGCTTTTAATCTAGTTAATTATCTATTGTAGTTAAACTATTGTAGTTAAACAAGTTTTTAGTTTAATGTAATAATGCACTTTAACATTTTTTTTGTAAAGATATTGCACGTTTTTTTAACAAATTCAACCTTTCTGCCACAAAATTGGGTGTGATTTAAGCAACAGTTTTCAAACATACTTGACTTTTTACAATTCGTCACATATAAAGCGCATAGGTGTTTGAATCTTTTAGCTTTAATTTTTTAGAGTCAAACGTTTTGGGGCGTAAGCCCTTGGGTTAATAACTCAAGGCTAAATATTTTGTAAGGATGTTGAAATGGCACTAGGTACCGTAAAATGGTTTAATGATTCAAAAGGTTTTGGCTTTATTACACCAGATGATGGCGGCGATGATTTATTCGCTCATTTTTCTGCGATTGTTGAAGCGGGTTACAAAAGTTTAAAAGAAGGTCAGCGCGTGAGTTTTGATGTGACTGAAGGCCCAAAGGGCAAGCAAGCTTCTAATATTCAAAAAGCATAAGACTTTATAAGGCATTGCAATAAAAAAGCTCGCATAAACGAGCTTTTTTATTGCAAATTAATCGGCCTGCAGGCTGCATAGATATTGGCGTGCAGGGTATGTATTATTGATGAATTTTACATATTTTTAATAATTTCATCACCAAATTCTGTCGTCCCAACTTGTGTAGCACCTTCCATTTGGCTAGAAAAATCGCCCGTCACACGTTTCGATAATATTGCTTTGCTCACGCCCGCAAGCACTAAATCTGCGGCCTCAATCCAGCCCATGTGGCGTAACATCATCTCGGCAGAAAGAATAATCGAGCTAGGATTGGCCAAGTTTTTACCAGCAATTTTCGGCGCGGTGCCGTGCGTGGCTTCAAACATCGCCACCGTGTCGCTTAAATTCGCGCCTGGCGCAATGCCAATGCCGCCCACTTGCGCCGCGAGCGCGTCGCTCATGTAATCACCGTTTAAGTTGGTGGCACACACCACGTCGTAATCGGCTGGGTGTAGCAAAATTTCCTGCAAAAATGCATCAGCAATGCAATCTTTAATGAGGATTCCGTTAGGCAACTTTAACCAAGGTCCGCCGTCAATCTCTACCGCGCCAAACTCCTCTTTCGCGAGTTGATAACCCCAATCTCTAAAACCGCCTTCGGTAAATTTCATAATATTACCTTTGTGTGTAATCGTCACACTTTTGCGATTGTTATCAACAGCATATTGAATCGCCTTGCGAATGAGGCGCTGCGTGCCTTCTGGCGATACGGGTTTAATGCCAATCGCACAATTTTCAGGGAAGCGAATTTTCTTACGCATGCCCATGTCGCTTAAAAATTGGATGACTTTATCAGCTTCATCCGTACCCGCCGCCCATTCAATGCCCGCGTAAATATCCTCGGTATTTTCTCTAAAAATCACCATATCGGTTTTTTCGGGATGTTTGACTGGGCTAGGCACGCCTGTAAAATATTGAACGGGGCGCAAACAGACATATAAATCTAGCTCTTGGCGCAAGGTTACGTTAAGCGAGCGAATGCCGCCGCCCACAGGTGTCGTCAATGGGCCTTTAATCGAAATCACAAAGTCACGCACCGCTTGCATGGTTTCTGCTGGCAGCCAAGTATCTTTGCCATCTTTATCTTTACCATAAGTTTTTACCGCCTTTTCGCCCGCAAAAACTTCCATCCACGCGATTTTTCGTTTGCCTCTGTAAGCTTTTTCTACTGCCGCATCCACCACCTTTTGCATCGGCGGCGTAATATCAACTCCTATGCCATCGCCCTCAATAAATGGGATAATCGGATTGTGCGGCACATTTAGCGAGTTATCGGCGTTGACGGTGATTTTTTCGCCAACTGGGATGACAATTTTAGAATCTTGTATTTTTGAAGCCATTACCTATTTCCTAACATGATTGTTTTATTCAATAAACCTTTTAACGTCGTGTGCCAGTTTAGCGCGCACGAGAAGCACACCACGTTAAAAGACTTCATTCCTATCCCCAATATCTACGCGGCTGGGCGGTTAGACACCGATAGTGAAGGTTTGCTTATTTTAACCGATGATGGCGCTTTGCAACACAAATTAAGCCATCCAAAACACAAAGAAATGAAAACTTATTGGGCGCAAGTGGAAGGTGCGCCGCAAGATGATGACTTAAAACCTTTACGAACTGGCGTGGATTTGGGCGATTTTGTCACGCAGCCAGCGCAAGTGCGTATCATCCAGCCGCCCCATGGATTATGGCTGAGAGAGCCACCAATACGTGAGCGAAAAGCGATTCCAACGACTTGGCTAGAGATTAAAATTTCTGAAGGAAAAAATCGACAAATACGCCGTATGACGGCTAAAATAGGTTTTCCAACCTTGCGCCTAATTCGCTACGCAATTGGCAGTTACAATCTTGATAATTTAGAGATAGGAACTTTTAAATCAGTATGAAACCCGACGATTTAAAACCTGTCATCATTTTTCGCTTTCTCGCGCACGAAGGTCCAGGCTATTTGGGCGATTTTTTAGATGCAAATATTATTCCTTGGCAATTAATAAAAATGGACGAAGATGAGCCAGCACCCGCATCGATATTGGCTTACAGCGGCATGGTTTTAATGGGCGGCCCGATGAGCGTGAACGATGATTTGCCGTGGATCGCGCCGATTTTAGCCTTGGTTCGCGAAGCGCGCGACAACGATATTCCTGTGCTGGGGCACTGCCTGGGCGGTCAACTCATGAGCAAAGCTTTGGGCGCTGAAATCACTAAAAACTCAATCAAAGAAATCGGCTGGGGCGAGGTGACTGTAAGTAAAAACGAAGCCGCGAAAAACTGGTTTGGCAACATCGAAAAGTTTAACGCATTTCACTGGCACGGCGAAACCTTTGCATTGCCAGAAGGCGCTATTCACTTGCTTTCTAGCCCATATTGCCAAAACCAAGCTTGGAGTATCGGCAAGTATTTAGCATTTCAAACGCATATAGAAATGACGGCGGAAATGGTGACAAAATGGTGCGATGAAGGCGTGGCAGAATTGGAAAGCGCCAAAGCTAGCCCAGCCGTGCAACAAGCGGATACCATGCAACAAGAACTGCCGCTGCACGTATTTTTTCTGCAAAAAGTGGCGAAACAGGTGTATAGCCAGTGGATTAAAGGGCTTAAAGCCTGAGCAGTTAAATCAATTATGTTAAAATAGCGACAATTCATAAAAAGCAAATATTATGTCGGGCAATACCATTGGAACTCTTTTCACGCTGACCTCATTCGGCGAATCGCACGGCGCGGCCATTGGCGGCGTGGTAGATGGCTGCCCGCCAGGTTTAAGCTTGTGCGCGGAGGATTTGCAGATTGATTTAGACCGCCGTAAACCTGGTACCTCGCGCCATGTGACGCAGCGCCAAGAAGCTGATGCGGTGGAAATTTTATCAGGTGTGTTTGAAGGCAAAACCACAGGCGCGCCGATTGGTTTGCTGATTCGCAACACCGACCAACGCAGTCAAGATTACAGCAAAATTATGGATACGTTTCGCCCAGGCCATGCCGATTACACTTACGCGCAAAAATACGGCGTGCGCGATTATCGCGGCGGCGGTCGCAGTAGCGCTCGGGAAACCGCTATCCGCGTGGCGGCTGGCGGCATTGCCAAAAAATGGCTATTTGAGCGATTCGGTGTGCAAGTGCGCGGTTACATGAGCCAACTCGGCGAGATTGAAATTCCGTTTCAAACATGGGATTGCGTCAACGACAACCCGTTCTTTTCGCCGAATACTGATGTGTTGCCGCAGCTTGAAGCCTATTTAGATAACATTCGTGGTGAGCGCGATTCAGTCGGCGCGCGGATTACCGTGGTCGCCGAAGGTTGTCCTGTGGGTTGGGGCGAACCCGTTTTCGATAGGTTGGACGCAGATATTGCGCACGCCATGATGAGCATTAACGCGGTGAAAGGTGTGGAAATTGGCGCGGGTTTTGCGGCTATTGCACAGCGCGGCAGTGTGCATTCGGATGAACTCACGCCTCAAGGCTTTGCGACGAATCATGCAGGCGGCATTTTGGGCGGCATTTCCAGCGGGCAAGAAATTCGCGTGAATGTAGCGCTAAAACCAACGTCTAGCATTCCGCAGCCGCGTAAATCCATCGATAAAGCGGGCAATGAGGTTGAAATGCAAACCACAGGTCGCCACGACCCGTGCGTGGGCGTGCGCGCCACGCCAATAGCCGAAGCGATGTTGGCGATTGTGTTGATGGATCATGCTCTAAGAAACCGCGCGCAAAATGCGGATGTAGTTTCAACTGTACCTAAGATTTAATTCAAAGATTTAAATAGTTTTGAGCCACGCGCTTCACGCCAATCTTTCCCGTTTTTATTTCGTCTATTATTTTTTTGTAGGCGCGTTCGTGCCTTATTGGGGCTTGTATTTGCAATCCGAGCAGTTTTCGGCGGCGGATATTGGCATTCTCATGTCGCTGTTTCAAATCAGCCGCATTTTTGCGCCCAATTTGTGGGGCTGGTTGGCAGATCACACCAAGCAACGCGTTAAGTGGATAAAACTCACCGCTTTTTTAGGTTTGATGGGCTTTACGGTGGTGTTTTGGGCGCATGGCTTTTGGTGGTTATTTTTTGTGATGGCCGCGCTAAGCTTATTTACCAGCTCCACATTGCCGCTATCTGAATCGCTCACGCTAGCGCATCTCGCCACTTCCAATGGCCATTACAGCCGCATCCGCATGTGGGGTTCGCTCGGTTTTATTTTTGCCGCGTTGATTTTAGGCTTTTTAATCGATGTTTACGGCATTAAAAGTTTGTTGTGGTTTTTGTTGGCGGTACAAATTATTTTATTTTCGCTAACTTTCAAACTTCCTGAGGCGGTGATTGCACCGCACGAAAATGATCACTTTTCCATCTGGCAAGTGGTGAAAAATCCTGTGGTAATTGCCTTGCTGATAGGTTGTGCTCTCATGGTGACAGCGCACGGCGTTTTATATAATTTTTACTCGATTTATTTGGTGGAACACGGCTACAGTAAAGGTATGATAGGACTGTTGTGGTCGCTGGGCGTCATCTGCGAAATTGGTATTTTTATGCTGATGCCAAAAATTATGGCGCGTTTTAGCTTAAAAAATATCTTGCTCACAAGCTTGGTGCTCGCTGTCCTCCGATTTGGCATGATAGGCGTTGCTGTAGATAGCTTGTGGTTATTGTTAATTGCACAAAGTTTGCATGCTTTCACTTTCGGTAGCTTTCACGCCACTTCGGTGGAGGTGATTACGCAGTTTTTTAACGGCCGTCACCAAGCGCGCGGTCAAGCCATTTACAACAGTGTTGCCTATGGTGTGGGAGGAACTATCGGCGGGCTTTCTGGCGGATTTGCGTTGCAATATTTGGGTGGCGAAAAGACATTTTTATTGGCGGCGTTGTTTCCGCTTGCAGGATTTATCGTGATAGCATTAGGATTGAAGTTAACACAGCAACATGCGTCTAAAGGCATGTTCGGCTAAGGAGAATTTGTATGAAATTTAAATTGTTATTGGTGTTTGTCATTAGCCTGCTTGCTAAGCAAGCAATTGCCGAAACGCGCTTGAATGTGGTGGGATTGTTTAGCAACAAGGCATTAGTCTCTATTAATGGAGGCGCGCCACGCAGTTTGTCCGCGGGTCAAACAGTGGATGGTGTTAAGTTAATTTCGGCAAATAGTGAAGCGGCGACATTTATGGTGGAAGGCAAACGCCAAACGCTTAAAATGGGGCAGGCGGCTTCAGTTGCAGGTAATGCTGGCCCCGCCACTAATGATCCAGTGAGTTTGTATGCGGATAGCCGCGGCCACTTTTCTGGCAATTTATCCATTAATGGGGTCTCGCTAAAATACGTAGTAGATACTGGCGCGACTTCAGTAGCCATCAATAGTGGCGATGCAAAGTTTGCAAAAATTGCGTATGAAAATGGTGAAAAAGGAACTGCATCTACTGCAAACGGTTTAGTAACCGTCTATCGAGTAATGCTGAATACTTTGAAGATTGGCTCGATAACGCTAAATAATGTTGAAGCGGCAGTGGTTGAGGGTGGCTATCCTACAGAAGTCTTGCTAGGGATGTCTGCGTTAAATCGAATGGATATGAAGCGTGATAATTCAATTATGACGCTGACTAAAAAATACTAAAAAATATGCCCTGCAAGCCGCATGGATATTGGCTTTTAGGGCATGTTGTTTTGAGTAAATTAAACTATTTCTTTTTGGCTTTAGTCGTTTTTGCTGCCGCTTTTGGCGTATCTTTCAGCACAAATGTCACTTTTAAATTCACGCGATATTCCGTAATTTTGCCGTTGGTCACTTTCACGCTTTGCTCTTTCACCCACGCACCAGTAATGTCATGCAGAGAGTCTGCGGCTTTAACTACGCCTTGCGCAACCGCATCTTCAAAACTTTTTTTACTTGAAGCAATTATTTCAATCACTTTTGCGACGGACATGTTGCACCTTCTTTCTTAAAAAACAGTTGAAAAAATAAAAAATTTAGCTCATAGCTTTAACAACAAGCATAGATAATAGACCAATAATTGCAGTGAACCCTAGTAATGCCAATATGCAGGCATAGCCCACTTGCATGCCAGTTAATTGCCCGACATCGTTTTCACTAATTTTGCTGTTGCGTACGCCTAAAATTCTTAGTGTGACAGTAAGAATCAGTCGAATAGTAGATATCTTTTTCTTAGGTTGTGCCATTGTGTGTGTTTTTTGCATATTTGTTAATTCAATCAGTTACCTGCATATTTTATGACAAAGCTAACAACTGTCAGCATTGACACCACGAATATAACGCCGCCTATCAAACCAGCAATCACTGCTTGTTTTAGTGTGATTTTGGCAGTGTCATCCTCGTAACCTTTTTGTTGACGCACGCCCAGCATGCTCCATGATACTGCTTTCATGACTTGAAACATGGAAGCTTTTTGTTTAGTTTCTTGTGAAATTTTCTCTGTTTGATTCATAAAGTCATCCCTTAATTATTTTTTACGCTTATCTTTTTCGATTAAAGCATATGCACTATGGTTGTGAATACTCTCAAAATTCTCGCTTTCCACTACATAAGCATCAATGCGCTTTTCGGCATTTAATTGCGCAGCCACATCGCGCACCATATCTTCCACAAATTTTGGATTATCGTAAGCGCGTTCGGTGACAAATTTTTCATCGGGGCGTTTAAGCAAGCCATACAATTCGCAAGAAGCTTGTTTTTCCACCAGTGTGATAATGTCTTCAATCCAGATAAAATCGTTGATGAGCGCGGTCACGGTGACATGGCTACGTTGATTATGTGCGCCGTAATCAGAGATTTTTTTGCTACAGGGGCAAAGGCTTGTTACTGGCACTAGCACTTTAACAGTAATGGTAAAATCGCCATTTTTAATTTCGCCAATAAACGTAACATCATAATCTAACAAGCTTTTTACGCCAGAAACAGGCGCTGCCTTGTTGACAAAATAAGGAAAGCGCATTTCCACATAGCCAGAATTCGCTTCTAGGCGCGTCACCATTTCGCGCAAAATCGTCTCGAAAGATTCAATTGAAATCGCGTGTTCATTCATGTTTAAAATTTCGACAAAGCGCGACATGTGCGTGCCTTTAAAGTTGTGCGGCAAATGCACATACATGTCGAAAATAGCCACAGTACTTTGTTTGCCGCCCGATTTATCTTTTACGATGACTGGGTGGCGCATCGATTTAATACCGACTTTATTGATATCTAAGTGGCGCACGTCGGGCATGCTTTGAGTATCTTCAATCGGACTTTTGGCGTGATCTGGCAAGGTGGGCTGATTCATAAATTTGGGCGATTCCATAATTTTGCGCTATTCAGTATTGAGTTAAAATTTTACTCGCATGCGCGCACGTGTAAACAAGTTTTTCTTAAGGAGATAGATTGGGCTGAAGCCAAATAATTCAATAGAATTAATTTAATTTTTGCTGAATAGATTTAATAATACCAGCGCTATCTAGGCCGCAATCCGCCAACATGGCTTCATGCACGCCGTGCTCGATAAATGTGTCGGGCAAACCAAGGCATAAAGTTGGATTATTTAAGTTGAGCTTTTGCATGGCCTCTAGCACCGCTGCACCTGCACCGCCCATCAGCGCGTTTTCTTCTACCGTTACAATTAAATCATGTGAGCTGGCGAGTTGTGTAATTAACTCAATATCTAAAGGCTTAATAAAGCGCATGTTGGCAACGCTGCAGCCCAATACTGATGCGGCTTCCATGGCAGGTTTTAACATGCTTCCAAACGCTAAAATCGCGACTTTCTTACCTTTTTTAACGCTGGTATTTTTAACAATGGCACCTTTGCCAATCGGCAAAGTTTTTATTGCCGCATCAATTACCGCACCCGTGCCAACGCCGCGCGGGTAGCGCACTGCCGCCACACCTTGGTAATTAAAACCAGTCGTCAACATTTGCCGACATTCGTTTTCGTCACTCGGCGCCATAATGACAATATTGGGAATGCAGCGCAAATAACTCAAATCAAAACTGCCGGCATGCGTTGGGCCATCCGCGCCCACCAAGCCGGCGCGGTCGATAGCAAATAATACGTCTAAGTTTTGCAAAGCGATGTCGTGAATCAGTTGATCGTACGCGCGTTGTAGAAAAGTGCTGTAAATGGCGATAACGGGTTTTAAGCCGTCGCATGCCATGCCTGCAGCAAATGTGAGTGCGTGTTGTTCGGCAATGCCGACATCAAAATAGCGGTCGGGATATTTTTCTGCAAACGCGTTTAAGCCGCTGCCATCGCACATGGCGGGCGTGATGGCAATTAGCTTTTCATCGGTATCGGCCATATCCACCAGCCAATCGCCAAACACTTGTGTGTAGGTTTTTGCGCTGGTATTGGCGTGCGAAATACCGTTGCTGGGGTCGAATTTACTCACGCCGTGGTATTTATTTGGGTCGTCCTCGGCCGGTTCAAAGCCTTTGCCTTTTTGCGTCACAATATGCAAAAATTGCATGCCTTTTAGCTCGCGGATATTACTTAAAGTATCCAGCAAAACAGGTAAATCATGTCCATCAATCGGCCCGATATAGTTAAAGCCAAACTCTTCAAATAACGTGCCACCAGGTGCAACCATGCCTTTGGCGTGTTCCTCGGCGCGCTTGGCAAACTCTTTCACTGGCGGCGGCATCACATCCAACACTTTTTTGCCGCTACGACGCACACTGTCGTAAAAGCGTCCAGAAAGTAATCTGGCCAAATAATTGTTCAGCGCGCCGACGTTGTTGGAGATGCTCATGTCATTATCGTTGAGTATCACCAACAAATTAGCCTCCATATCGCCCGCGTTATTTAGCGCTTCAAACGCCATGCCAGCGGTCATTGCGCCGTCGCCAATAATCGCGACGCTGCGGCGCTCTAAACCCGCTTGTTTGGCGGCAATTGCCATACCCAGTGCAGCAGAAATCGAGGTGCTGGAATGGCCAGTACCGAAGGTGTCATATGCGCTTTCACCGCGCCGCGGGAAGCCCGCAATGCCACTAGGTTTGCGTAAGCCAGCCATGGCACCACGGCGACCAGTGAGAATTTTGTGTGGGTAAGTTTGATGGCCAACATCCCAAACCAAGCGGTCGTCAGGCGTGTTAAACACGTAATGTAGTGCGATGGTGAGCTCTACCACGCCTAAATTTGAAGCGAGATGACCCCCTGTTTTTGCTACACTTTCGATTAAAAATGCGCGTAATTCATCCGCCAACACGCCAAGCTCCTCACGGCTGAGCTTGCGCAAATCTTCGGGCGAGTTGATTAAATCTAGAAGTGGCAAAATAGAGGAATTGCCTTAAAAGCTACGTTGTGTAATAAAATTAGCCAGATGCCGCAATAAATCGGCCTCTCGGCCATAAAACGATAGCGCCGCCATCGCGTTGGCGTGTAGCTCGCTTGCCAGTTGCTTCGCTGCCGATAGGCCTAGAATGGTGACGTAAGTGGATTTGTTATTCAGCTTGTCTTTGCCTGCGGTTTTGCCCAAAGTTTGTGTGTCAGCTTCAGCATCCAAAATGTCGTCCACTACCTGAAATGCGAGGCCAATGGCTTTGGCGAAGTGGTCGATAGCCTTTACTTTCTCATCTCTAGGTTCATCGCTACTATACGCACCCAATAAAGCCGCCGCGCGAATCAGCGCACCAGTTTTTTGGATGTGCATATGCTCAAGCTCGGCGCGAGTGAGTGGAATGCCAATGCTTTCGATATCAATTGCCTGACCGCCCGCCATACCGCGCGAGCCGCTGGCAATGGCCAAAATATGCAACATTTGCAATTTTTGCGTGGCATGCTTGAGCAATTTGTCTTGCGATATCAGCTGAAATGCCAAGCTTTGCAACGCATCACCCACCAATAAGGCCATGGCATCGCCATACTGTTTATGCGTGGTTGGCTTGCCGCGGCGCAAATCATCGTCATCCATACATGGCAAATCATCGTGTACCAGTGAAAAGGCATGAATGATTTCTACTGCAGCTGCTGGAATATCAATTTTTTCAAGTTCAGCGCCGCAAAATTCACCTGCGGCGTATGCCAAAAGTGCACGCACACGCTTGCCACCGCCCAGCGTGGAGTAGCGCATTGCTTCGTGTAAGCGCATAGGTGAAACGCTAGTTGGCGGCATATTAGCCTCTAGCACATTTTCCATACGCGTCTGCATATCGGCAGCCCACGTGTTAAAGTCAGCTGTTTGCTCGTTAATTGGCGCAGTCATAGGCTTATTCATGGGGTTTATTCATCTTTTTGGCTAAAATCGGTCAATTTATTGGCTTCAGTCAAAATCTGTACTTGCTGTTCTGCATCCGACAGCGATTTTTGGCAAATTTGCAACAATTCCGCGCCGCGCTTATAGGCGTTTAAAGATTGTTCAAGTGGCAACTTGTCCGATTCCATCTGGCTGACAAGCGCTTCCAGCTCGGCAATGGCGCTCTCAAAACTGGGCTGTGATGATGTTTTATTAGGCATTGGATGCATTTAGTAGAATTATATAATTTTAGCAAAACTTATGATTGTTGCGTATTAAATCATTGGTTCAATCTTTTAAGACCTGCAATAAAAACGTGCGAATATCGTCAATTTCTTGCTGGTTTACCGAATGCGCCATTGGGTATTCGTGCCAATTAAGCGTGTAGTGTTGCGTTTGTAGCAGTTCAAAGGAGACGAGGCAGGTCGCCAAACTAATTACACTATCAAACGTACCATGCGCCATAAAAATAGGCGTGTTTTGGTTGGCCACGGTTTTCTCTTTTTCTAAACTAGCATGCAAAGGCAAATAAGTTGATAGTGCCAGCACGCCCGCCAATGCTTGCTCCTGGCGCAGTGCTGTATGTAGTGCTATTGCGCCTCCCTGCGAAAATCCGGCCAGCACAATACGGTTGGCAGGAATGCCGCGTGCAACCTCTTTGTTGATGAGTGATTCGATATAAGTTTGACTTTCGCACACGCCAACTTCATCTTGTTTGCTACCTGGCGTAAAGCTAAAAATGTCATACCAAGCGCGCATTTCATAGCCATTATCGGCGGTCACTTTTTTAAACGCCGCGTGCGGTAAAATAAAACGTACATGCGGTAAATTAAGTATTTTTACCACAGGCAGAAAATCATTGCCATCTGCGCCTAAGCCGTGCAGCCAAATCACGCTGGCGCTTGGCTTGGCGCTAGCACTAATTTCTATGGGCGCATCGTAAGTTGTGTCGAAAGTGGTATGTAACATAGTTTTAAGTAAGTTGAAGTCAAGTTCAAATCATATACCAAGTGTGCTATTCAATGCGCTGATTATACGTTATGCTAATGGTTAAAATATTAAAAACAATATTAAAATCAAACAATTAAACAAGTATTTTATTTGATGCGCCTATTTTCAGTGACTAAATTTTTAAAGACAAGCTTAGTAATCGCAAAGAAGCATGGCATTAGTTTTGCGCTTAGTCTCGCGGTAATTGTGTTCATGCTGTTGCATGCAAGCCATGTGCTGCCGCTTAGTTTTATTCATAAGTTAGAAAATTATACTTATGATATGCGCTTGAATTTGCTCATGCCCAACTCGATTGATAGCCGAATTGTGATCGTCGATATTGATGAGAAAAGTCTGATAGAACAAGGTCGCTGGCCGTGGGGGCGCGATAAAATGGCGAGACTGGTTAATCAGTTATTTGCGACCTATGAAATCAATACGCTCGGCTTTGACGTGGTGTTTGCAGAGAAAGATGAAAGCTCTGGGCTTAAAAATTTGGAGTGGATGCAACAAAAGTATTTAAAAGATGACGTAGGTTTTGCCAATATATTAGAAAAGGTAAAGCCGCAGCTAGATTACGACCAAATCTTTGCTGAAAGTTTAATAAATCGCAAAGTAGTGTTGGGCTACTATTTCCAGTTGCATGGCGATAACAACCATGTGGGTCAATTGCCTGCGGAGACTTTTTCTGCGGGGAGCTTTGATGATGAGGTAATCACTTTTACCGAGGCCACTGGCTACGGCGCTAATTTGGCGCTGTTGCAGCAAAGTGCGCACACTGCGGGGCATTTTAACCCCGAACCAGATGCTGATGGCATTACCCGTAAAATTCCTATGTTAGTGAAGTATGGAGCGCATTATTACGACGCTTTGTCTTTAGCCGTAGCGCGAACTTATTTGCAAAATCCTGTGATTGTAGCTAAATTTGCTGCGACAGGCGCAGGTGGGGATTACGCCGGCTTGGAGGCGTTTGAAATGGCGGGTAAGCGCATTCCAGTGGATGCTGAAGTGGCGACATTGGTGCCATATCGCGGCGTGCAGGGTAGTTATAAATATGTTTCTGCAAGCGATGTGCTAAATAATAAAGTGCTCCCTGAAAGTTTAAAAAATAAAATAGTGTTGGTGGGCACTACAGCGCCTGGCTTAATGGATTTGCGCGCAACGCCTGTGCAAAGTAATTACCCCGGGGTTGAGGTGCATGCCAATGTTGTTTCGGGCATTTTAGATAACAATATTAAAGAACGCCCAGCCTTCACGCAAGGCATCGAATTTATACTGGTATTGTTGGCAGGCTTATTGCTAGCATTTACTCTGCCAAGCTTAAATCCATTAAAAGCGACATTGATGACTTTGGGTGTATTAGTGACGGTATTGGGCATTATTTTTGCGGGCTGGCAATACGCTAATTTGGTGTTGCCAATGGCTTCATTGCTACTCATGATAGGGTTGATTTACTTGCTGAATATGAGCTATGGATTTTTTGTGGAATCGCGCGGAAAGCGCCAATTAACTGGGCTTTTTGGGCAATATGTACCGCCAGAATTAGTCGATGAAATGGCGAAAAACCCTGAGGCGATTAACCTGCAAGGTGAAAGCCGAGAGATGACGGTATTGTTCTCAGATATTCGCGGATTTACGCAAATTTCTGAAGGGCTAAACCCTAAACAGCTGACGCAAATGATGAATGAGTTTTTGACACCTATGACGCAAATTATACATAGCAATCGCGGCACGATTGATAAGTACATGGGCGATGCGATTATGGCATTTTGGGGCGCGCCATTGCGCGATAAAAATCACGCGCAACATGCGCTAAATGCGGCCTTAGCAATGAACGCCGCGATGAAAGACATTAGCGCGAAATTTGTGGCAAAAGGCTGGCCAGAAATACGCATGGGTTTTGGGTTAAATACGGGTGATATGGTGGTGGGCAACATGGGATCTAGCTTTCGTATGGCCTACACGGTGATGGGCGATAGCGTTAATTTAGGTTCTCGAATTGAGGGCTTAACCAAGAATTATGGTGTCGATATTATTGTGAGCCAATTTGTAAAGGCGCAAACGCCAGATATGATTTACCGCGAGCTGGATATTGTTCGTGTAAAAGGCAAAGATAGGCCGGTGAGCATCTTTGAACCTTTGGGCACGGCTGAACAAGTGTCAAAACAAACATTGGATGAACTGGATGTGTATCACGAAATGCTTGGACATTATCGTCAGCAAGCTTGGGGTTTGGCTGAAGAACAGTTAAAAAAGATGCCCCAGAAGGCTCTCTACGCCTTGTATGCAGGGCGTATAAAACAGTTTAAAAAATCACCCCCAGGGAAAGATTGGGATGCAGTTTTTAATTTTGAAGCAAAGTAAGCTTAATTATGAAAGCAAGTAAATGAAAGTAAGTGAAAATTAATGCAGATTAAAGTATTAGGCTGTAGCGGCGGCATAGGTGGCGATAAACGCACCACTTCATTGCTGGTGGATGACGATGTGTTGATTGATGCCGGCACGGGCGTGGGCGATTTATCGCTAGACGCTTTACTAAAAATTGACCATATTTTTGTTACGCACACGCATTTGGATCATATTGGTTTTATTCCATTGTTGGTGGATACGGTAATGGGGTTGCGTAGTCAGTCAGTCACACTGCACGCAACTGCTGATGTAATTACTATTTTAAAAACACACATTTTTAACTGGCTCATTTGGCCAGATTTTAATCAAATCCCTAATACCATGCATCCGTTTTTGGTTTATCAGCAAATTAGCGTGGGTGATGCGGTACGCGTAAACCATAAAACTATCAAAGCACTGCCTGCCAATCACGTGGTGCCAGCCGTGGGTTACCACATTGATAGTGGTGCAAACAGCTTGGTGTTTACCGGTGATACAGCAGGTAGTAAAGATTTTTGGCATGCGGTGAACAAAATAAGCAATTTAAAAACCTTAATTATTGAAACCGCATTTAGCAATGCTGATGAAGAATTGGCGCGCCTTTCGAAGCATTTGTGCCCAAAAACATTGGCAGATGAATTGACGCATTGCGAAAACAAGCCAGAAGTGTTTATCACGCATATAAAGCCAGGCGAAGATGCGAAAATTATGCAAGAAATTGCCGCAAACCCTATAACACAGCACTGCCAAGCGTTACGTCATCAACAATTATTCAATCTATAAAATAATAATCAACTTGTGAGCGAACATCAATATGGCTGAAAACAACAAACCGATACAGATTTCTAAATCCACTTTGGCGCGATTCGAGCCGATTGCGCGACTTTCGGCTAATCGCTTAGAAGAGCTTGCAGCGGTGTGTTTTGTAGAAATCGTCAGCAAGGATTTAGACCCCACGCGCATCAGTTCAAATAGTACCCAGGCGTTATATTTGGTGAGCGGTGATTTAGGCATACGCTACCAAAATGGCAACAAGATTATTTTGCGAGCAGGCACCGATGCCGCCAAACACCCTGTGGATACTGGGCGTTTGAGCATTAAAGATACCATCGCGCTTACCACTATCGAAGTGGTGCGCATCGATTTAGATCTGCTGGATATAATGCTCACTTGGGATCAGCTTTCAGGTTATCCGCCTGCGCAAACGAAAAAATCAGTGAACGCACAAGATGTTAAACAAGGCTGGAAGCTTGATGAAGCAAGTTTTAACTCGTTTAAATTACAGAATGGCGTATTTGCAAAATTGCCAGCAGCCAATATAGAAGCCATGTTTGCACGTATGACGCCGATGACGGTTGAAGCTAATCAAGCAATTATTACGCAAGGTCAAGAGGGCGATTATTATTATTTAATTCAAGAAGGTACTGCGGCTGTCACACGTATTAAAGATCCGAAAATTGGGCCAATTGTACTTGCGGAAATTTCGAACGGTGCGGGTTTTGGTGAAGAAGCCTTGGCCTCGGACAATAAACGTAATGCGACTGTGACGATGAAAACTGACGGCCAATTATTGCGATTAAAGAAGCAAGACTTTGTCGAGCTACTTAAAGCGCCCATTGTGAACACCATTAGCCGTGCAAATGCAGATGCTAAAGTAGCGCAGGGCGCAGAGTGGTTGGATGTGCGCTTTGCTTCTGAGTATGCTTATCACCATATCGAAGGCGCAATCAATGCACCGTTGCACGAGCTACGCAGTTATATTGGCCAGCTCGACAATACAAAAGAATATATTGTCTATTGCCAAACAGGTCGCCGCAGTAGCGCAGCCGCGTTTATCTTGGCGCAGTTTGGCATAAAGGCGACGGTGCTGGAAGGTGGTACGCGTAGTTCTTAAGTAAAAATAATCTGCCCTGCGAGGCCCATGGATATTGGCTTGCAGAGAAGGCGTGGCAGGTCTAATCTCACTTATTTTGTTATTATAGGCGAAAACTTAAGGCTGTAAATTAGTTCGCCATGATTTCATTTTTCTGTTTTGGTCTCGCTTCAGACAATATATCCAAGTAGTCTTGCCTATATTTTAAAGGCATGGTTTCCAACACGCCTTTAAAGTTTTCAGGATAGGCAATCAGCGCTCGATTTAATTGTTCCTTTGCGCCTGTGTGGTCGCCTTGTAGCCTTAGTAAAAGTGCATGTTGGTAAGCGATTTTTCGCAAAGGTTTAAAATGCATCACAGATTGGCTTAGCTGAACTTGATTATCAATTTCACTGGGGTTAACAGTCATAGATATGGTGCTCAGTAAGTCTGCATAAGGAGATAACAGTGAGTGTTGATTTGCCCAGTCAAGTTGCACTTGTTCGTTCACATTTTCGAATGCAAATTTGTGTATCCAATTTTCTAGTTTTACATTGGCGATTAATAAAGTACATAAATTTACCACCCCCAGCAACAAAACCACGACTAAGCTCAAGCGAATAAATTTATAACTAAGTTTACTCGTTATTTTGGGTAAGTTGATAGTGACTAAGTTTTCATCCCCAGCTCCCAGTAACACCGCAGCAATGCCTAAAAAATAGGTAAACCAAAGCGGATACTCCAGCATGCTATGAATGCCTAGTACAGCAAGCAGGCTAATTAGCCACCATGTTTCCAAGCCAAGCTCGCGCCATTTAAAAGCGCGAATCCACTCTAGTAAACCTATCAAGACAATTAAAAATGCTCCGATCCCCATTTCTGCTAGCAGGTGCAAAAAGAGGTTGTGCGCGTGCTCAAAGACGTGATTAAAGCCCATGACCGAAGGGTTGTCGAGCAACAAAAAAGATTCTGCGCGTGTGGTACCCGCACCTATGCCTAGCCAAGGAGATTGTGAAAATAAGCGTAAGCTGTCATACCAAATTTGCAAACGTGCAGATGCGGTGTTTACATTAGCCGAATCGGCCAAACGTTCGGTTGGTAAGTTTACAAGCTCATTTGGTACTACATAGTAAATAAATAGCTGCACAAGAATAAATGCAGGTATCAATAACAAGCTCATGCGAAAAGTGTGGCGTATCTCGGTTGAGTACGTATTTCGTTTTAAGGCATTTATGTGTAAAGCAGCTGCAAAGAAAGTTAAAGCAGTTAAATACAACCAAGCACTACGAGAGCCTGATAATGAGAGCATTATTAAAAAACATATGAGTATTAGTATAAAAAAACTAAGCGAAAAGCGAGCCTTGGCGTATAAATAAATTAAAGAAGCTATTGCTAATGCAGTAAAGTTGGCAAAATGATTGGGTTGTGAAAGTGCGCCATAACTAGGTAAATTGGGTAAAAATGGAATGACTCCGCCAGTTTTTGTCACAAATTGCAACACTGCTATGCCTACATTAATGATGCCAGCTAATACCAAATACCACGCTAGCGTAGTTACTAGTCTTTCCCAGCCTAGCTTGCGACGTAGATAGTTACCAAGTACTACCAGCAAAGATGCCCAAGTAAAATATGAGAGTACAATTAACGCATATTGGGTAGAGTGCAGCATGCCTAGCGTCCATTGCGTTATTAAAATTACTGTTAGTCCAAGAAAAACAAGTGAAATTTTTGGAATTTGTATGTTCTGCCACGATGTTGTGCGCAGTAGTGGGAAAGCTGCTGCTAAGCCTAGCGTTGCGGCTAGCCATTCAGCATAAAATGATGATATTGGTAGTTGATGGCGCAGGTTAACAAATGGTAGCAAAAACATCAGTCCAACAAAAATTAGGCTGATATTGAATGTGCGGTTAGCGCAAATACGTTTTAACATAAAATCAATCCAGTTTGGGTAAGTGTTGGTTAATTGACCAACACGTCGATGTTGTGGTAGGAATGGTTTTTTAGAATCGTCTAATACCGAGGTAGATTATAGCGTACAAATTAATGCCAATAAAAATGAGGCCATGAAGGCCTCATTTTTATATCAAGTTACGCAAACATGCAGTTAGCTGTATGCCCGTGCAAGTTGAATTATTATTGAGTACAAACACCGCCATTGGCTGCATCACAAAGTGCATCTGTATCACCAGGAGACCTTGGGTCTCCTGTAATAACGGCCAAGTCAGCAGCTGTTGCCCAGCCTGAAGCATCGGTAATGTCTTCACAAGCACCTAATGTCGGTGCAGAAGCACTGGCGCCATCTGCGATGGCAACCATGACTTTGTCTGTATAAACTTTTGCCTCAATCATACAAGCGCGGTTTGCGGATTTAATGGTGTAGTTTTGATAAGCTGGAATGGCAATCGCTGCCAAAATGCCGATAATAGCTACCACAATCATCAACTCGATTAAGGTGAAGCCTGCTTGGGCAGTTTGTTTCAAATTATGTTTCATCATTCTTCAATTCCTTAAAGTATAGGAGATTACAAATCGTACTTATCTTGATATTAGCAGTGATTGTGCCAACTTTTATAATTTGTAAGTTTTTAATATATTTAAAATATGTTATATAAAACAATAAGTTAATTAATTATTTTTGCAAGGCTATTATTGTGGAGCGACATACTATAGCGATTAGCTGACAACTTGTGTCAAGCATTGACAATTTGTGACGTAACTTAACGCATTGATATGGAAATGAAATCTACGGAAAAATCGATGGCAGAATCTATGACTGGTCTGGCTGAATTTAACTATTTATTTGGTTGTGTATTGTGTTTAGAGGTTTAGTATCGCGGAGCACTAACGAGCGCGCACCAAAACAAAAAACCCCCGCAAATGCAGGGGTTTTTGTTGTAGCTTGAAGTTGGTACTGAATTACGGGTTCATCGTGCAAGTGCCGCCATCTGCCAAATCGCAGGTAGTGGTGCCAGTGCCTGGAGCATTTGGTGTTGCAGTAATAGTAACTGTAGCATCTGCAGGTGCGGCAATGACGCCACATGCACCAGCAGTTGATGCAGCGACAGCAGAAGCACCGTCAGCAAACTCAACTAATGCCTTGTTAGCATAAGATTTAGCTTCAATCATACAAGCGCGGTTAGCCGATTTGATGGTGTAGTTTTGATAAGATGGAATTGCGATAGCAGCCAAAATACCGATAATTGCAACCACAATCATCAACTCGATTAAGGTAAAACCTTTTTGAACTTGTTTCATCATCATTTTTATTTCCTTTAAAAGTTTAACTACGTTTGAACTACAAAATTTTAACTTCAGTATTTACACACTGAAGTTATGTAACTCAGTGCTTGGAATAATATGAGCAACAGCTGTGCCAACTTGAGGTTTTTAGCGGCTATTGCTTGCCAGAAAGATATAACTTATTGTTTTTAAGTAAAAAAATAAAATTTTAAAGAGTGAGACTTATTTTATTTGATTTTTTAGGCAATAAAAAGCGGGTTTTACCCCGCTTTTTACTGACAAAAAGTGTCACAACTGGCTATTCGCTTACCATTCATGTCACTTGCTTTGTTTGTCATTCCGTGCTTGACACGGAATCTCAGATAGTAGATAAAATGCACAATGGCCTATTACATATACATAATGACCAATAAACCTAACGGTGTTTTGTATGTTGGAATGACTAACGATTTAATTCGGCGTGTTTTTGAGCATAAAAACCATATTGCTAAAGGGTTTACAGACAGTTACAACTTAACAAAACTTGTGTGGTTTGAGCAGACAGACGATGTGATGAGTGCAATTTCACGAGAGAAGCAACTTAAAAATTGGCATCGAGATTGGAAGATTGAGCTGATAGAAAATGGTAATCGTGAATGGAATGATTTGTATGTGAGTATTATTGGGTAAAGACAAATTTTTTTAGATGCTGAATCAAGTTCAGCATGACAGATTTTAGAGAAGCATTGCCATGTTACAAAAAAAGGGATTGCATGACTGCAATCCCTTTCGCATTAAGTGTTACTTAAGCAAATTTTACCAAAACTTCCACCAAGGTTTTTTGCCAGCCACTTTATTGGCGGCAGTTGGTGAACTCGTTGCCGCCGTTGCGTTGGCGGCACTTGCTACTTTGAGTTCTCAGCTGCCTTTTTCAAACCTGCTAAACCACTATCAAAAACACCAGTAATAAAGTTTACGGCTGTTTCGTCATCTTGACCTGCTGGAATTGGCGGATTTAACTTATAGGTACGGTAAAAACGACCTACCCATGTGACGGTGCTTTCACCAGCGCCTGGGCCAGCAGTTACAGTCATAAATGCGTTGTAATCGGCTACTGGTGCGACACCACTGACGATTTCATATTTTAATTTCATTGTTGCATCATCGGCGCTACGTAATTTTTCATAAATATCGCCACCAGATTTTAAAGTAAGCGTTCTAAAAGTTTCGTCGCCTTTTTTCTCTAATTTGGTACTGGCAATGCCTGGATGCCAAGACTGCATGTTGCCGAAATCTTTGACAATCGCCCAAACCTTAGCTGGCGCGGCTTTAATCACTACGGTTTTTTCCACTTTTTGTGGGCTAGGACCGTGGGCTGCTGCCGTTAATGGTAAAACAGGCAAAATGGCTAGTGCCAATAAAGCTAAAAACTTTTTCATTCAAAATCTCCGATAATAGACAAAGTAAAACTTCAAAATAAAACAAGGCGTTATTATAAATCAGTTGCGGCATAATTGCCCACGCTTTGAGTAACGCTTGATGAAGTGCGGCGTTGACGCGAGTTATTGCAAAATAAACTCTGCTTTTTTATTGGCTAGACAGTATGAACTGTGCTCTTTATTGTTCGGACAGTATGAACTGTCCGAATGCACGACTTTTATCGCCAGTTTTTATATGGCCTTTAAGTTTATTGTTCGTTGCGTCAATGATGCTGACTTTATTCTCACCCCAGCTGGCGACCAGTACCTGCTTGCTTGCAGCGTCATAGCTGATACCTTCAGGCGTCATGCCAACCTCAATGATAGCGAGTGTTTTTTTTCTCGCCAAGTCAATTATCGAAACCGTGTCATCCTGCGTATTGGTGACGTATAGCGTTTTATTGTCTGGGTTGGCGACCACGCAATATGGGTGTTCGCCGACTTTGAAAATAGTTTGTGCCCAAGTTTTTGTGTTGATGATTGAAACGGAATTTTCATACACATTCACCACGTAAAGCGTTGTCCCATCGTCGCTTAGCGAAACGCCAAACGGATGTGTGCCCACCGCGATGCGCTTGCTGATGGTGAAAGAATCTGTGTCTATCACCGCGATTTCATTGCTATCGCGCGCGGCAACATACAAAGTTTTACTGTCGGGGCTCACTACCAGACCTGCGGGCGCTTTGGTAACGATGACTTCGCGGCGCTGACTGTAATCTGCCAACTTAATCGCAATAATACGGTCACTAAACCAATCTGCGACGTATAAAGTTTCATTATTAGGTGCTCCAGAAACGCCTACTGGAGCGCCTTGCAGGGCAATGGTTTCAATCACTTTATTAGTTTGCGTGTCGATGACCGAAATATTACTGCTCTCGACATTGGTAATAAACGCGCGTTTTAATTTTGCTGAAACCGCAACGCCCACTGGCGCTTTACCTACGGTAATAGTCGAGATTACTTTATTTTGTGCAATATCTATTACAGAAACCGAGTTGTCACCTTGGTTGGTGATGTAGGCCAAGCCGGTTTTATTATGGATTGGTGGTGCACATGCACTCAGCTGCAAAAGCAGCAATAAAATGATGATTTTCATCATCAGCATTCTAAAACCAAATGCACGCTTCCCCAAATACAACTTTCAATAAAGGCAAAAATATGAAAAAATGACACTAAATATTTTAGGTAGTCGCAAGTATGTTAGATCGTGACGGATTTCGCCCGAATGTGGGGATTATTCTGTGTAACGCTCAAAATCAGGTGTTTTGGGGCAAGCGTATTCGAGAACACGCTTGGCAGTTTCCACAAGGTGGCATTAAATACGGCGAAAGCCCAGAGCAGGCCATGTATCGTGAGCTGATGGAGGAGGTTGGCTTGCGCCCAGAGCACGTGCAGATTATGGGGCGTACGCGTGATTGGCTGCGCTACGAAGTGCCGACCAGTTGGGTAAAACGCGAGTGGCGCGGTAGCTACAGAGGTCAAAAACAGATTTGGTATTTGTTGCGCATGGTCGGTCGCGATACTGATGTTTCCTTACGTGCGAGTGAACACCCAGAATTTGATGCGTGGCGCTGGAGTGATTATTGGGTGCCGCTGGAGGATGTGATTGAATTTAAGCGCGAAGTGTATAAATTGGCGCTGAATGAGTTGTCGACGCATTTGCATCACAAAATTAAACCAAACCCGCACAAAAAACTAGCAAAGCAGGTTATTTAGAGCTCATCATCTCACCTAACTTGATAGGTTTGGTTGGTCGCCAATCGGCATTAAATTCTAAAGCATCTTTTTCAAAGCACATCACCACGGTTGAGCCCAATAAAAAGCGTCCCATCTCATCCCCTTGTTTTAAAAAAATATTTTCATAGTCCCAATTTTGGATGTTTTTTGTACGCGGTGGATTGATAATGCCGTTTTCAGTGTTATGCCAAACCGTCGCCATGCTACCGACAATCGTCGCGCCGACCAGCACCATCAAAAAAGTACCGTGTTTTTCTGAGGTAAATTCACACACCACGCGCTCATTGCGAGCGAATAAATTTGTTACATTGGCGGCGGTTGTTGGGTTGACCGAGAATAAATCGCCAGGCACATAAGTCATGCTTTTCAGCGCGCCGTCACAAGGCATGTGAATACGATGATAATCTTTTGGGCTTAAATATAAGCAGGCGAAATGGCCGCTTTCGAATTTATTTGCTAGCGCTTGTTGCCCTGCAAGTAACGCCAATGTTGAATAGTAGTGACCTTTGGCTTGGAAAACTTGATCTTTTCTAATATTACCGAACTGACTAATCGCGCCATCCACTGGACAAATAAACTCGGCTTTAGTAATTGGCCGTGCGCCAGTTTTTAATGGTCGTGTAAAAAAATCGTTAAAGCTTGCGTAGCTGGCAATGTCAGGGTTGGCAGCTTCCATCATGTTGACATTGTAGCGTGTTACAAACCAAGAAATGACTTTAGTGGTGAGCGTGCCACATTGTTTGTTTGCAAGCATGCCTGCAAGCCTCGTCAATGCTTGCTTGGGGAGCAGGTGTTGTAACATGATAGAAAGCGGCAATTTAAATTCTTTCAAATAAAAAAGGGCAAAACGTTTTGCGTTTCGCCCTTCGTATCATTCATCAATCTTAGTTCTTAGATTGATCAACTAATTTGTTTTTAGCAATCCACGGCATCATTGCGCGTAATTGACCTCCAACTTGTTCAATTGGATGTGCAGCGTTTAAGCGACGACGCGCGGTCATTTCTGGGTAGTTGGTTCGGCCTTCCAGAATGAATTGCTTTGCATAGCTGCCATTTTGAATGTTGGCTAAACACTCTTGCATGGCGTAGCGCGTTTCATCATTAATCACTTTTGGTCCAGTCACATATTCGCCGTATTCCGCGTTGTTGCTGATTGAATAGTTCATGTTGGCAATGCCGCCTTCGTACATCAAATCAACAATCAATTTCAATTCGTGCAAACACTCAAAGTAGGCCATTTCTGGTGCATATCCAGCTTCTACCAAGGTCTCGAAACCCGCTTTTACTAGCTCAACAGCGCCGCCGCATAACACGGCTTGTTCGCCAAATAAGTCGGTTTCTGTTTCTTCGCGGAAATCAGTTTCAATTACGCCGCCTTTAGTGCCGCCGTTGGCTGCAGCGTATGAAAGCGCTAAATCTTTAGCTTTGCCAGATTTATCTTGATACACTGCGATTAAGCTTGGTACTCCGCCGCCTTTTAAAAATTCTGAACGTACGGTGTGGCCTGGGCCTTTTGGTGCAATCATAATTACATCCAAATCTGCGCGCGGTGTAATTTGGTTGTAGTGAATGTTAAAGCCGTGTGCAAAAGCTAAAGTTGCGCCTTGCTTCAAGTTGCTCGCTACTTCAGCATCAAAAATTTGTGCCATCGTTTCGTCGGGGATTAACAACATGATTACATCCGCGCCTTTTACCGCATCGGCGATATCTTGCACATTGTGACCAGCACCAACAGCTTTAGCCCATGAGCTACCGCCTTTACGCAAACCAATGGTGACGTTCACGCCGCTATCTTTAAGGTTGGCTGCATGCGCGTGACCTTGTGAGCCATAACCAACGATGGTTACTTTTTTGGCTTTGATTAAGTTAAGGTCTGCGTCTTTGTCGTAATAAACTTTCATTTCTTTTCCTTTAGTCTTTGATCTGTTATTTAGTGCTTGATTAATTAAATCTTTAAAATTCTGTCGCCGCGACCAATGCCAGAAGCACCTGTTCGCACGGTTTCTAAAATTGCGGTTTTGTCTAAGCTTTCGATAAAAGCGTCTAATTTAGTGCCAGAGCCGGTAAGCTCTATGGTAAAACTGCCATCTGCCACGTCGATAATACGGCCGCGGAAAATGTCGCACATGCGTTTCATTTCTTCTCGATAAGCAGTTGTCGCTTTGACTTTCACCAACATCAGCTCGCGCTCGATGTATTTGCCATCGTTTAAATCTAGCACTTTTATAACATCTACCAATTTATTAAGCTGCTTGATAATTTGCTCAATCACTTCATCTGAGCCGCTGGTGACGATGGTCATGCGCGACATGGTGACATCTTCAGTGGCCGCCACGGTGAGCGATTCGATATTATAACCGCGTGCCGAGAACAAGCCTGCCACGCGTGATAATGCGCCAGCTTCGTTTTCGATGAGGACTGAAATAATATGTTTCATTATTTCTGCCCCTTCTTCTCGTCGCCTAAAATCATCTCAGATATTCCACGCCCATTTTCAACCATAGGGAACACATTTTCTGATTGTTCAGTAATAAAGTCCATGAATACAAATTTATCTTTTTTCGCAAACGCATCTTTCAGCGCACCTTCAACATCGCCTGGTTTGGTAATTTGCATTCCCACGTGGCCGTAAGATTCTGCTAGCTTTACAAAATCTGGCAAGCTATCCATGTAGGATTCTGAGTACCTATTTTCGTAGAAAAATTCTTGCCATTGGCGCACCATGCCCAAGTAGCGATTGTTGAGTAAAATCACTTTAATCGGCAATCCATATTGCGCGCAGGTCGATAGCTCCTGAATATTCATCTGGATGCTGCCTTCGCCCGTCACACAAGCCACTTGCGCATTTTTATCCGCAAACTGGCAACCCATAGCGTATGGCAACCCCACGCCCATGGTGCCCAAGCCCCCAGAATTAATCCAGCGGCGCGGTTTATCAAACTTGTAATATTGCGCCGCCCACATTTGATGCTGACCCACGTCCGACGTCACGTAAGCATCACCTTTGGTGACTTCCCATAGTTTTTCAATGACGTATTGCGGCTTGATGACGGTATCTGACATTTCATAACGACCGCCATGCACTTTGCGCCATTCGTTGATTTGCGTCCACCAATCGCTAATATCATTTTTAGTATTTTCGGTCTTTAGAACTTCATTCATTTCGGCCAATACCGATTGCACATGACCTACAATCGGCACATCAACTTTCACTCGTTTCGAGATGGAGGATGGATCAACATCGATATGAATAATAGTGCGTTTTTGACTTAAAAAATGCTTAGGGTTACCAATTACTCGGTCGTCAAAACGCGCACCTACCGCAATCAATACATCGCAGTTTTGCATCGCCATATTGGCTTCGTAAGTGCCGTGCATGCCAAGCATGCCAACGAATTGCTTATCAGTAGCAGGGTAGCCGCCTAAGCCCATCAGCGTGTTGGTCACGGGATAATTTAAAGTTTTGGCAAGCTTCACCAATTCGTTCGCGCCATCGCCCAACACCAAGCCACCGCCGGTGTAAATCATCGGGCGCTTGGCTTCCAGCAATAATTTAATAGCTTTTTTAATTTGCCCGCTGTGACCTTTAAGCACAGGGTTGTACGAACGCATTTCAACCGTTTCAGGATAATGAAAACTGGTTTTGTGTGCAGTAATATCTTTTGGAATATCCACAACAACTGGGCCTGGTCGGCCAGTTCTAGCAATATAAAACGCCTTTTTAATGGTTTCGGCAATGTCCTTGACATCTTTTACCAAAAAGTTGTGTTTTACGCACGGGCGGGTAATGCCTACCATGTCTACTTCTTGAAAAGCATCTAAACCAATCGCCGGAACGGGCACTTGGCCGCTGATGACCACTAGTGGAATCGAATCCATATACGCTGTGGCAATGCCAGTGACCGCATTTGTCGCGCCAGGACCGCTGGTGACTAGTGCTACGCCAACTTCGCCAGTCGCACGCGAAAATGCATCTGCCGCGTGTACAGCCGCTTGTTCGTGACGCACGAGAATATGCTTAAAGCCGTTTTGTTTAAAAATTTCGTCGTAAATGTGCAGCACCGCGCCACCGGGATAGCCAAACACAAATTTGACTTTTTCGGCGTTTAAGCAACGAATCACAATTTCGGCGCCACTGATGTCATGACTTGCGGATTTTTTGTGAGAATCGCTTGAGCTCTCAGATTGCGTTTGCGCGCTAACGGGGTTAACCTTCGCGTTTTTTGCGGGTGATGCCATAAAACCTTGAATTAAATGATTAAATTATCGAACCCTGAACATTAACGGTTTAGCGGCATTTGGTCAAGTTTATGGGGTATAAAAACATTACAAATAAACGACTTGACTTATTAAATAAGAATCATTATCATTTGTATTTGAATATTGAAAAGACTGCAATGATGGCCTTATAAAGAATTTGAGTTGTATTTTATTTCTAATGTGGTCGGCCATTATTTTGAGTTTTAGTTTTAAGTATAAAAAGATGACATATTTAACTTAGATTAAGTAAAGGTGATTAGCATGGCCATTGTGATAGAAGGTGAGTTGCTGAAAGACAGCGAGAAAATCCCGCGCACAAAAAAACTATGTAGCAGCAAACTGTTAGAAAACAAAAAAGAGGTGAGGATTGAGCACCAAAATGAAATTTATGTCTTGCGCATCACTAAGCAAAATAAATTGATTTTAACCAAGTAAATGACCATGCAAGCCCAATTGCTAAAACAGCCAAATGCGCCAACAAATAACGTTTACAGCCTTGTGCCTAAGCAAAAAAAGTCTGTGCAAATTGCAAGACCAATTCAAGCGCAGAGTCATTATTTGGAATCTACAGCAGGTTTATTGTTCGTTATTTTGGCGCACGCTAGTGTCATTTATTGGCTATTGCAACAATCAACGACACCAGTGATTCAGGCAAATCAGGCCAAGCCAATGATGGTGAGTTTGATTGCGCTACCTGCGCCTACGCCAGAATCGGCGCCGATTATTGAGCCGCCAAAACCGATTGCCGAGCCTAAGCCTAAAAAAATGGTAGAAAAAATTAAGCCAATTGAAACGCCAACAGAAAGATTGGTTGAAGTTAGCATGGAGTCAAATAAAGAACAAGAAATAACTGCCCTGCAGGCCTTGCCAGTGCTAGAGAGCAAGCAAGCACCTGCGCCACAAATGGCTGAGCCAATAATAGAAGATGTGATCGAGCCGCCGCGCTTTGGTGTTTCGTATTTGAATAATCCTGCGCCAGATTATCCAGCCATGTCGCGCCGTGCGGGCGAGGAAGGGCGCGTAGTGATGAAGGTGTTGGTGTCGACAGAAGGTTTGGCAGATGAAGTGCAAATAGAAAAATCCAGCGGTTCAGAACGTCTTGATGATGCGGCGATGAATGCAGTAAAAAAATGGCGATTTATTCCCGCCAAAAAGAATAATCAGCCGCTAAGCGCTTATGTGCTGGTGCCGATGAAGTTTTCACTAGACAGCTGATTTGGCTAGCTAATTTTGGCAAGTTAATTGATAAGGACAAATATGCAGCAAGTATCACAGTTAAATGGTTTGGAATTTATTACGCAAGGCGGTGTTGTTACCATCGCGGTTGCGCTGATATTGCTCGCGATGTCGGTTGCGAGCTGGTATTTTATTGTGATGAAAACCATTCAAATCAGCAGAATTAACAAGCAAATCAAAAAAGATATTCATATTTTTTGGGAGGTACCAACGCTGGAAACTGTGCAAAATAAACTGCAGCATGCCACGCCAGCCGCGCAATTAGCAATATCTGCATTGGACGCTAGCGTGCACTATAAAACCTATCAATCCGCAGCAGATGGCTGTAATTACGAAGAATTTATTGCGCGTAGCATGCGCCGTAGCTTGAGTTTGCAACAAGCGCAGTTGGAATCTGGCCTGTCTGTGTTGGCATCTGTCGGCAGCGTTTCGCCGTTTGTGGGTTTATTCGGCACGGTGTGGGGCATTTATCACGCGTTGGCTAGCATTAGCGCTAGCGGTCAAGCAACGTTGGACAAAGTAGCAGGCCCAGTGGGCGAAGCGCTGATTATGACGGCGATTGGTTTGGCGGTAGCGATTCCAGCGGTGTTGGCCTACAACGCATTTTTAAAATCCAACCGCAATATGATGGCTAAGCTGGAAAACTTTGCGCAAGATTTACATACGCTACTGACAACTGGTGCGCCGCTATTAATGGCTAAAGATCAAGTGGCGACTGCCTTGTCTGCAGCTAACACCGTTCAGGGAGCACCTTTATATGCTAGGTAATGGCGGATTATTTAGTCAGGATAGCGCACAACACAACCAAAGCATGTCCGAGATTAACACCACGCCTCTGGTGGATGTGATGTTGGTGCTGCTGGTGACTTTTATCATCACCGCGCCATTGCTCACACACGCGGTGAAAATCGATTTACCGCAAGCCACTAGTCAGCTGTTGCCAGAAGAACCAAAAGTCGTTTCAATTGCCATTGATGGCGCAGGCAAGCTTTATTGGAATGACGAAGTGATAGAAAAGTCCGCCCTGCAAGCCAATCTGGAAGCGGCTTCCAGAGCATCTCCACAGCCTGAATTGCAAATCCGCGCAGATAAAGAAACACGTTATCAGCTATTGGCAGAAATTATGGCCGACGCGCAAAACGCAGGCATTACCAAATTAGGCTTTTTAAGCGAGCCTAAATAGTTTCAAATTCACAACATTAGCCAGCAAACGAGTAAGACTCCTGTAGCCAGCAATTTATAATTTTAAGGAGTTTTACTGTGCATAATTTTCATCAGAAATCAATTTATTTAGCAGTCGCGTTAGCGCTACAAGCAGGCGTGGTGTTGGCGGAGGAGACAAAGCCAGCGCCTGCGCCAGAAACGCAAACTACCGAAGAGTTGGAAGAAGTCAACGTTAAGTCTAAAAAAGAAGCGCCAAAAGATGGCTATCAAGCCACTAAAACGCGCATCGGTAAAGCCTTGCAAGATCCGCACGATATTCCACAAGCAGTGACGACGGTAACCAATCAATTAATGCACGATCAACAAGTGGGCAGCCTGCGCGAGGCACTGCGTAATGTATCTGGCCTTACGTTTAACGCGGCAGAAGGTGGTCGCAGTGGTGATAATTTCATGCTTCGCGGATTTTATACATTTGGTGACACCTACTTGGACGGCATTCGCGACACCGCGCAATATAATCGTGAAACATTTAATTTAGAGCAAGTTGATGTGCTGCGCGGCTCTGCCGCCATGCTGTTTGGCCGCGGCCAAGCGGGGGGTGTAATTAACCAAGTCACCAAAACGGCAAATGCCAACGATAACAGTGTGGTGGCTGGCAGCTTGGGTGAATATGGCTACGGGCAAGTTACAGGCGATTTTAATCACACGTTTGATGAAACCACAGCGGTGCGCTTAAACGTGATGCAAAGGCATGAAGAGAGCTATCGTGAAAATCCTGCCAACGGCGATAGCCCAGAGTTAGGTAGGAAAGGCATAGCGGGCAGCATTGGTTTTGGAATTGGCACGGATAACGAGTTTTTCTTAAACCATGTGTATACACAAACGCGTGATGTGCCAGATTATGGCATTTCGTTTTTGAATAAACGGCCGATTGACACCACCGTTGCCACTGGCAAAATTGACGACGAGACTTTTTATGGCGGCGATAAAACGTTTGACGACAGCGATACTCGCACCACTACAGGTATTTTTACGCATAAATTTAGCAAAGATACGCAATTGCGCACACAATTACGCAGTGCAAGTTATGAGCGCGCCTATTGGGCAAAAACACCTAACAGTGCGGCAATTCCAACGGCAACGCTGGGTGTGGGTGGTAACGCAACGCGAAAATCAGACTACGATACGCTGACTTTGCAATCAGATTTCAGCACGAAATTTAAGCTGGCCGATATGGAACATCAATTACTCGTGGGGTTTGAATATTTAGACGAGGATTCGTTTAGGCAAGCCTTGCGTAACTTGGGCACAGCTACTAATCCCTTATATCGGCAAAGCCAGCTGGTGAATACGGCGGGTACGAATCGCGCTTTTAACGAGTTTGATAGCGTGAGTAAATCATATTATGTGCAAGATACGGTTGAATTTATTCCAGATTGGAAATTAACGCTAGGCGCGCGCCGCGATCATTTAGATGCTGATTATTTAAGCTCAGTGGGCACAACTTTGGCTAATGCAAGTAGCGAGTTAAAGTTTAGCGAATCCAGCTATCGTGCGGGCCTTTCTTGGCAGCCAACGGATAGCGCGCATTATTATGTGAGTTATACCGATTCGTTTAGCCCAACGGCAGATTTATATCAGCTTTCACAAGTGGAACGTGAAGCAGAGCGCAGCGACACCTATGAAATTGGAGCAAAATGGTTGTTTTTGGACGGGGATTTAGCCTTTAGAACAGCGCTATATAGTGCGACCAAAGATTGGGAACGTAATACCGATTTAGAAGCGACCGCGGCTATTCTAACCAGAAAGCGCCGCACTAATGGCTTGGATCTTGAAGTGGCAGGCAAGGTGACCGATAAATGGGAAGTATTTGGAGGTGTCTCATTGATGGATGCTAAAATTTTGAAAGTGGCCACAAATAGCGATGGTAATGATGTTGGAACAGCACCAGATGTGGGCGATAGCCGTTTTGAAGGTGAACGCCCGCGCAATACACCTAGTGCCACATTTAACCTATGGACAACGTATAAATTACTAGGCAATTGGAAAGTGGGCGGCGGCATCGAGGCGAAAGGAGAGCGCTACGGATATAATCCACAACAGCAAGCTTCACAAACTTCAGTGGCGGGCGGTGTGTTTGAAAACGGTAGTTTTAAACCAAATACTTTGCCAGGCTATGCGCGCGTGGATGCTCTTGTGGCTTATGAGGCGCAGAGATGGGCGGTGCGCTTAAATGTGAAAAACTTGCTGGATAAAAAATATTATGATGCGCTTTATGACAACGGCGCGTTTTCTGTACCAGGCAATCGTCGTCAGGCGATTGTGACGACGGAGTTTAAGTTTTAATGCTATTACGCGTACCACAAGTGTTAAATGCCGAAGAGCTAAAGCAGCTACAAGCCTTGTTGCAGGCGGCTGACTGGACCGATGGTAAAGTAACCGCGGGTACGCAATCAGCTAAGGTGAAGCGCAATATGCAGCTGCCAGAAACCAGTGAATTTGCTGAGCAAGCGCGGCAAATTGTTTTAAAAGCGCTCAGCCGAAACGCACTATTTTTCTCGGCAGCTTTGCCTAAAAAAATCTACCCGCCGCTATTTAATCAATACAAAATCGGCATGGATTTTGGCGCGCATATCGATAACGCGGTGCGCACGCACGCAATTTCTGGCCTCCACGTGCGCACCGATATTTCGTGCACGCTGTTTTTAGAAAACCCTGATGATTATGACGGCGGCGAGCTAGTGGTGGAAGATACTTACGGCCAGCAAGCTGTGAAGCTGCCTGCGGGCGATATGGTGCTGTACCCAGGCACCAGTTTGCATCAAGTGCGCCCAGTCACACGTGGCGCGCGGCTGGCCTGCTTTTTTTGGGTGCAAAGTATGGTGCGCGATGACGCGCAACGTACGCTGTTATTTGATATGGATGCGGCAATTGCGACCTTGCGCGAACAAGTGGGCGACAACGCGGCGGTGATTCGACTGACGGGAAATTATCACAATTTAATTCGCATGTGGGCAGATAATTAAGTAAAGCATCTGCCCTGTAACCCTCATGGATATTGGATCACAGGGCATATTATTTTGTTTGTTATTGAGCTTAACTACTGAACAATTACTGAACTTAACTATTGGTCGAGCGGCGGTGCGACTTTCAGCAATTCTTCAATGGTGGTTAATCCAGCCGCGACCTTCTCTGCACCGTTCACCATCAGTGGTTGCATGCCTTCTTGGTAAGCCAAGTTTTTGAGCTTACTTAAATCAGTTTCTGGCTTGATGAGTTTGCGCAATGCGGGCGTGATAGTAAGCATTTCATAAATGCCGCTACGGCCGCGATAGCCTGTATTTCTGCATTCGATGCAGCCCACCGCTTTCATGACGCCAGTAGGCTTCGCTGCTTTGAAAGGATGTGTAATGGAAGCCCATTCTGAGGGGGAAATGTCGTGTGGCGCCTTACAAGCAGGGCAAAGTGTGCGAACCAACCGTTGCGCCATAATACCTAACACCGAAGAATGAATTAAATAGGCGGGAACGCCTAAATCGAGCAGTCTTGTGACAGCAGAAGGCGCATCGTTGGTGTGCAAGGTAGATAATACCAAATGTCCAGTTAGCGCAGCCTGAATCGCCATCTCGGCGGTTTCAAGATCGCGAATCTCACCAATCATAATAATGTCGGGGTCTTGCCGCATCAGTGTTCGAATACCATCAGCAAACGTGAGGCCAATATTGGCTTGTACCTGCATTTGGTTAAAAGCGGGTTCGACCATTTCAATCGGATCTTCCACCGTGCTTACATTGACTTCTGGCGTAGCAAGCTGTTTGAGAGTGGAATACAAGGTCGTGGTTTTACCTGAACCAGTTGGGCCTGTCACCAAGATAATGCCGTTAGGTGCTTTGGTCCATTGCGCCCATAAACGCGATTGTTTCTGTGAAAATCCCAGCTGAATAAAATCTTGCACAATAACGTCTGGTGTAAAAATCCGCATGACTAATTTCTCACCAAATGCAGTTGGCATGGTGGATAAACGTAGTTCAATCTCAACACCATCGTTACTTACCGTTTTTATGCGGCCATCTTGCGGGCGGCGCTTTTCCACCATGTCCATGCGACCAAGTAATTTAATGCGGCTGGTAATCGCGTTCATAATGTTTGAAGGCAGTTGATACACTTGGTGCAAAACGCCATCAATGCGAAAGCGCATCGTGCCCATATTACGGCGAGGCTCCAAGTGAATATCACTGGCGCGCTGCTCAAACGCATATTTCAGTAGCCAATCCACAATATTCACCACATGCTGCTCGTTGGCGTCTAGGTTTTTATCTTTTCCCAGTTCTATTAACTGCTCGAAATTTTGCACACCGACGATTTGGCCAGCCTTGGCGGTGTTGGCAGAACTAATTGAGTGTGCAAGATTGTAAATCTCGGGTAAGTAACGGCTGATTTCCAGAGGATTAGCCATTACCAACTTAATCTTCATACCCAAAATACGCTCTAAGTCAGGAATCCACTCCGTTTGAAAAGGATCTGCGGTAGCAATCGTCGCCTCGCCGCCTTTGGCTGAAATGGGCATGATTTTAAGGCGCTCAGCATAAGCTTTCGAAACCATTTGTGCGGCTGAAGTGAAATCGAGTTTGAGCGGATCGATATGGTAGAAATCAAGCCCCACTTGCGCTGCAAGCCAACGCGACAAAAAATCCACGTTCATGACTTTGTGTGGCGAGCGTAAATCTTTCCACTTTTGTTCACCAATAATAATAATTGGGTGCAGATTTGAGCTGTCGAGTTTACGGTCTTTATATAACTTTTCAGCTTGTGAAGGCTCTAGCATGCCTTCGTTAACCAGCATGCGCAACGTGTCACCTAAGTTAAGCCTGCCCTTAGCCTTTACAATGCTTGCTACTTTGCTCATGTGTTGCCTCTTTGTAAACTTAAGTCCATGCTATTTGATTCGCATCGATAAATCAATGGCCCGAATGTGCTTTGTGATCGCGCCTACAGAAATTCTGTCCACACCCGTTTCGGCAATGGCGTACACGGTTTTCAAACTTACGTTGCCACTGGCTTCCAGTAAAGCGCGACTGTTGTTTAAATTTGCATTGATTTTCACGGCTTTTTTCATGTCAGCCAAGGTGAAATTATCCAGCAAAATACTGGCCGCACCCGCATCTAAAGCCTGTTGCAATTCATCCAAATTTTCAACCTCAATTTGAATGGTTGCATTTGAATTTAATGCTGAAGCATGCCTGAGAGCCGCATGGATATTGCCTTCCAGAGCATCGTTTTTAGAATCTTTAATAACGTCTGCAGAAATAATATGATTTTCTTTAATTAAAATACCGTCATACAAAGCTAGCCGTTGGTTAAATCCGCCGCCCACCGTTACCGCATATTTTTGCGCCAATCGCAAGCCTGGCAAGGTTTTGCGCGTATCTAAAATTTGCGCATTTGTACCCGCAATCGCATCTACATATTCGCGCGTTTGTGTGGCCACAGCAGAAAGCGTTTGCAGAAAATTTAAAGCGCAACGTTCGGCCGTGAGTAAAGCGCGCGCATTGCCTGAAATCTCGCATAGCAACTGATTGGAGGCAATTTTTTCGCCTTCGTTCACTAACCATTTTATTTGACAACTTTTATCAAGCTGGTGAAAGCACGCGTTTACCCAATCGATGCCGCAAATAATAGCGCTTTCGCGCGAAATAATCGTTGCAACCGCTTGTTGGTCGGCGGGAATTAATTGCGCAGTTAAATCGCCAGTACCTATATCCTCCGCCAGCGCCAGCGCCACATTACGTGCCACCAAATCATTAAAGGCCTGCGAGCCGCGTGGAAATTGCTGCATGAATATTGGTTGTAATGTAGGTGAGGGCATAATTCTATTATAATGCAGATAAGCCATTTAATAAGCGTGCAAACATCATGAAACTACTTTATACATTAAACAGCCCCTACGCCCGCAAAGTACGCATTGTCGCGCTCGAAAAGCACATCGATTTAACGCTACAAGAAGTGGTATTGGGCGCGCCCGATTCACCTGTAATGCAGCACAATCCGCTAGGCAAAATCCCCGCGCTTATTTTGGATGACGGCGATAATTTGTATGATTCGCGCGTCATTGTTGAATATTTGGATTTTCATACACCGGTTGCGCGCTTAATTCCACAAGATCATAACGCCAGAATAAGCGTGCGCCGCTGGGAGGCGCTTGCAGACGGCATTTGCGACGCAGCTATAGCTGCGATGATGGAAGGTCGCCGCCCGCCAGAACAGCAATCGCAAGCCAATATCGACAAACAACTTGGCAAAGTCATGCTCGGTTTAGAAGTGCTGAATTTGGATATTTATAAGAAAAAATGGTGCGTGAACGAGACGTTTGGTTTGGCGGATATTGCGTTGGGTTGTACTTTAGGTTATTTAGATTTTAGATTTAAGTCGCTGAACTGGCAGGATAAATTTCCTAATTTGGCTAAGCATTATAGTTTATTGGTGAAGAGACCGAGCTTTAAGCAGACGATGCCAGTGGTAGGGTGATTTTTTGTGTTTATTTTAGGTTAGCAATAGAAAGAGCTCTTATGCGTACAATAATTTGGTTATCAGTTTCTTCTAGCTTATCTGCATTTCTGCTCGCAGTTTTTTGTTTTATCCAAATCCCAGTAGTGAAACAACCAACTCAAATAGCGCTAGCTAGCATCGATAAAGTCTATATTAAACGCTTTGAATTTAGTGCTAAAGAAATTAAGGAACTCGACGGCACGCTTGGAACTATTCGCTGGAATGATTATGTTTTTAGAGCTACACATGCCAATCTTTGGCCTGCTGGTGTTTTTGGGTTTCTTTTTCTTGCTGTGCTAAATTTCGGCATTGCAATCTTGGCTTCAAGGTTCACAAGTAAGCAAGCATAGGGTGCGAAAATTAATTATATTTGCACACAGTAAAGTTCTTTTCGCCTTTAGGCGAGTTTCTTTCTTTTGCTTAGCCAAAAGAAAGAAACCAAAGAAAAAGCTACCCCGCTGGCGTCACACTTTGCTTGCCACTTTAGTGGCTTAGCAAATTGGGGAAGCCAAATACTGGCTCCCTTCGGTCTTAGCGCCGCATCTGGGCGGCTGCGGAACTCGCGCTTTCAGCGCTCAAACAAGTCCTCGCCGCTTTCCATCTGCCGCTCAATCCGAAGGCGCGGCAAAGGGGATTTGAAAAGCAAACCATGCGAACACGAGAGGAAAATGGATGCTCTGGAAGCCTCATGGATATTGGCTCGTAGGGCAGTGTTTTTAAAATTAATTAGTTAAAAATAATATCGAGATTTTCATCGATAAGCTTTGAGAGTTGCGATTTTTTACGCATGCTTTGCCTCTCATTCAAACGTTTTTGTGCGGCTTCGGGAAAGTCGGTAAAGCGGATGAGATTGCGATCAATCAACATGGAAATTAAGTCTTCCAGTACGCGTGCGAGTTGAATATCGCTTTCGCGAAACGGTGCACCTTCAGCCAGCGAGTTTTCTAAAAACGCCAAGTATTCTTTGGCATTGTCATCTATAAACGCCCAGCCTTTGCCAAGGTTGGCGGCGCTGGCGGCTACAACTTCGCCTTCTGAATTTTTATAAACGTAAGCCATTTCGACCTCACCCACATAAAGATTTTTTGATGAGATGATTTTATGGTGGATTGCTCGATTTATATCTTGAAAACAAAGGCTTAATTACGCGTTAAACTTTCTGTTTAAATAGCTGAGGTGATGATTCCACCGCCGAGGCAAACATTGCTTTCATAAACCACCGCGCTTTGCCCGGGCGTGACCGCCCATTGTTTTTGGCCGAATTTAATGGTGACATTTGTCTCATCTAGCGCGTCAATTTCGCATGGCGCATCGGGCTGGCGATAACGCGTTTTAGCGGCATACACCCAGTTGGTTTTTGGGTTTTCATCGTCTATCCATGTGAGTTGGCTGGCGATTAAGCCGTCGCTTTGTAATAATTCATGGTCATGGCCTTGCACCACAATTAATTCATTTTTTGCCATGTCTTTTGCTGCAACAAACCAAGGTTCGCCATTGCTTTCTTTACTGCCGCCGATTTTTAAGCCTTGACGTTGACCTAAGGTGTAATACATTAAGCCGTCGTGCGCGCCGATAATTTTACCTTCAGCATTTTTAATATCACCAGGTTTTTTTGGTAAATAGCGTTGTAAAAATTCCTGAAACGGCCGCTCGCCAATAAAGCAAATGCCAGTGGAATCTTTTTTCTCAGCATTGATTAACCCAGCTTGACGTGCTAGCTCGCGCACCTCGGTTTTTAAATACTTTCCTAGTGGAAACAAAGTTTTACTCAGCTGCGCTTGGTTAAGCCTATATAAAAAATAGCTTTGGTCTTTGCTGCCGTCATCGGCTTTCATCAGTTGAAAAAGCCCGGGTTTTAGCGGGTTTTCACGCACTTGCGCATAATGGCCAGTGGCGATTAAATCTGCGCCCAAACCCATGGCGTGGTCGAGAAACGCTTTAAATTTTATCTCCGCATTGCACAAAATATCTGGGTTGGGTGTGCGGCCAGCTTGGTATTCTTCCAAGAAATTGGCGAATACGCGGTCTTTGTATTCTTTGCTGAAATTCACCGCTTCAATTTCAATGCCGAGTTTATCCGCCACCGAAACTGCGTCGATTAAATCCTGTTTAGATGAGCAATATTCATCGTCGTCATCGTCTTCCCAGTTTTTCATGAATAGTCCAACAACATCGTAACCTTGTTGTTTGAGTAACATGGCCGTGACTGAAGAATCTACGCCACCAGACAAACCAACTACAACCTTTTTTTTACTCATAAGTTAGTAATCACTTCTAATGGATAGCTTTTACCTGCTAAATAGTCTTCAATGCAGCTTAACACTTGCTCACTACGCATTAGGCCTGCTTTATCGCGTATTTCATCGATGCTCATCCACACCGCTTGCACTATGCCGTCGTCTAATTCTTGCATTGGATAATGCAAACCAACTTTGCCAACAAAGGCAAAACGTAAATAAGTGGTATCGTTGTGCGGATGCTTCCAGTGATAAACGCCCAATAAGTATTCGGGCGTAAATGCGTAAGCAGATTCTTCCATCGTTTCACGAATCACCGCCTGAATTAGCGTTTCGCCATCTTCTAAATGGCCAGCTGGTTGGTTGTAACGGTTGCCACGGTCGGTTTCTTCTTCCACCAAAAGAAATTTACCATTTTGTTCGATAATCGCCGCGACGGTAGTGTTAGGTTTGAATTGTGCTTTTTTCACTGAGAAGTTCTTTTGAATTAATGCGCCTATTTTACGCTAAGCTGCGAGCTGCGGGAATAAGTCACTTTCCATTTTGAAAAATTCAACTAGTCCATTAAAGTGTGCGGATGTTCACCAAAATTATATTGGCTTCGCAAAGCCCGCGGCGCTTGGCGCTATTAAAACAAATGCAAATTGATTGCCTTGTAATGCCTGCCGATATTGATGAGCAGGTATATGCCAATGAAGTGCCAAAAGAGTATGTATTGCGTTTGGCTGAGCAAAAAGCGCTGGCGATTGTTAAAAATTTAGCAGGCAGACATGCTGACTTACCCATTTTGGCGGCAGATACGACAGTTGTTTTAGATGATGAAATTTTAGGCAAGCCAGAAAATGACGCAGATGCGTTTAAGATGCTAAAAAAGTTATCGGGTAGCACGCACCAAGTACACACCGCCATTGCGGTTGCGTTTAATGGCACACTTGAAAAAATATTAAATACTACTTTGGTTGAAATGATGCCTCTGACCGATGCTATGATAGGCGAATATATTGCCACTGGCGAGTCAAAAGACAAGGCTGGAAGCTATGCCATACAAGGTTTGGCAGGTAATTGGATTAAGAAAATTGAAGGCAGTTATACAGGCGTGATGGGTTTGCCAGTGTACGAAACATCGCAGCTTTTAGAAAGAATAGGGTAACGCAATTGGGACAAGAGATTTTAATTAATGTAACGCCGCAAGAAACGCGGGTTGCGGTACTCGAACACGGCGTGGCGCAAGAGCTGCATATCGAGCGTAGCTCGTCACTGGGTATTGTCGGTAATATTTATCGTGGCAAGGTGTGCCGCGTGCTACCTGGTATGCAATCGGCATTTGTGGAAATTGGCCTGCAGCGCGCGGCTTTTCTGCATGCGGCCGATATTATGGAATGCCATGTTGAAGGTGAATCGCAAACTGAGCGACCGATTCAAGAAGTGCTGCACGAAGGTCAGTCCATCATTGTGCAGGTGATTAAAGAACCGATTAGCACTAAGGGCGCACGTTTGACCACTGAAATCAGCATTGCGGGGCGATTTCTAGTTTTTTTGCCGCACCAAGATCACATTGGCGTTTCGCAACGCATCGAGAACGAAGAAGAGCGCGAAATGCTGCGTAATCGCTTGCTTGGGCTACTACCAGAAAAGCGAAGCGGCGGTTTTATTATTCGCACCATGAGTGAAACCGCTAGCGATGCCGAGTTGCTAGCTGATATTGAATATCTGCAAAAAGTGTGGGCAAAAATTCAGGTAGATAGCAAAAATGCAGATGAGCGCTCATTGGTTTTCTACGATTTAAGTTTGCCTAGAAGAATGTTAAGAGACGTAGTGAATGACGCTACAGTGAGCATCCGCGTGGATTCTAAGGCGACCTATGAGCAGCTAAAAGAATTTGCCGAGCTTTACGTGGCAAAAGCTGTGAAGCCACTTTACCATTACCAAGGCGAGCGACCAATTTTTGATTTTTATAATATTGAAAAAGAAATCGAACGTGCTTTGTCTCGCAAGGTAGAGTTAACTTCTGGCGGATATTTGATTTTTGACCAAACTGAAGCTTTAACTACAGTGGATGTGAATACGGGCAGTTTTGTTAGTGGTAAAAATTTATCCGACACGATTTTTAAAACCAATTTAGAAGCCGCGCAGTGCATTGCGCGGCAATTGCGACTTAGAAACTTGGGTGGCATTATTATCATCGATTTTATCGATATGGATGAAGATGCGCAGCGCGAAACGGTGTTGGAAGAGCTGAAAAAGGCGGTTGAATTAGATAGAGCTCGTACTGGAATAAACGGATTTACTTCATTGGGCTTAGTTGAAATGACACGCAAACGCACGCGCGAAAGTCTGGCGCATTTATTGTGTGAAACCTGTGATGTGTGCGATGGACGTGGCGAGCATAAAACTGCGCAAACAATTTGCTACGAAATTATGCGCGAACTTTTGCGTGAATCGAAACAATTTAATGCCAAAGAATTCAAAGTCATTGCATCAACTAGTGTGATTGATTTGTTGCTGGATGAAGAGTCGCAAAGTTTGGCGAATTTATCCGACTTTATCAACAAACGCGTCACGCTGCAGGCCGATAGCCAGTATGCGCGCGAGGCGTTTGACATTGTTTGGATATAAGCTTATTTGGATATAAACTTTAGGCGGCCGGCGAACTTGTATTTAAAAAAGACATGTCGGGCATTCTTAATGTTTTAGCTAGATCCGCATCCTGTTTTTCTTTTGCTGTTTTAGCTTTTACTGCAGGCTGCATGGCTTTTACCAAATGTAGTAGCATAGTATCTAAGGCCTGACTTTCTTTGGCAATCAAGGCGTATTCGTGTTCTAAAATGGCTAGCTGCGCATCTAAGGCGGTAGCGCTGGCTCTAGCTTCCATTAAGTTTTTCGCACGCGCATCTAAAACGGCTTTATGTTCGGCAATTTGTGATTTAAGCGTGCCTAATACATCGTGTAACCAGCGTTCACAATCTTTTCCAGCGAATTCAAATATTTTGTGTGCTTGGGCGCCTAGGCCTAAAAAGAACTTACGAATTAAGAAGTGTTTTTCAGTTAGAACGTTGATAGGGTCGCTACAAAAATCATCGGTGATTTTTTCTAATGCTTTCATATCAGCAAGAAACTTTGACATATCCAGCGCTGGCGGGTCGAATAAATCAAAACCATGTTTAGTTTCAAACACATTATAAATGTTTTCTACTAGCCTTTTAATGGTCTTGCTTTCTTTAATGGCTTGTCCAGCCAACTGATTGGCTTGCTTCATCAAATTGCGCATACCTTTGTTTAAGCCAACGGTTGTCCAGCTATCGCCCATTTCTTGGCGGCTTGCAGCCAAAGTGGCATCTAAATATTCAATGCTTAAATACCGTAGCAATTGTTTGCCAATGTGGCTAATTTTTTCACTGGCTTGATTAAAACTCACAATCGATGCCTCGTAGCGTTTTTTATCTGTAATAACTTTGGCTAAGGCTTGCTTGGCGGCATCGGCTTTTAAGCCTTTAAAGGCGCGCAACTCAAGCACTTGCTGGCGTAGACCAGTCAAGTGCTGCTGCATCAATTTACGCGAGCTTTTCACCATTTCACTGCATTCTTTAATCACTGTTCTGCCTAAAATTTCGTGTTTGGCCTGAACAATTTGGTTGCCAAAAATAGTTTCCAATTCAACAATCCCACTTTGTTGCATCAGTGCTGCATTTTTCTTAATCTTACCAAGCAAGGCTTTTTGCGCAGAAATGGCAAATACGCTTTCTGGCGCAATATTTAGCTGATGCGCGGTAATATTGATTCGCTTTTCAATCTCATTTGCCATTTTTTGTGTGGGTTTTAGGTGGTCCCACAACATATCAATTTTATTCAGCAAAGCCAATTTGTACTTAGCGCGACCCTTAATATAGTCGTTCCAAATTTGCATGTCTGGTTGTGTAATGCCAGTGTCAGTGCCAGTTACAAACAACACCGCATGTGCGCTAGAGATAATATTCAGCGTGAGTTCTGGCTCAGCGTCTAAAGCGCTAAGGCCAGGCGTATCAATCACTACCAAGCCATTTTTTAAGAGCGGGTGTGGATAATTGATAATGGCATGACGCCATGCGGGGATTTTAATTTTGCCTGTTGTAGCTAACGCATGTTCCATATTGGCATCAAGAGGGTCATACAAGCCAATTGCGTCAGCCTCGTCCTGTGACACTTCTTTTTGCTCGATGAGCTTGAGAAGAGTTTCTCTTAACTCGTTATGAGAATCAATGTTGAGCTTAAATTTATCCCAAACTTTGGGCGTGGTTTTTAAGTAGGTGAGCGAATCGTTACTAGCGCGCGTGGCAGTGGGTAGCAACCTGATGCTGGGTTCTTCGCGAGCATCCCACAGAATCTCAACTGGGCACATACTAGCGCGATCAGAGTCGCTAGGAAGAAAGCGCGGGTTAGAATCTGTAAAAAATAGCGCGTTGATGGTTTCAGTTTTGCCACGCGAGGATTCCGCTAAAAATGCTATCACAATTTGATCGCGTTTCAGCGCTTCTAATATATCGTATAGGCGCAACTCTCGAACCGAATCAGAGTATGGACTCGCCGCAAGCCAATCACGATAATTTGAGATGGTTTTGGTTAGGCTGACTCGCCACTCTTGGTATTCGGTGACTTTGGATTGTAGAGTGTCGCTCATATTGGCAGTTTAAATTTTAAAAAAGTGATAGTAATTGCGTTTCTAGCGTTTTTATCACAGAAACATTTAGCATTTGCAAAAAAATCAGTGCAACGATGGGAGAAAAATCGATGCCGCTTGCCATCGGTAATATTCGCTGAATTGGTGCCAATATTGGCCTTGTGAGACTGTTGAGCGCACTGGCAATGGGTGTGTGCGGATTTACCCAGCTTAAAATCACTTGCAACATAATGGCGTAAAAAAACACATCTAGCGTAGTACGCAACACACCTAGAAAGCTCATGCCTATTAGGCTAGCCCACGCGGATTGGCCGGCTACACTAAGTGGAAAATCGCGCAACCAAAGCAAACTGAGTTGCAACAAAAATTGCGCAAGAAGCGCTAAAAATAAGGTGGATAAATCTATTTTTCCCCAACTTGGGATGATTCTGCGTACGGGCTTTACCGCAAAATCGGTCAGCGAAACTACCATGTAAGCTAGCGGATTATTAAATGGTGCTCTGAATAATTGCAACAAAAAACGCAATAAAAACAACATGGTAAGTAAATTAAATATAGTAACAAGTAAAAAATTGAGCGCGCTAGAAAACATATAATCAATCCTTCCCTAATCCATCATGCCCAAGTTCTATTCCTAGCGTTTTGGCGCGCTCGCAGGCTTTTTGCGCGGCTAATTGAATGGCTTGCTTCACTTTTGAGTTTTCTAAACTTAGTAATCCTTGTTCGGTCGTGCCGCCTTTTGAGGTGACCTGTTCACGCAAAGTGGCGATTGGCGTGTCGCTGGCATCAGCCAACAAACTTGCGCCTTTGAAGGTGGCGATGCTGAGTTGCTTAGCTTGCGCTTCGCTTAAACCTAACTCTAGTGCGGCTTCGTGCAGCGCTTCAATAAAATAAAATACATAAGCAGGGCCACTGCCAGAAATGGCGGTGACTGCGTCTAATTTTTCTTCACTGTCCAGCCAAAGCGTAGTGCCAGCAGCGCTTAATACTTGATCCGCCAGCGCAATTTGCGTTTTACTCACACTTGGTGTGGCATATAAACCTGTCACACCAGCCTGAATTTGCGCGGGCGTGTTGGGCATGGCGCGTACGATAGTTTTGTAATTGCTCAGCCAGCGTGACAAATCGTTCAGACGAATGCCTGCGGCGATGGAGATAACAAGCTGATTGTTGAGCAAAGGCGCCAATGTTTTTGCTAATGCAGGTAGTTGTTGTGGTTTTATTGCCAACACAATTACATCGCAAGCTTGAATATCGGCAAGTTCGGCAGAAGTATTGATGCCAAAGGCATGCTCAAGTGCCGCGCGCTTATTAGATTCCAGCTCGATAACGGTAATGTTATGCATTGGGAATTGTTGGCTTTTTAAGCCAGTAATTAGCGCCTGTGCCATGTTGCCGCCACCAATAAAGCCTAGTTTCATCAATTATTCTCTTTTAAGTTCGTCTGCTCTGGGTTTCGTAAACCAAAGATGGCGGAACCGATACGCACGATAGTAGCACCTTCGTGTATCGCCGCGACGTAATCATCCGACATGCCGATGGATAAAGTATCCAGTTTAAAACCTTGTTGTTGCAGATTTTTAAACGCATCGGCGACTATTCTAAATTGCTCACGCTGTTTTGCAAGCTCTTTTGTGGGGGCTGGAATCGCCATTAATCCGCGTAATTTTAAATGCGGCATTTCGGAAATCGCCTTTGCAAGCATGGTCTGTGAGGCAATATCCACGCCACTCTTGGAGCCTTCTTCGCTGCTATTTATTTGAATACAAACATTAAGTGGCGCGGCGGACGGTGGTCGTGCGTCGTTCAGACGTTGCGCAATTTTTAGTCTATCTACTGAATGTACCCAATCAAAACGTTGCGCAATCAGTTGAGTTTTGTTGCTTTGAATTGGGCCAATAAAATGCCACTCAATCGCACAATCTTTTAGCTCATTTTGTTTATTAATCGCCTCTTGCACATAGTTTTCACCAAACGCGTGCTGCCCCGCTAAATATGCCGCACGCAGCTTTTCTGCAGGCTGCGCCTTACTTACCGCGAGTAGCGCAATTGCATCAGTTCGGTTAGCGGCCGCTTTTACATGCTGGATATTTGCTTGAATTGCTTGCAAGGAATCGTAAATTGTGTCCATAATTCAATTATCTAAACAATAAACCTGATGTGGTTTATAACATGTTGCTTAATGAGCGCATTATAGCAGGAGCTAATTGAATAGGAGCTAGTTGTGGATATTTCAGATTTACTCGCCTTTTCGGTAAAGAATAAAGCATCGGATTTGCATTTGTCTGCGGGCTTGCCGCCGATGATACGCGTGCATGGCGACGTGCGTAAAATTAACGTTCCTACTATGGATCATACGCAAGTGCATGACATGGTGTACGACATCATGAACGATGGTCAGCGTAAAGTGTATGAAGAAACGCTGGAATGCGATTTCTCGTTTGAAATTCCCAATTTGGCACGCTTCCGTGTCAATGCGTTTAACCATAATCGCGGCTCTGGCGCAGTATTTCGGACGATCCCATCCAAAATTTTAACCTTAGATGATCTCAATTGTCCGCCGATTTTTAAAGAAATTTGTAATACGCCTCGCGGCATTGTGCTGGTGACGGGGCCGACTGGTTCGGGTAAATCGACTACCTTGGCGGCGATGGTGGATTACATTAACGATAATGAAATGGGTCACATTTTAACAGTGGAAGACCCGATTGAATTTGTGCATCAATCTAAAAAGTGTTTGATTAATCAGCGCGAAGTTGGGCCGCATACACTATCTTTCCAAAATGCGCTGAGAAGCGCGCTACGTGAAGACCCTGATGTGATCCTGGTGGGTGAGATGCGCGATTTGGAAACGATTCGCTTGGCTCTTAGCGCTGCAGAAACAGGTCACTTAGTATTTGGTACACTACATACTAGTTCGGCCGCTAAAACGGTTGACCGTATTGTCGACGTTTTCCCAGCTGCGGAAAAAGAAATGGTACGTTCTATGTTATCGGAATCGTTACGTTCGGTGATTTCACAAACTTTGTGTAAAACTAAAGATGAGCAAGGTCGTGTGGCTGCGCATGAAATTATGATTGGTACGCCGGCGATTCGTAACTTGATTCGCGAAAATAAAGTGGCGCAAATGTATTCAGCGATTCAAACTGGGCAAAATATCGGCATGCAGACGCTGGATCAAAACTTGCAAGATTTGGTGCGCCGTAACGTGATTTCTGCCAATGAAGCGCGCGGTAAAGCGGCCAATAAAGACTCGATTGTAGGTTGATTTAAATATGACGCGCTGGAAGCCCCATGGATATTGCCTTGCAGGGCATGTTCTTGTAAGTTAATTATTAGGATGATGTGATGGAAAAAGGTCAGGCCGAAAAGTTTGTATTTGACTTGCTACGTTTAATGCTGGGCAAGAAAGCATCCGATATGTTTATCACGTCGGGTTTCCCGCCCGCTATGAAAATTGATGGAAAAATGACACCCATCAGCGCTCAAGTGCTTTCTGCGCAGCAATCACGCGAAATTGCGCGCTCGATTATGAACGATAAACAAACGGCAGAATTTGATGCGACCAATGAGTGTAACTTTGCGATTGGCATTCCAGGCGTAGCGCGTTTTCGCGTCAATGCTTTTGTGCAGCGCGGTTCTGTCGGCTTGGTGTTTCGTACCATCACCACAAAAATTCCTAAATTTGAAGATTTAGGTTTGCCAGAAGTGCTGAAAGATATTGCTATGACCAAGCGCGGTTTGGTGATTTTCGTTGGAGGCACTGGTTCAGGCAAATCAACCTCGCTAGCGGCGATGGTAGGCTACCGTAACGAAAATAGCTATGGCCATATTATTACTATTGAAGACCCCGTAGAATTTGTGCACGAGCACATCAATTGCATCATTACCCAGCGTGAAGTAGGCGTGGATACTGATGGCTGGGGCATAGCGCTTAAAAATACTTTGCGCCAAGCGCCCGATGTGATTTTGATTGGCGAAATTCGCGATCGTGAGACGATGGATTATGCCATTGCATTTGCTGAAACAGGCCATTTATGTTTGGCGACATTGCACGCCAACAGTACAAATCAAGCGCTAGATCGCATTATTAACTTCTTCCCCGAAGAGCGTCGCCATCAATTGCTGATGGATTTATCATTAAATACACGTGCGTTTATTTCGCAACGATTAATACCTAAATCGGATGGGGTTGGCCGTGCTGCTGCCATTGAAATTATGATTAACTCACCTTTGATTTCAGATTTAATTTTTAAAGGCGATGTGCACGAAATTAAAGAGATTGTCGGTCGCTCACGCGAACTCGGCATGCAAACCTTTGACCAAGCTTTGTTTGACTTGCACGAATCTGGCGCGATTAGTTACGAAGAAGCCTTGCGCAATGCAGATTCAGTGAATGACCTGCGTTTGAAAATCAAACTGGAAGGTAAAGCCGCACACGATAGAGATAACTCTTCTGGTTTGGATCATTTAGGCATGGTTTAAAACCCAGTTAGGAATAAAAAAGCCGATGAAATTCATCGGCTTTTTTATTGAGAAAAATTGACTACTCTACAGATACTTCTACGCGTCTTGCTTCGTTCAAATCGCCGCCGCCATCTACACTTTCAGGCTTGCGTAATTCTATTCTCATCACATCAATACCTGCTGTAATAAGCGCAGCATGCACTGCTTTAGCACGGTTGTATGCAAGATCTTCGTTTACCTTTTGGTTGCCACGCGGATCATGAAAGCCAGATATTACGGCCTTAGACGCAGGGTTAGCATTCAGCCACTCGATAATGGGTGCTAAAGTTGCATCAGCATCGGCCTGCAATGCAGTTTTACCAGTATCAAAGTAAAATTTAGCAGCTGGCGGGGGCGCCATTGCGACTGGTTCAGCAGCCTTTACCATAATCTGGTTATCTACAGTTACGCTAGGGCCAAAGAACACTTGTGCATCAACGCCTTTTTGTTCCCTAATTGCTTCAGTATCCACAGCACCCCTAAGCACAACGTCTTTGTCATCACCTTGTGCTTGCAGCGCATCGCCGCCTGCTAACAGTGCTTTTAAAGCGTCAGATTGGCTGAACCAGCCAACATTTGCACTATCACCATTGCTGGTAAAGTCGTTGGCTGTGGCACTAAAGCCAAACGCTTCTGTGACGGTAGCTGACTCTATTGGCATTGCGCCTTCAACTGGCGCAGCTACTTCGTCAGATGTACCACAGCATGCGCTAGATGGACCACGCCCTGTGAGCAACATCAGCAGCAATATTAGGGCAAGGATTAGCGCAACTATCCAGCTCCAGCGAGAGTAACTCGATTGATTGTTATGCATATTAGTTACCTTTTATTTTTTTAAGGCCAGCAGAAAGTTTGTCTTGCAACTTTTTAAGCTCTGCCCATTTATTATCAGCTGCTAATGCTGCTTGCTGCGCCCAAGTGCCTGGGTTGGCAATGCGGAAGCGAGAACCGCCAGCGTCTAAAATTTTGCGCATTTGCGGTACGGTAGTTGATGCTAATTGTGCAAAAGTTTTAATGCCCGCATTGTTAAATAATTCATTAATTTTTGGACCTATGCCTTCCACAATAGTCAGGTCGTTTGCATTTTTAATAGAAAAGCCCGCTTTTTTCGCTGCGGCTAAGTCGATCACAGATGCTACAGGTGCGGCTGCAGCTTTCGGCGCTGCAGGCGTAGCTTTTACAACTGGTGCAGCTGGCACGTCGGCCATTTTGGCTGGCGTCGAAGCTGGGGAAGGTGTGTTAGTCGTGTTGCCGCTACTTGGAGGTGCTTTGCAGCAACATTTGCACATCCAGCGATTGAGTAACCAGCCTAGCAAAGTGCCAGCTAGAAACCACCAAAAACAACATCCCAAAGAACTTAAAAGTGAACTCATTTTTACTCCCCAATAATAATGACTAGTCGAAAAATTGATACTATAAAAAAACAAGAAAAGTAACTATCTGCGTCTTTTGAGAAAACGTCAAGCTTTTAAGCCAATTGCAACTAAGCTTTAACTTATTTGATAACTGATTTGCCCGTACAACAAGGTGTATTGGACTTTCCCGGCCACTGTTAAGCCTAAAAAAGGCGTATTTTTACCTTGGCTTTTTAGCTGGCTTGCGTCCACTTTCCACTCAAGGGTTGGGTTGAAAATTGCGATATCGGCATTGGCATTCATACTTAAATGCCCGCCAGCAATAGCTAATATATTGGCTGGCAAGGCTGTGATTTTTGCAATTGCATCAACCAAACTAGCTTTGTTATCTGCCGCCCACTTCAGTGTCAATGGAAGCAATAATTCTAAGCCAGTTGCGCCAGCCTCTGCCTCAGCAAATGGTAATAATTTTGCGTCGTCATCTACTGGTGTGTGGTCGCTACAAATGGCATCAATGGTGCCGTCTTTCAAGCCTTGGCAAAGCGCATTTTTGTCGCGCGATGAACGCAGTGGCGGCTTAAGATTAGCGTGCGTATTGAAGTAACCGATGTCCATATCGGTTAAATGGCAATGTTGCACGCTCACATCTGCGGTGACTTGAATGCCTATTTTTTTAGCTTGCCGCACTAAATCCACGCCTTCTGCAGTGGATAACCTGCAGAGATGAATTTTTGTTTTAGTTTCATGTGCGATGCGCAAAATGTTGGCTATCGCCAAGCCCTCGGCCGCCGCTGGTATGCCTTTTAGACCTAATCGGCTGGCAATTTCGCCATCATGTGCTACGCCATCTTTGGCTAAATAATAATCTTCCGCACGCAAGAAAATCGTATATCCAAACGTTGTGGCGTATTCAAACGCGCGCCACAATACTTGCGTATCGGTCATCGCTATATCGGCTTGGCTAAAGCCCACGCAACCCGCATCAGTCAGCGCATGCATTTCTGTAAGTAGCTTGCCTTCGAGTTGCCGCGTCAGCGCGCCCAGCGGATACACATGCGCCAAATTGAGTTGTTTGGCGCGATGTTTCAGCATTTCCACCAGCCCAGGCTCGTCTAATATTGGGCTAGTATCGGGCGGGCAGGCGAGGCTGGTAATGCCTCCAGCGGCTGCCGCTAGTAACTCACTTTTTAGATTGGCTTTATGTGCCGAGCCTGGCTCGCGCAATCTCGCCGACAAATCCACAAAACCTGGCGCGACAATTAAACCCGTGGCATCAATGGTTTGATTCGCTACAAAACCATCGGGAGCTTTACCGATACTGACAATTTTGCCTGCAGCAATAAACACATCTTGTTTTTTATCGATGCTATTTTTGGGGTCAATTAGGTGACCATTTTTAATATGAATTTTCAAGAAATTCCTCCAAAACACACATAAAAAAACTGCCCTGCAAGCCAATATTCATGCGGGTCCCAGAGTAGATATTTTTATAAGAATTTTCACGCGCCGCCTCCTAACATTGCCATCACCGCCATGCGCACCGCAATACCGTAAGTCACTTGTGGCAAAATCACCGATTGTTTGCCGTCAGCCACGCTAGAATCAATCTCCACGCCACGATTCATCGGACCTGGGTGCATGACAATCGCGTCACTTTTCGCATAGCTTAATTTTTCTTGCGTCAGCCCAAACGTTTTAAAATATTCTTGTGCGCTCGGTAATAATGCACCCGTCATGCGCTCATTTTGCAGGCGTAACATCATCACCACATCCACATCTTTCAAACCCGCTTTCATGTCGTGAAACACTTGCACGCCCAGCTTTTCCACATCGGCTGGCAACAAAGTTTTTGGCGCAATCACGCGCACTTCTGGCACGCCTAAAGTCGTCAACGCGTGAATTTCGCTGCGCGCAACGCGTGAATGTAAAACGTCGCCGACCAAAGCCACGCGTAGATTGTGCATATCTGGCTTGTAGCGGCGCACGGTAAAAACGTCCAGCAAGCCCTGCGTTGGGTGTGCGTGGCGGCCATCGCCCGCATTGATGACGCTGATATTATCTGGCACATGCTGTGCAATAAAATGCACCGCGCCGCTTTGCGCATGGCGCACCACAAACATATCCGCGTGCATGGCAATTAAATTATCCACCGTATCTAAAATCGTTTCGCCTTTGGATTGGCTAGAAGTGCCAACATTAAGATTGATGACGTCGGCAGAAAGCCGCTTGGCCGCGATTTCAAAGGTGGTGCGCGTGCGGGTGCTGTTCTCGAAGAAGATATTGCACACGGTTTTTCCGCGTAGCAGTGGTACTTTTTTAATGTCGCGCTCGGCAACTCCCACGAATGTTTCAGCTGTATCCAAAATTTGCGTGAGGATTCTTTTCGGCAAGCCTTCAATGCTTAATAAATGTTTTAGTTTGCCGTCAGCATCGAGTTGTGGATTATTCATTATTGTTCTCTAAAGTCAGAAGCAGCTTGCTTTTTGTATCTTGCGAAAGCTGTAAATTTTGATTTGGACTCAGTAGTATTTCCGCACCGACAATGTTTGGATAAATAGGCAATTCTGCGCCACCGCGATTAATCAGCACCGCCAATGTTACGCTGGCGGGACGACCGTAATCAAACAATTCATTCATAGCGGCGCGCGTAGTGCGTCCAGTATAAAAAATATCGTCGATTAAAATAAGATGTTTGTCTGTCACATCAAACGGGATTTGCGAAGGCTTAGGCTCATTTTTTAAGCCGCGCTGTGCATAATCATCGCGATACATCGCCGCATCCAACATGCCGTGCGGAATATCTTGCTTGATGGATTTTAAAATACGTTGCATCATCCACACCCCGCCGCTGTGAATACCTACTAGCGCGCTATCTTTGTTTAACAGTGTCTGTATTTTCGCAGTAACTTCAGCTAATAAGTGTTCTGGGTTTGGTAAATTCAATGAGTTAGGCAGGTTCATTATGCGCTTAAAGAATCAAAATAAGATTGTAATATGCTTTGCGCGGCAACTGCATCTAGCATAGCTTTTTGCTTGATGCCTTTAACGCAAGCTTCGCTTAAGTTTCGCGCCGCTTCGACCGAGCTTAAACGCTCATCCACCATCACCACAGGCAAATTAAAGCGGCCTTCCAGCCGCTGTGCAAATTTTTTAGAAAGCTGTGTTAATAGGTGCGGTTCATTATCCATGTGCATAGGTAACCCGACCACCAGCAAGCAGGGACGCCACTCATGGATGATATTAGCGATTTGCGCAAACTTAACTTCGTTTTCTTCGGCATTAATTGTGGTGAGTGGATGTGCGACTTTGAGTATGGTTTCGCCAGTGGCCACGCCGATGCGTTTTTCACCAAAATCGAACGCCAACACTGTGCCAGTAACGCCAGGGTAACTGCGTTCTAATATAGGCAAATGGCTTTGGTTTAAACCATTTTTTGGTGACATTTTATTAGGCGACATTAGGCGTGCCCCGCCACTTCTGACAAGCTCGCGAAATCAATGCCCATTAGGTGCATTGCGCGGTCAAATTTTTCACTATTTGGCATGTCAAAAATGAGTTGATTTATTTGTTCAGAGTCACTAGTTTCAAGATTTAGCCATGCATTTTGCGCGAGTTCATTTTCGAGCTGACCAGCCGTCCAGCCCGCGTAGCCTAAGGCGATGAGCATTTTGCTGGGGCCTTTGTTTTGTGCAGTAGCCTCTAAAATATCTTTCGAAGTAGTGAGTGCAACTTTGTTGTTGATGACGATAGTTGAGTTAAATTCATCGTGCGGCGATGGCATTATGTCGTGCAAAATAAAGCCGCGTTCAATTTGTACTGGACCACCAAAGTTTACAGTTTTCTTTAAAAGTACTGCAGATTCAGCTTCAAGTTGTATTTGTTGGAATAGATTGGCTACGGTTATATCAGCGCTACGATTGATGATCACACCCATGGCACCATCTTGGTTGTGCGTGCAAATGTAGGTGACGGTTTTAGAAAAATAAGGATCTGTCATGGCGGGCATCGCGATGAGAAACTGACCTGTAAGATTTAATTTTTCCAATAGCACGCACTATACCATAAGTTTATTCTAAATAATCATCAGCTTAGGATTTTTTGACCTCAAGATAGCCCGTAATTTCTAAGCCAAAACCATCCATACTCGGCATTTTGCGCGGGGCTGCCATCAGGCGCATTTTACGCACCCCTAAATCCAACAAAATCTGCGAGCCAATACCGTAAGTGCGCAGCTCTTGGTTGTAGCGAGTTGGCTCATCGGCGTGTTGAATACGCGCAATTAAATCACTGCCAGACTCGCTATGATTAAGCAAAACAACCACGCCAGAAGGCGCTCCAGATATGGCTTGCAGGGCATCGATTAAACTCCAACTATGGTTGCGATTACTGCTGTCGAGCAAATCTAACACAGAAAGCGGCTCGTGTACGCGTACTAGTGTTTCTTGTTCTGCGCTCGGCGTGCCTTTTACCAACGCCAAATGTGTTTCGAGCGTAATTTTATCGCGATAAGCCACTAAACGCATACTGCCATGGGAGGTAGCAACCATGCGGCTCGCAGCCCGTTCAATTAATTTCTCATTTTCACTTCTGTAGCTAATTAAATCGGCAATGGTGCCAATTTTGATGTTGTGTTGTTGCGCGATTTCAACCAAATCGGGCAAGCGCGCCATTTCGCCATCGTCTTTTAAAATTTCGCAAATAACTGATGCAGGTTCGCAGTCCGCCAGTGTGGCCAAATCGCTGCCCGCCTCGGTGTGGCCTGCTCGCACTAGCACACCGCCATTTAGAGCTGCCAGTGGAAACACATGACCTGGGCTGACGATGCTTTTTGCGTTGGCATTTTTTGCAACTGCAGCTTTAATAGTCGTTGCGCGGTCAGCGGCCGATATGCCAGTGGTGACGCCGCTTGCAGCTTCGATTGAAATTGTAAAATTGGTGCCCAAGCGTGAATCGTTTTTCTCTACCATCGGTGGTAAATCTAGTTGCTGACAACGTGCCTCGGTAAGCGTCAGGCAAATTAAACCACGACCAAATTTGGCCATAAAGTTGATGTGCTCAGCTGTTGCAAATTCGGCAGCAATAACAAAGTCGCCTTCGTTTTCACGATTTTCATCATCTACCAAAATCACCATTTTGCCCGCTTTAATATCGGCGATGATTTCGGTAATTGGACTAATTGAATTATGGGGCATTGGTGCTTTCATTTTTTTCAAGTGCCCACTCTGACATGCGTTCTACATAGCGAGTAATTTGGTCAATCTCAATATTGACGAGACTTCCAGCGCTTAAATTGTTAAGCGTCGTGTGTTCTAAAGTGTGCGGAATAATGTTCATACTAAACGTGTCTTGTGCAATGGTGTTGACGGTTAAGCTCACGCCATCCACGCAAATCGAGCCCTTTTTGGCGATATATTTAGAAATTTCATGCGGTGCGCGAACCTCGAGCAACCAGCATTCGCCCAAGTTAGTAAATCGCTTCACTTCACCCACGCCATCGACATGACCGCTGACCAAATGCCCGCCGAGCCTATCGCTTAGGCGCAATGCTTTTTCTAAATTCACCTCATTTTTATTATCTAAGCCCGTTGTCACACTCAGCGTTTCTTTTGAAACATGTGCCTCAAAATGCGTTTTAGTGAGATTTGTCACCGTTAAACACACACCATTGACGGCGATGCTGTCGCCCAAAATTACATCATCTAAATGAGTAGTGCGGATTGAAAGCTTGAGATCATCACCCTGTTCTGTGATGGCATCGATGTGACCAATTGCTTGAATAATTCCAGTAAACATATGAGTAATATAGTGTAATAGCGCTTTAACCCATACGGGCTATTGTGTTTGTAAGCTAATGTGGGGTATTTTAGCAGGTGTAAATGAAGTTGCAGTCAAGAATTTAACTATCAGCACTATTCTTTAGATAATCAAGCTAATAAAAAAGTTGGCACACATGTTGCAAAAGTGAACATGTCATTTACTTTTTATTGAGCAGGTACTAAAAATGTTAGCTACGGTAAAGCATAAAATTCAGGCGGTTTTACATCCTCAAGATGCGCAAAAAAATCTTGGGTGGATGGACACGCTTACTGAAGTGGACGAACTGGCTGCGCTTAAAGAGATTACAGCGCAGTTGGTGAAAATTCAATTTAACTCAACCAAAAATCTGGATTACCACATTGATTTGGTGCTTGAAATCGATAGAAAAACATATAAGCATGCGAAGGAAATTACACATAACTACTTGACTGTATTGAAATTAAGTAGAGGAGTAGAAACTGAAGTTTATAATACGGTGTATTCATATCAGCGTCAACTTTATGTGGCATACACACAATTTTTAGAGTGTTATTTGGCGCAAAATAAGATAGTTTTTGCTGACACAAAAATGAATTTAATTTTAGCGCGGCACTTAAATGCTACTTTTGCAGCAGCAAAATGGCGCTATTTTGATGATCAACCTGCGCCAATTGGTACTTGGGTAAATGTTTGTAAAGTCATCAAATGTGCTGAAAATTTGTCATTAATGAATACCAATTTATTTTTGTATGACTTTCAAACAAAAGAAACCAGCCTTGCAACGTTATTGAAGCGTGGTTTTATGATGGATTCTTTGCAGAAGAGTAGCTACACCCGTCTGCAAATTCAAATGACAGAGCAAATTCTTAAAGTTTGGGCAAGCAATCCGCTTATTACTATTAAGCATAAACAAGATAAGTATCAATTTTTTATTAACATTGAGTCTTACAAAGGCCCTGAGCGTATTCGTGCGGTCGAAAAATTTGCCGACTATCGTTTTTGGAAAACTACACGCTTGGTCGATAAGATTGAAGCTTATTTATGCGCAGTGGATACTCAAAAGCCACTACAAGAATTTGGGCTAGAGAGAATGGCATCAACTGGTGTTATGGTGAAATTGTTTAAAAAACTTCGTGTCGACTGGTGCGTAGAAGGTTACGAACGCCAACGCAGAAAAGAAACTAGAAATAAACGTAATAAGTTAATTAATGTGAGTTATGGCTTACAGGATATTTGCCGCCGCCTAAATGCCGCAAAACCTAAGCTGGTAAAAGATACATTGCAGCCTATGTATGAGGATGACGGTTTGTATGACTTTGAAATGCGCGTGGCTAAGCACCGTGTTAAACCAGAGTCGCAAGTACTTAAACCAAGCCAAACCAAATTAGGTAGCGAAAACTGGTGGCTTGTGGACGAAAGTGCTAGAGGATTTGGTGTGGATCTGGGCAAAACTTACAGCAGTTGGATCGAGGCTGGCAAGCTGATTGGTTATACCTCGCAAGAAGATAAAGACTTGTTTGTCATCGCGGAAATTAAAAGCGTACGCAAGCAATCTAATGGTAACTACCGTGCAGGGCTGGAAGTGCTAGGAACGCATGGCTCTTCGGTGAGGGTTGGACGCGTGGATAGAAACAATGTTGCAGAGGCGCTTAGCGGTTATTTTGTGGAGGATAAAGATACGGACCTTAGCCATTTGAACACCTATTTGGGTGTATTTCTGGGTAAAGAAAACGATAGCAAATCCAATAAGGCTTCTATAATCTTGCCGCGAAGCGAGTATAAACGTGGCAATAAATTCAAAATTAATATTGCCGGAAACGACGAGGTGTTGGAAATGGGGTTGCCTCTTATGAAGCAACGTGAATGGGTACGCGTGGCCATTTAAATTTAGCTTCTGCCAATTTAAGCATTAAATTTTTCTAGCTTGGCTAGAATCTTTGCAGCATAAACTGCTAAGATTCTACAATGTCCTTCATTACAAAACTGCCGTTTGAGCTCTTTGTTGGCTTGCGCTATTTACGCGCAAAGCGCAAAAGTCACTTTACTACTTTCATTTCTATCACCAGCATGGTCGGCATCGCGCTTGGCGTAGCCGTGCTTATCGTCGTGCTTTCGGTGATGAATGGCTTTGGCACTGAACTACGAAATCGCATTTTAGGTGTGGCTTCGCATTTGCAAATTACGCAGGGCGATAATACGCTGGCAAACTGGCAGCAGGTGGTAGCTGGTGTTGATGGCGTGCCACATGTGCTGGCGGCCGCACCTTTTGTAATGGGGCAGGGTATGCTGTCGTTTAATTCGGCTGCACAAGGTACATTGGTACGTGGCATCGTGCCTGCAGATGAAATTAAAGTAGCAGAATTTGCTGATAAAATGAAAGTTGGTAAGCTAGATGACCTGCGCGCAGGTGAGTTCAACATTGTTTTAGGCGCAGATTTGGCCTACGCTTTAGGCGCAACGGTAGGCGAAAAAATCGTGCTCATGTCGCCATCGGGTCAAGCAACCCCAGTTGGCACCATGCCGCGCATGAGGCAATTTAAATTGGTTGGCTTGTTCGAAATGGGCTATCAGAATTACGACTCTGGCTTGGCGCTTATTCACATGGAAGATGCTGCCAAACTGTATCGTATGGGTGATAAAATCACCGGTTTGCGCATCAAGCTAGATGACCCATTTTTAACGCTAGAAGTCGCGCCAGCTATTGCTACCAAACTAGCAGGGCAGGGCAATTATTACATCAGCGATTGGGTGCAAGAAAACCCGAATTTTTTCGCCGCGCTTAAAATGGAAAAACGTATCATGTCGATTATTATGGTGCTGGTTGTGGCGGTGGCCGCATTTAATATTGTTTCCACGCTCATTATGGCGGTTATCGATAAGCGCGCCGACATCGCCATTATGCGCACTTTTGGCGCAAGTCCGCGCAGTATTATGTGCATTTTTATTATCCAAGGCGCGCTCATCGGCATTATCGGTACTTTGTTGGGCGTCACGCTGGGCTTGCTCATTGCGCTTAATATTGGTGTAATTGTGCCGTTTATCGAAAATTTATTTCACGTACAATTTTTAGCTAAAGATGTCTATTATATTAGCGAGGTGCCGTCACAAGTGCTGTGGTCGGATGTCACGGCGATTACGCTCACTTCGATTGTTTTAAGCCTGCTGGCCACCCTCTATCCGAGTTACAAAGCGTCGCAAATTAATCCAGCGGAAGCGTTACGTTATGAGTAAAAGCTTGAGTAGCATTATTCAATGCCAAAATCTCTGCAAAACCTATTCTGGCCTAGATGTCGCAGTATTAAATGGTATCGATTTAAACATCAACAAAGGCGAGCAAATTGCCATTGTGGGCGAATCTGGATCGGGCAAAAGTACGCTCTTGCATTTGCTCGGTGGCTTGGACGTGCCCAGCAGTGGAAATGTTGAGCTGGCAGGCAAAAATTTAAGCCAAATGTCGGAAGCCGAAAAAGGCGTGCTGCGCAATCAATCGCTGGGTTTTGTGTATCAATTTCACCATTTATTACCAGAATTCACTGCCATCGAAAACGTGGCCATGCCGCTGTTGATTCGTCGTTTACCTCGTGAAACGGCGCTGGAAAGCGCAAAAAAAATGCTCACCAAAGTAGGCTTGGGGCATCGTTTAGAACATATGCCTGGTGAGCTTTCTGGTGGCGAGCGGCAGCGCGCTGCGTTGGCACGCGCACTAGTTTCTCGACCCGAATGTGTGCTGGCGGATGAGCCCACTGGCAATTTGGATCGCGTGACTGCTGGTCAAGTCTTTGATTTATTGTTAGAAATTAATCAAGAGCAAAATACTAGTTTGGTCGTCGTCACGCACGATTTAAGTTTAGCCGCCAAAATGCAACGGCAATATCGGCTACAAGACGGCAAACTTATTTCATTGAGCTAGATGATAATCATAGCGCTAGGTTTTGTTTTTGGCGCTTGGTTGTTGCAACAACAACCCATATTGCCTGCCCTGCAGGCCGCATGGATATTGGCTCCTAGTCTCATTATTTTCGTTAAATTTCAACATAAAATAGTAAAAAAATGTAGTCTTTTTGTGCTCGCAGCGTTGTGCGGGTTTTTCTGGGCGGCAACATTTGCGACGATACGATTAAGCGACGAATTACCTAAAAACTGGGAGCAGCAAAGCGTTGAAATTATCGGCGTGGTGGCGAGCTTGCCAGAAGTGACTGAGCGCGGCGAGCGCTTTCAGTTTGATGTTGAAAAAATACTCACAAAAGATGACACAAAAACTTTAAAAATTCCACAACATATTTCACTCAATTATTATCGTGAAGTTGAATCTGCCAAGCCAGAAAACGCGCCTGCTTTAACTAATTATTTTCATGCCGGCGAGCGCTGGCAATTCACTGTGCGGCTCAAGCGCCCGCACAGCACTTATAATCCGCACGGTTTCGATTTTGAAGCTTGGGCGCTGGCGGAAAATATGCGTGCGACTGGCGCCATTCGTAACAAAAGTGGCTACAAAAAACTCACAAATTTCGTATGGAAGCCAAGTTATTTAATCGAAAATTGGCGTGAAAAAATTGGCAATAAAATCTCTCAAGTGCTAACAAATAAGCACTACGCAGGTGTGATTCGCGCATTGGTGGTCGGTGACGACAGCCAAATTTCGCAAGCACAGTGGGATGTATTTTTTAAAGCTGGAGTCGGGCATTTGGTAAGCATTTCTGGCTTGCACATCACCATGTTGGCGGGTTTGGCGTTTTCTTTGGTCGCGTTTAGTTGGCGGCGAATGCCCAGCTTGGTCGTACGCCTGCCAACGCGCAAAGCAGCGACTATCGCGGGCGTCTTGGTCGCTCTTATGTATGCTGCCTTAGCGGGCTGGTCTGTGCCCACGCAGCGCACTATTTTTATGCTACTAACATTTGCTGTTGCGCTTTTGTTGGCGCGTAACTTAGCGATTTCGCGTGTGCTGGCAATCGCGCTAATCGTGGTGGTTTTGTGTGATCCTTGGGCGGTTATTGCACCAGGTTTTTGGCTGTCATTTGGTGCCGTGGCGCTAATTGCTTACGTCACAGTTAACAGATTAAAAACCGCGCATTGGTTTAAAACCGCCATTAACACGCAGTGGGCGATTACTTTAGGCTTGTTGCCACTACTCATCGTCATGTTTGGCCAAGCCTCTATCGTTTCGCCGCTCGCCAACGCTTTTGCCATCCCCATTATTTCACTTTTGGTGGTGCCGTTGTCTATTTTTGGCAGCTTGCTCAATCTCGATTTTGTGTTGCAAGTTTCTCATTTTATTTTAGAAATCTGCATGCACGGTCTCAATTGGCTGGCAAATTTACCTACTTGGCAGCAAGCCGCACCGCCAATCTGGACGCTGCTTGTAGCGATTTTCGGCGTGCTCTGGCTATTGCTGCCGTGCGGATTCCCGCAGCGTTGGCTTGGGCTTATTTTATTGTTGCCGCTGTTTTTTGTGGAAGTTGAAAAACCCAACATCGGCGAAATGCAAGTGGCGGTGTTGGATGTCGGGCAAGGTTTGGCAGCGGTGATTCATACTAGGAATCATGCATTTTTATACGATGCTGGCTCACGCTATTCGGCGCAATCCGATGCAGGTAGCAAAATTATCGTGCCATATTTGCGCGGCAAAGGTGTGAAAAAGTTAGATGGTTTTATTGTGAGCCACGATGACATCGACCACAGCGGCGGCGCAGCTTCTGTACTCGCGCAGGTGCCAGTGACTTGGTTGGCGAGTTCGTTCAACTTAGCTGCGGATAATCTACCAAGGAAAACCATGAAGTGCTTTGCGGGCCAGTATTGGCGATGGGATGGCGTACATTTTGAAGTGCTACATCCAAGTTTAGAAAGCTACGAAAATGCCGATATAAAAGACAATAATAGAAGCTGCGTGCTGAAAGTGACCAGCCAATTCGGTAGCATTTTAGTGACAGGCGATATTGAAAAAGAAGCTGAAAGATCACTTTTAGAGACTAGCCTGCAGACCAATATCCATGAGACTTCTGGCGATTCTATTATTACCAATAATTTGCTTAAAAGTGCTGGTTTGCAAAGTGATGTCCTAATCGTCCCACATCATGGTAGCAAAACTTCTTCCACAGTAGATTTTGTACAAGCCGTTGGTGCAAAATACAGCGTTTTTACAGTGGGCTATTTGAATCGCTTCAAACATCCTAAGCCATTGATTGAAAAACGTTTTGAGGAAAGTGGCGCAATTACCCACCGCTCTGACTATCAAGGTGCAATTTTGATAGATTTCAAAAAGAATAATCCCATAAAAATGACGGTTTGGCGCCAAAGCCAGCCACGCTATTGGCATGATAACTATTAATCAAAATCTTGTCATAAAGAAACTTGCCGAAACGCGCGCTTCCAGCTAAAGTAACGGAAGTTTTTGAAACCTTAAGGAGTATCGCTGTGTGGGAAATTATTCAGGCCGCTGGTTGGCCAATTTGGCCGCTAATTATTGCTTCAATTATCGCGTTAGCGATTATTGGTGAGCGTACTTGGGCTTTGCGTGCGGAAGTGGTAGCACCGAGCAATTTGTTGCCAGAAGTGCAAAAGTGGCTGGGGCAGGGCGGCGTAACCAAAGAAACGCTGAATAAATTAGAGCAACATTCCATGCTCGGGCAAGTATTTGCTAGCGCGTTATCCAACGCTAAAAACTCGCGTGAAGTGACTAAAGAGGCGATTGAAGAAACTGGCCGTGCTGTTGCGCACAAATTAGAGCGCTATTTGCCGATATTAGGCACTATCGCTACCGTAGCGCCGTTATTGGGTTTGTTGGGTACGGTAATTGGCATGGTGGAATTATTTGGCTCATTTACCAACAGTGGTCACGATGTGGCGCAATTTGCACGCGGCATTTCTGTGGCGCTTTACAATACGGCAGCAGGTATCGTAGTGGCGGTGCCAGCGATGATTGCGTATCGTTTTTTCCGTAGTAAAGTGGATGATTTGTTAGTCGACATGGAGCAACAGGCGATTAAGATCGTTGAAATTTTACATGGTCAAAGAAACTAAAAAAGGTTTATAAAACATGAACTTTCAACGTGGCAAACGCAACGAAGAGCTCGAGATGAATCTCGTGCCTTTGATCGACGTGTTATTGGTGATTATTATTTTCTTGGTGGTCAGCGCAACGTTTTCGCGTACCAGCGAGTTGCAAATCAATTTGCCGACAGCTGAAGCGAATGCACCAGAAGATAAGCCATTGGTGATTACCGTAGAAGTGGATGCGACTGGACATTATATGGTCAACGGAAATGCAGTAGATGGCGCGAGCGTAGCAGGTATTGCTTCAGCGCTCACCAAGGCTGGCGGCAACGGTAAAGAGCCAACTATAGTGATTAATGCCGATGCGAAATCGACGCACCAAAGCGTAGTGAATGTCATGGAAGCTGCGCGGCAAGCCAATTACACGCATATTACGTTTGCCACACAGATTGGCTCCGAATAGTATTGAGTTATTTCTCTCAGTATTCGACTGTCAGAATTTAAACCTAAACTAATGTCGAAATCCTCCCGCAAGCAAGAAAAAACGCCGCATATCGCCAACGCTAAAATGTTGTATATGCGGCTTTTTCGCTATGTTTGGCAATTTAAAACATTCTTTTTTATCACTATTGCTGCTACCGCAATTCTGGCCGCCAGTAACACGGGCTTTTTGGCTTTAATTCGGGAGGTTACTGACAAAGGTTTTGCTAAACAAGCTTCGAATAAAACCTATTTATTACCGCTGATGTTGTTTGGTTTAATGGCCATTCGAGGCTTAGCAGGCTTTGTTTCAAATTACAGCATGCGTATTGTAGCGCGCAAAATAGTTGAATGTATTAGAAAAGAAGCATTCAATAAAATGATGTTGCTACCTGTTAGTTATTATGATGCTAACACAACAGGCGTGCAGGTTTCTAAATTGACTTATGACGCTGAGCGCCTTTCTACTGCGTGCTCGCGCGCCGCTTTGAATGTGCTTAGAGACGTGCTAACTGCATTCGGCTTGATTGCTTACATGCTATATCTTGATTGGCGCCTCACTTTAATTTTTGCTCTGGTGGCTCCTTTGATGGGTTTGTATTTAAGTAAAATGACGCCTAAATTGCGTGCAAATGCTAAAAGGGTGCAGCTTGGTGTAGGTGAAATGACTAAAGCAGCAGAAGAGGCAATTTCTGGTCAGCGGATAGTTAAAATATTTGGCGCGCAAGATTATGAAAGCGAGCGATTTTCGGTGGTAGTGAGTAAAAATCGTCAGCTAGAATTACGCTCCGCGCGTATTGCTGGGTTGAATAGTCTGGTAGTGGAATTGTTAGCTGCCGTGGCTTTGGCTTTGGTGGTGTATTACGCGCTGGGCAGATTCAGCGTTGGAGAGTTCGCTGCGTTTATTGGCGCTTTGCTAATGCTGATTGGCCCAATAAAGCATATTACTGCAGCCAATGAAGATTTTCAGGTTGGTCTCGCTGCTGCACAAAGCGTGTTTGAAGTCATAGATACGCCTGCAGAACTTGATGAAGGCGAAAAACAAATTGCGCGCTCAAAAGGTGAAATTGAATTTAAAAACGTTACTTTGCGCTATGAAAATGCCAAAAAACCTGCATTAAATAATTTAAGCTTTACTATTCAGCCAGGCGAAAAACTGGCGCTGGTTGGGCGTTCTGGAGGCGGTAAAACCACACTGGTGAATTTACTGCCACGTTTTTACGATTTGCAACAAGGCTTGGTGCTGCTTGATGGCGTGGATATTCGCTCGCTAGAGTTAAAAAACTTACGCAGTCAGTTTTCGCTGGTCAGCCAAGATATTATTTTGTTCAACGACACGATTTTTAATAACATCGCTTACGGTACGTTAAGGAACGCGACTGAGGCAGAAGTGATTGACGCTGCCAAGGCCGCGCATGCTTGGGAGTTTATTTCGCAGTTTCCAGATGGCCTGCAAAATGAAATTGGCGATAGAGGCGTGCGTCTTTCTGGCGGCCAGCGTCAGCGCATCGCCATTGCGCGCGCGATTCTTAAAGATGCGCCAATTTTGTTGCTGGATGAGGCTACCAGCGCGCTGGATACGGAATCGGAGCAGCATGTGCAAGCTGCGTTGGATACGTTGATGCAAAACCGTACATCAATCGTCATCGCGCACCGCCTCAGCACCATCGAAAATGCTGATAGAATTTTGGTGATGGATCAAGGTGAGATTGTCGAATCTGGCACGCATCAGGCGCTCATCAAGAAAAATGGCTATTACACCAAACTGTATCAAAAAGAGTTCGACTAGTTTTTTGTATTTGACTGGGTTTTTGTTAAAAAATAGGCTTTCGTGAAAAATTTTATCCAAAATGCATGGGTGACAAAAGGCGCAATTTTTTACCTAATTTTAGTGCCGCTATCATGGCTGTTTGCGGGCATTACAGCGCTTCGCCGTTGGGCTTACCGTGCGAGTGTGTTGAAATCTTACGCGCTGCCCGTGCCGGTGATTGTGGTCGGCAATATCAATGTGGGCGGCAGCGGCAAAACGCCAGCGGTAATTTGGTTGGCGAATCAACTAAAGCAGCAAGGTTACAAACCCGCCGTGATAAGTCGTGGTTATGGCGGCAACGCAACGCAGGCCACTAGTGTCACGCCAGCCAGCCTGACGAGCATTGTGGGCGATGAGCCAGTACTCATCGCCAGCCGCTGTGGTTGCCCAGTGTGGGTGGGGGCAGATCGGGTGGATGCCGCAACAGCGTTATTAAAGGCGCATCCTGAGTGCAATGTAATTATCAGCGACGATGGCTTGCAACATTATCGCTTAAAGCGTGATGTTGAGATTGCCATTGTCGACAATGCAAGCCTGCAGACCGCATGTCTATTGCCTGCTGGGCCATTGCGTGAGGCACCTTGGCGCTTAAAAACGGTTGATGCTATTGTTTGTAATGGTGAGAAGGTGATAGAAAATGCCTATCAAATGCAGTTGGTAGGCGAACAATTTTATAACCTCACAGATAAAAGTTTAACTGCAAATGTGGCAGATTTTAAACACAAAAAAGTGACGGCTATCGCTGGCATTGGTAAGCCAGAGCGGTTTTTTGAGCATTTACGTCAATTAGGCTTGAGCTTTGCCAGCATCGGATTTGCAGATCATTATGCATATTCTGCGCAAGATTTGGCTCACATTGATTGCGATGCGATTATCATGACAGAAAAAGATGCCGTAAAATGCAAATTATTCGCGAAAAAAAACTATTGGGTGTTGCCCGTGCAAGCCAGCATTGACGAGGCTTTGATGCCGGTCATATTAAGTAAATTAGAAAAAAGGTAAAGCTATTATGGATTCGAAACTACTACAAATTTTAGTTTGCCCTGTCACCAAAGGGCCGTTGATTTACGACAAGAAAAATAACGAGCTCATTTCAAAATCTGCGCGGCTGGCGTACCCAATCCGCGATGGCATTCCCGTGATGTTGGAAGATGAAGCCAGAAAATTGGAAGAAAAAGAATATTTAGCAGATTGATAATGAGGCGGATAATTCAAAATCTCGTGATGCAGTGCAAGGCGCACGGAGCGCAGAAGCCGAGACAGTATGCTGTATTACGGCGAGGTTGCGAGCACCGCGCAACGCCGCAATCTGCACGAGAAATGAATTATGTTTAAAGTTGTAATTCCTGCCCGCTACGCCAGTACGCGCTTGCAAGGCAAGCCTCTGTTGGATATTGCTGGCAAGCCAATGGTGGTAAGGGTTGCAGAGCAGGCTGCAAAAAGCGGCGCGAGCGAGATTGTGATTGCAACCGATTTTGAAAAAATCATACAAGCGGCGGCAGAGCACAATATTAAAGTCGTGATGACGCGCATAGACCATGCTTCAGGTACGGATAGAATCGCCGAAGTCGCGCAAATATTTAACTGGAGTGACGATGAAATTGTGGTGAACGTGCAAGGCGATGAGCCGTTAATCGACCCAAAACTCATTCAAGAAGTCGCTGCACATTTGGCTAAGAGCAAAGATGCAGTCATGGCGACCGCTTGTCACGCCATTCATGATGAAGCGAGTTTTTTAAATCCGAATATCGTCAAAGTAGTGCTGGATGCTAACGGCAACGCGCTGTATTTTAGCCGAGCGCCGATTCCTTACCCGCGCGACGACGCACACAAACAAAATATTCAAGCGCATCGCCACATTGGCATTTACGCTTACCGTGTGGGGTTTTTAAAACAGTACGCACAATTAAGCGTGACAGAACTCGAGAAAATTGAAAGTTTAGAACAGTTACGCGTGCTACATCACGGCTATAAAATTGGCGTAACGATTACGCAAAATGCGCCTGCAAGCGGCGTGGATACTCAAGAAGATTTAGATTACGTTAGAAGTATTTTTAAAGACAAATAATCTAAAATAGATGCTCTGGAAGCCGCATAGATATTGGTCTGTAGGGCGTCAATAGCGAAGCGTATTGCGCAGAAAGAGAAGGTTTACATACGGCGGATTACGTAAACTAATCCGCCCTACTAACGTCATTGCGAGGGCATAGCCCGCGGCAATCCATGACTTTTAATCTAACTGGATTGCTTCGCCCAAGGTAAAGCCTTAGGCTCGCAATGACGAGTTAGCCTGCAATTGCTATTTTAGGTTCTAAACATAAAATATACTGCGCCCAGCAAACACAAGCCAGCCCATAAAAAATCCAGCTTTAATGGTTGGTTCATGTAAAAAATCGCAAATGGTACAAACACACTCAAGGTGATGACTTCTTGCAACATTTTAAGTTGACCGAGCGATAGCGCAGTAATGCCGATGCGGTTGGCAGGCACTTGAAACAAATATTCCATCAGCGCAATGCCCCAACTGATTAGCGCGGCAATTATCCAAGGTTTATGGCTTAAATTTTTAAGATGCGCGTACCAAGCAAACGTCATGAAGACGTTGGAAATGGTGAGTAGAATGATGGTTTTAAAAATAACGGGCATAAATTAGTTTTTGTAGGGTGGGCAACGGGCTTATTTGCACACGCGGTTATTCATGGATTGGTTCAGCATGGGCAAGCTAGTTGCCCACCCTACTTGGCTTTTTTGTTTTTATTAGAGCGTTTTAATTCTGGTTTTGGTTTCTCTAATCCCAAATCTTCAAGTGTAAAAGTGTATTCGATAAAATAAACATACTTCTTATTATCACTCAAATTAGCTGATACCCCTTTGCTTGTCCATGCACAATAAGGTTGGTAAGTGTCAACATCAAAATCACATTTCTCAGGTTTCCCATATTTACTTACAATTCTATCAAAGGGTATAGCTTGTGGCGGAACCCAACGTAGCCAGTCAAGTGTTAATCTTTGATCTAAAGGTAAGTTTAACCTTCCATTAAAGTCTGCAATGTCATATTCCCTAATTGAATTGTCGGCAGTCGGATTGCTTTCTATTTCACGCTGAGTAGATTCAATCGAAGTTTTCCAATAATCATCACTAGTGGAAAATTTTAGATTTATTGCTCCGATAATTCCAACACCAGTAAGCCCAATAAAGGCTTCATTCTCTTTAAGCCAAGCTGCCTTTATATCCTCAAGTTTTGCATTCGGATATTTAGCTTTAATCATAGCTAGGCTACTATAAGGCAAGAAATTTTTGTATATTTCCGCAGATGCTTGTTTTGAAAAAACAAAGAGAATGATAAATATGTAAAATCCCAATTTAGGCATTTGCAATCTCAAGTCATGAATATAAGTCGAGTGCCGAGCTAAACCGCTGACTCACCCGTTTCTCCTGTTCTAATCCGCACCACCTGCTCAACCGCACTCACAAAAATCTTACCGTCGCCAATTTTGCCCGTATGTGCGGCTTTGATAATCGCTTCCATGGCGGCTTCTACCATTTCATCGGTCACAACCAGTTCAATTTTAATTTTCGGCAAAAAATCTACCACGTATTCGGCGCCGCGATAAAGTTCGGTATGGCCTTTTTGACGGCCAAAGCCTTTTACTTCGGTCACAGTAAGGCCGTTCACGCCGATTTCAGAAAGCGCTTCGCGCACTTCGTCTAACTTAAATGGTTTAATCACCGCTTCAATTTTTTTCATCACTCACTCTCCAAAATTTCGTCAATCAAACTTTAACTTACATGTTATCGGATAACGCCTATCTTTGCCAAATCCTCGTTGCGTAATTCTAACCCCAACTGGCGCTTGGCGACGTTTATATTCGTTGTGGTCGATTAAATTTGTCACGCGATTCACATCTGCCTCAGAAAAACCTTTTGCGATAATTTTATCGCGGCTCATGTCTTCTTCCACATAGGCTTGCATAATCGCGTCTAAAATCTCGTAAGCTGGCAAGCTGTCTTGGTCTTTCTGGTTGGCGCGTAGCTCGGCGCTTGGCGCGCGGGTGATGATGCGTTCTGGAATAATTTTTGAGATTGAATTGCGGTATTCAGCCAGTTTGTACACCAGCGTTTTTGGCACATCTTTCAGCAGCGAAAAGCCGCCCGCCATGTCGCCATACAGCGTGCTGTAGCCGACTGCCATTTCAGATTTATTGCCAGTGGTGAGCACGATGCTGCCAAATTTGTTCGAAAGCGCCATCAGTAACATACCGCGAATACGCGCTTGCAGGTTTTCTTCTGCCGTATTAAAAGGTAAATCGCCGAACTCGGGCGCGAGTGTTTCGCGGAACAGTTCGAACAAATCTTTAATCGGAATCTGGCTATATTTCACGCCTACTAAATTCGCCATTTCCACCGCGTCATCCACGCTAATGCTGGCGGTGAATTCAGATGACATGAGTACGACTTTGACGCGCTCTGCGCCCAAAGCATCAACGGCAATGGCCAGCGTGAGCGCAGAATCGATGCCGCCCGACAAACCCAGCACTACCGAAGGAAAGCCATTTTTATTCACATAATCGGCTAAACCTAATTTAAGCGCGTTATAAACGGCTGCTTCTATACTTAATTTATCTGAAATATGTGCTCTGGAAGGCGCATGGGCATTGGCTTCTAGAGCATTGATTTCGACAATTTCCAAAGCTTCAACAAATGAAGATAATTGCTGCGTGACTTTGCCCGTTTTATCCAGCACGAAAGATGCGCCATCAAACACCAGCTCATCTTGTCCGCCGACCATATTCACGTAAATGACTGGCAAGTTGGTTTCTTTTGCGCGCTCGGCGATCACTTCGTAGCGCGTTTCCAGTTTATCCATGTGGTAAGGCGAGGCGTTAAGTGCGAGCAAAAATTCAGCACCTGCTTGCTTGGCTCGCTGCGCAGGAAAAGCCTCCCAGCCATCGGCGCAAATCATCACGCCAAATTTTGTGCCTTGGTGAGAAAAAACCAGCGCTTTGCTGCCCGCTTGAAAATAGCGCTCTTCATCGAACACGCTGTAATTGGGCAAACATTGTTTGTGATAAGTTGCGGTAATTTTGCCGTTTTCAATCACAGAAGCCGCGTTGTACAGCTTTTTGCTTTTAAGATGTGGATGACCAACTAATAAAGTAATTCCAGAAACCTGCTCTGCAAGCCGCCACAGTGCTTGTTCACAGGCATGGTTAAAATCATCTCTAAATAGCAAATCTTCGGGTGGATAACCGCTCAGCGCGAGTTCTGGCGTAATCACTAAACTCGCACCAGCAGTTTTTGCGCGATTGGCAAAGTCTAATATTTTGGCGGCATTGCCTTTAATATCGCCAACAATGCAGTTGATTTGTGCGAGCGCGATTTTCATGCAGAGTTAGTACTTACCGCCTGCGTCTTTGATGAGTTTCACGATTTCCGCATTGCCTTTTTTAAGCGCATACACATAAGCCGTCAGGCCATATTTGTCACGCGCTTTTACATTAGCTTTGTTTTCTAACAATAATTTCACCATGTCTTTCGAGCCTGTATCCACCGCTATTTGCAGCAATGGCGAACCTTCGGAGTCTTCGTGGTTCACATCGGCGCCTTTTGCAAGCAAGGTTTTAGCCGCTTCCACTTGCGATTTTTTTACTGCCCAAGTTAGCGCTGTCCAGCGCGATTGATCTTGCTCATCGACATTAGCACCTTTGCTTAACATATAAGCGATTGCAGGCGCGTGACCTTCGCGAGCGGCGTACATCAGCGCGGTTGCGCCTTGTCTATCGTGTGCGTTAGCTTGCGCGCCTTGCGCCATCAGCGAGGTAATTGTTGGCACATCACCACTTTTTGCAGCGTACATCAGTGCGGTTTTGCCGTCATCGGCTTTGGCGTTGGCATCCACGCCGTGTTTAATCATCAAATCTACAATTTCGGAATAGCCAGAAGTTGAGGCCATGCCGAATGCGCTCCAGCCGCTTTCGTCGCGAATTTTTGGGTCTGCACCATTATCTAGCAACACTTTTACGGTGGCGATATGGTTTTTTCGGGCGGCGAACATCAGCGGGGTCCAGCCGCCTTTGTCCTTCGCGTTCACCTCTGCGCCTTTTGCAATAAGTGCTGCAGCCACATCGGCTTTGTCTTTACGCGCTGCGTACATCAGCGCGGTGATGCCGTCGGCATCTTTGGTGTTTGCATTCACGCCGCTTTCCAGCATGGCTTTAACCGTCTGCAAATCGCCCTTTGATGCTGCGGTAAGCAAGTAGGGAATGTCTTCCGCAAAGCTCAATGCGCTTAGTAGAGAGAAACACAAAAATACAATGAATTTTTTCAATGCTTTAACCTTTAATTTGTATTGCCTTTAAAACTGCTTCGCCCAAACCTGCGGGCGAACTTGCAACCACGCAACCCGCATTTTCTAATGCCTTAATTTTATCTTCTGCACGGCCAGAGCCGCCAGAGATAATCGCGCCAGCATGTCCCATGCGCTTGCCTGCTGGCGCGGTAAGGCCTGCAATGTAAGCCGCAACTGGCTTGGTGACGTGATGTTTAATAAAATCCGCCGCGGCTTCTTCGTCCGAGCCGCCGATTTCGCCGACCATGATAATCGCTTCAGTTTCGGGGTCAGCCTCAAATAAAGTTAAACATTCAATAAAGTTTAAGCCTTTAATCGGGTCGCCACCAATGCCTACGCAAGTGGTTTGACCAAGTCCGAGCACAGTAGTTTGATGCACCGCCTCGTAAGTTAGCGTGCCAGAGCGCGAAACCACGCCCACCTTGCCTCGTAGATGAATGCTGCCAGGCATAATGCCGATTTTGCACTCGTCTGGCGTGATAATGCCAGGGCAATTTGGACCTATCATCTTGGCGCCATTCGCTTTCAGCGCGGCTTTCACGTTGAGCATATCCAACACAGGAATGCCCTCTGTAATGCACACAATCAGCTCAATGCCCGCATCCGCCGCTTCTAAAATAGAATCTGCCGCAAATGGGGGCGGTACATAAATCACACTAGCGTTAGCCTGCGTTTCGCGCACGGCATCGCGCATGGTGTTGAACACAGGCAAGTTAAGGTGCAATTGCCCACCTTTACCTGGCGTGACGCCGCCGACCATTTTGGTGCCGTAAGCCAGCGCTTGCTCCGAGTGAAACGTGCCTTGTTTGCCAGTAAAGCCTTGGCATAAAACGCGCGTATTTTTGTTAACTAAAATGCTCATACAACCGCCTTTACGGCTTGCTTCGCCGCATCGGTTAAATTTTCTGCTGAGAGTATATTCAAACCACTTTCACGCAACATTTGCTTACCCAATTCAACGTTTGTGCCTTCTAAACGGACGACAACTGGAATGGTCAAACCCATTTCTTTCACTGCAGTAATAATGCCTTCGGCAATAATGTCGCAGCGCATAATGCCGCCAAAGATGTTTACCAAAATCGCGCGTACATTTTTATCCTCTAAAATAATCTTGAAGGCTTTGGTTACCATTTCTGCCGAGGCGCCGCCGCCGACATCCAAGAAATTTGCGGGCGCGCCGCCATGCAGCTTAATGATATCCATGGTCGCCATCGCCAAACCTGCACCATTGACCATGCAGCCGATGTTGCCGTTGAGCGCGATGTAGTTTAAGCCCGCTGCGTGTGCGGTGGCTTCTTTTGCGTCTTCTTGGCTCCAATCACGCAGCTCATTTAATGTTTTTTGGCGATACAGCGCGTTGTCATCCACGCTCATTTTGCAATCTAGGGCGACCAATTTACCGTCAGTTGTAATCACTAAAGGATTGATTTCCAGCAAGCTTAAATCGTTCTCTTTGAACAGTTTGTACAAACCTTTGAGTAGTTTGGTAAATTCGGCAATTTGCTCAATCTGTAATTTAAACGCTAAATTGCGCGCTTGAAAATCTACCAAGCCATTGAGCGGATCGCACACTTCTTGTAGAATTTGCTCGGGATGTTTGGTGGCGATTTCTTCAATATCCATGCCGCCCGCGCCTGATGCGACCACTACAATTCTTTCTAAAGTTCTATCGACTAACATCGATAAATATAATTCGCGCGCAATTGGCAAAGTTTCTTCCACCAATACTTGACTCACCATTTGACCGTCGGGCACATTTTGGTAAGTGATCAATTTTTTGCCGAGCAAGGCTTTAGCAGTGGCTTCTACTTCCGCGAGCGATTTCACCAATTTTACGCCGCCCGCTTTGCCGCGCCCGCCAGCGTGAATTTGCGCTTTGACGACATATCTTTCAGAATTAATATTTTTAGCCACTTCGGCTGCTTTAGCGGCATCGCCAGCAACCGAACCAATAGGCGTTGCTAGGGCATATTTTTGTAATAAATTTTTGGCTTGATATTCGTGTAAATTCATTTTAAAGTATGTGTGAAATATTAGGTTTGGTTATAGTTTAGTTGTAAACGATATTTTCGCGCAAAACAGGTTGCGAAGCTAGCAAAACCAACAATAAAGGAAACGATATGACAACAGCCTCAGCAACACTTAGGGATATTACTGGCATGGGCTACAACACAGCTGGCCTAAAAGATTCTGCACTCATTATGGTGGATTGCCAAAACACCTACAGGCGCGGCATGATGCAACTCACCAATGTGGAGCCAGCGGTGAAAGAAGCACAAAAATTGTTGCAAATGGCGCGCGATTTAAACATCCCCATTATTCATATTCAGCACGATGCAGGCGTAGGTACGCCTTATGACGTGAGCGCAGAAATTGGACAAATATCTTCCGAAGTTGCACCTAAAAATGGTGAAAGTTTAATTACCAAAAATTACCCAAATTCATTCATCGCCACACCACTTGAGGCGCAGTTAAAAGCGCTTGGCATCGAGAATGTGGTGATAGCGGGTTTTATGACGCATATGTGCATTAACTCTACTGCTCGTGGCGCGTTTAATTTAGGCTTTAAACCGACAGTTGTTGCAAGCGCTTGCGCCACGCGCAGCTTGGTTGGCGCAAACGGCAAAACAGTCGATGCGCAAACTATGCACGATGCGGCATTGGCTGCTATTCGCGATTTATTTGCGGTGGTGGTGGATGATGTGGCAAGTTTAAAGGTTTAAGTTTGTGGGTATAAAGCTATACTGATGTAGGCAAGTTTTATATTGGCTTATGTTTTAATTGGCTACTGCTATAATCTCGCTTTTGATTTGTTTAGGTTTCCCATGCGTTTAGTTGTTCAAGGTCGCGCCATCAGCATGGCGCATCTCACTCACATTCATAGCATTATCGGTGGTAGCGCGCAATTTATGCAAATTGCCGAGCACGCCTATTATCTGCCAACAAATTTGACCGATGTTGAAGCTGTGAAAGTTTTTTGCGCGGAGCAGAAAATTGATTGCGCATTAGTGCCGGATGCGCAGCGTTTGAACCATTTTGGGCTTGCCGTGATGGACATGGACTCGACGCTGATTAACATTGAATGCATTGATGAAATTGCCGATATGATGAATCTAAAACCGCAAGTTTCAGCCATCACAGAGCGATCCATGCGTGGTGAATTAGACTTTGTCAGCAGCATTAAGGCGCGCGTAGCTTTGCTGAAAGGCTTGCCAGAAACTGCACTACAAAAAGTGATTGATGAACGTCTGCAAGCAAACCCTGGTGCGCATGAATGGATTGCTGCGTGTAAAGCGAACAACATCAAAACCATGCTGGTTTCTGGTGGCTTCACGTTGTTTGCCAACCAAGTAAAAACCATGCTTGGCTTGGATTATGCAGTTGCCAACACGTTTGAAATTATTGACGGAAAACTCACAGGTAATATTTTGGGCGACATTGTTGATGCTGAGCGCAAAGCACAAGAGTTAGAGAGATTGCGCGATGAACTTGGTTTAAAAGCGGATCAAACAATTGCCATTGGCGATGGCGCGAATGACTTGAAAATGATGTCTGTGGCGGCTGTGGGTGTGGCATATCATGCAAAACCCATCGTGCAACAACAAGCCACGTACGCGCTCAATCACACAGGCTTGGATGGAATAGAAAATTTATTTACAGCTTAATTCGTTCACCACTTAAAGCAGTGCAAGCTCGGCTTCGCTAAAACCCGCTTGGCGTCTGGCTTCTAGGTTAAATGGTGGCTTGAGTTTAGGTGCGCTATATTCAACACATAAGCTTTTAAAAGTCGCAATCGGCTCTAAATTTCTCTCATTACAAAGCCAGTTATACCAAACATTGCCAATCGACACATGACCAATTTCGTCGCGTAAAATAATATCTAAAATTTCCGCCATTCTCAAATCACCAACCTGCGCAAATTTGTTGCGGGTCGATGGCGTTGCATCTAAGCCTCGCGCTTCCATGGTGCGCGGCACTAAGGCCATTCTTGCCAGCACATCATTTTTTGTCCTATCGACCATTTCCCACAAGCTATTGTGGCCTGAAAAATCGCCGTAGTTAAAGCCTAAACTTTGCAAATGCGCGTTTAAAAGTGAGAAATGATAGGCTTCTTCCGCCGCGACATTTAGCCAGTCGGTGTAGTAATTTTCGGGCATATTATCAAAGCGCCAAATCGCATCCAGCGCCAAATTAATGGCGTTAAATTCGATGTGGGCGAGGGCGTGGATGAGCGCGGCGCGACCTTCGACCGTGCGCATGGAGCGCTTAGGTAAATCGAGTGGCGCGACTAATATTGGTTTAATTGGTCTGCCAGGAATGTTTTTATGAATGGCCTGAAACCCGCATGGATATTGGCTTGCAGGCATGCTAAATTTAACATCTTTTAGCGCTAAAACGCCTTTAGCTTTTTTCTCGGCGTCACATTCGCATAGCCAATCGAGCGCAGTTTGGCGAAGTTCTTTCACTTAATTAAAGCGATTATTTAAGCGGAATAAAGTCCAACTCGCCAGCTTTCATGTCCGGCACCATAATGTAGGTTTCGTCTTTGGTTATCGCAATATCCGCCGCCGATTTAAAACCGTCTTTGAGCAAAGTCACATCACCTTTGGTGCTGACGCTAAACACTTTGCCAGTTTTCCAATCGCTCACAAACATACTACCGTTGCTGTGGTGCACAATGCCATCTCCACCGCCAAAACCTTCGGCAAGGTCAGTCAGCGCCTTAGTTTGCTGGTTGTAGCTATACAAAATTCCAGAAGTAAAATCCACATAAATCAGTACGTTGCCTGTATCATCCGCCAGCAAGCCGTTGGGCGCCATTACGCGCGCATCTTGTTTGCCATCGATGAGTAGTGTTACTTTGCCAGCCGCGTCGAGCTTGTAAATCGCACCGCCTTTGCCGCTGCCCATAATGTCACCGCTATCAGACACATATAAATTGCCTTGCGGATCGGCTTCTAAGTCGTTCAAAAATTGTGGTTTGGCAGGGAAAGCGCTGGTAGCTGCGAAAACGCTACTTGAGCCGTCGGGTGAGATTTTGTTGATTTTATCTTTATCGGCCACATATAAGTTGATGCCGATAACTGCTAAGCCTTTCGGGTCATTTAAGCCGCTGGCAAAAACGCTGCGTTTGCCCGATTTATCTATCATAGTAATTTGGCCATCGCCATCTTTGCCAAATTCGCCAATTTCCGAGATGAAAATGCGCCCATCTTTGGTTTGCACGACTGATTCTGGCGTTTTTAAGTCGGTGATTTTTTGTAGTGGCGTATTCGCATTTTTTGCGGTTTCTGCTTGGTTGGCGCAGCCGCTCGCAAGCACAGTTGCAATGACAAATATTAATTTTTTCATCTAGTTCTAATCCTTTTAGTAATAAATTTTTTAGTAGTAAATTTTAGAGACTGGTAAATCATCTAAAGCATTGCAAATTAGTTTAGGATTTTCTATTTTGACTTTATCCAGCGCAGCCAAAAACGCTTTGTCGGTTTCCAGCTTTTTAATCACTTTTTCCATAGCCTTTATGTAAGCTTTTTCCATGTAATAGTCAGGTTTTACGCCAAGGTCACCATTTTGCGTCACTTGCTTTTTAATGGTGGTAATTGCGCTTTGCGCGCTTAAATCTGTGGTGCTTGTGTAGACGCGCGCAATGATTTCACCATGAAATACGCGTAACTGCGCATTGTAAAACATGTGCGGCTCTATTAATAACACCACATTGGCCGCTGCGTTACAATCACCCACATTGGCGAAGCGTTTTTTTAGCGTTTTTAGCGCGGCCTTTTCCGCCAGCGGGCCCTTCATGTGCCACACATCCAAATAAGGGTGCAGTAATCGCACTGGATGCTCGTAATGCACTTTTGCGATGTGCATTGCAATATTGCCTGACAGTTTTTCAGCAAATGCATTTGTGCTGATGATCAAGCCGATGAAAGCTGCATAAATAAATTTAAACATCATGTTCCCCAATTATGGTTTTTTATAGTGAATGCGATAAATATAACCCGCGCGGTCGTCCGATACATACAGGGCGCCATCTGGGCCTGTCACAACATCCACAGGCCTGCCCCAAGCTTCATTATTATTGAGCCAGCCAGTCGCAAAGTCCACTACTTCGACAGGCGTTACGCCATTAAATTTCACGCGAACCAATTTATAGCCGCTTAGTTGCGCACGATTCCACGAGCCGTGCAGCGCAACGATTGCATCGTTTTTGTATTCGCTCGGAAAATTTGTTTTATCTAAAAATGTGACACCAATCGGCGTGGAGTGCGAAGTAAAGGTAATCGCTGGCGGTGTGGCATTTTTGCAAAAGTTATTCGCGCCAGGAAAGTTTGGGTCTTGCGTCATGCCACCTTTGCCATCGCCCCAACAATGCGGCCAGCCATAATTTTGTCCGGGTTCAATTTTGTTGAAATGCTCTAGCGGAAGCTCGTCATTCACTTTGCCGCCTTTTTTGTCGCTACGCATATCTGCGCCGTTGTTGGTGGCGAACATGCTACCCGTTTTTGGGTGCCACGCGAAACCTTGGCTATTGCGTAAACCGCTAGCCCAAATTGGCGCTAAGTTGTGTCGCCCAACTACTTCTAATCCGCCAGCTGGCTTGCCCTCTAGCGTATAGCGCAAAATGGTCGCGCGCGTTGCATCTTCTTCCACACACACATTGCAGCTAGAGCCGACGTTAATATACAGAAAATTGTCTGGGCCAATTTTGAGTGTTTTAAGCGTATGCCCACCGCTGGCAAGCCCGCTAATAAAGGGCTGCGGTGCTGACCATTTGCCATCTTTTTGGCTTAATTTCACTACACCATCTTGGTTAGCTACTAGTAAGTCTTCACCAACAAATGCCAAACCATTTGGCGCATTAAGTTGATTTGACACCAAAACAGGCGCTCTGGAAACCGCATGGATATTGGCTCCTGGCAGCATAATAATTTGATTTATTTTTCCTAAAGAAACAAATAAATTGCCATTTTTATCAAACGCTAGCATGCGCGGGCCAGTGAAATAGTCACCGCCGCCACCATCTAATTTGGCAACAATATTGATTTCAAATCCAGCGGGCAAATTTAAATTTAGCTTGTTCGGCGGTTCGGCTGCGTTAACGCAAGTGAGCGTGGAAATGCTGCAAAGGCCGAGGTTGAGATAGGTGCTAAGTTTATAAAAAAGCGTTTCCAGCATGTTTTTATGTCAATACATCCGACCAAATATTGGCTGCCCAAGCGCTTGCATATTGGCCTTCCTGCTCGGAAGGTGCTTGTGAGACACCGCCGCCTTCGGCCGCTACCATGATTTTTTTTCCTTCGTCATAACGGTAAACATTCGCTACATGCATCGCTTGTTTGTCGTTGACGTAGCTGTAACAAGTGTTGGCGAACACGGGAGCGGGATCAGGCGCGTTGCCGCTCATTAATTCAACAATCGCGCTGGCGCAAACTTTGGCTTGGTTGGTCGCCATATGCGCCGATTTTGGCAAACCAGCCGAAACGCTATCGCCAATCACGTGAATATTCGGCACTAATTTAGATTCGTAGCTTAAAAAGCTCACCTCGCACCAAGGATAATCTTTTTCGGTGAGATTAGCCATTTGCGCAGCTTTGCCAGCACGTTGCGGTGGAATAATATTGAGTACGTTGGCGCTGACTTTGTCGAAATCCGTCGTCAGAGTTTTACTTGGGATGTCGATTTCTAAGATGATGTTACTTGGTCGATAATCAATTATGCCCGCGTACATTTCGTTAAAAACTTTGGTGAATAAGCCTTTTTTAGAGATAATTTCTGCATTGGCATCTAACACAATAATTTTACTTTTTGGCTTGTTATTTTTGAGATAACTTGCCACTTGACACACACGTTCATAAGGCCCTGGCGGGCAGCGATAGGGCGCTTTCGGGATGCTCATCACAAATACGCCGCCATCTGGCATGGCTTCTAATTGCTTGCGTAAATTCACAGTTTGCCAACCAGCTTTCCACGCATGCGGAATTTGTTCTTGCGCAGCTTCGAGGTTCGTCAACGCATCGTAAATAAAATCGATACCAGGTGCGACAATTAAGCGATCATAGGTAATTTCGCCGCGTTTCATCATTACTTTTTTGGCGCTCGCATCAATCGTCGTCACTTCGTCATTCAGCCATTTCAGGCCATGATTTTTTTTGATTAAATCGTAGCCAAAAGTCAGGTCGTTGATGCTTTTACTGCCGCCCAACACTAAATTGCTCAGCGGGCAAGAGACAAATTGGCTGGATTTTTCGATGACCACAGTTTCGATATTGCCTAAGCTCCATATACGAATATATTTAGCCGCCGTGAGACCAGCATAACCGCCGCCAATAATCACAACTCTTCCTAATGGTGGCTTGCTGGCGCGCGCAAAACTAGAGCTGCTCAACAATAATGCGCCTGCAGCACCAGCGGTTTTTATAAAGTTACGACGATTAATTGTCATGATTGGTTTTAAACGCTTGTGCTTTTGGCGGCGCGGTTGTTACACGTATTTGCTGTGCAAAATAATGCGCCAGTAAATTAATCTCATCTATATTCAAACCTTTAGCATGACGATGCATGACGGTGGATGCGCGCTCGCCATCTTTAAACGCTAACATTTGTGTGGTGAAATAGCCGCTATCTAAACCCGCCAGTGTTGGTGTAATGCCAGTGCTATTACCTTTTGTACCGTGGCAGGCTGCACACGATGCCGCGAGCGTGCGAATATGAGATGTGTTGCTGAGCGACTCTGCGGAAAGCAAAACCTCAGCAGCATTACTATTGAATGGCAGGCTAGCTGAGGTCATGAGGTAACTTACGATAAACCAGACTTTAAGTTTCATGGTGTTTTAGTTTCGTATTGGAACACCATTTAAATTTGTTTTCTTTAAACTTTAGTTAATTATTCGAAGCATTTGCCTTCGGTACAACCGTCATCTTTCACGCCCATATCCGTGAGCGTTTTTACCATGTCAGTATTGCCAGCATCGCGGAAATAGCGAATTAAAGACACATCGGCTTTTAATTTAATGTTCACGTCAGCGCCTTTGCTGGCTAAAAATTTCGCCAAGTCCATGTGGTTATTTAACACAGCTAAGTGAAATGCTGTGTGGTATGCCACTGGATGAATATAATTAATATCAGCTCCTTTACTGAGCAAGTATTTAACAACTTCCATTTGGCCCTTGTTTGACGCCATTTGTAGTGGCGCCCAGCCAAAAAACTTTTCATTCACAATGTTTACGTCGGCATTCACAAATTTCTGCACCACTTTCATTTTGCCTTCGGTTAGGCCGTCGGTAAACTCTACTTGCTCATCATCAGTAACCGCCAAGCTGTTGAGTGAGAAGCTTAAAGCTAACACTGCAAATAATATTTTTAACATGTTCATGCTACTTTTTCCCTTATATAAAATGCTTGTTTTGACAATATATCAAACTAAGTAATAAATTTTCTTGCGTTACGGAACATACGCATCCAAGGCGCGTCTTCCTGCCAATCATCAGGATACCACGAATGCTGTACAGAGCGGTATACCCTTTCAGGATGTGGCATCATAATGCTAAAATGGCCATCTGTGGTGGTCAACCCCGTAATTCCTTGTGGCGAGCCGTTAGGATTAAACGGGTAAGTCTCGGTTGGCGTTGACGCTTGAGGATTATTATCCACAAATCGCATCGTCACCAACTTTTGTTCCAGCACGCTATTGACCGCAGATTGTGAAGAAAATTCCGCAAAACCTTCGCCATGTGCAACGGCAATAGGCATGCGGCTTCCAGTCATGCCATTAAAAAAGAGCGAGGGAGATTCTAAAATCTCTACCATCGCCAGGCGTGCTTCAAATTGCTCGGATTTGTTTTTAACAAAGTGTGGCCAGTGTGCGCTACCAGGGATGATACTGTGCAAATTGCTCATCATTTGACAGCCATTGCAAACACCCAAGGCAAATGAATCGGCACGATTAAAAAATGCGCTAAATTCATCATTGGCGCGGCTGTTGAACAAAATCGATTTCGCCCAGCCTTCGCCCGCGCCTAAAACGTCGCCATAACTAAAGCCGCCGCAAGCCACAAAACCGGTAAAATCTTTCAGCGAAACGCGACCAGAAATAATGTCACTCATGTGTACATCAAATGTGGCAAAGCCAGCGCGATCAAACGCAGCAGCCATTTCCACGTGGCCGTTCACGCCTTGCTCGCGCAAAATCGCCATTTTTGGACGGGTTTTATTGATGTACGGCGCTACGATATTTTCATTTAAATCAAATGTTAAACTCGCGTGTAAGCCGGCATCGGCGGTGTTGAGAATACGGTCATACTCTTGTTGCGCGCAGGCTGGATTGTCGCGCAAACTTTGCATTTTGTAAGTTGTTTCCGACCACATGCGGTGCAAATTAACGCGCGAATCGCTGAATACATTTTTGCCGTTGATTGCGATGATAATTTCGTTTTTAGTCGTAATGTCGGCGATGATTTGTGCGCTTAAATTTTTAGCCAGTTGCGCTAAAACTGCATCTGCATCCGTCGCGCGCACTTGAATCACCGCACCTAATTCTTCGTTAAAGAGCGTATTTAAAGTATCGCCAGAAGGCGCATGGATATTGGTCTGCAGACCTGCTCTGCTAGCAAATGCCATTTCACAAAGCGTAGCAAACAAGCCTCCATCGCTACGGTCGTGATAGGCGAGAATTTTATTGTCAGTATTTAGCTTTTGAATTTCTGCAAAGAAATTTTTAAGTTGTTCAGGTTGATCTATATCTGGTACTTCGTCGCCAATTTGGTCGTAAACTTGCGCCAAGCTACTGCCGCCCATGCGATTTTTGCCGTTGCCCAAATCAATCAAAATCAGCTTGGTGTCGCCTAAGTCGGTTCTCAATTGCGGCGTTAAAGTTTTGCGCGCATCGGGTGTATTGGCAAATGCAGTTACCACCAAACTAATTGGCGAAGTAACGGCTTTGTCTTTGCCGTCATTCCAAACCGTCTTCATGCTCATCGAATCTTTACCGACTGGAATGCTAATTCCCAACGCAGGACAAAGTTCCATGCCGACCGCTTTTACGGTGGCAAATAAAGCCGCGTCTTCACCTGCATGGCCGGCGGGTGCCATCCAATTGGCCGAAAGCTTTAAGTTTGAAATGTCTGAAATGTGCGCAGCAGCAATATTGGTAATCGCTTCGCCAATCGCCATTCGACCGCTGGCAGGCGCGTCAATCAAGGCGAGCGGCGCCTTTTCGCCAATCGCAAACGCTTCTCCAATATTGGTTTCATAGCCTGCAAGTGTTACCGCGACGTCAGAAACTGGCACTTGCCACGGCCCTACCATTTGGTCGCGCGCAATCAAGCCCGTCACGCTGCGGTCACCAATCGTGATGAGAAAGGTTTTATCTGCCACGCCCGGTAGCCTTAATAGACGTGCTACAGCGTCTTTGATGTCGATTTTCGAAGTATCAAAAGCGCTAAATTTTTTAGTGACGCTTTTCACGTCGCGAGTCATTTTCGGCGGCTTACCGAGTAACACGCTCAAATCCATATCGACAGGTTTGTTGCCAAAGTGACTGTCAGCCACAGTTAAATGGCGCTCCTCAGTCGCGTAACCAACAACCGCAAACGGACAACGCTCACGCTCGCATATGGCTTTAAATCGTGCTAAGTCTTCAGGTAACACCGCCATTACGTAGCGTTCTTGCGCTTCGTTACTCCAAAGTTCGCGTGGCGACATGCCAAGCTCTTCATTATGCACGTCGCGCAGTTGAAAAATTGCGCCGACTTTTGCATCGTTGACGAGTTCGGGGAAGGCGTTAGAAATACCGCCAGCGCCTACATCGTGAATGCTCACGATTGGGTTTTTGTCGCCCAATTGCCAACAACGGTCAATCACTTCTTGCGCGCGGCGTTGCAACTCTGGATTGCCGCGTTGTACCGAATCGAAATCTAGGTTTTCTGTGTTAGATCCAGTATCCATACTGCTGGCAGCGCTGCCGCCCAAGCCAATCAGCATGGCTGGGCCGCCGAGTTGAATGAGCGCAGCGCCAGCGGGGATATTGCTTTTGAGAGAATGATTGGCTGAGATGTTGCCAACGCCGCCCGCCAACATGATGGGCTTGTGGTAGCCGCGCACTTCTTCATTATGTTTAAGCTCAAATGTACGGAAATAACCCGCGATATTCGGGCGACCAAACTCGTTGTTATACGCTGCGCCACCTAGTGGGCCGTCTGTCATAATTTGTAGCGGCGTCGCGATGCGACCCGGTTTGCCATAAGACTGCTCCCATGGCTGTGTAAAATCAGGAATGTTTAAATTCGATACCGAAAAACCCGTCAAACCCGCTTTGGGTTTGCTTCCCACGCCCGTTGCACCTTCGTCACGAATTTCGCCACCCGCGCCAGTGGCCGCGCCTGCGAAAGGCGAAATGGCCGTAGGGTGGTTGTGCGTTTCTACTTTCATCAAGTAGTGCATGTCTTCTTCTACGAATTGATACTGATTACCATCTTGGGCATTTTGCGGGTATAAACGCTTGGTTTTTTGACCTTGCACAATTGATGAGTTGTCGCTGTAAGCCACCACGGTATTGCCTGGATTAAGCTTGTGCGTGTTGCGTATCATGCCGAAAAGACTGAAGTCTTGAGGCTCGCCGTCGATAATCCAATCGGCGTTAAAAATTTTATGGCGACAATGTTCTGAGTTGGCCTGCGCAAACATCATCAGCTCAACATCAGTCGGGTTGCGGCCAATTTTGGTGAAATTTTCCAACAGGTAATCGACTTCATCTACTGATAGTGCCAAACCCATTTCGCTATTGGCAGTTTCTAGTGCAGGCCTTCCGCCTTGCAAAATATCCACGGTGCAAAGCGGGGCGGGCATCGCGCTGTGATAGAGCTTTTGCGCATCGTCTAAATCGCCAAATACCATCTCGGTCATGCGGTCATGAATGGTGGCTTTTAGCGCAGTTTTTTCTGCATCACTTAAAGGCGCGCCGTGATTGGTTTGCACGTAATAGGCGATGCCGCGTTCGATGCGCAAAATATTTTCTAAGCCGCAGTTTTTGGCAATATCAGTGGCGCGCGAAGCCCACGGTGATATTGTGCCAATGCGTGGAATCACTAAAAATAATGCTAAATTAGATGCTCCAGAAGGCTCATGGATATTGGTCTGCAGGGCGTCGCTTGTAGAAGCGCCGTAAGTTAAAATTTGTTCTAAGGTGTTTTTTTGTGTGCTAGAAAGCGCAGTTTCGCTAAATACAAAATGCACAAATTCTGTATGAATATTGACGATACTGGGCGCACATTTTTTTAAACTGGCGACTAACTTTTCGAGCCGAAATGCAGATAATGCAGGGCTGCCATGAAGGCTTAAAAAGTGTGCGCTTGATTGAGTATTGGACATGAGCGGTTTAAAGATTTTTAGGTTAATTTTGCAGTAAACATTTTAACAGAAAGCACTGTTAATTAAGCACAGGGAATTTACTATATATTCTGATAAGGCTATATGCAAAAAAGCCACTCGGTTTATACGGAGTGGCTTTTTAAATTGAATGCGTGATTATTTACTTGTGGCTAGCTTTAGTGAGTTTTTGCCTTTAAGTAAACTAAAACCTAAAAACGCCAGCGGTACCAATAATAGGCTGTATGAAATCCATGCACCAATGCGGCCTTGTGGTCCCCAATCTTCGGTCGCGGCATGCCAATATGGCACATCGATAATACCTAAATTGTTAAGCTCTGGTGTTTCGGTATATTCGTGAAATGCGTAAATAAGTAGTTGAATTGAAAATATCACCATGAACACGGCGGTCACTTGAAAGAACAGCCCAAGGTTAACGCGATGACCGTATTTGCTCCATGTCCAAGCTACTAAGCCTGCCAGGGAAATGCCTAAAATGCCGCCTATGGCTAAAGGTACGCCATCGGTAGTTTGTGCGAGTGAGGCAATCATAGTGGCTGCTTCTAAGCCTTCGCGACCTATCATTAGCAATACAAATGCGAATATGGCAAATTTAGCGCCATTGCCTGGATTAGCCACTGCTTTATCGATGGCGCCAGTGATTTCTTTTTTCATATGTTTGCCCATTTTGAGCATATGAATGGTACAGCTGATCACTAAAAATGCAGCCGCTAATGCTAAAGTGCCTTCCCAAAAGGGGGTAAGTCCACCAACTTTAGCCAGCACAATCCCCAAAATTGCACAGGCAATCACTGCCACATAGCAGCCTTGGCGCACCGATGGAATGAGTTTTTCGCCGCCAGTTTTGGCAAGGTATGCCAAGGTAATGGCGATAATTAAAAAAGCTTCTAAGCCTTCGCGAAAGGCAATCATGAGTGTTTCAAACATTTTTTATCCTTACAAAATCAGTCACTATAATCATTAGTATAATCTAAATGATAATAGTTCGCAATTGATATGAATATTTTTGCAAATAAAAAAGCCTGCATAAGCAGGCTTTTTTTGAAAAACTAAATTATTTTCGATTATTACTTTTTATCTGTAACACCAGGCACTTCAATTTTAGCTTTTTCTTTCAAACCCAGCATCATTTTTTCTAGTTTACGCTGTTGCAAGGTGCGCTCTAAGCCATCTTTTACCTTGTCGTAACTTGGCACTTGTGTTGCGCGTGAATCAACCAATTTAATCACGTGCCAACCAAATTGCGTTTGAATAGGAGCAGTTGTAGTTTCACCCTTTTTAAGGCTAGTCACTGCGTCACTAAAGGGTTTTACCATACCAGCAGCTGAGAACCAGCCTAAATCGCCGCCCTTGTCTTTGCTGCCTGGGTCGAGTGATTTCTCTTTAGCTAGTTTAGCAAAGTCGCTGCCTTTTTTAATTTGTGCTGTGATATCGGTGGCTTCAGCTTCAGTTTTAACCAAAATATGACGTGCGCTATATTCTTTGTCGCCTAATTCTTTTTTGTATTGCTCGTAAGCCGCTTTTTTGTCTGCATCAGAAACTGGGTTTTTCTTCATAAAATCGGCTAAAAATGCGTTCACCACTAGTTTGCGGTGACCAATTTCTTCTGCAATGATTAAATCAGAATTTTTATCAATACCTTGTTTTACCGCCTCTTGAAAAGCGAGTTCAGAGCCTACCAGTTCGTTAATCACAGCATTTTTTAAACCTTCACCTTTTTGGCCGCGTGCTTGCGCATCTTTTACAATAAAATCCACCCACGATTGTTTAATCGGTTTGCCATTCACGGTGGCTGCTGCATCGGCCGCATATAAAGTTGGAGTGAAAGATAATGCAGATAAGGTGGCGATTGCGAGGAATATTTGTTTGATTTTCATAGGAAATCCTTAAGTTAAAAATATGAGTCTTGCGAGATAAAATTAATCTTGTAGCCTAAATGGCATCATCTGGCGAAATTGCAAGTATGCTTATAGCATGAATTTGTTGCGGAATTAAGTGTGTCAAAGCTTGATAAATCATACGATGTCGCATTATCTGCGATTTTTGCGAAAATTGCGAGCTTACAATTTTTAGCGTGAAATGCCCGCCACCAGTGTTGCCTTTATGGCCGGCGTGTAGCGCGCTATCATCTTGAATTTCAAGGCTAATCGGGTTTAGTGTAGCTAGTCTAGTTTTAATAACTTCGGTTAAATTCATACTATATTTTGTAAATTACTTCAGGTTTAGGGTAGCGATTTGCGAAAAGGTTTCACAACAACGTTGGCATACACGCCAGCGCTGACAAACGGATCAGCTTCTGCCCAGCTTTTTGCCGCGGCTAAATCACTAAATTCTGCCACAATTAAACTGCCGCTAAAGCCCGCTGGCCCTGGATCTGCGCTATCGATGGCGGGGAAAGGTCCAGCCAAAAGTAAGCGACCTTGGTTTTGTAGTTCGGTTAAACGTGCTAAGTGTTGAGGTCTAGCATTCATGCGTCTTTCAAGGCTGTTGGCTACATCTTCCGCAATAATGCTATACCACATCATTTTTCTCTTCATCTGGGTCAATCAAATACTTTCTTAACACAAAAGTATGCGCGACCATAAACAAAAACAGCATGCTGGTGACACCAAAAAGTTTAAAGTTGACCCAAGTATTTTCGCTGTAATTAAAAGCAACATATAAATTTAAAAAGCCCAAAGCCACCAAAAACCCCACCCAAACTAAGTTGACTTTATCCCAAATTGGCTTAGGCGCATGAATCATTTTGCCCATCATTTGCTGAATAAAATTTTTCTTAAAAAACAGGTTTGAAACCAGCAATACCATAGCCATCAGCCAATACAGCACGGTCGGTTTCCACATAATATAAGTTTTATCGTGCAACAAAAGCGTAACGCCGCCCAGCACGCTAATAATGGCTCCGTTAACCAGCAACATTTTCTCTATTTTACCGTGACGAATTTTGGCGTAAATAATCATGGCAAGCGTCGCAGCAATGGCAACGGCAGTGGCCACATAAATATCGTACATTTTAAATGCGACAAAAAATAAAATGACCGGCAGTAAATCAAAGAAAAATTTCATAAGGCTATCGGCTATAAGCTTGTGTATCTGCGAAGCCAGTATTTTGCTATGATTTGTCTATAAAAGCAAAACTACAATTTTCAAACTTTAATTACATAAATTTATGGCCGCTCAAATCGACTTACATTGCCACTCCACCGTTTCTGACGGCTTATTTTCGCCACCAGATTTAGTTGCTTACGCGGCAAAACGTGGCGTAAAAGTGCTAGCACTGACAGATCACGATGATATGGGTGGCCTGCAAGCCGCGCGGGAAGCGGCTCTTGAGCACGATATTCAATTTATCAATGGCGTGGAAATTTCAGTGACTTGGAAAAGACGCACCTTGCATATTGTCGGCTTAAAGGTGGATGCAAATAACGTTGCGTTAAAAACGGCACTTGATAAAGTACGCATTGGCCGCGATGAGCGCGCGCAGGAAATGGGTGATGATTTAGCCCGGGCTGGCATTCATGGCGCTTACGAAGGCGCAAAAGCGCTGGCCGCGCAAAGTATTATTACACGTACACATTTTGCGCGTTTTTTGGTAGAAAACGGTCACTCAAAAGACACTAAAAGTGTGTTTAAAAAATATTTGGTGAAAGGCAAGCCAGGCTTTAAAGAGCACGAATGGATGAGCCTTGAAACAGCTGTGAGTTTGATTAATGCTGCTGGTGGCTCTGCAGTGATTGCGCATCCTGGGCGCTATGATTTAGGCACCATTAACATGTTATTACTTATGCACGAATTTAGAAGCTTGGGTGGGGCGGCAATCGAGGTGGTAACAGGTAGTCATGCACCGCCTCAGTATCAACAGTTTGCCAAAATTGCGCATAAATTCAGCTTAAAATCATCGCTAGGCTCTGATTATCACGGTTCTGGTATCTCGTATATGGAGATGGGTTGTATTCCTGACCTGCCTGAAATTTGCGTACCAGTGTGGGATGACTGGCCAGAAGCAAAATATCTTTGTTAAAAAGATATTTAATTAAGGTTTCTTAGCTAAATGGCACAGTATTTTGTGATCAATGCCGAAAATCCACAGGCTAGATTAATCAATCATGCGGTAGAAATTTTGCGCGAAGGTGGCGTCATCGCGTACCCGACTGACTCCAGTTATGCGCTGGGTTGCATGCTGGGTTTTAAAGATGCACAAGATAGAATCCGCCAGATTCGTGGCTTGGGCGATGACCATTTGTTTACGCTGGTGTGCAAAGATTTAAGCGAGCTTTCAACTTATGCGCAAGTCGGTAACAGCCAATTTAGGCTGTTGAAAGCCAATACGCCAGGCGCTTACACATTTGTGCTGAAAGCCACTAAAGAGGTTCCACGCCGTTTGCAGCATCCTAAACGTAGTTCGGTAGGCATCCGTGTGCCGAATCACGCTGTGGTGCAAGCCTTGTTGGAAGCGCTTGGCGAACCTATTTTAAGCATGACTTTGCAATTGCCGGAAAATGACGAGCCACTGAATGAAGCTTGGGAAATTCGTGATAAATTAGAACATGCTGTCGATTTGGTAATTGATTCAGCCATTCATCATTCGGGTTTGACTACGGTAATTGATTTGACGGAAGCCGTGCCAATATTGGTTCGCCAAGGCGCAGCTAGCGCCGCGCCATTTGGTTTGTAAAAAAGGAAAAGTATGGAACTTAACATTGTACAAAAAATAGCGATATATGCGCTGCCCATCATATTTGCCATCACCGTGCATGAGGCCGCGCATGGCTATGCGGCTAAATATTTTGGTGATTTAACTGCAGAAAAATTAGGCAGAATTTCGCTCAACCCGCTTAAACATATCGACCCGTTCGGCACCATTTTGCTGCCCGCGCTCACAGTGATGCTGGGCGGCATTTTGTTCGGCTGGGCAAAACCAGTACCTGTTAATTTTGCCAATTTGCGCAATCCTAAAAAAGATATGTTGTGGGTCGCCGCCGCAGGCCCCGCCTCAAATTTAGTCATGGCGATTTTTTGGGCATTTGTCATTAAATTTTCAGCCACGGCCGGCGCGTATGCGCTGCCAATGGAGATGATGGGCAAGGCTGGTGTATCTATTAACGTGGTATTAATGGTGCTTAATTTATTGCCGCTGCCGCCGCTCGATGGCGGGCGCATCGCGGTGAGTTTGCTACCAATGCATTTGGCGCGGCCGTTCGCACAAATCGAGCGTTACGGCTTTTTTATTTTAATTGCACTGCTTTTTACAGGCGTGTTGAGTAAAATTTTAGATCCATTTATCAGCTTTGCTTATCGCATCATTTTCAGTCTAATTTAACTTGCTATAATAAACATAATTCAAATAAGGTTTTAAATCTCATGGCAATAGAACGCGTTTTATCGGGCATGCGCCCAACGGGGAATTTACATTTAGGCCATTACAATGGCGTACTTAAAAATTGGATTAAGCTACAGCACGAGCATGAATGCTTGTTTTTTGTGGCCGATTGGCACGCACTCACGACGCATTATGATACGCCTGAAATCATTGAGGAATCGGTGTGGGAGATGGTCATTGATTGGCTGGCAGCGGGGGTGGATCCTGCCAATGCGACGATTTTCATACAATCACGTGTGCCAGAACATGCAGAATTGTTTACGCTACTTTCCATGATTACGCCGCTCAGTTGGCTGGAGCGTGTGCCGACTTATAAAGACCAGCAGGAAAAACTCGCCAGCAAAGATTTATCTACTTATGGCTTTTTGGGCTATCCATTATTACAGTCTGCGGATATTCTCATCTACAAGGCCACGCAAGTGCCAGTCGGCGAAGACCAAGTGCCTCATATTGAATTTACGCGTGAAATCGCGCGCCGTTTTAATCACATTTACGGTAAAGAGGCTGGCTTTGAAGATAAAGCTATCTCTGCCATTAAAAAACTCGGCGGTAAAAAAGGCGCATTTTACGAAGAAATGCGCAGCGCTTATCAGCAAGATGGCGATGAAGAAGCGCTGGAATCCGCGCGCGCATTGATAGAAGAGCAACAAGGCATGAGTATGGGCGATAAAGAGCGTTTGCTCGGTTACCTTGAAGGCGGAGGCAAAATGATTTTGGTTGAGCCAGAATATAAACTGATGCCAGCCAGCAAAATGATGGGCTTAGACGGCCAAAAAATGTCGAAATCGTACAACAACACCATTGCGCTACGAGAAGATTTGGACGTGGTCGCCAAAAAAATCAAAACTATGCCGACTGACCCAGCGCGTATTCGCCGCACCGATGCGGGCGACCCAGCTAAATGCCCAGTGTGGCAACTGCACGAAGTCTATTCTGACAATAACGTAAAAGATTGGGTGCAAATCGGCTGTAAAGGCGCGTCAATAGGCTGTATCGAGTGCAAACAACCGGTGATAGAAGCGGTGATAAAAGAACTGAAACCGATTCAAGAACGCGCCGCGCAATATGCCGAAGACCCGACATTGGTGAAAAACATCGTCGCTGAAGGCTGCGAAAAAGCCCGCAAACTAGCGCGTGAAACTATGCGCGATGTGAGAGATGCGATGGGTTTGAATTACAGTTAAATATGCGGAGCGAAAATGAAACTAATACTTATATCTATTTTAATTACAGCAACTTTTCAAACTAGCTGTTTCGCTGAAGAATCGACTTATGACCTAATTCTTAAGGGCAAAAAATGTGAAGAAGGCTATAACCAGCAATTGGATTGTAGCTATAAGATAGATAAAGATTTTTGGCTGTCTGTGGCGGGTGTTGGAATTCCTGATGCTGGAATTACATTTATGAAATCAGATTTCAATGGTCAATATTATGGAACTTATGGAATGTTACACGGCTGTGTAATTGTAAAGCCAGGAACAAAAAATAAAACAATTAATCCTATTGATTTTGCATTCGTCTCTCCTAAAAATGGGAAGGTTTATAAAGACTGGCAAAGTTGTCAAGCAGGCTATTAAGCAAGCGTAAAGTGTGCAAAACGGTTTAAATTTCACATAAAAATAACAAAAATAAATGCTCTGGGAGCCAATATCCATGAGGGTTGCAGGCCATGTGTTTTTAACTAATATAATGTATCAATAGGAAATAGATTTGCTTTTAACCACATCAGAAATCAAAATCCATGATGTCAAAATCAAGGGCGAGCTGCTAGCGGAGCTGCCGCAGGATTTATACATTCCGCCAGATGCGCTGGAAGTATATTTAGAGGCGTTTGAAGGCCCGCTCGATTTGCTGCTCTACCTCATCCGCAAACACAATCTGGATATTCTCGATATTCCTATGGCGCAATTGACCGCGCAATATATGGTTTACGTGGAAAGAATGAAAGTAATTAAACTGGAACTGGCGGCGGATTATTTGCTGATGTCGGCGATGTTGATTGAGATTAAATCGCGCATGTTGCTACCAAAACCTGCCGAAATTGAAAGTGAAGATGACCCTAGAGCCGAATTAGTGCGCCGCTTGATGGAATACGAGGCTATTAAACTCGCCGCGGCGCGTTTGGATGCCATGCCGCAAGTGGGCGTGGATATTACGGTTGCGGCTGCTTATTATCAGCACATTAGCGAAATTAAACTACCCGAGGTGAGTTTGGATGAATTGGTGGAAGCGTGGCGCAATGTGCTGAAACGCGCCAAGCTCAATTCGCATCACAAAATTGGCAAAGCAGAGTTGTCGGTGCGTGAGCATATGAGCCAGATTCTGCGCCGCTTAAAGAGTGATGGCATGGTGGAATTTTCGCAATTATTTGATATTAATATTGAGGGTTTACCAAAGTTAGTGGTGAATTTTTTAGCGATTTTAGAGTTGGCGAAAGAAGGCTTAATTCGCATGACGCAACAGCAAGCGTTTTCACCCATTTATTTGCAAGCGAATAGTAGTGAGTAAGCATGAAAGAACCTGACAACATTATCGAATTTAAGCAAATCTTAGAAGCCGCGCTACTTACAGCTGGCCAGCCATTAAGCTTGGATGAAATGTTAAAACTCTTCGCAGGGCGCATGGAGCGCACCACTTTGCGCATGTTGCTGGATGAGCTGAAGAACGATTGGAGCGAAAAAACGTTAGAGTTGGTACAAGTCGCTAGCGGTTATCGCTTTCAGGCCAAGCAACAATTTAGCGAATTTATTGTGCGTTTAAGCCCAGAGCGTCAGCCAAAATATAGCCGTGCAGTGATGGAAACCTTGGCGATTATTGCCTACCGCCAACCTGTAACACGTGGCGACATTGAGCAAATTCGTGGCGTGGCGGTGAACCCGAATGTGATGCGCCAATTGCAAGAACGTGATTGGATAGATGTAGTCGGTCAGCGCGAAGTACCAGGCAGGCCTTCTCTTTATGCGACCACTAAGCATTTTTTAGATGATCTCAATTTGCGCTCTTTAAGCGAGTTGCCGCCGTTCGATGATTTTGCACAAACCGAAATTCCATTAGAAAATTAAAGGTTTTTGCAGTAACTGCTGTAAAATGCGCATTTACAATCAATAAGTTATCAACATGGCACGTCCATTCAAACAACAGCGCGACCCGCAAGCCGTTCCACGCCGTCCAAAAACCAACTTCACTAAATTAGAAGTGGATGAAAATGCCACGCCAGAACCCACGCAGCGCCTACATAAGCTGATGGCATTAGCTGGCTTGGGTTCACGTCGTGATATGGAAACTTTAATCGAATCTGGTCGTGTGACGGTGAATGGTTTGCCTGCCAAACAAGGCCAAGGCGTAACGCAATATGACATTGTGCGCCTTGATAGTCGTCCATTAAAACTGCCTTTTGAAGCCGAATTGCCGCAGATTTTAATCTACCACAAGCCAGAAGGCGAAATTGTTAGCCAAGACGACCCAGAAGGTCGCGCCAGCGTGTTTGATAAACTGCCACGCATTAAGCAAGGCAAGTGGATAGCCATCGGCAGGCTGGATATGAATACGTCGGGCTTGCTGATTTTTACCAATTCTGGCGAGTTGGCGAACCGTTTTATGCATCCGCGCTACGAAGTGGAACGCGAATACGCGGTGCGGATTTTTGGCGAATTAACCGAAGGTCAAATGCTGCAACTGACGCAAGGCATTGAACTGGAAGATGGCCCTGCCGCCTTTGATAGCATTTCGCCTCAGGGGGGCGAGGGCGCGAATCATTGGTATCAAGTGGTGATTCGCGAGGGCAGAAATCGCGAAGTGCGGCGCTTGTTTGAGGCATTTCAATTGCCAGTGAGCCGCCTCATGCGCGTACGTTTTGGCCCAGTTAATTTACCGCCGCGTGTAAAACGTGGCGCCATGTTGAAACTTGAGCAAAAACAAGTGGTTGAGTTGCTGGAATGGGCAGGTTTGGAAGTGCCAAAAACGCCGATGAAACAGTTGAATCAGCGTGAAAAAGACAAAGCCACCGCGGTATTTGTGCCGAAAGTGCGCAAGCAGCGCATGAGCGCGCTGGATAGAGATCCTAATTATAAAAAACAGCATGACCAATTGGTTGCTAAAAATAGCGAAAACAGCAGGTCTGGAAGCCGCATGGATATTAGTTCGCAGGGCGGTGCCAAAAAGCCTGCGTTAGGACAATCTAAACCGAGAAAATCTGCAAACCGCCGCGTTCGTGGTGATTTGCCAGCTGCGCCCCAAGTGAAAAATAGGCCGCAAAAGAAAAGCGATAACAATCGCGGCAGAGGTTAGTTTTAAAGCAGTTGCTCTTTGGTGAGTAAAAACACAAACTGATTGCCAGATTCCACCTCTAGCCATGTAAATGCTAGTTTGGGATACGCCTCAAGCAATGCATCGCGGTTATGACCGATTTCTACCACTAAAATGCCGTCATCATTCAAGTGTTTTGCGGCTTCGCGCAGAATCGTGTGCGTGTGATCCAAGCCCGCCACGCCACTGCCAAGTGCAATTTGCGGCTCGTTACGATACTCAGTTGGCAGCGTCGCCATACTTGGCGCATCTACGTAGGGCGGATTTGAAATAATCAAATCATACAACTTAGGTTTGTTATCTGGGCCTTTTAACGCAACAAACATATCCGATTGAATAGCTGAAATGCGGCTTTCTAAGCCGTAGTTGGCGATGTTGATGTTAGCGACTGCAATGGCGTCTGGCGAAATATCCACCAAGTCAATTTGCGCATCAGGGAAAGCATCCGCCAGCAAAACGCCCAAACAGCCGCTACCTGTACAAATGTCGGCGGCAGAATGAATTAGCTCAGGATATTCAATCCAGTCTTGCAATGCGCTATTTGTTTCAAAATCGAGCAACTCAGCAATAAAACTGCGCGGTACAATCACGCGTTCATCCACATAAAATTTAAAGCCGCGCAACCACGCTTCGCGCACTAAATAGGCGGTTGGTGTACGCTTAGTAATGCGCTGCTCGATTAAATGGGCGAGGTGTTTGCGCTCTTGTTCGGTAATCACCGCATCCAAAAAGTTATGCAGCATGTCGTGCGGTAAATGCAACGCGCTTAAAATCAGCCACACCGCCTCGTCATAACTGTTATCGGTACCGTGTCCGAAAAAAATATCTGATTCTTCAAATTGGCTGACGGTAAAGCGTAGCCAGTCTCGGATGGTAAAAAGCTCTTCCGACAATCTATGAAAATGCATCATTTGAGCAACGCTTGCATTGTCAATTTGTAGGTTTCTTTCAGTGGCTCAATATCAGCTATTCCTACACATTCGTTGAGTTTGTGGATAGTCTTATTGAGGGGGCCGAATTCGATGACCTGCTTGCAAATATCTGCAATAAAACGGCCGTCCGACGTGCCGCCCGTTGTTGATAACTCAGGGCTAACGTCATAACATTTTTCAATTGCGCGCGAAATCGCCTCTACCAAGTTGCCACGCGGGGTGATGTAGGGCGGTGAATATTCCCATTCAAGCGTATATTCCAGGTCATGTTTATCTAAAATTGTATGTACACGTTCTTTCAGGTTAGCTTCAGTACTGCCCGCACCATTGAGTTCAGGGCAGAATCGAAAGTTAAACAAAATCTCCACTTCTCCTGGCACTACGTTGGTAGCGCCTGTGCCGCTATTCATATTAGAAATTTGCCAGCTGGTTGGCGGAAAATATTCGTTGCCGCTATCCCACACAGTTTCCACCATTTCTTTAATTGCTGGTGCAACCATATGAATAGGATTTTTAACCAGATGCGGGTAAGCAATATGACCCTGCAAGCCAATCACAGTAAGCTTTCCAGACAATGACCCACGCCGGCCATTTTTAATCATATCGCCGACGACTTTGTTGCTGGTCGGTTCGCCAACGATGCAGTAATCAATCAGTTCGTTGCGCGCTTTTAATACTTCGATGACTTTTACGGTGCCGTCTACTGCTACACCTTCTTCATCTGACGTAATTAGCAATCCGATGGAGCCTTTGTGGTCAGGATTTTCGGCAATAAATTCTTCGATACTAGTGATAAATGCCGCCAGCGAAGTTTTCATATCTGCCGCGCCTCGCGCGTAGAGCATGCCATCTTTAATGGTTGGTTCGAATGGTGGCGTGAGCCATTTATCTAGCGGACCAGTTGGCACAACATCGGTATGACCTGCAAACACTAATAACGGCGAGGTTGTGCCGCGTCTTGCATAAAAATTATCTACATTACCAAAACGCATGCGCTCAATCTTAAAGCCTAGCCGTTCGAGGCGCGCAATCATTACCTCCTGGCAGCCTGCATCTTCTGGTGTGTTGGATTGGCGCTTCAGTAAATCAATTGCTAATTCTAGCGTTTTACTATTAGTAGGCTGAGTCATTTGAATATTGCTTTGTAGTCGGTTTCAGAAAAGCCTAAAGCAACAATTTTACCTTCATTTTCTAGTATAGGCCGTTTAATTACCGAGGTTTTTGTTTGCATGAGTTTTATTGCAGAAGCGTTATCAGCAATACTTGCTTTTGTACTGTCATCAAAGCCTCGCCAAGTAAGTCCTGCGCGGTTGATGAGTTTTTCGTGTGGGATTTGCGTTAGCCAATTTTCGAGCAAATGCTGGCTAACGCCTTGTTTTTTGAAATCGTGGAATTCGTAACTAATTTGATTGTTTTCGAGCCAATCACGGGCTTTTTTTACCGTGTTGCAGTTGGGGATTCCGTAGAGTATTAGTGTTTGCATAGTGCTTATTTTAACAGCACCTGCAAAGAATTTTCAGCTGTGAAAACTTTTATATTACTCCTATTGCTTCCGATAGATTGTTATCCATTAAAATTGGACCACTCAATTCCAATTGGATTGGTTGTGATTTGAACATTTTGAGTAGTTCCGCTTCAGGAATTGGTTTTGAGTATAAGTAGCCTTGCATATGATCACAACCTAGCTCTGCCAGCGCCCTTCGTTGCGTTTCGGTTTCTACGCCTTCCGCTACTACATTCAAGTTAAAGGCGTGCGCTAAACGAATGACGGCATCAACTAATGCGTGTGATTCAGGGTTTTCATTCACTTTAGATACAAATACGTTATCTAACTTAAGTTCATCAACGTTTAATTCTTGCAAATATTCTAGTGTAAATGGATTCAGACCAAAATCGTCAAGTGCAATTTTAACTTTAGCGGCTTTAAATTTGGTAATCAAAAGTTTAAATTGCGCTTCGTTTCTAATGGCTGTCGTCTCTTTAATTTCAAGCGTGAGGTTTTGTGAAGGCACGCCGTATTTATTAAGACATTTTATTGTTTCATCAACTAATGATGAGTTACGAAATTGTATACGTGATAAATTGATAGAAAGATTTAAATCAACATCTGATTCTTTAGCCCGATATATAGCGACACAAGCCTCTTCAATGACCCAGTTGTTAATTTGATTAATCAGACCAAAACGCTCTGCTGCTGGAATAAAGTGGGAGGGGTAAAGTAATCCTTTGGTTGGGTGATTCCAGCGAATAAAAGCTTCCGCACCGATTAGCGCCAGTGATTTGCAATCTACTTTAGGCTGAAACATCAAGCTAAACTCATTTTTTTCTAGTGCAAGGCATAAATCGCGCTGCATTTCTAGCATGACGTCAGAGGCTGATTCAATTTCGTCGTCATAAAATCTATATTGATTTTTCCCATTTTCTTTTGCCTTGTACATCGCCGCATCTGCGCTAGTGATCAGTTTGTCCAAATTCCCGTCTTTGGGGTAGAGTGCGATACCCATAGAGCAGGATATATCAATCGTATAATTGTTCACTGTAATCGACTCTTTGATTGATTTTACAATGCGGTCGGCAATCGGGCTGATGTCGTCATCAGACTCAAGTGGTTCAAAGATTACGACAAACTCATCACCTCCAATACGTGCGACAAAATCACAACCACGTATGGAGGCAATTAACCTCTCTGCAACAGTGGTTAGCACAATATCGCCTACTTGATGTCCATAAAGGTCATTGATCGGTTTGAAATGATCCAAATCCATGTACGCTAATGCAAAGGTAGTGCCCATGCGCGTACTACGTTTGGTGGCGCTTTCTAAATATTGTTGGAAGGATTCTCGATTGGGTAGTTTGGTGAGGCTGTCCAACATAGAGTTTGATGGCGACTCACTATTCTTTTTTGTGTTGAGGAAGCTAAACACGAATAATTGCTTGCCATGTTTTTCAAAAAATAGCGTAAAGATGAACAGCATCATAAACAAGCAAATCATACCCAAGCCAATCGCAATACCAGTTATCTGACGATGGTTTTGATCGGTGATTACAGTTGCAAGCTCAGTTTCGTGCAAAATGCCGCTTTCAAATAAAACATGAATTGCAAAAATACCAATTGCAATACCTGTGGAAAGCAGTACTTTTACGTAATTATGGTATTTGCCTGAATAACTTCTAATCCAGTAGAGCAGCATGGCGATAAATGTTGTAATAATGCCTGAAATAGCAGTAGCGAAAAAAGTGATCACTGGATCGAATTTAAAGCTACCTGCCTCATGGAGTGACGTAGTGCTGCAATAGAATAGCGCGAAATCAAAAAGGCTAGAGATAAAGCCATAAAGCATAAAATGCCAGACTTTGGAATAACTTCTGCTCGCTACAAATAGCAATCCAGTTCCAATGACGAGGGCGATAGGTAATCCGGCAATAGCCAGCGAAGGTGAAGTAAGGGCTGCATCATGATGAAAACCGAGCGATAGTAGAAAATGGTTTGCCCAAACCGCGCCCCCAACTGCAGCTGAGTATAAGGGTAGCAATATTTTCTTTGACGAAATAGTCGATAGATAAAGGCGTTTGACGAACGCAAAGGTAACCAATAACGCTGCGCTTGATGCGGTAATAGAAACTGCGAGTAACCAATTGTCGTAATTAAAATTCATGAAATTGCTTAAATATGCCTGTTTGTCTTTAAGCATAATAAGCAATTGCCATGCCTTTATATCAAATGGCTATGTTGATGTTTGAAAATTGAGCAACTTAGTACCTAACCAATTGTTTTAATAGATTTTTTAGGCAGTGAAATAAGTACAGCAGTTGAAATGGCTGCAATACTTTTGAAATTAAATTTCATCAAGTTGACGAATTTTCGTCACCCTGATGAAATGTATTGTTGATTGAATAGATTTAAAGTTAAATGCCGCGCAGTAGTTCGTTAATGCCCACTTTACCGAGTGTTTTTGCATCGACTTTCTTCACTATGACCGCACAATATAAACTGTAAGCACCATCTTTAGAAGGCAAGTTACCAGAAACTACTACAGAGCCGGCTGGCACGCGACCGTAAGTAACGCCGCCAGTTTCACGGTCGTAAATTTTGGTACTTTGGCCAATGTAAACGCCCATAGAAATCACGCAATTATCTTCTACCACCACGCCTTCTACTACCTCAGAACGCGCGCCAACAAAGCAGTTGTCTCCGATAATGGTCGGACCTGCCTGTACCGGCTCTAACACGCCACCAATGCCTACTCCACCAGAAAGGTGAACATTCTTGCCGATTTGCGCGCACGAGCCAACAGTCGCCCAAGTATCCACCATGCTGCCTTCGCCCACATGCGCGCCAATATTGACGTACGAAGGCATGAGCACCGCATTTTTGCCGATGAAAGAACCGCGACGCACAATCGCATTTGGCACGACGCGGAAACCACCCGCTTTAAAATCTTCTTCAGAGTAATTGGCAAATTTTGGCGGTACTTTGTCAAAATATTTAGTTACGCCATCGTCCATTAAATAATTATCTTCTAAGCGAAATGATAGCAGCACCGCCATTTTAAGCCATTGATGCGTTTCCCAATTTTGGCTGTCGCCGATGCGGCTTGCTACGCGTAGCTTGCCTGCATCTAAATCGGCAATGATTGAATTAACAGTTGTTTTAATTTCCGCAGATGCGCTGGCAGGGTTAATGTTGGCGCGGTCTTCAAACGCCGCTTCGATAATACTTTGACGTGGATCCATGAGGTTCTCTGATTGATTAATTGAGTAAAAGTGTTATTTTAACCTAAGCAGCCCAAAAACAAAAAAGCGCGTAGAAATACGCGCCTTTGACAGTAAACAGAGTGAATTATTTTTTTGCGATAGCCGCTTCGTAAAGCGGGCGCACTTTCGGTGCTAGCGCTTTTAAATCTGCGATGCGATTTTCGCTGGCAGGGTGCGTGCTAAAAAATTCTGGTGGCGCATTTTTGCTTTGTGCACTCATTTTTTGCCACAAAGTTACTGCAGCATCAGGGTTGTAACCCGCGCGGGCAGCTAACTCTAAGCCCATTTTATCTGCTTCACGTTCTTGCTCGCGGCCGTTAGGTAATGCAAAGAATAATTGTGAGCCCGCACCTGCGGCTTGTGTAGCAACAGCGCCCGCAGTCCCAGTAACTAATGATGCAAGTGCTTGCAAGCCGAATTGTTGTACATAGGCTTGCGACATACGTTCGCGGCCATGCTCACGTAGCGCATGGGCGATTTCGTGGCCAATCACAGCACCAAGTTCATCGTCCGTTGCGTTGATTTTCTCTACTAAGCCAGAGAGCACCATGATTTTGCCGCCTGGCATGCAATAGGCGTTCAGTTGGTCATTTTTTTCTACGTTGACTTCCCAAGCCCATTTGGTGGCATCTGGACGGAACACGCCCACTTGCGCGATAAGTTTATTAGAAATGCCTCGCACACGTGCCAGCATAGCAGGGTCAGCGTTTAGCGTTTTTTTCTTTTCAGCCTCACCCAAAGTTTGCGCATAGGCTTGCGCAGACATTTTATCGACTGAGCCCGAAGGCAATAGCATAAATTGCGAACGCTTAACACCTGAGACGCTATCTTTTGTCGTTGTGGCACATGCCGCAAGACCCAAGCTGGATACGGTTACCAGGACAATGATTAATTTATGCATAGTTTTATTCATAGCGAACTCCTTGTTAATTTTATGCTAATAACGCGCGACTTTTAAAAAGGTTGAATGTGAATTTTAAATCATTAATTGCGACAGCTAAATCATGAGTTGCGAACCTAATTCGACAACGCGATTGGGTGGTAGTTTAAATTGGTTGGTAATAGTTTCTGCGCTGCGGAACAGGCCGATAAAGATTTTTTTCCGCCAAAAGGCCATACCAGATTTATGACTGGCGATTAAAATTTCTTTGCCAATAAAATATGAGGTGTCCATCGCGTCAAACTCGAGGCCGTATTTAGCGCATAGAGATAAGTCGCGCGGTAAATCAGGTTCATCTTTAAAGCCGTATTTAACCGTGACACGATAAAACTCGTAGGGCAGCGCCTCCACGGTCACGCGCTCTTCAAGATTAGTATGGGGAATGTCTAAGAATTTCACCGTTAAGATCACCACTTTTTCGTGTAGCACTTTATTGTGTTTTAAATTGTGCAACATAGCGTGCGGCACGCCTTCTGGGTTAGGCGTCATAAAGAGTGCTGTACCAGGAACGCGTGGCGGCGGGTGCGCGCCAACTGCTTCAACAAAAGGTTCAATCGCCATCGCCTCAGTTTTTAAGCGTGCATACACTAAATAGCGGCCTGTTTTCCAAGTCAGCATTAACATAAAAATTACCACACCAATCAGCAACGGCACCCAGCCGCCATCAGGGATTTTTAGTACGTTCGCACCAAAAAATGCTAAATCAATGGTTAAAAATAGTGCGATCAGTGCGTAAGTTTTGAGTTTGCTCCAACGCCAAATTTCGATAAACACGATTGATGCGAGCAAGGTGGTGATGACCATATCGCCCGTGACCGCGATGCCGTAAGCTGCGGCCAAATTGCCGGAGCTGCGGAAACCTAGCACCAGCGCCATGGTGGCGATCATCAAGCCCCAATTGATGCGCGGCATATACACTTGACCTTCTGTGTTTTCTGAAGTGTGTTGAATGTGCATGCGTGGCAAATAGCCCAGTTGTAGTGCTTGGCGCGATACCGAAAATGCGCCTGTAATGACAGCTTGAGAAGCAATTACCGTGGCGAGCGTGGCCAAGCCAATTAAAGGAAATAATGCCCATTCCGGCGCGAGTAAGTAAAACGGATTTTTAACGGCTTCGGCATTGTGCAGAATCAGCGCGCCTTGGCCGAAATAATTGAGTAATAATGCAGGCAAAACAAAACCAAACCATGCCAAGCGAATCGGAAAGCGCCCAAAATGTCCCATATCCGCATACAAAGCCTCAGCACCTGTTACCGCCAGCACCACCGCACCTAGCGCCACAAAGGCTATCCAAGGTTGACCTGTAAAAAAACGCAGGGCATAGATGGGGTTTAATGCACTTAAAATCGTTGTGTCGTGCGCAACGTTAATCGCGCCCAGCACGCCCAGCGTGCCAAACCACAACAACATCACGGGCCCGAAAAATTTGCCGACCACTTCGGTGCCTTTACTTTGCGCCCAAAATAAGCCAAAGAGCACCACCAAGGTAATTGGCACAATAAAACTGTGTAAATGCGGCTCCGCCACTTCCAGTCCTTCCACCGCGGAAAGTACTGAAATCGCAGGCGTAATCATGCCATCTGCATAAAACATACACGCACCCAAAATGCCTAAAAACATGATGTTGCGTTGCTTTACGCGATTGCCTTCGGTGTTGCGGCTGGCCAGCGCCAGTAGCGCCATAATACCGCCTTCACCGCGGTTATCAGCGCGCATAATAAACGCCACATATTTGACAGAAACGATGAGAATAAGCGCCCAAGTGATGAGCGATAAAATGCCGTAAACGTTACCAGCATTCAGCGCCAGTGGATGGTGTCCGGCCGAAAAAATCTCTTTCATGGTGTACAGCGGGCTGGTGCCAATGTCGCCAAAAACCACGCCCAGTGCGGCTAGCGCCATCGTATGCAGTGCGGTTTTGTGCGTATTATTGTTATCCATGGATAAGCGGTCTAAAAGCGAGTTGCTATTATCAACCAATTGAAAGCGCAAACCAATAGCTTTTTAATGTTTTTAGCTAAAACTTAATTTTAGCCATTTGCACTACTGGTATTGAGCTAATGCCTATCTAACTATTTATTATTTAGTCTTATTTGTTTACTTTAGCCAAAGGTTTTCTCTTACGTGTGCTCATTAAGCTTAATAGAATACTAGTTCCAAGCAGGGTAACCACTACGGCTAAAGATATTGCAACAGGGATTTTAAACCAATCGACTATTAGCATTTTACTGCCTACAAACACCAAAACCACTGCCAAACCATATTTCAGCAAGTGAAAACGTTCAGTCATATCTGCCAGCAAAAAGTATAATGCGCGCAGGCCTAAAATGGCGAATATATTAGAGGTGAACACAATAAATGGATCGCTAGTAATCGCGAAAATAGCAGGAATGCTATCCATAGCGAAAATAACATCAGAAAATTCGATGAGAACTAGCACTAAAAACATGGGGGTAAACCAGCGTACGCCGTTTTTTATTACCCAAAATTTCTCACCATGATATTCGTCAGTAATGCGCATGTGGTTTTTAAGCCATTTCAATATCGGATTATTGGCTAAGCTGGACTCCTGATTGGCAAAAATAAACATTTTTATGCCAGTAACAAGCAAAAAAGCGCCAAATATATACAATACCCAATGAAACTGCGAAATCAACCAAGCGCCAAGCAAAATCATCAGCGCGCGTAATATAATCGCGCCTAGTACACCGTATAGCAGTACGCGTTTTTGAAACTCAAGCGGCACGGCAAAGTAAGTAAAGATCATGACAAATACAAATATATTGTCCATCGCCAAGGATTTTTCTAACAGATAACCCGTTAAATATTCCATGGCTTTGGTGTTTGCAACTTCTCGACCAACGTTGTAATCTAGCCAAGCCCACAAACCAGCACCAAATAATAAAGCCATGGCAAACCATACTAATGACCAGACTAAGGCCTCTTTAGCACCCACTTTATGCGAGCCTTTGCGACCCAGTAGCAACATGTCTATTGCCAGCATGGCTACAACAAATACACCAAAACCTGCCCACATCCACCAGCTTGCTATTGATTCTAAACCGCCCATTTATTAATCCATTTCTGCATGATTATTATTTTCAATCGCTGTTAATTCTTTATCTTGCAAATGTGCTGTCCATTCGCGCCATACTGCCCAAACCACAGTCAATATAATTGGTCCAATAAACAAACCTACTAAGCCAAATGCTAGCAGCCCACCCAACACCCCAAACAGCACCAACAAAAACGGTATCGGACTTACGCTACTAATAAATATTGGCCTAAGTATATTATCTAACTGGCTTACCACCAGTGCGCCCCAAACCCATACACCTATTGCCTCTGCAGTGTTGCCTTGCATTAATAACCACAAGCCAGCGCCACCCCATGCAATAGGTGTGCAAAACGGAATAAGCGCTAATATAGCAGTGATTATCCCAAATATAACAGGTGACGATAGCCCTGCAACCCAATAACCAAGGCCTGCTGCAATGCCTTGTACAAGTGCAGTAAGCAATACACCATATACCACTGCGCGTGTTGTGGTGCCTGCTGCATGCAAATAATCGTGTACTTGCGGGCCAATAAAGCGCGCTAATACGTGACGCAGTTCGGCAATGATTCTCGTACCATCGCGATAGAAGAAAAATAAAATAATCACCACAAGAATCAGTTTGACTAGATTTTTGCCTATGCCGCCCGCAATTAATGCCACATCATTTACATGTGAGGCTAGCCATAACTTTATTACGCTAGACAAGCCTTCTGGGCTACCTATAACTTCTGCTTGCTGTGATATCCAATTACCTATCCAAGGCAGATTTTTAAGTGGCTCAGGTACCACTAAAGGCCCTGCTAAAAAAATCTGAATGGCAGTGTAAACATTGCTAAGTTCTTTTTGTGCCAGCCAAATTAGCCAAAGTAGCGGTAAAAATAGCATCACTGCTGCTAATGCAGTAGTGATGGTCGCAGCCAATGCGTCTCGTCTCTTGCAATAACTACGTATGCGCGTGGCAATTGGCCAAGAGGCGTAACTTAATACACCAGCCCAAGCGACAGGCACTAAAAAAGGCGCAACGACGATAAAAGCCAAGCTTATCAAGCCAGCTAGGGCAAGCCAAGGAACAATACGCTTATTAAAAGGCTTTATAGTAGCCAATCGCTATTTATCCTTACTCGAACTACCGCCAGCTGCAATCCTATCCATTAGCGCAAACATAACGCCAGAAAATACTAAGGTTAAATGTATGCCTACCAGCCAGGCTAATTGGTCATTGCCATTTGGCTCTGACAATACTTCTTTTACATTGATGAAATATTTAAGTAACTCAATACCTGAAATGGCTACTATAGAGCCAATGAGCTTGAGTTTTAAATCAGAGAAACCAACATGCCCCATCCATTCTGGTCTATCTTCGTTGTCGCCAGTATCAATTTTTGAGACGAAATTTTCGTAACCAGCAAAAATAATAATCAGCAGCAAATTGGCCACCAGCGTAATATCTACTAAGGTGAGAATGCCCAGCAAGGCTTCACCACCATCACCACTAAAAACCACCGGCAACAAGGCAACAAAAGCTTTTAAAAATTTAACCAATAACAAACCGACTGCTGCAATTAAACCAATATAAAACGGCACTAATAGCCATCGACTGTTAAACATAAAATGCTCTAGGGCAAGCTCAATACGCTTCATTTTTTATACTTCCTTAATTATTATAGTTCTTTAAGCGCCGCAATCCGTGCTTCTAAACTGGGGTGGGTAGCAAATAACTTTCTCAAGCTGCCCGCATCGCCAGATATGGCTAAAGCCGCCATTTGTTTGGGCAGTGCCGAAGGCGTTTGCTCCGCTTGCAAGCGTATTAAAGCGGCTATCATTTTTTGTCGGCCCGCTAAGTTAGCTGCACCTGCATCAGCACGAAATTCACGTTGGCGTGAAAACCACATGACAATAATAGAAGCCAATACGCCAAGTATGAGCTCGGTCACTATCATGCTAACGAAAAATGCAGGCCCAGTGCCACGCTCGGTTTTAAAGATCAATTTATCGACTAAATAACCAATCACGCGCGATAAAAACATCACAAACGTATTCACTACGCCCTGTATAAGCGTCAACGTGACCATATCGCCATTGGCAATATGCGATATCTCATGTGCTAGCACGGCTTCTGCTTCGTCTTTGCTCATCTTATTTAGTAAGCCGCTAGAAACGGCTACCAGCGAGCTATTTTTAGTCATGCCCGTGGCGAAAGCGTTTACCTCGGGCGAATCAAACACCGCTACTTCTGGCATTTTGATGCCAACCTCATCGGCCTGCCTTTGCACAGTTTTCATTAACCAAATTTCAGTTTGTGTTTTTGGCTCGTTAATCACAATCGCGCCAGACATGTGTTTTGCAGACCACTTGGAAATAGCCAGCGAAATAAAAGCACCACCAAAGCCCATGATCGCTGCAAATACTAATAAATTGCTTAAATCTAAGCCGTTGGATGTTAAGTAAGGCTCCACGCCCAAAAGGCGCATAGTGATTGATAATACCAACACAATGGCCATGTTAGTGGCCAGTAAATAAATAACGCGTTTCATAAAATGTTAAATCCTAAATAAAAATTTTATTGTAATTGCAACAGCTCATGCGGATATTGGCGTGAACGCGCTAGCCGCCTAGCCAGCGTTCTCATACAACGGTCGCAGGCACGATCTATTGCAAAATAAAGATCAGCTTCAGTGTCTTCAATCACAATGTTGTTTTGTCCTGCTAATCTAAGTTCTATCTGACATTTTTTATCAACCCCACCGCGTGGCCCATTAATATCTTCAAGCCGTATTCGTGCGCGCATAATGTAACTATCGTTGCGCTGCAACGCAAATTGCATGCGTTGCTTGGTATAGTTGAAAATGCTGGTTGTGAGGGAAAATCCTCTGCTCTGAATATCAAGTTGCATGTTGTTCTCCTTTGAGCGTTAATGAAGCTGCTTAAAAAGCTGAGCAATGAGCTCAGCTATAAACTATTAGCATTTATTTCTGATTAGTCGTTGCTGCTGGTTGTGCTTCTATTGCTGGTTTTGTAGCCTCAGCTCGCTGTTTGCTACTATTAAATTGCCATCATTTGAAACCAAACTTCAGCGTTTCTCAGATTGCGACTTTTCTTTCCAGTACTTGCTAGGATGCGCGTTGCGTATGCTTTGATTGCATTGCATTTTTAGTAGTTGGTTATAGTTTTCCAGGGTCGGTAATAGACCCATTTTGATAGCAAATTGCAAGCGGCGACCAGAATAGTTGCGCACCAACTCTTGAGGGAGCACTGTATTTTTGACTCTTAATTCCATTATGTTTTCCTAGCTTGTTTTAAACACGTGCTAACTTTACGCCGAAATAATACTTCCAACAAACAGATTAATAATGAATAATACATCGAATAATTGGATGTATTATTTAGGATGAATCAATGAATAACTTAAATTTTAAGCATTTACGCTACTTTTGGATGGTTGCTAAAACTGGCAGCATTGTGCGAGCCAGTGAACAATTGTATTTATCCCCCCAATCGATCAGTGGTCAATTAGGCGATTTGGAAAATAGTTTAGGCGTGCAATTGCTTAAAAAAGCAGGCCGCGGCTTAGAGCTTACCGATATGGGCAGGCGAGTATTCAGTTATGCAGATGAAATATTTTCACTGGGTGACGAGTTGATTGAAGTAACACAAAATCAGTTAGTAAAAAAAAGTATGCCTTTTCGTGTTGGAATTACTGATTCAGTTGCAAAATCAGTGGCTTATCGTGTTATAGAGCCAGTTTTACATATTGAAGAGCCAATACGCTTAATTTGTCGTGAAGGAAAAATGGCAAGCTTACTCTCCGAAATGTCAGTAAATCAGCTCGATTTGGTGATTGCAGATCGACCCATGCCAGCTAATTTGAATGTTCGTGCGCATAATCACCTGTTAGGAGAAAGCAAACTAGCAATATTTGCAGCAGAAAGTTTGCTCGCAACTAATGTTGAGACGAATCAAAATGCAGCATTTCCATATATGCTTAATGGCGCGCCATTTCTTCTCCCAGGAGAAGATTTCACTTTCCAGAAAAAATTAACTGCTTGGTTTGAATCCAAAAAAATATATCCACGCATTGTTGGGGAGTTTGATGATGGAGCTTTGCTGAAATCTTTTGGCCAGGCTGGAGCGGGATTTTTTGCGTCTTCAATTGCTATAGCAGACTATATATGTCGTCAATATCAGGTGATACAAGTGGGTCAAATTGACACTGTAACAGAGCAACTTTACGCCATTACCACCGAGCGCCGCCTTACGCACTCAGCGGTAGTGGCTATCGTAAAAGCAACAGCCAATATTTTTACCAAGCATTAACGAAAATTAATCTTCGTTAATGTCGTACACAGTTGCACGCGCGCCACCTTGATGTAGCGTAATGTTAATCTTTTGGTTTGCATTTAGTTGTTGGCTATTGCTTATCAACTCACCTTTTTCGCTGTACACCAAGCTGAAGCCGCGCGCTAACACGTTTTTCGGATTGAGTTGTTCAAGGCTACTATTTAAGCGTAAAACATGTTGCTGATGCGTTTTAAGCATGCCTTGCAAGGCAATATCCATGCGCCTTGCAAGCCCGTTTATTTGCGTTTTTTTATTTTCTATTTGTTGTTTAGGCGAAATCAATCGGCGCGCTAAATAATCGAGTGTTTGAGCATGACCCTGCAGCCCAGTATCCATGCGCCTTGCAAGCCTATTCCAAATGGTGTTTATTTGCTCTTTTAATGTTTGCATATCCATGCAAGCTAACTCCGCCGCAGCTGTGGGCGTGGCAGCGCGCATATCAGCGACAAAATCGCAAATAGTAAAATCTGTTTCGTGGCCAACGCCGCTAATGGTTGGAATCGCAGAATCGTCTATCGCACGGGCGACGATTTCCTCGTTAAATTGCCATAAATCTTCCAAGCTACCGCCGCCGCGACAAATAATCAGCGTGTCACATTCTGCGCGCATATTTGCAGTGTGAATCGCCTTGGCAATCAATGCCGCCGCGCCTTTGCCTTGCACGGGCGTTGGGTAAATAATCACATTAATTGCAGGATTTCTGCGTTTTAACGTCGTTAAAACATCTCGCAATGCCGCCGCATCGGGCGAAGTAACGATGCCAATGGTTTTGGGAAATTTCGGAATAGTTTTCTTGTAAGCCGCATCAAATAAGCCTTCGTGTTCCAGCTTGATTTTGAGTTTTTCAAACGCTTCAAACAGTGCGCCCAAACCCGCTTTTTGAACGAATTCGACTGTTAATTGAAAATCTCCACGCGCTTCGTAAAGGGTTACTGTGCAACGCGCTTCAATGTTATCGCCCTCGCGCGGCATAAAATCCACGTACGAATTTCGCCCTTTAAACATCACGCATTTCACTTGTGCTGTAGAATCTTTAAGCGAAAAATACCAATGTCCACTGGCGGCGCGTGTAAAATTTGAGATTTCGCCCGACACCCAAAATAGCGGAAAAGTATGCTCCAATACCTCGCGAGCGAGACGATTTAATTCCGAGACGCTGAGAATTTTTTGTGGTGAAAATAGGTCAGATTCTGCCATAGCGCATATTATCCATTACAATCTGAAAACTGGAAACGAGGAATTGCATGCAAAAATTATTTACTGGCAAAACTGGCTATTTAATCGGCTTTGCGGCCTGCTTTGGCATTGTGATTTTGGCGTTAGTTATTCAAACGCAATACAAGCTGGAGCCTTGCCCGCTGTGCATCACACAGCGCATGGTGTTTATGGGCTTGGGCGTATTATTTTTGATTGCCGCGTTTATTAAGCCTGCGACTTTGCTTAAAAAAATATTCACTGGTTTGCAAGTGCTCACCGCGCTGGGCGGTGCTGGAGTGGCGATTCGACATTGGTATTTGCAGGCCAACAAAGAAAGCATGATTGCCGATTGCGGCGTCGGTTTCGATTACATGTTCGAGAATTTTCCGCTGAAAAAAGCGTTCACTTTGCTTTTTCGAGGTACTGGCGATTGCGCAGCGATTGATTGGACTTTTCTCGGTTTAACCTTGCCGCAACTCGGGCTGATTGGCTTTGTGGCGTTTGGCGCGTATGCGATTTATTTGTTTAAGAAATCGTAATTCAATCGGCCTGTAACCCGCATGGATATTGGCCTGCAGGGCAGGTTATTTTAAATTTTAAAGTGTAAATAATGAACATTAAAACTTTAGGTGATTTTGTTGGCAACACTCCGCTGGTGGCGTTGCAGCGCATGAATCCGAACAAAAGCAACACGATTTTGCTGAAACTCGAAGGCAATAATCCTGCTGGTTCGGTGAAAGACAGGCCGGCGTTTAGCATGATTTCGCGCGCCGAAGCGCGTGGCGACATTAAACCTGGCGATACGCTGATTGAAGCCACGAGTGGCAACACGGGCATTGCGTTGGCGATGGTGGCAGCGATGCGCGGTTACAAAATGGTACTGGTTATGCCAGAAAATCAAAGTGTGGAGCGCCGCCAAAGCATGAAGGCTTACGGCGCAGAGCTCGTATTAACGCCGAAGGATGGCAGCATGGAGCTGGCACGTGATGTTGCGCAAAAAATGGCGGCAGAGGGCGAGGGAATTGTGCTTGATCAATTCGCTAACATGGATAATCCACTAGCACATTATGAAACCACTGGGCCGGAGATTTGGCGCGATACCGATGGAAAAATCACGCATTTTGTCTCTAGTATGGGAACGACGGGAACGATTATGGGCGTTTCGCGCTTTTTAAAAGAACAAAATCCCAACATTAAAATCATCGGCGTTCAGCCAGAAGAAGGTAGCCAAATTCCAGGAATTCGCAAATGGCCAGCGGAATATATGCCGACGATTTTTGATGCAAAACGCGTTGATGAACTGCGTTATGTGAACCAAAAAAATGCTGAAAATCTGACCAGAAAGCTGGCGACAGAAGAAGGTATTTTTGCGGGAATCTCTAGTGGTGGTGGGCTTTACACGGCATTGCAATTATCAAAAGAAGTTGAAAACGCAGTCATCGTCAGCATTGTTTGTGACCGTGGCGATCGATATCTTTCCACTGGAGTTTTTCCTTCATAAGCATGTTGCGTTTCGTCATTTTTGTTTGTTTGTTGGCGACTTATACAAACACTTTCGCCGTCAGTCAAATCAACATCCAAATTGGTGCTTTAAGTAACGATACGATTGAAGCGCGCAATGCCGACATTCAACTTAACTTAACATCTGCGCCGACTATTGCGCTGAAAGCCGAACTGAAACAGCCTGTCGATAAAGTGTGGTCGCAAGCACAATTGCGCTGCCAATTACCCACTTTATTGTTGCAAGAAACTTGGCATTGTAGCGATGGAAAATTTAGCGCAGCGCGAATCAACTTGCCTTTTGCGCTAGATTTTACGCCGCAAACTAAAGGTTTTGTGGCGAACTTAAATTTGCGAAATGCTAGCTTTAGCGATGAAGCTGGCTTGCACGCGGCCGAGAAATTAACAGGTTATCTCACCGTGGTCGCACGCCAGGATGGCGAAACGTTGCACTTTAACAGCGCACTTAATTGGCAAAGTGGCGAGATGTTCTGGCAGCCGCTTTACATCGCCAACGGTGGCCACGAACTGCAGGCAAATGGTAGTTTGAAGGGCGATATTCTCACGCTGGATTTTGCAACTTTAAAGCTGGATAAAGTGGGCGATTTAAAATTTAGCGGCCAAACTAATACCAAAACTTTTAAGATTCAAAATTTAAACGCAGATTTGCCCAATTTAGATTTAGCCGAAGCTTACCCTTTGTTATTTAAGCCTTTTTTAGGTAAAACCATGCTCAACAATGCCGAGCTGAGCGGCAAAGCGGCACTGAATATTCGCGTGGTGGATGCGCAAATAAAGACGTTTGAAGTGCATTTAAAAGATGTAAATATTGATGACAAAAACAAAAAATTTGCGTTTTACGAGGTGAATGCAGATATTCCATGGAATTACGACGAAGAGACGAAAGTAACGCTTTCGTATCAAAATGGTCAATTATTAAACATGCCGCTAGGCCGCACCAGTATTGGTGCACAGGTCAATCGTTTTTCGCTCGTTTCACCTGAAATTAGTTTGCCCATTTTAGATGGCGCGTTTAAATTAAGCGATATTTCTGCCGCGCGCATCAACGAAAATTGGTATTGGCATTTGCGCGCAGCGCTAACGCCCGTTTCAATGCCCGATGCTTCGCGTGCGTTCAAATTGCCCATTATGCAAGGTAAGGCATCGGCCGAAATCCCGCTTGTAACCTATAGCGGCGGTATTTTAACTACCGATGGTTCAATGGTGCTAAACGTATTTGATGGTACCGCGACGGTGACACAACTCACCATGATTAATCCGTTAAGCGAGACGCCAAGATTAAGCGCCGACATGAATTTGCGTAATCTCGATTTGGGCAGTTTAACGCGCACCTTTAAATTTGGTGCCATCGAGGGCAAGTTAGATGGCGACGTGGCCGATTTGGAAATGGTGAACTGGAAACCCGTTAAAATGGACGCAAGCTTGCACAGTAGCCCGGGGAAATACACCAAAAAAATCTCGCAACGCGCGGTAGAAAATATCTCATCGCTAGGCGGGGCGGGTGCTGGTGCGGCGGTACAACGCAGTTTCTTACGTTTTTTTGAGCAATTTAATTACGCAAAAATGGGCTTAAGCTGCAAATTGCGCGACAATGTTTGCGAAATGGGCGGCGTCGAGTCAACGCCTGGGGGGTACGTAATCGTTAAAGGCAGTGGTATCCCCGCAATTACCGTGTTAGGCTACAATAAAACCGTGAGTTGGAGTGAATTGGTTGATCGCGTGCAGCGGGTGATTGAAGGCAACACCAAATTGATTATTGAGTAAGTCTAAGTAAATGATTATAAAGGATTAGATATGAAAAAGTTGTTAGTAATTTCAAGCGTAGGCGCGGTGGCAATACTGTCTGCATGCGTCACCATTAACATTTACTTTCCCGCCGCCGCAGCAGAAAAAGCGGCCGATAAAATTATCGAAGAAGTTTGGCAACTAAAAGATGGCGAGCAAGCACCAGATGCTGAAAAACCTGCCGAAACGCCCGCTAAATAAAGAATACTGTTTTAATAAAGGATAATTTGTCATGAAAAAATTACTATTAAGTTTTGTGTTGACTGTGAGTATGTTCACTGCCAATTGGGTTGCCGCTGCGGCAGATTTAGAGGTGAATACACCAGCAATTTCTGCGCTTAAAGCCAGCATGCAAGCGCGTCATGGTCAATTAAGCCCACACTATTCTGTAGGCGCAATTGGCTTAACTAAAGATGGCATGGTTGCGGTAAAAGATGCAACAGCTGTGCCGCTAAAAGACCGTGGAGCTTTAAATGGCTTGGTTTCAGCCGAAAACGCAGACCGTGCTAATTTGTATAAAGAAATCGCCACAGCCAATGGTCACCCCGAATGGCAAGGCGATATACAAGCCACCTTTGCCGGCCGCTGGATAGATAAAGCGCAAAGCGGTTGGTGGTATCAGGGTGCGGGAGGTTGGGTGAAGAAGTAGGTATAAATTGATTAACTGTTAGGCTTGGCTTAGACTTTAAGTGCTATTTAAGTTATTTGATGAAATGCAAAGTGGTAAATAGGACGGATTCACGTTGATGCCAGCCAGCGCAGCTGCTCAATTGTTACGTCTGATACACCTCATTGAGGTAAACGTCCGAGATTCGGGTGTCACAGCTACTACTGTCGATGGCTCTCTGTGTTTGTATCGCCCCGTATATGACAGACCTAGCGCAACTACTTATGAGATGTCGAGTGCGATAAACACATTTCATAGAGGAGTGTGCTTTCGCCGCGTTTATTGTGTTGAGCAGTCAGACTCGACTCAGCAGCTCGTTAAATTCAGCGTCCAGCTCAAAGATGAAAGTGAGCACCTTCTCGGCCAGTGGGACTTAGATTTGAATCACGGGATACACACCCATCCAGTCACAGGTGGGGTAAAGGGAAAGGAACACATACCCTTCAAAGGTGGCATTCTTGACGTGGCGCTTGAAATAGCCAATCAGATTAAAGGGGGAATATAAAATTGGCAATTAACTCTTCCGCCGCATCCAGCGTTATTCTGTAAGTCAAATTTCACCAAAGATCATTGCCCTGCAGACCAATATCCATACGCCTTCCAGAGCACCTATTTTGAATGCCTTTAAGCTTTAAAATTTGAAATAAGCTATTAATCCCACCCTTTTCTTGGCATAAGTTATGCTTGTGTTGAAATACACTGTAGCTAATTTAACTCAAGTTAAGTTAAGGGAGTATTGTGATGCCAAGCAATGTTTCAAGTAACGTTTTAAGCTTTCCTACTTATGGGAAGGCGATTTCCTTGGATGACCAAGGCACGTACTACACCATGAACACGAGTACAGGCGCGATTCACAGCGTCTTTCGGCTGGAGTATGACGACGATTGGTACCTCTACCAACTGCAAAATACTAGTAGGGAAGACGAAATCTGCTGGCGGATTATGGCAGAAAAAACTGGCTACTCACTCCAAAGCATGACAACAGAAGAGATAGGCTATCATTTCTCTAAAACAGAATTTGCAGAGCCTAGAGGCGCGTGGCAGGTGATTAGAAACTCGAAATTTGGCTTTGGTAAATTTACGCCGCTTAATGGAAATGACCCGATACGCCACGCCATTATTGCCTTTGAGGGTAATGAGATGTTGATGCCTGCACTCATCCACAAAGCAGAAGAAGAGACCATGCAAATGACAGAAGGTAGCGTTATTCATCAAGTGCTGGCGATGGCGCACGCTTAAGCTTGCCCACGTAATACCGCATCGTGTATGCTTAGCGCATGACACCGACCCTCGTTTTTGACATCGAAACTATCCCCGATACCACTGGCCTGCGCGCCTTGTTGGACTTGCCTTCCACCGCAACCGATGAAGAGGTTGCGAACATCGCTTTTCATCAACGTCGTCAGCATAATGGCAGTGATTTTTTGCCACTACAGCAACACAAAATTTGCGCGATTTCGTGCGCTTTGCGCGAAGGCAATAATTTTAAAGTGTGGACTTTAGGTGATGCCGATTCGTCTGAAGCGGAGATTATTCAACGCTTTTTTGATGGTATAGAAAAATACACGCCGCAAATCATTTCGTGGAACGGCGGCGGTTTTGACTTGCCCGTGCTGCATTACCGCGCCATGATTAACAAAGTACAGGCGTCACGCTATTGGGATTTAGGTGAGGACGACAAAGACTTCAAATGGAACAATTACATCAGCCGTTATCACATGCGGCATTTAGATTTGATGGATGTTTTGGCGATGTACAGCCCGCGCGCCAACGCGCCGCTGGATGACATCGCGCAGCTATGCGGCTTCCCAGGTAAGCTGGGCATGGATGGTAGCAAAGTTTGGGATGCGTTTAAAGCAGGGAAAATTGAAGAAATCCGCAATTATTGCGAAACCGATGTCGCCAATACGCACTTGGTTTTTTTACGCTTTCAATTGATGCGCGGGCATCTCTCACCAGCCGCCTACGAGGCTGAGATTAAGCTTGTGCGCGAGACTTTAAGCGGCTATTCAGATAATCACTGGAAAGAGTTTTTAGCGGCCTGGAAAGCTTAAAATAGTAAAAAATTAGCCTAGCAAAAAAATTGTATCGCAGGCCGCTTGGGTAATGGTTTGTATAGTGTAATAATTTTTATTGCTACTGATTTTAACTACTAATTGATTGTATGCTCAATTTTGGCGGCCGGCTGAGCGGGTTGATCGCTTGTGTTTTTCAGTTCTGGTATTAAAGTCTCGCCATTCGCAATTTTCGTATTAATTTCTTTCACGGTACTTTCAATTGCTACAAAGCGTTGCGGTGTTGTTGGGTGGCTGCTTTTAACTGTAATTGCTTGCGAATTATTCACTGCCATTCTGCGCCAAAAGTCAGCGGCGTGTTCAATTTCGTAGCCAGCTTTTTTCATAAAATAAAGACCTACATAATCGGCCTCTTGTTCAAATTCAACTGAATAAGAATTTCCTGCTAAGCCAGCACCTGTTTTTGCAAATTCGCCATTGGTGTTAACACCTGCAGCGGCGGCAGCCACATCAAGTAGCAAGCCAAAAATACCACCAACCATCGCATTTTTTTGTTTTGCATCAATGTGTTTCATAGAGTTGTGAGCCAATTCATGGCTAAGCACCAACGCGATTTCTTCATCTGCTTTAAAAAAATCCATCATACCTTTGTAAACAACGATGTTTTTACCATCAGCATAGGCATTTTTTACATCGTCTGGTGCCAAAAATACGGAAAAATCACAAGACTTAACTGGTGTAATGGTGACTTTTTTCTCAGCGGAATCTCTAGAAACTACAATTTCTACAGGCGAAAATGTTTTGCCAGATAACGCCAATTTATCTTTCAATTGCTTGATGGAATCTTTACCAATTGGCACCAACCAATTATCAATAGAAACTAGAGTATCGCCTGCTTTTAGCTCTCCCAATTCGGCTGGAGATTGCGGTGCAACGTTTAAAATTTTAAATTTTTCAGAGATGTTATATTTTGTTTTTGCAGTTTCTTTCATCGAAGTGTTAAAGCTATCTTGATTCCAATAATCAAAACCATAATAAGCGCCTACTTTGTCGCCACACATATCTGCGCCGCTGGTAATTACACGCGATGAAACGGTTTGCAATTTTCTATAGTTATTTAAATAGTCATCTAAAACAAGCAGTTGCTGTTTTTTAGTTTCCTCTTCAGTGCTTGCAGCATTAGCCCCAGGCATGCGCGTTTGTGGCGCAACACATGCGCTAACAGACACAGATAGCAAAATAATGGCAAGAAGGTATTGGGGTTTATTAAGCATTATTATTCTCTTTTAGTAATTTAGCTTGCATACGCTGTGGTGACGTGGTTTTAGATGAGCAATTTTCAAGCCAATCCTTCTCAAGAAATAATGTGTTTAAAATACAAAAGCTTAGTAAAAATTACCTTTTTAACCAAATTACCTTAGCGCAAAATTTTGGCACATTAGAAGCAAAAGACTGACAATAAAAAGCACAATATAAATCGAATTTAACTTAATTACCTTCGGCATCTAGTGGCATATCCTCATCCACAAAGTCTTTCCAATTCAGCACTACTTTTTTATTGGCGCTACTTTCAAGCGTGATTTTTTGGCGTAATTTGTTGCCATTATTGTTGGCTAAGATCGTATAAGTGCCCGCGGGTAAATTCACGTACAGCACAGGCTGGGCGCCAACTACTCGGAACATCAAGTTGCTTGCTTCATCGTAAATATTCACGTTGATATCGGTCGCCCAGCGCCCAACAACGCCTTCTGAGAACAATAAATTTAGCGTAAAGTTTTTGGCTTGGCGCTTCATCATGGCGACTTCTTCTTCGCCAATGCCGGCGGTGATATAAGGAATGCCCTGCGCAGAATTGCGGACTTTTGGAGTTTCTGCTATTGCGAGTTGGCTTGTAAAAATTAAACCAACAAAAACTAAAAATTTGTAGTACATTTTATTCATTTTATTTAAAATTTCATAAACTATATAAGCACTTAAGTCTTATTTTGCATGTAGTTTATCATGATTTTTTGCAATTACGCTATTTTTGCCTTATCGGCTAAAATACTGCAATGAGAAGAAATCGCAATAAAGCACGTCAAAATCCTGCATTAAATCCAATTTTAACGGCAACAATCGAGTCGCTAGACCAAGAAGGGCGAGGTGTTGCGCACGTGGAGGGTAAAACCATTTTTATTGATGGCGCGCTGCCGAACGAGCGCGTGACGTATCAATCGCAGCACATTAAAGCGAGTTACGAAGTTGCCAGTGTGGTGGAAATTTTAACGCCGTCAAATCAGCGCGTGACGCCAAAATGTCCGCACTTTGGTTTGTGCGGCGGTTGCAAGTTGCAACATTTAGACGCCAAATCACAAGTCGAAGAAAAGCAAAAATTGCTAGAGGCAGATTTATGGCATATCGGCAAAGTGAAGGCCGAAAATATGCTACCGCCACTCTACGGTCCAACTTGGGGTTATCGCCACAAAGCGCGGTTAAGCGTGAAATATGTGCAAAAGAAAGAGCGTGTGCTGGTGGGTTTTAATGAAAAAGGCACGCGTTTTGTGGCAGACATGAACAGCTGCGAAGTGCTAGTGCCAGAGGTTTCCGCTTTAATTGCGCCGCTGCAAGCAATGATTTTTGAGCTGAGCATACGCGATAAACTGCCGCAAATTGAGCTGGCGGTAGGTGAAGGCTCTAATAATACGTGCGAAGGCACTAAGGTGATTGTCCTAATTTTGCGCATCATGGATGTGTTGATCGAAAACGATGAAACGCTACTGAAAATCTTTGCCGATACTCATAAAGTGCAAATTTGGACGCAAACAAAAGGCCCCGATACGATAAAACCGTTTTATATCAACAATGCCCTGAAACCCGCACCAGTATTGTCTTACAGCCTGCCTGAATATGATTTAAATTATCCGTTCAAGCCGAACGAATTTACGCAAGTGAACCCACAAATTAACCGTGAAATGGTGAGTCTTGCTGTGCAATTGCTCACGCCAAAAGCGGGCGAAAATATTGCCGATTTTTTCTGCGGCATCGGTAACTTTACACTACCAATCGCCCGCAGTGGCGCACAGGTATTGGGCTTAGAAGGTTTGGCGAATTTGGTTGAGCGCGCCAACGAAAGCGCTACGATAAATAAAATTAACAACGTAACTTTTGGCGTGGCTGATTTATTTAAAATGACGCCAGAAATCTTGTCTGAACTAGGTCATTTCGATAAATGGCTCATCGACCCGCCGCGTGATGGTGCGCATGAATTAGTGAAAGCGATTAGTGAAAACACTGCACCAAACGTGATTGTATATGTGTCATGCAACCCTGCAACACTGGCGCGCGATGCGGGAATTTTAGTGAATGAAAAAGGCTACACGCTAGTGTCGGCGGGCGTTATCAACATGTTTCCACACACCGCGCATATCGAATCGATTGCTTTGTTTGTAAAAAACTAGCTTAACGCTTTTCTTGCCGAGTGCCGAAAAAATCTGTCTGACTTCTACGCACATCCATGCTGTAGGCTGTTTTTCCGCTAACCGCCAACAATAGCAGTCCACCTGCAATGGCAATGTCTTTTAAGAACATAATCATCTGCATTTTGTCGGCAAAATTACTGTGAAACAGCGCAGCGGCAAGTAAGGTAAAGCCCGCCAGCGCAAAGGCCGCCAAGCGCGTTTTATAACCAATGGCAATTGCAATTCCGCCTAAGATTTCTAAGGCAATGGTCGGCCACAGCAAGATGCCTGGCACACCCATGGATTGCATATAGCCTGCGGTTCCAGCGGGATCTTGAATTTTGCCAATACCAGCCAAGATAAAAATCAGCGCCAACATGATGCGACCCAAAAGTTGAATAACGCCTGCCATCTTTGCATCCTCCTACCCAGTCATTTTATGCAATCATAATATATTAATTAATGATTGTGGCGCTTAAGTGCAGTATTCACAAATTTATATGTGCCAAATCTGACAATATTAACGTGGTACATCTTTTGCTTATAAACATACTTATAACAATTATTATATCTATTGAAAGCTACCCCGTGAATTTATATAGATCGCAGTTTGTGGTTTTGCTATGCCTGATATTTTTGTCGCCTACCTTGGTATTTGCAGGAGATGCGGTAAACGTGGATGTTGTAAATACATTATGGGTAGTGATAGCTGGCGCTATGGTTTTTCTAATGCAAGCTGGTTTTGCCATGCTAGAAACGGGTATGGTGCGCGCTAAAAATGCAGTAAATGTGATGATGAAAAATTATATGGATTTATGTGTTGGCACGCTGTTATTTTGGCTGATTGGTTATGGATTAATGTTTGGTAACAACCCATCTGGTTGGGTAGGAACTAGTTTATTTGGCTTGGCATCTGCACCAAATTGGGATTACACCTTATTGTTTTTCCAAATTATGTTTGCTGCCACGGCCGCCACAATCGTGAGCGGCGCGATGGCCGAACGCACTAACTACGTGGCTTATTTGCTAGGCACTATCGGTATCACGGCGATTATTTATCCTATCTTTGGCAGCTGGGCGTGGAACGACCAGGGCTGGCTTAAACAAATGGGTTTCATCGATTTCGCGGGTTCAACCGTGGTGCATTCTGTGGGTGGCTGGTGCTCGCTAGCGGCGATTATGATGCTGGGTCCGCGCTTGGGGCGCTTTGCTGAAAAAGGTCAAAAAGATCCAGTACGCGCCATGCCAGGGCATAATTTGGGATATGTGGCGATTGGTGGCTTTTTATTGTGGTTTGGCTGGTTTGGCTTTAACGGCGGTAGCACATTGGCAGCCAGCACCAATGTGGGGCATATTTTGCTTAACACGCACATGGCGGGTGCTGCGGGTGCGGTTGCCGCTATGCTTATTAGCTTTATCACTCGACAGCCCATATTAATGACCAAAGCCGTCAATGGAAGTATTGCGGGCTTGGTGGCTATTACCGCAGGTTGCGCAAGCATGCAAGTGCCGTATGCCGTATTAACAGGCGCTGTGGGTGGTGTCTTAAGCGTGTTGGGGGTGATTTGGTTAGAAAAGATGCGCTTAGATGACGTTGTTGGCGCGGTTTCTGTGCATGGTTTGTGCGGCGCCTGGGGCACTTTGGCGGCGGGTTTGTTTTTAACAGGCAATATGTTTAACTTGCATCAAGTAATTGTGCAGTTAATCGGCATTGGCTCTGCGTTTGTGTGGGTATTTTTTAGTGCGCTACTGATGTACTTTTTGATTTCGAAGGTAGCCACTTTGCGCGTAAGCACCATGCACGAGCAACGCGGCTTGGATATTACCGAACATGGAGAAATTGGTTACCCAGAATTTGGAAACGACACGGCTTACAGCAGTGAAAACCTGAAAGATTTAAAAAACTATAAGAAATAATTTTGCTCTTAGTTTACGTTTGTTTGAGTTTTTATAGACACTACTTTATTGAATGGAAAAATGGTAAATAATGGAATTATTACTAAGGAGAAGAGCAATATTCACGGGCATGCGACCGTATTTTGACGATCATGAATTACTGGAAGCTATTCACCTTTGGCAAGCAGAGTACGCACAAAAACCTAAATTTGCACTCAGCGCATTTGTAGCGCGCTGTTGCAGCTCCCCGCAACTTAAAGCGCAACGTGCTTCCATTTTGGGCGCTATTTTTAGCGCATTTGATTTTCCCGAAAACAAACTGTTACCAGATCCACTTGAGGTACTGAAACTCAGCAAAGACTCTGTCGATGCGCATCATCATGTAGTTGATGCTAAAACCAAGGTGTTTACTGAACTATTGGTGCATATCTTGCTGAAATTTAATGGGCTTGATCAGCAACTTATTCTAAATTACTTAATTGCGCATCTGCCTAAAATTAAAACGGACGAACGCCGCACTATGCACTTGCGTGTGTGGTTATCTCGGCAAATCGATAACTTACATGCAAATAGTCTGCAGGCCAATTTCAGTGCAGAAATTTTGCAACAATTGATCAATATAAGCTACGTTGCAATGTGCGAATACGCTGGACCTGTCAGGGCGGATCAGTTTTTATCTCAAGCGATGAAAGAAACTGAGCCGTTGGCAGCTTCGCTCGATTTCAAATTGCACGACTTACTTTAAGACACTCGTTCACGCGCCGGCAAATCGGTTAAACTTCTCATATGAGAAAGTTTGCGATATTGCTGTGCGTCTTATGCTTAATGGCTTGCAAGCCTGCCGCTAAACAAAATGAAATCAATTTTGCCATCGCGCAAGCGCCGTTGAATCTCGATCCGCGCTATGCGACTGACGCGGCTTCCGAGCGCGTGAACCGTTTAATTTATCAATCTTTAGTCGATTTTGATGCTGCCCTACAACCCGCATGGGTATTGGCTCGTGGCGATGCTCTAAATGATAAAAATTATCGGTTTATTTTGCAAAAATCTGCTATTTTCCACAATGGCGAGGTGCTCACCGCACACGATGTAAAAGCGACATATGATTCAATTTTAAGCTTAAAAGATTCGCCGCACGCGGCAGAGTTTGCGAACATTGAAAGTATTCAAGTTGAAGATGAAAAAACCATTTTATTTACATTAAAACAATCAGATAAGCATTTAATCAGCAAGTTGATTATTGGCATTTTGCCTAAAAGTTTAATCGAAAACGGTCATGATTTTTCGCATAATCCTGTGGGCTCAGGCGAGCTAAAATTTGTGAGCTGGCTAAATAAGCTTAGCCTACAGCGTATTTCAGATGGCCAAATAATTAGCTTGCAGGAAGTGAAAGACCCCACCGTGCGCGTGTTGAAATTGTTGCGTGGCGAGGCCGATTTAATACAAGGCGATTTGCCGCCAGAGCTGGTCAAACATTTGCAAAGCAAACCTGAAATAAGTGTGAAAACCAGCGTTGGCGCCAACTTTTCTTATCTTGGTTTGAATATGCAAGATGAGCAATTGCAAAATCTGAAAGTGCGCCAAGCCATTGCGCACGCCATTAACCGCCAAGCGATTATCGACAAAGTGATGGTGAAAAGCTCGCGCGTCGCAGGCGCGATTTTGCCGCCAGAACACTATACTAATAAAGATACAAATTTAACGCCATACGATTACAACCCTGATTTAGCGAAAAAATTACTGCAAGAGGCGGGCGTAAAACTACCGCTCAAGCTCGTTTACAAAACCAGCACCGATGCACAGCGTGTGCGCTTTGCGACGATTTTGCAAGCGCAAATGCGGCCAGCTGGAATAGAGTTGGAAATTAGAAGTTTGGATTGGGGCACGTTTTTTTCCGATGTAAAGGCGGGTAATTTTCAACTTTTCGGCCTTACTTGGGTCGGTATTAAAACGCCAGAAATTTATGCCAAAGCGTTTGGCTCGCAAAGCTTTCCACCAAATGGTTTTAACCGTGGACGCTATCAAGACGCAGAGTTGGATGAATTGCTGGCGAACGAAGATTGGCCAGCCGCTACCGCGCGCATTCATGCGCAATTGCCCTATATTCCGCTGTGGTACGAAGGACAGTTTGCCGCCATGCAAAAAAATATCGGCAATTACAATCCAAAACCTGACGGTAATTGGGATGATTTAGCTACAATAACTAAAACTGCTAAGTAGTAGAAATGAATTTTCATATGAAAAAATTATTGAATTATCGAGTTAGGATTCTATTGATTCTATCTCTAACTTTTACTGGCTGTAAGTTCACAAGTGCAATTGTAGATGAAGTGATTGAAGCAGAGAAAATTCACTCAAATTCAAACACAGTTGAGATTGATAAGGTGATAAATAAGCATATTCCTATTGGAATGAATATTAAGAGCGCACTGGAAAAGCTTGATGAGCAGGGCTTTGAAATTACCGAACATGATGCGACAGGATATAGAGAATACCCAGCTGGTAAGTTGAGGCATTATGCAGACGAGGAGGTTGTGGCTAGGGTAAAGAAAAGACTTGGTGATTCGAAGTTTGAATATTATGCGAAGCGGTTTCAAATAGCTCAATTGTTAAGTTCAGCCGTTGAAATCGCCATTAAATCAGATGGTGAAAAAGTGCTGGATGTAAAGGCAAATGTCAATAAGTATTGAAATTTCAATCCAACACCAAACCGTAACGCTTTTCGATAATTTCGGTGGTGTAAAGGCCAAATATGCCGTTTCAACCGCCGCCAACGGCGTAGGTTGCGAGAAAGATAGTGGTTGTACGCCGCTGGGCGAGCATATCATTCGCGCTAAGATTGGCGAGGGAGTTTTGCCAAATACCGTGTTTGTTGGACGCAGAGCCACAGGTGAAATTTGCACGCCAGAGTTGATGGAAGCTTTTCCAAACCGCGATTGGATTTTGACGCGGATTTTGTGGCTTTCTGGCAAAGAAATCGGCAAAAATCGGCTGGGCAATGTTGATACTATGCAGCGTTATATTTACATCCACGGCACGCCAGATTCAACTGACATGAGCAAAGTTGGCTCGCATGGCTGTATTCGCATGCGGAATGCAGATGTAGTTGAATTGTTCGACTTGGTTGAAGTTGGTACGCAAGTATTAATTTTAGAAGTGTAATGCATAATGATTAGTCGTTTTTCCAACCTCGCCACCGTTATTTTTGGTGTGCTTTTACTCACTTTTTTGTTGATACACTTAGTGCCAGGCGACCCAGTAGAGGTGATGTTGGGCGAATCGGCCAGCATGGCTGACCGTGAGACTTTACGCGCAGATCTTGGGCTAAATCAGCCACTCATTCAGCAATTTGGTAGTTATTTAAGCAAGCTTTCGCAAGGCGATTTAGGTCAATCAATTCATACCAAAACGCCGATTATTGAGCTGATTAAAGCGCGTTATCCCGCCACCTTAAAGCTCGCTTTACTTTCATTGCTTATAGGCTTGAGTATCGGCATTCCGTTGGGCATTTATGCGGCGTTGAAGGCGAATCATTGGCAAGACTTTGTGGTAACAATTGTTTCAGTGCGTTTTTCCGCAATGCCTGCATTTTGGCTGGGACCAATGTTGATGCTGGTTTTCGCTGTGTGGTTGGGCTGGTTGCCGGTAAGCGGCATGGATTCAAATGCTTCAATTATTTTGCCTGCCGTGACGCTTGGTTTTGGTTTGAGCGCGATTCTCACGCGCATGACGCGGACGAGTCTTTTGGAGGTGTTAAATGAGGATTTTATTCGCACTGCCCGCGCCAAAGGTTTGTCTGAGTCAACCGTGATTGTGCGCCATGCGCTGCGTGCTGCGCTGTTGCCGATTATCACGATTGTTGGTCTGCAAATGGGTAGTTTACTTGCTGGCACGGTGATTACCGAAACGATTTTCAGCTGGGATGGCATCGGGCGTTTGCTGGTGGAAAGCATCGAGAAGCGCGATTACCCTGTTACACAGGCCTGCGTGCTGGTGGTGGCGCTAAGCTATGTGCTGGTGAATTTGTTCACAGACATGATTTATAGATTCGCAGATCCGCGCGTGCGAGCGAGCACATGAAAAAATTCGCCTCATTTATTTTATTGTTTTGGATAATTGCCGTCCTGCTCGGGCTACTTTTTGGCCTGCATGGCAACGGAATCGATTTAAACGCAATCCTTGCCACGCCCAGCGCCCAATATTGGTTTGGCGCAGATGACCTTGGGCGTGATATTTTGGCGCGCATTTTAAAAGGCGTGCAGGTTTCGTTTTTGGTGGCGATTTTTGTGACGCTCATTACCATGTCTATCGGCGTATTAGTTGGTTTGCTGGCTGGTTTTTATGGTGGAAAAATCGATAAATTTTTAATGCAAATCACCGATATTTTTCTCGCTTTTCCAGGTATTTTATTGGCGATTGCATTCGCTGCGGTGCTTGGTCCTGGTATCGCTAACTTAATGATTGCGCTGTGCATCACGGGTTGGGTGAGTTATGCGCGGCTGACGCGCGGCCAAACCTTGAGTTTGCGCAATCGCCAGCACGTGCAAGCCGCAGAATCTTTGGGCGCTAGCGTACCGCGACTTTTGTTTAAACATATTTTGCCGCTGCTAGGATCTATTTTAATTGTCGAGGCCACTTACAGCTTGGCGAGTATAATGATCGCCGAGGCTAGTTTGTCGTTTTTGGGTTTGGGCATTCAAGCGCCAAACGCAAGCTGGGGCGCCATGTTGCGCGATGGCGTGCGTTATATGTTGGTTGCGCCGCATTATGTGTTGATTGTAGGATTAAGCTTAATGAGCTTAATTTTGGCGATTAATTTATTGGGCGACCAGCTTCGCGACAAATTAGATGTTCGCGTTGGAAATAATTAAGGAATCACTTGAGCACTTTAGAAACAGATTTAAAAACAATTAAATGGCAAGAAAAAAACAAAACTATGGAAGCCGTTTGGCAGTCGGAGGCAGGTAGCCCGCCACCCAAAAAAGTGGTGGTTGCCGATGATACCACCAGCGCCAAAGACGCTTATAAGCTGGTGTGCGAAGGCACAGCATTTTTGTACAAAGGTGATTTTCAAAACGCCAAACAAATGTTACAAGCCATCACGCGCAAGGTCGATAGCAAGCCGATTCAGCTCGCCGAAAATTTAACGCAGGCGTTTCACCAACATCGCGCGCGGCAAATTCAACGGGCGAATATCACCAATAAAATCTTAATCGAACTTAATTATGGCGCATGCGATTTAAAGCGCGCGCCCGACGTAAAAGACGCAGTTGCAGGCGCGATAATTGTAAATAGCAAGTTAGATAAAGTGCCGCAAAAAATGGTGCTGTCGCTACGCGAGCTTTTGGGCATGGTGGGTGCGCACGAATGGCGCAAAAAAGGCATTTTTATCGATGCCCTGCAAGCTAATATCCATGCGGCTTATGGTGTATATTCTCCGATACGTGGTGAATATTTAGAGTTGATAAATAACGCACCTTTAGGCAATGCAAAAACTGCGTTTGATATTGGCACTGGCACTGGTGTGATCGCGGCAATTTTGGTCACGCGCGGCATAAAAGCGGTAATGGCGACCGACAACAGCGTGCGCGCGCTAAATTGTGCGGCTGAAAATATTGAAAAACTTAATTTAAAACAATACATTACGCTAGAAAAAGCTAATTTATTTCCAGGCGGTAGCAAAAAAGCGGATTTAATTGTGTGCAACCCACCGTGGCTACCCGCCAAAGCCAATGCGCCAATTGAGCACGCGATTTATGACCCAAACAGTCAAATGTTGAAAAGCTTTTTAAGCGGCGTAAAAGCGCATTTGAATGACGACGGCGAAGCTTGGCTCATCATGTCGGATTTGGCGGAACACTTGGGTTTGCGCACTAATGAAGAGTTAATGAAATGGATTGCTGATGCGGGTTTGAGCGTGATTGAAAAGCTAGATATTGCGCCAAAACATGCTAAAAGTAGCGACCAGTCAGATCCGCTTTATGCGGCAAGAAGTAAAGAAATCACTTCGCTTTATAGATTAAAATAACAGCTTAATTTTTAAAGGTAAAAGATGAGTCTAGGTCCAGTTATGTTAGATGTTGTTGGCACAGAATTAACGGCTGACGACATCAAAAGATTGCAACATCCGCTGGTGGGCGGTGTGATTTTATTTTCGCGCAACTTCGAAAATTGTGCTCAATTAGCTGCCCTGACAGCCAATATTCATGCGGTTCGCAGCCCACCTATTTTGATTGCTGTTGATCATGAAGGCGGTCGTGTGCAACGTTTTCGCGATGGCTTTACCAAAATTCCGCCAATGCGTGAGTTGGGCAAAATTTGGGATATCGATAGAAAAAAAGCCAAAGAATTAGCAGTAGAAGCAGGTTGGATTTTAGCCGCAGAATTACGTGCGCATGGCGTGGATTTCAGTTTTACGCCAGTGCTAGATATGGATTATGGCGATAGTTTGGTGATTGGTGACAGAGCATTTCACAAAGACACGCAAGCCATAAACGAACTGGCTTTTTCTCTCATGCAAGGTCTTAAAAAAGGCGGCATGCAGGCTGTGGGTAAGCATTTCCCTGGTCACGGTTTTGTGGTGGCTGATTCGCATGTCAGCATCCCCATTGATGAGCGTGAGTTTGACCAAATTGCGCAAAATGACATGCAGCCTTTTCGACAAATGATAGACGAAGGCTTGGCGGCGATTATGCCCGCGCACGTGATTTATCCGAAAGTCGATGACAAACCTGCTGGCTTTTCACCAAAATGGTTGCAAAAAGTATTGCGCGAGAGGTTAGGTTTTCAAGGCGTCATTTTTAGTGATGATTTGAGCATGGAAGGCGCATCGGTAGGCGGCGATGTGACCACGCGTAGCTTAGCCGCGTTGAACGCGGGTTGCGACATGGTGCTGCTGTGCAATCGCCCTGATTTAGCGGATGAATTGCTCGAAAAGCTCGAATGGAAAATGCCAGCACTCAGCATCGCTCGGCTGGCGCGCATGCACGGCGCGCGTTACCCAATGAGCATGAATCATTTACACGAAAATGGCGGCTTCGTAGCGGCGGTAAAGCGCGTTGGCATGGTAGGGAAATCCGAATCTGATTTGTTTGCCTAGGCTGATTTTACATTGACCAAGCGTGCGGTCACGCGTAGAATTCGCGCCAATTCTTAAGACTCTTCAATGACTCAAAAAATCACTAAAAAATTAGTCGTCGCCAACTGGAAAATGCATGGCAATCTCAAACAGAATGCAGCTTTGCTGACGGATTTTGTTGAAAATTTATCCAACTTAAAACATACGCAAGCGGTAGTTTGCGCGCCGTACCCTTATCTCGCACAATTACAAAACCTGTTGCAAAATACTAATATTGCTTGGGGTGCGCAGAATGTGGCTAAAAATGAAATCGGCGCATTTACGGGTGAGGTAAGCGCAGAAATGTTGCGCGATTTTGGTGCGACTTACGTGATTATTGGCCACTCAGAGCGCGCCACTGCGTATTGCGAATCGGACGAAAATATTGCCACCAAATTTATGCAAGCTAAAAAGCATGGCTTAACGCCAATTTTGTGCGTGGGCGAGACGCTGATTGAGCGCGAAGCGGGTGTGATGGAAATGGTGGTTGGCAAGCAGCTCGATACGATTATCAAGCTACATGGTGCGCAAGTGTTTGCTGACAGCGTGATTTCATATGAACCGATTTGGGCAATAGGCACTGGCTTGGCAGCCACGCCAGAGCAAGCGAAAGCGATGCATTTGTTCATACGCAATAAAATTGCAAACTTGAATTTAGAGGCGGCAAATCGCTTAAAAATCCTCTACGGAGGCAGCGTAACCCCCCAAAATGCGGTACAATTATTCCTTGTAGAAAATATCGACGGCGGGCTGATTGGTAAGTGCTCGTTAAATGCAGAAGAGTTCGAAGTAATCTGCCATGTGGCTGAGAAATCAGTCAATTAACTTGGCAAAAAGAGAGTAAAGGATTAGATTTAAAATCATGGAACATTTAGTCACAATCATTCATGTGTTAGCAGCGGCTGGCGTCATCGGCTTGGTGCTTTTGCAACACGGCAAAGGTGCTGATATGGGCGCTGCATTTGGCAGTGGCGCATCTGGCAGTTTGTTCGGTGTAAGCGGCTCATCTAACTTTATGAGCAAGGCAACTGCGGCTTGTGTGGCAGTATTTTTTGCCACAAGCTTAACGCTAGCCTACACGGCAAGCCATCGCACAGGCAATGGCAGCGTCATAAACAATGCAGTTAAGACTGAAGCAGTAAAACCAGCTGAAACAACGCCAGCAGAATCGACACCAAAAGACAGTGCCGCGAAAGATATTCCTAACTAGGATTTAAATCTAAAAATGCCGTCGTGGTGGAATTGGTAGACACGCAACCTTGAGGTGGTTGTGACTAAGGTCGTGAGAGTTCGAGTCTCTCCGTCGGCACCAGTAGTTAGGGAAACTAAGAATTTAGAGCAATTGATAAGTAACGTAAAGCGGTGAATAGAGCCTTGATTCCTGCGGTGTTTTTAGTAACTGAGTAATAATAAGCATGTAAAAATAATACTTTGTCGTTAGTTATAAATTGATTTCTAATTTAAGTAATTTAGTTTGGGGCTAGCAAGTGCTAGAAAATTATTTTCCTATATTGTTGTTTATCCTCGTGGGCTTGGGGGTAGGCGTTGCTCCCTTGTTAATTGGCAAATTGGTTTCCCCTCACAAGCCAGATGCTCAAAAAAATTCCCCCTACGAATGTGGTTTTGAAGCATTTGAAGACGCGCGCATGAAGTTTGACGTGCGTTATTACCTCGTTGCAATCCTGTTTATTCTCTTCGATTTAGAAATCGCGTTTTTATTCCCATGGGCGGTGGTTATACAAGAAATCGGCTTGGCTGGCTTCTGGGCGATGATGTTATTTTTATTCGTGCTTGTCGTAGGTTTTATTTACGAATGGAAGAAGGGCGCACTAGAATGGGATTAGAGGGCGTTCTCGAAAAAGGCTTCGTCACTACGTCGCTGGATACCGTGATTAACTACACGCGTACTGGTTCTATGTGGCCAATGACATTCGGACTAGCTTGCTGCGCGGTAGAGATGATGCATGCAGGGGCGGCCAGATACGATTTAGACCGTTTCGGCATTGTGTTCCGTGGTAGTCCGCGCCAATCAGATGTGATGATTGTGGCTGGCACGTTGGTGAATAAAATGGCGCCAGCCTTAAGAAAAGTATATGACCAAATGGCCGAGCCGCGTTGGGTGATTTCCATGGGTTCTTGCGCCAACGGTGGTGGTTATTATCACTATTCTTATGCGGTTGTGCGCGGTTGTGATCGCATTGTTCCGGTAGATGTATATGTGCCAGGTTGCCCGCCCACAGCTGAAGCGCTGCTATATGGCATTATTCAGTTGCAGAAAAAAATTCGACGTACGAATACGATTGCTAGATAAGACTTGAATTTATAAATCATGACTAATTTAGACCAATTATCTGCACAATTAAAACTCGCTTTGGGTGCGCAATTATCCAATCTCTCTGTTGAATTGAGCGAAATCACTATCGAATGTAAAGTTGATAATTTGCTGGAAGTTTGTGCAAAGCTGCGCGATCATGCTGAACTAAAATTTGAGCAGTTGATTGATTTGTGTGGCGTGGATTATAGCGACTACAAAGATGGTCAATATGAAGGCGCGCGCTACGCCGTGGTGTTGCATTTGCTATCAGTTAGCCAAAATCAGCGTTTGCGTTTGCGCGTTTTTGCGCAAGATGACGACTTTCCTGTGTTGCCAACACTTGTTGATACTTGGCCTGTTGCTAATTGGTACGAGCGCGAAGCCTTTGATTTATTTGGCATTATGTTTGAAAATCATCCAGATTTACGTAGAATTTTGACTGATTATGGCTTTGTCGGTCATCCGTTCCGCAAAGATTTCCCTATGATTGGCAATGTGGAAATGCGTTACGACCCAGAGCAACAACGCGTGATTTATCAGCCAGTATCAATTGAACTAAGAAATAATGTTCCGAGAGTCATTCGTGATGAAGGTACGCATCATGGCTGAGATTAGAAATTACACCATGAACTTTGGTCCGCAGCATCCTGCCGCGCATGGTGTGCTGCGCTTGGTGCTGGAGCTGGATGGCGAGGTGATTCAGCGCGCAGATCCGCATATTGGTTTGTTGCATCGCGCCACAGAAAAACTCGCAGAAAATCGTACCTATCTTCAATCCATCCCGTATATGGATAGATTGGATTACGTTTCGATGATGGCCAACGAGCACGCGTACGTGATGGCAATTGAAAAGATGTTGGATTTGGAAGTGCCTATTCGCGCGCAATATATTCGCGTGATGTTCGATGAAATTACGCGCATTTTAAATCATTTACTGTGGTTGGGTGCGCATGCGCTGGATGTCGGTGCGATGACGGTATTTTTGTATGCGTTTCGTGAGCGTGAAGACTTGTTTGATTGCTACGAAGCAGTTTCTGGCGCACGCATGCATGCCGCGTATTATCGGCCTGGCGGTGTGTATCGTGATTTGCCGGGTCGTATGCCGCAGCACGAAAACACCAAATTTCGCAGCGCTAAAGAGATTGGAAAGATTAACGAAAATCGCCAAGGTTCGCTCTTAGATTTTATCGAAGATTTTACCAATCGCTTTCCCACCTATGTCGATGAATATGAAACTTTATTGACTGATAACCGTATCTGGAAGCAGCGCACGGTTGGCGTGGGAGTGGTTTCGCCAGAGCGCGCATTAGCGTTGGGCTTTACTGGTCCGATGTTGCGTGGTAGCGGCGTAGAATGGGATTTGCGTAGAAAACAACCATACGAGGTTTATTCTGAACTTAAGTTTGATATTCCTGTTGGCGTGAATGGCGATTGCTACGACCGTTATTTGGTGCGCATGGAAGAATTTAGGCAATCGAATAATATCATCAAGCAATGTATTGCTTGGTTGCGTGCCAATCCTGGTCCGGTGATTACGACGGATAACAAAGTCGCACCACCTGATCGTGAGAGCATGAAAACCAATATGGAAGACATGATTCACCATTTTAAATTGTTCACCGAAGGCTTCCACGTGCCAGCAGGCGAGGCCTATGCTGCGGTGGAACATCCAAAAGGTGAGTTTGGCATTTACATGATTTCAGATGGCGCGAATAAACCTTATCGCTTAAAAATTCGCGCACCAGGTTTTGCGCATTTATCGGCGTTGGATGAAATGGTGCAAGGCCACATGATTGCCGACCTTGTAGCTATCATCGGAACACAGGATATTGTTTTTGGCGAGATAGACAGATAATGTTAAGCGCAGAAGCCATAAAAAAAATCGATTACGAACTCACTAAATACCCTGCGGATCAGCGGCAGGCGGCGGTGATGTCTGCATTGCGCATTGTGCAAACTGAGCGCGGCTGGTTGTCTAAAGAGTGTATTAGTGAAGTTGCCACTTATTTGCGCATGCCAGAAATTGCTGCGATGGAAGTGGCAACTTTTTATAACATGTACGATTTAGAGCCAGTCGGCAAATACAAAATTACGGTGTGCACCAATATTTCTTGCATGCTGCGTGATTCCGACGCAATCGTTAACCATCTGCAAACCAAGTTGGGCGTGGGTTTTAACGAAGTGACAGCTGATGGAAAATTCTGTTTAAAAGAAGGCGAATGCATGGGCGCATGTAGTGGCGCACCGCTGATGACGGTCAATAATCACACTATGCACGAATTTTTAACGCCTGAAAAAGTGGATGGAATTTTGCAGGATTTAGATAAAAAGGCGCTGAAATAATGGCCAAAGTTCCTCCCAAAACTGCGCCAAAACCTAAAGAAAAAGTGGCAGACTCATCTAAAGTTTTGACTGAAAAAACGACTAAAAAAGTCGTGAAAAAACAGGCTCAGGAGCCAATATCCATGCGGTCTGCAGGGCACGCTATTTCAGAACGAAATTTTACAGGTCAAACTTTGGTAACGTTACGCACGTTGACAGAGAAAAATTCTGCGTCACTTGTAGCGTACGAAAAATTGGGCGGCTACACGCAACTTAAAAAAATCGTTACCGAAAAAACTAAAGCAGTAGATATTATTAACCAAGTAAAGCTATCAGGCTTGCGTGGGCGCGGAGGTGCAGGCTTCCCCACAGGTTTGAAATGGAGCTTTATGCCACGCTATTTTGATGGCGTCAAATATTTGGTTTGCAACACCGATGAAGGCGAGCCGGGAACATTTAAAGACCGCGATATTATCCGTTACAACCCGCATCAGCTTATCGAAGGTATGGCAATTGCTGCATATACATTGGGTGCGCGAGTAGGTTACAACTATATTCACGGTGAGATTTGGCATGAATATGAAATTTTTGAAGCGGCTTTAAAAGAAGCGCGTGAAGCTGGTTACATCGGTGAAAATTTATTCGGAACGAATTTCAGTTTTGATTTATACGCAGTACATGGCTATGGCGCTTATATCTGTGGCGAAGAAACGGCTTTGATTGAATCCATTGAAGGCAAAAAAGGTCAGCCACGCTTTAAACCGCCTTTCCCCGCCAGTTACGGCGTATTTGGCAAGCCGACCAATGTGAATAATACCGAAAGTTTTGCGTCAATTCCGTGGATTATGCAATATGGCGGTCAGGCGTTTGCTGAACTCGGCGTGCCAAATTCTGGCGGCAGTAAATTGTTTTCTGTATCTGGGCATGTCGAAAATCCAGGCAATTTTGAAGTAAAAATGGGTACGCCATTTGTGGATTTATTGGCGATGGCGGGAGGCATATGGAAAGGTCGCAAGCTCAAAGCGGTGATTCCTGGTGGCCCTTCAACGCCCGTGATGACGGCGGAAATGATACAAAATGCAACTATGGATTATGAAGGTTTAAGCAAGGCTGGCTCTAGCTTGGGTGCGGGTTCGATGATAGTGATGGATGAAACTACCTGCATGGTAAAAACGCTCAAAAGGCTTTCTTACTTTTTTTACGAAGAAAGTTGCGGCCAATGCACACCATGCCGCGAAGGTACAGGATGGGTATATCGTGTGATTAACCGTATTACCGAAGGTAATGGCAAAATGGAAGATTTAGAATTATTGACCAGCGTCAGCAATAATATTTCTGGCCGTACCATTTGCGCGCTCGGCGATGCAGCCGCGACGCCAGTATTGAGTTTTATTAGGCATTTCAGACCAGAGTTTGAGTATTATATTCAGCACGGTAAAAGCATGGTGGATAGTAAATAAATGGTAAACGCATAATGGTACAAATTGAAATAGACGGCAAAGCGCTTGAGGTCGAATACGGCAGCACCATCATTGATGCGGCTGACAAAGTCGGCGTGGCCATTCCGCGCTTTTGCTACCATAAAAAATTATCGGTCGCGGCTAATTGCCGTATGTGCTTGGTGCAAGTAGAAAAGTTCGCCAAGCCTTTGCCCGCTTGTGCCACGCCAGTGGCCGATGGCATGAAAATTTTTACGCGTAGCAAAGAAGCGGTTGAAGCGCAAAAAAGCGTGATGGAATTTTTGCTGATTAATCATCCACTGGATTGCCCGATTTGTGACCAAGGTGGTGAGTGCGATTTGCAGGATATCGCGGTGGCCTATGGTGCTAGTGGCTCGCGCTACACCGAAGAAAAGCGTGTGGTTTTTAATAAAAATATTGGTCCGCTGATTAGCACCGATATGACACGTTGCATTCAATGTACTCGCTGTGTGCGCTTCTTGAAAGAAGTCGGCGGTATGCAAGAGCTAGGTTTAATTAACCGTGGCGAGCACGCAGAAATCACCGCTTATGTGGATAAATCGGTCAACTCAGAATTAAGCGGCAATATCATTGATTTGTGTCCTGTCGGCGCGCTTACAAGCAAGCCATTTAGATATTCTGCACGTAGTTGGGAGCTGACCCGCCGCCCATCAATTGCGCCGCACGATGGCTTGGGCTCGCATATTGAAGTGCACGTAAAAGATAATAAAGTGATGCGCGTGTTGCCGCGCGAAAAAGAAAGTATTAACGAATGTTGGTTGTCCGATCGTGACAGATATTCTTACGAAGGCTTGAATAGCCCTGACCGCTTAAAAGTGCCTATGATTAAGCACAATGGCGCATGGGTAGAAACCGATTGGAAAACTGCGCTCGAGTTTGCCGCTGGGCAATTGAAAGACATTACCAAGCAATATGGCGGCGATGCTTTAGGTGTATTAGTTTCGCCTAATAGCACTATGGAAGAAGGCTATTTAATCAAACAGTTAGCGCATGGGCTGGGTTGTGATAATGTGGATTATCGCCTGCGTCAAACTGATTTCAGGTTGGATGGAAAGCGTGTTGGTACTCCTTGGATGGGTTGCAATATTCAAGAAATTGAAGAGTTGGATCGCATATTGTTAGTCGGCTCAAACTTACGTAACGAACATCCTCTATTAGCACAGAGATTCCGCAAAGCAGTCAACAACGGTGCTGAACTTTCGATTGTGAGCCCGCTGGATAACAACCCGTTGATGGATGTTGCCCATAAAGTCATTGTGCGGCCGAATGACATGGTGAATGTATTGGGGCAAATCCTTAAAGCCATGTCGCATATTCAACGCTTATCTTTGTGTTTGCCGCCTACTCTTGAGTTGTTACTAAGCAATATTAAAGTGCGTGATAACACACAAGCAATGGCGGAAAGTCTAGCTGGTTTAGGCGGTGAGGTTGACCTTATTGCGCCAAAAGTAGGTATTTTCTTAGGTAATATGGCGCTTAGCGATCCTAGATTTACTGAGATGTATAGCATGGCAGAAGCGATTGGCGGCATATGCGGTGCAAAAGGTGGCATATTGCCCGCATCAGCCAACAGCACAGGGATGCACTTAATGGGGGTGATGCCAAACAGCTTGGGCATGCATGCGAGAGAGATGTTAGAGCAACCACGCAAAGCCTATTTATTATTGAACATCGAGCCAGAATTAGATTGCCAACATGCTGCATTGGCAAAGGCGGCCATGGCGCAAGCAGAGTGCGTGGTAGCCTTAACTGCTTATAAATCTGAAGCGCTAGAAAACGCCGATGTATTGCTGCCAATTGCACCATTCACTGAAACTTCTGGCACCTTTATGAGCATGGAAGGGCGGGTACAGAGTTTTTCAGCCGTCACCAAACCACTCGGAGAATGCCGCCCAGCGTGGAAAGTGCTGCGTGTATTAGCGAATACGCTGGGATTAAAAGATTTTGATTTTGACAACAGCGAGCAAGTAAAAGATAAGATTTTTAATGGCGAAAAACCTTCTGCTGTGGTGTGGCGCAACCTGAATAACAATTTGAAAGAGCTAGTTGAAATTCAGGTCAACGTGAAACACGAAGGTTTGCAGCGCATTGGCGAAGTGCCGCAATATGAATCGGACCCGATTGTGCGTCGTTCAGCGCCATTGCAAAAAACTAAATACAATACGCAGCCGATGGCACGCATGCGCGCTGAGCAAATCGCCGCATTGGACTTGGTGGATGGCGATACTGTGCTGGCACGCCAAGATAAAGGTAGCGCAGAGTTGCAAGTTAAACTGGATAATCACGTGGCCATGGGTTGCGTCCGCGTAACTGCAGCACATGAAGGCTCGGTAGGCTTGGGTGATTTGATGGGTGATATAACCATTGAAAAATATGAGCAAAAAGATGAGGTGAACGCCTAATGGAAATGTTGGCAAGTCTATTTGGTAACTGGTGGCCGGCGGTGCAGTTGACTTCGTGGACGCTGATTAAAATTGTCGCCATAGTGCTACCACTGATGGGCGCGGTGGCGTACTTGACGCTGGCAGAGCGCAAGGTGATTGGCTTTATGCAAGTGCGCATTGGGCCAAATCGTGTTGGCTATTTTGGCTTGTTGCAACCCATTGCCGATGCACTTAAGCTATTGTTTAAAGAGATTGTTTTACCCACAGCTTCTAGCAAAGCCTTGTTTTTTATTGGGCCAATCTTAGCCATTGCGCCTGCTTTTGCAGCTTGGGCAGTGATACCATTTGATGCAACCTTGGTGCTCGCCAATATCGATGCTGGCTTGCTGTATATTTTGGCGATGACTTCTGTCGCAGTTTATGGCGTAATTATTGCGGGTTGGGCATCCAATTCTAAGTACGCATTTTTAGGCAGTTTGCGCTCTGCCGCACAAATTGTCAGCTACGAAATTGCTATGGGTTTTGCGTTAGTGGGTGTGTTGATGTGCGCGAATTCATTGAATCTTGGCAAAATTGTCATGGGGCAAAGTGGTGGATTTTTGCATTGGTATTTTATTCCACTGTTCCCGTTATTTATTGTGTATTTTATTAGCTCAGTAGCCGAGACCAACCGTGCGCCATTTGACGTGGCCGAGGGCGAATCTGAAATTGTTGCAGGTTTTCATGTGGAATATTCTGGCATGGCGTTCGCACTATTTTTCTTGGCGGAATATGCGAATATCTGGCTGGTTTGTACGCTCGCAGCGCTGATGTTTTTAGGCGGCTGGCTCTCTCCAGTAACATTTTTGCCAGATGGTATTTGGTGGCTATTTGCAAAAATGGGTTTTTTGGTATTTTTCTTTTTGTGGTTTAGGGCGACTTTTCCGCGCTACCGTTACGACCAAATCATGCGTTTGGGTTGGAAAATATTTATCCCAATCACGCTGGTGTGGATTATTTTTGTTGGTGGCATGATGCAAACGCAATGGGGATATTTGTTCCATTAATTATGTTGAAGACTATTAAAAATACGTTGAGTAGCTTAATGCTCTGGGAGTTGCTCAAAGGCATGGCAGTGACTGGCCGTTACTTTTTTGCGCGCAAAATTACCATCCAATATCCTGAGGAGCGTGCGCCGCAATCACCACGTTTTCGTGGGCTTCATGCGCTACGCCGCTATCCAAATGGCGAGGAGCGCTGCATTGCCTGTAAGTTATGCGAAGCAGTTTGTCCAGCCATGGCAATTACCATTGAGTCAGAGCAGCGCGAAGACAACACGCGCCGTACCACACGTTATGACATTGATTTAACCAAGTGCATATTCTGTGGATTGTGCGAGGAGTCTTGCCCTGTGGATAGCATCGTTGAAACGCGAATTTTCGATTACCACGGTGAGCAGAGAGGTGATTTGCTCTACACCAAAGAGATGTTGTTGGCAGTAGGCGATAAGCATGAGAAACAAATTGCGGCTGATCGTGAGCAAGACAAGAGCTATAGATGATGATATTTACCGATTATGTATTTTATGCGCTTGCAGCGATTTTGCTGTTTGCCGGATTGCGCGTTATTACCACGCGCAACCCTGTGGTTGCAGCTCTGCATTTGGTATTGGCGTTTTTTACTGCGTCAGGAATTTGGTTGTTGTTGCAGGCGGAATTTTTAGCAATTGCGCTGGTTTTAGTTTACGTGGGTGCGGTGATGGTGCTGTTTTTATTCGTGGTGATGATGCTCGACATCAATACTGACAAGCTGCGCGAAGGCTTTTGGGATTATCTGCCGATGGCGGGCACCATTGGGCTGCTGATGGCAGTAGAAATGGCGATGGTGCTGGGAGGTAAGTATTTCGCACCTTCAAAAGCGGTTGCACATCCAGATGGCTACAGTAATACGGCCGAGCTTGGTCGCGTTTTATACACTGATTACTTATTGCCATTCGAGCTGGCTTCGGTGGTGCTATTAGTGGCGATTGTGGCGGCGATTGTGTTGACGCTGAGAGACCGTAAAGAAAGTAAATCGATGAACGTTGCAGATCAAGTTTTAGTTAAAAAATCAGATCGTTTGCGTATTGTAAGCATGCCCTCTGAGCCAATATCCATGGGGCCTGCAGAGCCATTAAATGAGGATTCTAAATAATGGTCGGCTTATCGCATTACCTTATTTTAGGCGCGCTGTTGTTTGCAATTAGCGTCATCGGCATCTTTTTAAATCGCAAAAATGTGATTATCTTGCTGATGTGCATCGAGCTGATGTTGCTGGCAGTAAACCTAAATTTTATTGCTTTCTCACATTATCTAAACAACATTGCTGGCCAAGTATTTGTGTTTTTTATCCTCACTGTCGCGGCGGCAGAATCTGCCATCGGCCTAGCGATTTTGGTGGTGCTGTTTCGTAACTTGCGCACCATTAATGTAGACGATTTGGATTCATTAAAAGGCTAAGAATAATACAATGACATTGCCAAATATTTGCTTATTGATTGTTTTATTGCCGCTCATCGCAGCCGCAATAGTCGGCTTATTTGGCGCTAAAATGCCGCGTGCAGCAGCGCACTGGCTTACTATTGGCGGGATTGGTGCAGCATTTGTGCTGTCTGCCATTGTGCTCAACGCCACCTTGGATGGTTATCTTGCCAACTATAATTTATACACTTGGCTGCAATCTGGCGATTTAACAATTAGCGTCGGTTTTCAGATTGATAATTTAACCGCAATGATGATGGTAGTCGTCACATTTGTCTCGTTGATGGTGCACATTTACACCATCGGCTACATGGCCGAAGACCCAGGATACACGCGCTTTTTCAGCTATATCTCGTTGTTTACTTTCGCCATGTTGATGCTGGTGATGTCGAATAATTTCATGCAATTGTTCTTCGGCTGGGAGGCAGTTGGCTTAGTTTCTTATCTATTAATTGGTTTTTGGCACACGCGCCCGACGGCTATTTACGCAAACTTGAAGGCTTTTTTGGTGAACCGCGTCGGCGATTTTGGCTTTTTGCTTGGCATCGGCATGGTGTTGTTTTACACAGGCAGTTTAGATTACGCGACTGTCTTCCAAGCCTCACCAGCATTGGCACCCATGCAAGTGAATATCTTGCCGAATGTGTCTTGGTCGTTGATGACCGTGACTTGCATTTTGCTGTTTATCGGCGCGATGGGTAAATCGGCGCAAGTGCCACTACATGTTTGGCTACCTGACTCGATGGAAGGCCCAACGCCAATTTCGGCTTTGATTCACGCTGCAACCATGGTCACAGCGGGTATTTTTATGGTGGCGCGAATGTCACCCTTGTTTGAGTTATCAACGACAGCGCTTTCATTTGTAATGTTTATTGGTGCAATTACCGCGCTATTTATGGGCTTCCTAGGCATTATCCAAAACGACATTAAACGCATCGTGGCTTACTCAACATTATCTCAACTTGGCTATATGACAGTTGCGCTCGGCGCGTCAGCCTATTCGGTGGCGATTTTTCACTTAATGACGCACGCCTTCTTTAAAGCCTTGTTGTTCTTAGCCGCGGGCTCGGTGATTATGGGTATGCACCACGATCAAGATATTCGCCACATGGGTAACTTGAAAAAATATTTACCAGTAACGTGGATTACCTCATTGATAGGTTCTCTGGCGCTAATAGGCACACCATTTTTTGCGGGTTTTTATTCAAAAGACAGCATCATCGAAGCAGTTGAATTTTCGCATATTGCAGGTAGCGGTTTTGCTTATTTTGCGGTGCTGGCAGGGGTGTTTGTCACGGCATTTTATTCGTTTAGATTATATTTTTTAGTGTTTCACGGCAAAGAAAAATGGCGCGACTTGAAGCATGATGCGCACCACGACGACCTAGGACATCATCATGGTTTAGGCTCGCATGACGAGCCGCACGAGCCAGGCTGGGTGATTAAATTGCCATTGATTCTACTAGCGATTCCTTCCGTTTTTATTGGCTACATGACGATAGAGCCGATGTTGTTCGGCCATTTTTTCAGCGGCGTGATTGCTGTAGATAGTGCCAGTCATCCTGCCATGGCGCATTTAACACATCATTACAGCGAATTTTTACATTCGCCAGCGGGCATGGCGTTGCATGGATTTTTAACACTACCGTTTATTTTAGCGGCTTCTGGCGTGGTTTTAGCATGGACTTTTTACATTAGACGACCAGATATTCCTGCCAAAATTCAGCAGAAATTTAGTGTTATTAACAAAATTTTAGAAAATAAATACGGTTTCGATAGCTTTAACGAGCTCGTGTTTGCTGGCGGTGCACGCTTTATCGGTAATAAATTGTGGCAGATTGGCGATGTGCAACTGATAGATGGAGCAATCGTCAATGGCACTGCTCGCTTGATTGGCCGCATCTCAAGCAAAGTACGCAATTTGCAATCTGGGTTAATTTATCATTACGCGTTCGCCATGATTATCGGCGTGTTTTTGTTCCTAACTTTCTTTATAAAAATTAACTAAATGCTGCATACTCATATTTTAAGCGTCGCAATCTGGTTGCCAATATTAGCGGGCATTGCAGTGTTATTGCTGGGTAGCGATAAAAAGGCAGATTTCACGCGCTGGTTGGCGCTGGCAGGTAGTTTGGCAGCGTTTTTCGCCACGCTTCCACTTTATACAAAATATGATTTTTCTCGTGGCGCTTTTCAGTTTAATGAGATGGCACAGTGGATTCCCGCATTTAATATTAATTATCACTTAGGCGTAGATGGCATTTCTGTGCCGCTGATATTGCTGACCAGCTTTACTACGCTGATTGTGGTGATTGCCGCATGGCAAGTGATTACCAAAAATATTGCGCAATATATGGCAGCGTTTCTCATTATGAGCGGCCTGATGATTGGCGTATTTAGTGCTTTGGATGGCATTTTGTATTATGTGTTTTGGGAGGCAATGCTGATACCGATGTTTCTCGTTATCGGCATTTGGGGCGGCGAAAATCGCGTCTATGCGACGATTAAATTCTTCCTATACACCTTGCTAGGTTCACTGCTGATGCTGGTCGCATTCATTTACCTTTATCACAAAACCAATAGTTTTGAGGTTGCTGATTTTTACCAATTGCCACTCACATTAAAAGAACAAGTGTTGATTTTTATGGCGTTTTTCATGGCGTTCGCGGTGAAAATTCCCATGTGGCCAGTGCACACTTGGTTGCCAGATGCACACGTGGAAGCGCCAACTGGTGGCTCGGTGGTGCTGGCGGCGATTATGCTCAAACTTGGCGGCTATAGCTTTTTGCGTTTCGCCATGCCGATTGCGCCAGATGCAGCGCATTACTTATCTGGCTTTATGGTAACTTTATCTTTAATCGCTATCGTTTATATTGCGTTGGTGGCGCTGGTGCAAAAAGACATGAAAAAGCTTATCGCGTATTCATCAATTTCACACATGGGCTTTGTCACGCTGGGCTTCTTTATTTTCAGCCAATTGGGGTTAGAAGGTGCGATTGTGCAAATGATTTCACATGGTTTTATTTCAGCCGCCATGTTCTTGTGCGTGGGCGTGTTGTATGACCGCATGCACAGCAGAAATATTGCCGATTATGGTGGTGTGGTGAACACAATGCCAATATTTACGGCGTTCGCGGTTTTGTTTGCTATGGCTAATAGCGGACTGCCAGGTACCTCGGGCTTTGTCGGCGAGTTTATGGTAATTTTGGCTGCAGTAAAATTTAATTTCTGGGTGGCATTTTTGGCTGCGACTACACTTATATTTGGCGCGGCTTACACGTTGTGGATGATAAAACGCGTATTTTATGGCGAAATCGCCAACAAGCACGTGGCAGATTTAAAAGATTTAAGCCGTCGTGAATTTTTAATTTTAGCCACATTGGCGGTGATGGTGATTGGCTTGGGCGTGTATCCAAAAATTATCACCGATTTCACACACGTGAGTGCCTCGCAATGGCTTGGCCACATGGCGACAAGTAAATTACCAATGGCGGGATTATAGATGGACAACATTCAAATTGACCTGCTGACCGCGCTGCCAGAGTTAATCGTACTTTTTATGGCGATGGCGATTTTGTTGGCGGGATTATTCGTCAAAAATAAAACCATTCTTTATGGCTTGGCGCAATTTACGCTGTTTGCGGCGGCCTATTTCACGGTGCGTAATTTCACTTCCAGTGTTGGCTTTGCATTCAACGATATGTTTGTCGACGACACGCTGGCGCACGTACTTAAGCTGATGATTTTGCTGGGAACTTCGGTCATGTTTGTTTATACACGGCAATATATGCAGCTGCGTAATATGTTCCGTGGTGAATATTATGCGCTGGTATTGTTTTCTGTGTTGGGCATGATGATTATGGTGTCTGGACAAAGCATGCTCACCATTTATATGGGTTTGGAGTTGCTGTCATTATGCTTATATTCATTGGTAGCGCTCGATCGCGATAACGCAAAATCATCCGAAGCTGCTATGAAATATTTTGTGCTGGGAGCGCTGGCTTCGGGTATGTTGCTGTATGGCATGAGCATGATTTACGGCATGACGGGCAGTTTAAATATTTCAGAAATCACCAGTGTTTTACAAGAAACTAATCCGAAAAATCCTGTATTAATTTTAGGTTTAGTGTTTATTGTCGCTGGTTTAGCGTTCAAGTTTGGTGCAGTGCCTTTTCAAATGTGGGTGCCAGATGTCTATCAAGGTGCGCCAACTAGCATCACTATGCTCATCGGCTCAGTGCCAAAATTTGCCGCATTTGCCATTGCCATTCGCCTGCTTACACAAGGCTTGCAGCCGCTCATGGCCGATTGGCAAGATATGCTGCTTATTATGGCGGTGCTTTCTATTGCCATCGGCAACATTACCGCAATCGCGCAAACCAACTTAAAACGCATGTTGGCATATTCCACCATTTCGCACATTGGCTTTTTATTGTTCGGGCTGATGAGTGGCAGCATGAATGGCTATGCATCCAGCATGTTTTATATCAGCGCGTATGTGTTGATGACGCTGGCCGGTTTCGGCATGATTTTATTGCTATCGCGCAAGGGTTTTGAGGCCGAGCAATTAGATGATTTAAAAGGTCTGAATCAGCGTAGTCCGTGGGCCGCCCTGCTCATGCTCATCACCATGTTCAGCATGGCTGGCGTGCCACCCACCATTGGCTTTTATGCCAAATTTACCGTGCTGCAAGCCGCGCTACAGGCAGGCTTTATCGCTGCCGTGATATTTGCTGTGCTAATGGCAGCTGTCGGCGCATTTTACTATTTGCGCATTGTTAAGCTGATGTATTTTGATGAACCACAGGATAATTCGCCTATTAGTGCGCCAATTGATATGAAATTTATTTTGAGCATTAACGCGCTGGCCTTACTCGCCCTAGGTTTATTACCACAAGGCTTAATGAACATTTGTGGTGTGGCGATTAGCAGAAGTTTGCAATAACGTATTTTGTATTTGTGTCATTTGCGTTTAAGATAATCTAAATGTTTTCAGGGAATTTACCATGCGCTTAGATGACCAGCAAGAAAGTAGCAATGTAGAAGATAGACGCGGTAGTGGCGGCGGCATGGGCTTTGGCGGAAAAAGCATTGGCATTGGTACGATTGTGATGGCGCTAGTTGCAATGTATTTTGGTGTCGATCCTTCACTCGTCATGAATATCGGCCAAGGCATGAGCCAACAAGAGACAGTTGAAGCCAAGCCGATTCCGCAAGATGACCCAGCCGCTATATTTGTGGCTAAAGTGTTGGGCAGCACCGAAGAAACTTGGGGCAAAATTTTCCAAGGCTCTGGTCAACAATACCCAGCGCCAAAACTCGTGTTATTTGATGGTCAAACGCCCACTGCATGCGGCTCTGGCCAAGCGGCGATGGGCCCATTTTATTGCCCAGGCGATCAAAAAGTGTATATCGATTTACGTTTTTACCAAGAAATGAAAGATCGCTTCAACGCGCCCGGCGATTTCGCGCAGGCTTATGTCATCGCGCATGAAGTCGGGCACCACATTCAAAATCTCATGGGCACCTCAGATAAAGTGCAGCAAGCGCGCCAAAGTGCACGTAACGAGGCACAAGCTAATCAATATTCTGTGCGATTGGAGTTGCAGGCAGATTGCTACGCGGGCGTGTGGGCGCACCATGCTGATGGCGCAAACCGTATATTAGAAGCAGGTGACGTGGAAGAAGCCATGCGTGCGGCGGCGGCGATTGGCGATGATGCACTACAAAAACAGGCACAAGGCTACGCTGTACCAGATTCATTTACGCACGGCACTTCGCAACAACGCCAACGCTGGTTTAACCAAGGTTTAAGTGTGGGCGATGTGAATAAGTGCGACACGTTTAACGTTGCTGCGGTTTAAATATGCAAGATTTGACTGAGCATTTAATTAGCTCAGAAACTATCGCATCTGGTGGTATGCTCAATGTGAAGCGCGACCAAGTGCGCTTAAACAATGGCAACACCACTCAGCGCGAATATGTTGTTCACCCAGGTGCAGTTGTTGTTGTGCCCATCTTAGCTAATGGTAATGTGATTTTAGAGCGACAATTTCGCTATCCACTACATCAAGTATTTATCGAATTGCCCGCAGGAAAAATTGATGCTGGTGAAGAGATACTCATCACAGGTCAGCGCGAACTTTTAGAGGAAACAGGCTATACCGCTAGCGAATGGGTAAAGCTTGGGCATCAGCATCCTTGCATTGGCTATTCCAATGAAGTTATTCATATGTATTTAGCGCGCGGCTTAAACGCGGGCGAGCACCAGCGCGATGAAGATGAATCGCTAGAAGTATTTGAAGCGCCTTTTGAGGTGTGTATTAAAATGATTCAAAGTAGCGAGATTACCGATGGCAAAACCATCGTTGCCCTGTTTTTTGCTGAAAAATTCCTTTTAAAAAATGGCTAAAGTGTTGATTGTGGGCTGTGGCGATTTGGGCACTGCGATTGCTAAAAACTTGCAAAATAATCATGAGGTCATCGGTCTGCGACGCAATATTCATGCGCATACTAGCCATGCAACTTCGGGCGGCATAAAAACTATTTATGCAGATGTGACTTTACCAGATTCACTTGCTCAACTCGAAAATCTCAATCCAAATATCGTCATTTACTGTGTGTCTGCAGGCGGTCAATCGGATGTGCAATACCAAGCCGCTTATGTGACGGGCTTAAAAAATATTCTCGCCACGCAAAGCCAAAACGCAAATTTGCAGCATGTATTTTTTGTTTCTAGCTCACGTGTTTACGGGCAAGTTTCACAAGATTTATTAGATGAAAATACACTCGCAATAGCCGCAGACTTTGGTGGCGAACGTCTTTTAGAAGCTGAAAATTTATTAAAAGACTTTTGTTTGAATTTTTGCACGAAAGTGCAAGCCTGCATGGCAACATCCATGCGCCTCTCAGGCATATATGGTACAGGTCGTTTATACTTGGTGAATATGGCAAAAGACCTTTCCAAATGGCCGCAGGATAATCACTGGAGCAATCGCATTCATCGCGATGATGCGGCAGGTTTTATTGCGTTTATGGTCGAAAAATCTGCAAATAATCAGCAAGTTAAAGATTGTTATATCGTCACCGATGACATGCCAACGCAACAATACGAGGTGCTGACTTGGCTGGCGAATCAACAAAATATTGATACCACGCAGATCAAAACGCCAGCAGCAATTGGTGGCAAGCGCTTAAGCAACCAACGTTTGCGCGACACAGGTTTTGTGTTGCAATATGCTAATTATCAAGCGGGTTATGGTGAAATTCTAAAAGCTTTATGAAAATAGTCTTTTTTTTTAGTTTCTTGATCGCCAGTTTTGGGGTGCAAGCGTTTGATTCAGAAGAGTTTTTAACTTGGCTTAAGGATTTTAAAGCCGAAGCTAAAACTGAGCATATTTCCTCTAAAACCATTAAAGCGACCTTTAAAAATGCCAAATATTTGCCTCAAGTGATTGTTTTAGATAGGGCGCAACCCGAGTTTATTTCGCCATTTTTAATTTATGTAGAAAAGCGCGTCACACCCAATCAAATAGCACTTGGCAGGGCAATGTTGCAACAGCACGAAGCGCTTTTAAACCAAATTGAGGCGCAATATAGCGTACCCAAAAATGTGTTGGTGGCATTTTGGGGGCTTGAAACGAGTTACGGCGCTAACAAGGGTAATTATGGCTTACCTTCTGCATTGATGACGCTGGCTTACGAAGGTCGTCGTGCGGAGTTTTTTCGTGGTCAATTGCTAGACACCATGCGTATTGTCGATGCGGGCCATAATAGTGTCGCAGGCATGCGCGGCTCGTGGGCAGGCGCGATGGGGCATATGCAGTTTATGCCATCCACATTACTTAAACATGGCGTAGATGCTGATGGCGATGGGCGAATTAACATATGGACATCATTGCCAGATGCTTTTGCATCGGCCGCCAATTACCTATCTAAAACCGGATGGCGCAAAGATGAGCCAGTGATGGTAGAAGTGAAACTACCGCCTAATTTTGAATATTCTCAAGCGCACTTGAACAACCGTAAAACCACGGCAGAATGGAAGAAATTGGACGTATGGGACGTGGATTATAAGGCCTTGCCGGATGTGAATAATGCTGCGCTAGAAAATGCGGCAATCGTACTGCCGCAAGGCTATAAAGGTCCTGCATTTATGGTATTCAGCAATTTCGATGTGATTATGGATTGGAATCGCTCAGTCAATTACGCGCTCTCGGTCGCGCATTTAGCGAATCAATTTGTTGCAGATAAACCCATTGTGGCTGGCGCCGATGCCGAGCTAGATTCTCTAAGCTTTAACCAAATGTGGGCGCTACAAGCTAGATTAAACGAGCTTGGTTTTAAATGTGGAATACCTGATGGCTTTCCTGGCCTAAAAACGCAAGCGGCGATTCGACAATATCAAGCCACAAAAAATTTAGCACAAGATGGCTACGCCAGCCCAAGTTTGTATCAACAGCTTTTGCAACCTTAAAATAATTTAAGATAGATACTCTGGAAGGCGCATGGATATTGGCTCGCAGAGCATAGGTTTTACCATAAGTTTTCTATAGGAGTTCGAGTGTGTTTACGTGTTTTATCGTAGCGGTACCATTTTATTCTGGGGTCCTTGATATTAATTTCACTAGCATCTCGCCATTTGGTTGGTGCAAGCTCGATGCCTTCTTCTCGTGGTTCTGCGGTATAAAAAACAACCCCAGTACCTGCCGGCTGTAAGGGAGTACCTGCCCACTTTAATGAGAGTGCGCCGCACCCAGTTAAATCATCTGACGACTCCCATGTTCCAGTTGCTTTGGCTATTTTGTTGTGCCCAAGCACCATGTTATTTTTTTTAAAATCGCCACTACCATCATTTTGGCTAAAAAAATCATATTCTGCATAACTATTTGTTTCTGTGCGAACGCTTCCTTCATTAGGTGAGCCTGAATAGTTAGTAAAAGTACTGCCACCAAACATTTGAAAGTCCGTGAATCGAATAGCACAAGTGGTATTGTCTTTACGTATCAATAACCAATAGCCGATTGGTGAAACTACAGAAGTAGGGGTTAAAAACACGTAATGTTTCAATTGATCCAAATAAGACTCCTCGCCAAATGCTGGTGTTAGCAGACCGCCAAAAAGAATGATTGTCACTATCGCAGGAAGTAAAGAAGTCAGTACCGATTTATTTTTCATTACGTTAGTGTAGCAAATAATCCTAAAATCTCACACCTTGTTAGTTTGCGCGTAAGCCGCGAATACGCTAAAATTCGCCCTCGCGCTAAACGCGATAAATAAAGGCGGTTAGCTCAGTTGGTTAGAGCGCTTGGTCGACATCCAAGAGGTCACCAGTTCGAATCTGGTACTGCCTACCAAATACTAAGAATTTTAAATCGTTTAATTGGATATTGCATGCCCGTAATTCGCTTACCAGATGGCTCACAACGTAGCTTTGATGCGCCTATTAGCGTGGCCGACGTTGCCATGAATATTGGTGCGGGTCTCGCCAAAGCGGCGCTTGCAGGCAAAGTTGACGGCAAAATAGTTGATACAAGTTATGTCATTGAAAATGATAGTGATTTGGCGATTATTACCGATAAATCTGACGATGGTTTAGAGGTTATTCGCCACTCTACAGCGCATTTATTGGCCTACGCAGTGAAAGAATTGTTCCCAGATTGCCAAGTGACGATTGGGCCAGTGATTGAAAACGGCTTTTATTACGATTTTTCTTATAAGCGCGCATTTACGCCAGAAGATTTAATCGCCATTGAAAAGAAAATGGCGGAACTGGCTAAAAAAGACGAAGCTGTGACGCGAAAAGTATTGCCGCGCGATGAGGCGGTGGCATATTTCAAAAGCATTAACGAACATTACAAAGCGGAGATTATTACCTCGATTCCTGCGAATGAAGATGTTTCTTTGTATTCCGAAGGCAGTTTTACTGACTTGTGTCGCGGCCCGCACGTACCAAATACAGGAAAGTTAAAAGCCTTTAAACTCATGAAGTTAGCGGGCGCCTATTGGCGTGGCGACAGCAATAACGAGATGTTGCAGCGTGTGTATGGCACGGCTTGGCGCAATAAAGAAGAGTTGGACGCATACTTGTTCCAGCTGGAAGAAGCGGAAAAGCGCGACCACCGCAAACTTGGTAAACAGTTGGATTACTTCCACATGCAAGACGACGCGCCGGGCATGGTGTTTTGGCATCCACGTGGCTGGAGCATTTGGCAAGAGATTGAGCAATACATGCGCCAAATGTTTGTGGATTATAACTACCAAGAAGTGCGCACGCCGACCATTATGGATAAAACCTTATGGGAGAAATCTGGACATTGGCAAAATTATCGCGACAATATGTTCACCACTAAATCAGAAAATCGTGATTACGCGGTGAAGCCGATGAATTGCCCGGGCCACTTGCAGATTTTTAACAGCACGTTACATAGTTATCGTGATTTACCTCTAAGACTGGCCGAATTTGGCTCATGTCATCGTAATGAGCCCTCTGGCGCCTTGCACGGCCTGATGCGCGTGCGCGGCTTTACACAAGATGATGCGCATATTTTCTGTACCGAAGAACAAGTAGAAACAGAGGTTGCTGACTTTATTAAGATGCTTTACAAAGCATATGGCGATTTTGGTTTTAAAGATGTGTTAGTGAAATTATCCACCCGCCCTGAAAAGCGCATCGGCACGGATGCAGATTGGGACAAAGCTGAAAATTCTTTGGCTAATGCGCTTAAAATCAATAACTTAGATTTTGAGTATCAACCTGGCGAAGGCGCGTTTTACGGTCCAAAAATTGAGTTTACACTTAAAGATTCACTCGGTCGTCTATGGCAATGCGGTACCATTCAGCTGGACCCGAATTTGCCTGAACGCTTGGGTGCAGAATATGTGGCAGAAGATAATAGCCGCAAACGCCCAGTCATGTTGCACCGCGCAATTGTGGGTTCGATGGAGCGCTTTATTGGTATTTTGATAGAAAATTACGCAGGCGCGATGCCGCTTTGGTTAGCGCCTGTACAGGCCATGGTGCTGAACATTTCTGAAAATCAGTCTGATTACGTGTTGCAAGTTGTTGAAACATTGAAGAAAAATGGCATTAGATGCGAATATGACTTGAGAAATGAGAAGATTACCTATAAAATACGCGAACATTCAATGCAAAAAATGCCTTACTTGCTAGTGGCAGGTGAGCGTGAAATGCAAGCAGGACATGTGGCCGTGCGTACCAGAAAAGGTGAAGACCTAGGTTCTATGCCGATTGCAGAGCTAATCGCTCGCTTGAAAGCAGAAGTGGAAACGAAGGTTTAAGCTGATTTTTGAAGTAGCGCGGCTTAATTATTGGTTAGGGGATAAAGATAGCACAAGACAAAGATACGCGAATAAATGGTGACATTACCGCACCTGAAGTTCGTTTGGTGGGCGTAGAAGGCGAGCCGTTAGGTATTGTGAGTTTACGCGAAGCATTTGAAAAGGCTGAAGAAGCCGATATTGATTTGGTAGAAATTGCGCCAAATGCAGTGCCACCAGTGTGCAGATTGATGGATTACGGTAAGTTTAAGTATGCTGAAAGCAAACGTCAGCACGAACAAAAACTTAAGCAAAAACAAGTGGTTATTAAAGAAATTAAGTTTCGCCCAGGCACTGATGATGGCGATTACGCGATTAAAGTACGTAACATCATCCGCTTTTTGGGTGAGGGCGATAAAGCCAAGATTACACTACGTTTTAGAGGCCGCGAGATTACACACCAAGAGTTTGGGCTAGCTTTATTAAGACGTGTTGAAGCAGATTTGCAAGAACATGCAGTGGTGGAGCAGTTTCCTAAAATGGAAGGCCGCCAAATGGTAATGGTGCTAGCGCCTAAGAAAATAGAAAAAGTAGTTGCTAAAGCACCAAAATCAGCAAAACCTGCTGAAAAAGCAGAAGCAGTAGAAAAAGCAGCAGCAGAATAATTAAAGTTTTACCCTGAACGATACGGCTTAAACGGCATGCCTAAGCGTTCTTAACTAGTCTCTAAAGGAGAAAAAAATGCCAAAAATGAAAACAAAGAGCAGCGCCAAAAAGCGCTTTAAGTTCTTAGGAAACGGCAAAGTGAAGCGTACGCATTCACATTTACGCCATATCTTAACGAAGAAAACTACCAAGCAAAAACGTAAATTGCGCGGCACTTCTATCATCTCACCAACTGACGTCAAACGCGTTCGCGCAATGATGCCAACAAGATAAGGAGACCGATATGCCTAGAGTAAAACGTGGTGTCATCGCTCGCGCAAGACACAAAAAAGTATTAAACGCCGCTAAAGGTTATCGCGGTCGTCGTAAAAACGTTTATCGCGTTGCCAAGCAAGCGGTAATGAAAGCGGGTCAATATCAATACCGCGATCGCCGCCAGAAAAAACGTCAGTTCCGCACTTTGTGGATTGCGCGTATTAATGCGGGCGCACGTGAGTGTGGCTTGACCTATAGTCGTTTCATGAACGGTTTGAAAAAATCAGCAGTAGAGGTCGATCGCAAAGTATTAGCAGATTTAGCAGTATTTGATAAAGCTGCTTTTGCCAAATTTGTAGAAATTGCAAAAACAGGCCTAGCTGCTTAAATTAAGCAAAATAAAAAAGAGGCTGCGGCCTCTTTTTTTATGTTCAAATTTTAAAATAAGTCCTAATTCAAAGTAAAATGACGCATGGCAAATTTAGACCACTTAATTGCAGAATCTCAAACTGATTTTTCAGCTTGTGAAGATATGCCCGCTCTTGAGAATGCAAAAGCAAAATATTTAGGTAAAACAGGCGCGCTCACCGACGCGTTAAAAGGCTTGAGCAAGCTCTCTAATGAAGAGCGCCCAGCCGCAGGTGCCGCGATTAACGTGGTGAAACAAGCGATTGAAGCCGCACTTAATGCGCGTCGTGAGGCAATTTTAAATGCGGTGCAAGCTGCGCAACTGGCTAATGAGTCTATTGACGTGACGTTGCCAGCTCGCGCGCAATCGCAAGGTGGTTTGCATCCTGTGACGCTTACTTTGCAACGCATTGAGCAATTGTTTCACTCGATTGGTTTCGATGTGGCGACTGGCCCAGAAATCGAGACCGACTTTTATAACTTTACTGCGCTGAATATCCCCGAAAATCATCCAGCGCGCGCCATGCACGATACATTTTATGTAGATGAGAACAACGTTTTGCGCACGCACACCTCACCTGTGCAGATTCATTACATGGAGAATAAAGCGCCGCCGCTCAAGATTATCGCACCAGGCCGTGTTTATCGCGTAGATTCTGACGCGACGCATTCGCCGATGTTCCATCAAGTGGAAGGTTTGTGGGTGGATGAAAATATCAGCTTTGCTAATCTCAAAGGCGTGGTGCAAGATTTCTTACAAAAGTTTTTTGAGCGTGATGATTTAACAGTGCGTTTTCGCCCTTCATTTTTTCCATTCACCGAGCCTTCTGCCGAGATGGACATGAGCTGGAACGGTGGCTGGCTGGAGATTGGTGGCTGCGGCATGGTGCATCCAGAAGTGTTCAAGCATGTGAATATCGACAGCGAAAAATACCGCGGCTTTGCTTTTGGTTTGGGCGTGGAGCGCCTTGCCATGTTGCGTTATGGTGTGAATGATTTGCGTCACTTTTTTAATAACGATTTGCGCTTTTTGCAGCAATTTAACAAATAAGTTTTTAATTTAAAACAATATATGCAATTTTCAGAAAACTGGTTACGCCAATTTGTAAATCCGAGCTTAAATTCTGACGAGCTAAGTCATGCCCTCACTATGGCGGGACTTGAGGTAGAAGATTCGCAGCCTGCGGGCGCAGTGTTTACAAAAGTCGTGATTGGCGAAATTATTTCTGCTGAAAAACATCCAGACGCTGACCGTTTGCAAGTGCTTAAAGTGAATATTGGTAGTGAGAGTCTGCAAATTGTGTGTGGCGCAAGCAATGCTAGAGTTGGCCTGAAAGCCCCGTGCGCAATGGTTGGCGCGGCTTTGCCTGGCTTCGAAATAAAAGAGGCAAAAGTGCGCGGCGTGGAATCGTTCGGCATGATGTGCTCGGCCAAAGAGTTGGGTTTAGCGGAAGAGGCGAGCGGTTTATTAGAGCTATCAAATGATGCCAAAAATGGCCAAGATATTCGCGAATTTTTAAGTTTGAATGACAATTTACTCACGCTGAAACTCACGCCAAATCGTGCCGATTGTTTGAGCATTTTAGGTATTGCGCGCGATGTAGCGGCAATTACTGGAACGGCTATAAAAAACAGCATGCCTGCAACCCGCATAGATATTGCATCGCAGGGCAGTGTTTCAGTAAACATTCATGCGCCAAAAGCTTGTCCTATATATCTTGGGTGCGTGATTGAAAGCGTGAACGCGCAAAGCAAAACGCCAGATTGGATGATTCGCAACCTTGAGCGTAGCGGAATCCGTAGCATCAGCGCGATTGTCGATATTACCAATTACGTGCTGCTCGAGCTCGGTCAGCCCATGCATGCCTTTGATTTAAATAAACTTTCTGGCGATATTCAAGTACGTTTTGCAAAAGCGGGCGAAAGCTTGAAGCTGCTAAACGACACAGAAGTGAAATTAAAAACCGACGATTTGGTGATTGCCGACAGCAGTGGTGCGATAGCTTTAGCTGGGATTATGGGCGGCGAGCCGACTTCAGTGACTGGCTCTACGGCGAATATCTTTTTAGAAAGCGCGTTTTTTACGCCCGATGCAATCGCTGGAAAAGCTCGCCGATTGGGCTTGAGCACGGATTCATCCTATCGCTTCGAACGCGGTGTGGATTTTGGCAACACCAAAAATGCACTAGAGCGCGCAACCGCGTTGGTATTGGAAATCTGTGGTGGAAAAGCAGGCAAAGTCACCGAAGTTGTGGGTAATTTGCCAGCGCGTGAAACTGTGAATTTGCGTTACACACGCTTGCTTTCTGTGCTGGGCATCACAATTCCACAAAAAACGGTGGGTCAGTTACTAAAACAATTGGGTTTTGAATTTACTGAAAATGGTGATGTGTTTGCAGTAAAAGCGCCTACTTATCGTTTCGATATCGCGCGCGAGGAAGATTTAATCGAAGAAATCGCGCGTTTGCATGGGTACGATAAGATTCCTGCGATTAAACCGATTGCGAATTTATCTATTTTAGAGGCTCCAGAAGCCGCATGGAATAAGGCTTCCATGGCAAGTGTTTTAAGAGATTTTGGTTATCAAGAAGTTGTGACTTACAGTTTTGTCGATGCAAACTGGGAGCACGATTTGATGGGCAATGCAGCGCCAATCGCGCTGAAAAACCCGATTGCGAGCAATCTAAGCGTGATGCGCAGCGGCTTGTGGGGCGGTTTGCTGGATGCGCTGACTTATAATTTGAATCGCAAACAAGAGCGCGCCATGTTGTTTGAAATTGGTGCTAGCTACTTTGCCGATAAAAAAAGCTACAGAGAAGAAATGCAAATTTCAGGCTTATGCTATGGCGCTTTTCAGCCTGAGCAATGGGGCGCAGCGGCGCGCGATGTGGATTTTTACGATGTAAAAGCGACAGTTGATGCGCTAACGAACAATCAAGCAGAGTATCGCCAAGAGGCTCATTCTGCCTTGCATCCAGGGCAGTCTGCGCGCGTGTATTTGCACAATAAACCCATTGGCTGGTTAGGTAAATTACACCCAAAATGGCAACAACAATATAGTTTGCCAAAAAATACAGTGTTGTTTGAGTTGCAAGTTGTAAGTTTATTGCAAAGCAAAGCGACTAAATATCAAGAAGTGCCTAAATTTTTGCCAGTGCGGCGCGATATTGCTATTGTCGTCGATGCGAATTTACCCGTTCAGGCTATTGTCAATGCGGTAAATTCTGCTAGGATTCCTCTAGTGCAACAAATACAACTCTTTGATATATATCAGGGAAAAGGTATCGCAGAAAATAAAAAAAGCCTTGCATTTCTTGTACTTATGCAAGATACTCATAAAACTTTGTTGGATATTGAAGCAGAAACAGCAATGGCCGAACTGCTCAAATTGTTACAAATTCAATTCGGCGCATCGTTACGCAATTAAGATAATTTAAAAAAGTATTAAAGCTCAGGGGATTTGTATGACATTAACAAAGGCTGATTTGGCCGATTTATTATTTGAGCAAGTTGGCTTAAATAAGCGCGAGGCAAAAGACATGGTTGAAGCGTTTTTTGAGGAAGTGCGCAGCGCATTGGAAACTGGCGATAGCGTGAAACTCTCAGGTTTCGGCAATTTTGAATTGCGTAAAAAATCTGAGCGTCCAGGCCGCAACCCAAAAACTGGCGAAGAAATACCAATTACAGCACGTCGCGTGGTCACTTTTCACGCAAGTCAGAAATTAAAAAGCAAAGTTGAAGAGCATTACGCTTAAGGATTTGTAATATAAAACTATGTTAGACCCAAGCGCTAAAATGCAATTGCCACCTATCCCCGCCAAACGGTATTTTACCATTGGTGAGGTAAGTGAGCTGTGCGGTGTAAAACCGCATGTATTGCGCTATTGGGAGCAAGAATTTACTCAATTAAAACCAGTCAAGCGTCGCGGCAATCGCCGTTATTATCAGCATCACGAAGTATTGTTAATTCGCAAAATCCGTGAGTTATTGTACGAGCAAGGCTTTACCATTAGCGGCGCGCGTAACCGTTTGGATGGCGCAGAAGAGAAAGTAGAAACAACAATTTCGCAAGAAATTGCTCAAGTTTCTGGCAAGCAAACTGCATCAGCCAATGATTTTGATTTCTTTAGCTTTAAACAAGAAATGCGCGATATCATTCAATTACTTCGCGCTTAAGCGTTAGCACTTAACTTTTTGCAATATTTTTAAAGCGCCAAGTCTTCACTTGGCGCTTTTCATTTATAATGCACACTCGTTGTTCATCAATAGCAGCGCGGTTCGGGGCATAGCGCAGCCTGGTAGCGTACATGCCTGGGGGGCATGGGGTCGCAAGTTCGAATCTTGCTGTCCCGACCAATAATGAATATTATATTTTTGGCGGCTATTTTTAATAGCTAGCTATGAAGTATCATCACAGCTTTCATGGATTTTAGTCACTTTCTCAGTCTATTATCAGGTCAAACTTGACGAGTTAGAGCCAATTCAACTCGTGACATGATTACAACAAAGTGCCACTTTAGCATTCACAAATTTATGCACCATTTTGGGTTTTTACGCACTTTTTTTGTGCAAAATTGATATATATATCAATCACATAGATTTTTATGCTGAAATTACCTAATTGTTGTGGTAAAAACGCAAATAGTGAGATATCTTATTTGATATTATTGTTTATTTAGCTTTACTAACCTTGTTTATAAATGCGGTATTTGTTATTGTGTATTCAAGGGTGGTCGAAAAGTTAGCTTTGAATTTAAAG
>JBEBJI010000028.1:0-23832 GCA_040079935.1 Methylotenera sp.
GCGCTTTATCAGCATTAAATCCGCCCATTTGATGCGCCATTAAGCCTAAATGCGCAGCTTGCAAACATAAATTTTCAGCCGCCGCACCAGTGTCGTATTGCGCCCAGCGATTTGGGCTTTGATTGTGCCCAAATAAGCTACCTGCACACACTAGAATCAATACTGGCGCGTGTTTTACCCAAGTTTGGTTATTCGGCACAACGCAATCAAACGCATGCTGCCATGCCTTTTCATCAGCTTGTTTGTTCCACACAATAAAACGCCAAGGCTCATCGCCAAAGCAGCTGGGCGCCCAGCGCGCAGCTTCTAATAGCGCAATGATTTGTTCATGTGAAACGGGCTTAGTCGCATCGTAAGCGCGCCCACTCCAACGCTTAGCAATGGTTTCTTGAATTGTCACAGACGTGATGGCAGGTTTTTGCATTATTTTAGACTTTCAAAAATGGATAGTCGGTGTAGCCTTTTTCAGCGCCACCATAAAAAGTATTAACATCCGCTTGGTTGAGCGGGGCATCAGTTTTATAACGTTCCACCAAATCTGGATTCGCCAAAAATGGTACACCAAAAGCAATGCAATCTGCATGGCCACTTGCAATGGCGGCGTTACCACGTGCTTTATCGTAGCCCAGATTCGCCATGTAGGCATTTTTAAAATGTTTGCGCAATTCCATAAAATCAAAGTTAATCGCAGTGCCGCTAACATCACCTTCAAGCACATGCAAATACGCCAAGTTAAATTGATTAAGTGAGTCTGCCACATAGTTAAATAGCGCTTGCGGATTGCTATCGTGCATATCGTTGAACGGGTTCACGGGCGATAAACGAATGCCAACCTTATCTGCACCCGCAACATTCACCACGGCTTGTGTCACTTCCATGAGTAAACGCGCGCGATTTTCCAAACTGCCTCCATAATTATCTGTACGCTTGTTGCTGCAATTGCGCAAAAATTGATCGAGTAAATAACCATTGGCCGAGTGAATCTCTACGCCGTCAAAACCCGCTGCAAACGCACATTTAGTAGCATAAACATAATCTTGCACAATGGCAGGTAGCTCGCTAACATCCAACGCGCGCGGCTCGACATAATCGACCAAGCCTTGGTAAGTAAAGGCTTGTCCAGCAGGTTTAATGGCGGAAGGTGCGACAGGTAATGCACCATTTGGCAATAAGCTCGGGTGAGAAATTCTTCCTACATGCCATAACTGCAGCACAATTTTGCCACCTTTTGCATGCACTACATCGGTGACTAATTTCCAGCCCGCAATTTGAGCATCATTATAAATACCTGGTAACGCTGGGTAACCGTGCGCCATAGCAGAAATTGGTGTGGCTTCAGTGACGATCAAACCTGCTGTCGCACGTTGCGCATAATACGTCGCGTTTAAAGCGTAAGGAACACCACCCTCACCCGCCCTGTTCCTTGTAAGTGGCGCCATCACCATGCGATTTTTAAGTGAAATGGAACCTAGTTTAACTGGGCTAAATAAATCTAATGCCATGCGACTCTCCGTATTTATTAATGTTATCTATTTACTTGGGGTAGCTTATGGCAGTTTTACGCCTTCAATCAGCAGCGTAATTTCAATATCGTCGCCAACTGGCGCATCTTTTTTAAGTGGCCAAGTAAAACCAAAATCACTCGCTTTTAAGCTAGTTTTAGCTTCAAAGCCCGTGCGATAACCGCCCCACGGGTCATTGCCAAATCCTAATACTTTAAATGGAAAAGTCATTTCTTTTGCGACGCCGTGCATGGTCAACACGCCCGTCATCACGCCTTCTGAGTTCGAAGTCGCGGTAATTTTTTTGCTCACAAAAGTCATTTCGGTAAATTTTTCGGCGTCCAAATATTCAGGTTTTTTAATGTGTGCATCGCGTTTGGCGTGGCTACTGTTCACGCTCAACATGTTAATTTTGGCATCCACAGACGAGTTAGCCAAATTTTCGCGGTCAATCAAAATTTTGCCAGTAATGTCGCTAAACGTGCCCGAAGTTTTACTGGCGACATGACGCAAACTCCAATTGGCAAAGCTATGATTTTCATCAATCTTATACGTTTCCTGCTCTGCAAGAGCATGGCTGCAAGCCAATACCAGAGCGGCTCCCAGGGCAGTTATTTTTAATAATTTTTTCATACAAAACTCCTAGTTTTTAATGTTTTGGTAAATCAAATAGCAATATTTCTGCAGTATCTACGGCTTTAATTAGAATGGTCTGTGCGCTATCAAACAATGCGGCATCGCCCACGTTAAGCTGCATTCCGCTAATTTCAATGCTTCCGCTCGCCACTTGCAAATAGGCGCTACGGCTTTCTTTAAGAGCATATTCCAACGCTTTTCGTTCATCTAATTTACTGGCAAACAATCGCATATCTTGATGAACATTTAATGAACCCGCTTCCGCGTTTTCACTCGCCAACAAACACCATTGATTTTGCTTTTGCTCCTCAGTAAAAAACCCATCTTCATAGCTTGGTGGAAGATTTTGTTGATTGGGTAATATCCAAATTTGCAGCAAATGCACAGGCTCCGCATCTGATGCGTTGAACTCGCTATGCGTGATGCCAGTGCCCGCCGTCATACGCTGCACATGGCCTTGGTGAATAACTTCGACGTTACCAAGGCTATCTTTATGCGCCAAATTGCCTTGCAAAATATAAGTGATAATTTCCATGTTGTCATGCGAGTGCATTCCGAATCCTTGTGCGGGCGCAATGACATCTTCGTTAATCACACGCAACACCGAAAAGCCCATCCAATTCGGGTCATAATAATCCGCAAAAGAAAACGAGTGATAGCTGTCTAACCAGCCACGGTTGGCGTGCCCACGTGCGTTCGAGGCTCTAATTTTCATCATATTTACTTTCGATAGAACTAAATGCTAATATGAGGCTATCGTCACTACAATTCAAGGAGAAAATAATGCCACATGTACAGATCCAAGTTCCACGCAAGCTCGAAGTGCTCAACAAACTGGCCGTCAGTGGCATGCTGTGGCTTAATGGCTTTGCACACATTGTCATCGGCTTGGCACTAGCGACTTCTGTGCTTTTATTCACTTGGCTGTTTTTTATCGATGTGCGCAATGTCTCGTACAACCTGAATTTAGTGCAAGGCTTTTTGTACGCGCTGGGTACGCTGATGTTGTTATGGTCGATTTCTGCGCTCATTTCGGCTGAGATTCGTTATCTAATGGGCGGAAGATTGCTGGTGGAAACCTTTGTAGAAGTAGCGCTGGTGCTGTTTTTGCGTAAAATTATTCTGTTACCCGCACAAGATGTGATGCCAGCTACTGGGGAAATTGCCATGTGGATTGGCGGTGCGCTAGTGCTGTGTTTGATTTACCTACTGATGCGCTGGGCAGATAATAATACAGAGCGAAAAGGGCAAGTACGCCAATCTGACATTGAGGCAGAGAAAACCGCACCAGTTAAAAAGGCTAAATAACACACAATTTGTCTGTCCAGATTAACACCAAAGATAGTGATTACATGAGGCTTGCGCTCGATTTGGCGCGCCAAGCTGCAAATAATGGTGAAGTGCCAGTCGGCGCGATTGTCGTCCAAAATGGTGTCGTGATTGGTCGTGGTAGCAATGCGCCCATTCAAAATCACGACCCAAGTGCGCATGCGGAAATTATTGCCATGCGCGAAGCGGCAAGGTATCTAGGTAATTACAGGCTAGTTGACTGCATGCTCTACGTCACGCTGGAGCCATGTGCCATGTGTAGCGGCGCAGTGCAGCACGCGCGCATCACCAAGTTAGTATTTGGCGCCAGCGACCCAAAAACTGGCGCCTGCGGTAGCGTGGTGAATTTAATGAACGAGCCAAAACTGAATCATCATACCGAAGTTGTTGGCGGTATTTTGGCAGAAGAATGCGGTGCTTTGCTATCCTCATTCTTCAAACAACGCAGGCAACAAGCCTAAAATGCTCGCCGCCTATTATGCAGCAAGGATGTTGTAAAGCTTATCTTTTAAATTCAATCTTTGTTTTTTTAGCACTTCAAATGCTTCATCAGTCACTGGAATATTCTCGGCTTCAAGACGTAATATTTCATTATTAACTTGGTGATATTCATCGAATAATTTAGAAAAATGATTATCTTCTAGCTTAAGTTGATGAATTTTTTCGCGAAACTCAGGTAATTCATGTGCTAAATCGTGGTGTATTGCTGACATATGTTTCTCCCAAAATTAATGATTTTGATTGCTAAAATTTAATCTATAACAACATGGTATGAGCTAGACAATATTATTGCTTTGATTAAAGTCAATCTTTACAACCAAACCTATAGACTTAAGATATGCAACAAAAAACCCGTGTCCAAATTAAAAAACCCGCCGAAGCGGGTTTTTATGCGGTCTTTATACAGTTGTTAAAACTTAATCATTGCCGCCTGCAAATGCCATTAGTAAGTGCAACAAGTTGGTAAACATATTGTAAATGTCTAAATAAATTGCCAATGTTGCCATGACATAATTAGTCTCGCCACCATTTACAATGCGGCTAACGTCATACAACATGAAGCCAGCGAATAGCAAAACAGCCATGCCAGAAAGCGCTAGCGAAAACGCTGGAATTTGTAAAAAGATGTTAGCTAACGAGGCGATAATCAGCAGAATAATGCCGACCATCAAAAACTTGCCCATGAAACTAAAATCTTTTTTGGTGGTGGTCGCAATAGCCGCTAAAGTCATAAAAATAACGCCTGTACCGCCTGCCGCCAAACCGACTAACTGCGCGCCGTTACTTAAATTTAGCGCATGTTGCAAAATTGGGCCTAACATCATGCCCATTAAGAAAGTTAATCCTAACAAAAGCACTACGCCAATGCTGCTATTGCGATTTGCATTAATAGCTGCAAACAAGCCATACATCACTGCCAATGCGCCAATTGCAAACATAAACGGATGCTCTGCCGCAAACGCAAAATTCAATTTTACGCCAATCATGGCACCAATCACTGTTGGTATCATGGTGAGGCCAAGCATGGCGTAAGTATTGCGCAACACCTTGTTCTGCGTGGCTAAGCTACCTTCACGACCTAATACTTGCATATCATCTAACATTTTATATCCTTATCAAACCTTGCCAAATGGCAACCTTATTAAGATAGCGATTAATTACAAAAGTTTCAAGTAACAAATTGTGAATTTTTTATATATATTCTATATATATGTATATATTGATATTCATTTTTAGCGTATTGTTACCTTGTTGTATAAATATTTTTAGAGCAATGTTTATTTAGGAAATTGCCAATGCAAAATTTTATCCGTCTAGCCTATATCAGCCGGGCCGCTGAAACAGACAGTGATCGCATCAAAGAACTTAACGATCAAATTCTCTCAAAAGCTCTTCAGTTTAATGAAAAAAATGGCATCACTGGGTGTTTATGTTTTAGTAACAATTGTTATTTTCAATGTTTAGAAGGTGCTAAAGATGTAGTTGAGCCTCTCTACTCAAAAATCTTACACGACAGACGTCACACAGACGTGAAAATTATTTTCAAAGAGCCTATCACCTCTCTATCATTTGCTAAATGGCAGATGAAATATGTACCAAATGTGGAGTGGATGATTCCATTAATAAGATTGCATGGTCATAAAAATTTCAGCCCCTACGATTTTGCTGAGAATTTATTAAGAGATTTACTAGATTTTTTAAGCCAAAGATGTGCTGCGGGCAAGTGCTAACTTAACACATGCTTTATTTGTAACTGCAAGCTCTGCAAACCCTTGTATTCATTGGCTTCTAGCGCATAAACCGCGTCGATATTTTCACTCAAATTTTCAACGCAATTAAAGTAAATCGCGTCAAAACGCTTTTGGTCTTTTTCTAGCAGCAATTTCAAATGCTTCTCGCCGACAATGCGTTGGTTAATCACCTTAAAATTATCATTAAAAAGCGGCTGCGGAAAGCCTTGACCCCATACGCTGGAAGCCAATATCCATGCGGTCTGCAGACTCATATTATTTGCATCTAAATTGCCGTCTGTCTCTAATATTGCTTGTAAATCTGCTTCGTTCAACAGTTCTTGCGCGACGCTTTCGAACGCGCTTTGAAATTGCGCGAAATCTTTTTTATAAATACTCAAACCTGCCGCCATGGCGTGACCGCCAAATTTGATGATTAAATTGGGATGTTCTTTGGTCACTAAATCCAGAGCATCGCGCAAATGAAAATTGGCGATTGAACGGCCAGAACCTTTGAAAATATTGTCGCCCGCATCCGCAAACACTAAAGTAGGCCGATGATATTTTTCTTTTAAGCGCGATGCCAAAATACCGATGACGCCTTGGTGATAATCGGCGTTATAAATGCTTAAAGAATGTTGATTTGCAACATCGATATTTTCCAATGAAATCAATGCACTATCTTGCATGTCTGCTTCGATATTGCGACGCTCCATATTCAGCTCGTGCAGCGTTTGCGCTTTTTGCATGGCATCAGCCTCAGTTTCCGCCAACAAACACGCAATGCCAAGGCGCATGTCATCTAACCTGCCAGCTGCGTTGAGGCGCGGTCCAACGGCAAAACCAAAATCTTGCGTGGTAACTTTTTCGGGTGATTTTCCTGCAATTTTTAACAATGCCGAAACGCCCGCACAGCCAGCACCTGCGCGAATACGGCGCAAACCTTGCTCGACCAAAATGCGGTTATTGGCATCCAATTTCACCAAGTCCGCCACCGTGCCTAGCGCGACTAAGTCTAATAACTCAGTCAAATTAGGTTCGCTTTTTTGTTCAAAGGCACCGCGGGCTCTAAGCTCAGCACGTAGCGCCAATAACACATAGAACATCACGCCCACGCCTGCTAAATTTTTACTTTTAAATGTGCAACCGTGTTGATTCGGATTCACAATGCAAGTCGCTTGTGGCGTAGTTTCTGCAGGTAAATGATGATCAGTAATCAGCACCTGCAATCCTAATGAATTCGCGACTTCCACGCCATCCACACTTGCAATACCATTATCCACAGTGATTAAAATATCCGGCTTTAAGGTACTTGCAAGCTGGACGATTTCTGGCGTTAAGCCGTAGCCATATTCAAAGCGATTCGGCACCAAGAAATCGACATTTGCACCCATACTCTTTAAACCTTTTACCGCCACCGCCGTCGCCGTTGCGCCATCGGCATCGTAATCGCCAATAACCAATAGTTTCTTATTTTGCTCAATAGCGTTAGCAAGTAATTTCGCCATTTCAGCGCTATTAGTAAGTTGCTCTGGCGGAATAATTTGGCTTAAGGAAGTTTCCAGCTCATTTTTACTTGTCACTCCACGCGCCGCATAAAGCCTCGCGAGTAGCGGATTTTCGCCTTGCGCAATTAACTCGTTGACGATTTTTTCATCAAATTGACGTTGCTTAATTTGCATGATTTATTTGACCAAGTCCATGGCACCAAATACTGTTAATCGCTGGTAAGCGTTTGGCTTCACGGGCAAGGTTGATGGGATGCTCAAACAACAACATTTGAATTTCGTTAGTAAAACTTGCCCATTTGATTGCGCCATCGCCTATGGGCTGATATGCGCCAATGTCTTTATTGATTGAGGTTTCTGGCGCGGTTGTTTGAATATTTGGATTTTGTTCTAAACGTAAAAACCATTGTTTTTCATGCCAAAAAAACTGTATTTTATCTGCCTCAAAGTGCTTATTCAGCGCGGCTGTCAGGACGTCAATTTCATCGCTTTGTAAAGGTAGCGGAACAGGTTCTGCGAGGCTAAAACTATCACGCTGCAACACCAAATGCACTGGCGCCGCATAGAACCAAAAGGCGCTGCCTGTCTCATTTCCAGCTTGTTGCCACACAATAGCAGCATTTGGTTTTTTGAGCTGGAATAAACTTTTAAGAAAGGCGAACATGGCGCTATTTTAGCATTGAAGTACGCAACTACACCCTGCAAATAAATTTCTCAAAACCACTCTAAAACCTTTTAATAATCTTCAACAAACAAATTTAGCTAAGGCTGCAGTATCGCTTTACAGATGCATCAGCCTTGGCTTAAATTGTCAGCTTGACTAGTGAGTTAAGAAATAATTTGCAGTATTCACAAATGAATCGTGATACTGGAAAATCGAGCCATGATTAGAGTCAGGGAAAAGCACCAATTGGGCATTTTTAAGTTGTTTATACATGGTGATAGAGCCTTCTGTATTTAACATTGTGTCATTGCTACCAGTAACAACTAATACTGGTTGGTTAATCAATTTCAACGTTTTGTACTCGGGGTCAGGTGTGCTAGTCCAAACTATCAATGCTTTACCATGTGCATCTGCGATAGCCTTACCACTCTCAGGGTCACGATCTTTAGTTCTTGCATAGACTCTTGATAAGAATTCTCCACCTGCTTTTTTTCCTACATCTGTTTGGCTGAAAAATAAATAATCGCGTGGATCAGGTGCATTCTCCCTTGAAAATGCTTCGCCAAGCACCTTCATTAAATCGTTGCCGCCACCTTGGTAAGTAGTTCCTGCAAGAATTACTTTATGCACTAATTCAGGATGTTGAGCAGCTAGCTCTTGTGCGATAAAACCGCCCATAGAAAATCCGAGCAAATCGACTTGTTTATAGCCTAACGCTTGAATAAATGCATAAGCATCACTTGTCATTTGCTCAATGTTATCTGCGACTACGCCATTCGTAGCGCCAACGCCTCTATTATTAAATACTATAACTAGACGCGTTTTTGCTAACGCATTGATGACGGCAGGATCCCATGAATCCATCGTGCCGGTAAAGTGCTGAAGAAATATTAACGGAGTACCTGATTCAGGCCCTATCGCACGATAAGAAAATTTAACGCCATTGGCTTCTATGTGTTTGGTTGGTGCTGTTTCTAATTTTCCGATAGCACTCGCCACAGATGGTTCGACAATGGAAAATGTTGCTGCTAATAACAATAATTTTTTCAGATGCTTATTCATGATAAATATTCCTGTGTGTGATTAAATAGTATTGATTTTACTGCCCGTTTAATAATTATGTAACGAACGGTAAACAAATATTAATCTTATAATAATCAGCTGTCAACAATTTATTTACCATATGGTACAATAATAATATTAAAGTTAGAATATCAAGGTGCTTATGAACACTGCAATATTAAAAAGACCGCGCGGTCGACCAACAAATTTCGACCATGAAGAAGCGCTTGAAAAAGCGCTACAAGTATTTTGGGCGCACGGATATGAAGGGGCTTCAATGTCAGAACTAACCGAAGCGCTTGGTATTAATAAACCGAGTATTTACGCAGCTTTCGGTAATAAAGAAGAGCTATTTCGTAAAGCACTGGCACGATATACAACAGGTCCCGCCGCTTTTGTGGGTGAAGCGATGAAAGAACCAAGTGCAAGGTTAGTAGTTGAAAAATTTTTGATGCGAGCAGTTGATTTTTTTAGTGATAAAAGTACGCCGAGCGGCTGTATGATAGTGCAGGGCGCACTCACTTGTGGTCAAAGTTCAAGTGCAATCCAACAAGAATTGATAACTTATAGAAATGGCATTGAAACTATGCTAACTAAGCGTTTTGAACTAGCGAAAACGCAAAGTGATTTGCCGCCAAATTTGAATACAAAACAGCTAGCGAAATATATAGCGACTATTCATCAAGGCATGTCGGTGCAAGCCACTAGCGGCGCAACAAGAGAAGAACTGATTGCAATCGTTGAGATAGCGTTGAAAAACTTACCCATTTAGTGACTATTTTTTGTATTGATAAATAACGCCCAGTAAAAAAGCCGCCTTTTGGGCGGCCTTTCTACTTACTTAACTAACTTTAACCTAGGGAGCTAAAATTAAAGTTACCAGTAATTGCGGTCGTTACGTTTACCATGACCGTATTTGTGACCACGGCCTCTGTATTCATCGTGACCTTGGCTATAATTCACTTGCGTCACATAACCGTTAGGCCTTACTTGCACGTGCACAGGTATAAAACGACCTGGGTCATTATTCGTCACGGTTGAATATTGGCGACCATTGTATTCATAGTTCACCAAATAACCCGCAGGTACTTGGCTCCAATTATCCACAGTCACACAACTCTCCACTGGGCGCGATTCCACACGCTCACGACCACGATTATCACGGCCATTGTTATCGTAACGATCACCCATAATGGCACCTAAACCAGCACCAAGGGCTGCCGTTGCAATACGACCATTACCACCACCAAAGCGGCTACCAATTAAGCCACCCGCAACACCGCCAACAATGGCACCTGTGTTAGAGCGCTGTGGCGCTTCGTAATAACTTTCACGCACATATTCTGTACGACATTCTTGGCGTGGCGTATTTACACGCTCAAATTGTGGTGTTACCGAAATAACACGTGCGCGGTCTTCATAATTATCATCATGGCCTGCTAACGCGGGCACTGATACTGTCGCAGCAATTAAACCAATTAATAATGTTTGACGCATTTTAAATCTCCTCATTTACCTACCCTTTTTACCTTCCCAACAAAATGTCGGCTTAAAGTATGGTGCAGATGAGCAAATAACGGAGCAACTATTTATTAGACGACAGAAATTTGCAGATTAATGATTTTCATTAGATATGATTTAAATTCACATTAAAAATAGCATGTCCTACAAACCAATATCCATGCGGGTTGTAGAGCATATAATTATCATGTGGCGATAGATTTTACACTGTGTGACTTATCTTCCCCACTGTGTGACTTGAGTTACTGTGCGCAGTTTTTAAGCGCCTATACTTGCGCCATCTGCTACAAAAGTAGCAAGTTTTTATTGGAGATTCACCATGAAAAGTTTAAAAGTTTTATTCGCCGCCACTACTTTATTATTTAGTAGCATGGTGTTTGCAGGCGAGTTCGGCGACCACTGTACTACAGGATTATCTAAAGGTGCTTTTATTCAAACTAAATGCGATATTAACGAAGTATTTAACGGCAAAACCTATTGCTTTGGCTCTGAAATCGCGCGCGATTCATTTTTATTCGACCCGCAAGCCACGATTGATAAGGCTGCCGCATTTTACGTAAAAAACAAACCTGCGACTGCTGGTACAGATCGTGTAAAAATCAGCCAAGCCGATGCGCTGGCGCAAATTAATAGCAAAACCTGCGATTTAAGCAACAAAGACGCGGGTTATTTAATTTTTAATGGTTTGGATTTAAGTCATTGTAATATGCAAAATGTTGGCTTTTTTGGCGCAGAGTTGATGGGCGCTAAATTAGTTGGTGCGAATATGCAAGGCGCATATTTAAACTTAGCGCGTATAGAAAATGCAGATTTCACCAATGCCAATTTGACTGACGCCATTATCTTTCAGGCGATTTTTGACAAAGCCAATTTTCATGGTGCCAATCTCACCAACGCGCGCATGATAGGAACGCTGGGCAATGTTGATATGGCCAATGCAACTATTAAAAACGGGAAGTTTGGCTTAGATATTGGCAACCAGCCAATGGGTGCGATGCGTTTTGATGCAATTGGCGGCAGATTTGCCAACACCAATTTTGAAGGTGCAGATATAAATCGCAGCAACTTCAGATTTGCAGATTTACGCGGCGCTAACTTGCGCAACACTGATTTATTCCGCGCCGATTTCAGCAAAGCCGATTTAACTGGCGCCGATATTACTGGCGCAAAAATGGGCGAAGCGGTGCTGGATGGCACGATAATGACTGACGTAAAAGGCTTAGAAGCGATTAAAGGTTATGACGAAGCGAAAGGCAAATGTGTGAATTGCACGGTAGTTGCCATAAAGCCAGAAACTAAGGCAACTGGCATGAATAAAGTCGCCGAGCTTGATTTAATGACTGCTGAAAACCCAGCTAAAAGCTTTTGTAGACAAGGTGCGAGATTTTAAGTGCACTAGGTCCTAGTTAAATCTTTAGCAGGTCCTCTAATTTGGCGCGGATAAGTTTTTATCTTAACCGCGCTTTTTCTTTGTTAACCCTGCACAATTTCAGGTTCAGGCACACCGCACATACGATTTGCAGGTACTGCAATATCAATCAATTTTGGTTTTGGTAAGTTTAAATTATTCATTATTGCCACAAACTCATCGAGGGTTTTACCAGCCAAACGTGGATTTATCGCTTTTTCCTGCGCTACCGAGCTGATACGGCGGCCATTGTAATCGTGTCCTGGGTAAATTAGCGTTTCATCGGGCAAAGTAAAAATCCTATTTGCTATACTCTCAAACAAGTCAGCTGCACTTCCGCCTTGAAAGTCAGTCCGTCCACAACCGTTAATTAATAATGCATCGCCAGTAAAAATACGATCATTCCACAAAAAAGACACGCTGCCTGCCGTGTGCCCAGGTGTAGCAATCACTTGTATTTTCTGGTCACCTATCATTAACTCGTCCCCATCATTTAGTTGCATATCGGCAACTGCTGCTCCGCACAACTCGCTCACTCCCGTTTTGACGCCCAGCCGTTGTCTAAGCTTGCCACTAGCCGTGATGTGGTCTGCATGCACATGCGTTTCTAGTGAATATTTTAAGTGTAAGTTATGCTGCTCAATCATGACAATGTAATCTTCAATATGGTTTGCCACTGGGTCTATGATGACAGCTTCACGCGTATTTTCATCTACCAACAAATAGGTGTAGGTTGAAGATTCCGTATCAAACATTTGCTTAAACATGATAAAACTCCTATAAACTTTAAAATTATGTTGAAATATATTATATATTAAAATATAATATAAGTATATTAATTATTTTTGGTAACATAATGACTGAAACGATAGAAATCAATTTCGATAAACTCCGCGCCAAAGCAGATGTAGCCACTAATTTAATGAAAGTAATGGCGAATGCAGATCGATTAATGCTGCTTTGCCAACTATCTCAAGGCGAAAAGTCTGTGGGCGAATTGGAAACCATTTTAGATATTAGACAGCCCACGCTATCACAACAACTCACCGTTTTACGTGAGTCCGAATTGGTGGCTACTCGCCGTGAAGGTAAAAGCATTTTTTATCGTGTTTCAAGTAAGTCAGCGCTCGCTTTAATGCAGGTGCTCAGCCAAGAAATCTGTAACTCTTAAAAGGAAAAATCACATGACTATTCAAATTACCAAAATATCCGATGACTTTAGCACTGCACCACAAATTAACGTCGAGGATATTGCTGAAATCGCACAATTGGGTTTTAAAACCATTATAAACAATCGTCCAGACAATGAAGGTGGCGCCGAACAACCAACCAGTGCGCAGCTTAAAGTAGTAGCCGATCAATTAGGTTTAACTTACATTCATATACCAGTTATCCCAAACAACATAGAGCCAAGTCAAATTGAAGCGTTTAGTGCAGCCTATAATTTAACGACAAAACCTGTTTTAGGCTTTTGCAGAACCGGCAATCGAGCAGGCAATATGTTTAAACTTGCTCAAACAGGCAACTCACAGCAAACTACCTCACCCAAAGGATTGGTTGCTTGGTTTAAGAGTAAATGTTTAATCACTCGCTTATGGCGCTGGTATAAAGCCAAATGCCCATTAATGACAGCAACCAAAGCTTGTTGCAAAAAAAGTTAAGGCTATTTAAAAAATAACATGAATGAAATACAGCTCATCAGCGCCTTACTAGGTTTAGTAGTAGGCTTAATATTAGCCCTCACGGGCGCTGGCGGGTCTATTTTAGCTATTCCACTACTCATACTTGGTCTTGACCTTAACTTAACCCAAGCAGCACCTATCGCATTATTGGCTGTTATGTCTGCCGCAAGTGTAGGTGCAGCACAAGGCTTAAGCAATGGGATAGTACGCTATAAAACTGCGATATTAATTGCATCATTTGGTATGGCGATTGCGCCTCTTGGTGTTTGGCTTGCCAAACGCTCGCCCATTTTGGTGCTCAACTTGATTTTTGCAGCTGTGTTAGCCTTCGTAGCATGGCGCATGTGGCTGCAAAGCACCCAAATACTACAAGGAAGTGAAGACAAGCCTGCCCCAGCTTGCGTAATTAACCCCGCCACTTCTAAATTATTTTGGACGGCTTTATGCACCAAAAGGCTAGTAATTACAGGCGGTGCGGCCGGTTTTCTCTCTGGCTTATTGGGGGTGGGGGGCGGCTTTGTCATCGTGCCAAGTTTACGCAAAGCGAGCAACTTTGACATACAAACCATTATTGCAACATCTCTCGCGGTAATAGCGTTGGTATCCGCAAGCAGCGTTGCCACTTACTTTTTACACGGTGATATTAACTGGAAAATTGCAGTGCCATTCGTCACCAGCGCCATCATTGGTATGTTTGCTTTTAGGTTGATTAGCCATAAAATATCTGCAAAAATTAGTCAGCGAAGCTTTGCTTTATTGTCTATTGTGGCTGCTGTTATAATGGTCGTTAAATCAATCAATTAAACGATTCAACTTATGGATTTACACTCACATCAAATTCCAGCTGGTCTAAGAGACAACATTGCGTTTAGCTTTACTAAGTTTCTACGTTTTTTTGCTGATACGTTTTTTAGTGGGCGCTATGGTCATCGCGCAGTGGTGTTAGAAACAGTAGCTGCCGTGCCTGGCATGGTGGCTGGCGCGCTACTACATTTAAAATCGTTGCGTAGCATGCAGCCAGACAATGGTTGGATTAAAACACTGTTGGACGAAGCCGAAAATGAGCGTATGCACCTGATGACGTTTGTTCACATAGCGCAGCCAAATTGGTTTGAGCGTTTTTTGATTATTTTGACTCAAGGTATTTTTTATAACTGCTTTTTTGTGTTGTATTTACTTTCACCAAAAACCGCGCACCGCGTGGTAGGCTACTTTGAAGAAGAAGCCGTGATTAGTTACACCGAGTATCTTGCAGGCGTAGATAGCGGAAAATATGAAAATGTCCCTGCGCCAAAAATTGCTATCGATTACTGGCAGTTAAGCCCCGATGCGAGACTGCGTGAAGTGATTATTGCGGTTAGGGATGATGAAGCAGGTCACCGCGATGTCAACCATGATTTTGCTAACCAGCTTAGCTAAGCAATTAAGAAGCTTCGAAACAAGTTTTTTAACTATTTGCTAATTTTTCGAGCTTTGCGCGGTCGGTAATTTCCACATGCCCGCGTCCTAGCGCCACCCAACCCTTTTGTTCAAAACGCTTCAACTGGCGACTCACGACTTCTCGCGCAGTGCCAAGCTCATCAGCGATGAGTTGATGTGTGCGGTCAATGCTACTGCTACCAGAATCCAATAGCAGCTTGGCTAAGCGCGCATCTAAACTGTGAAAAGCCACCTCGTCCAACAACACAATTAAATCGCTAATCAGCACGCCATAATTGGTCATCACAAAACGTCTAAAAACAGCAGAATCCACCATTAATTGATTAAACGCAGGTGCTGGAATAATCACATCACGAATCGGCTCTTCTACAATGGTGGATGCTGGATAATTGCTATGGCCAAGCAAACACGTGGTAGTAATAACGCAAGTTTCACCTGCCGCCACGCGATATAGCAAAATTTCGCGCCCAGATGACGACATTTTATATACACGAGACTGCCCTGCAAGCCGCATTACATAAGCCCCGCAGGCACCCCCTTCTCGGTAGCCTACGGTGCCGATTGGCGCTTCAACAATACGTGCAGATTTTAATAATATCTCGCGCGCGTTAGGCTCTAAAGCCAACAATGGCGGAAAGCTCTGCAACCAATTCAAATCATCCAATTATCACTCCCGAATTACTGCCAAAATTCACACCAACTGCAACACTATCAGCACGCAGGCCTAGTTGCAACTCACTGTTAATATTACTTACATCAAGATCAGTTATAAACAGCTGGAAGTATGTTTGTAATCCAAAAATTGATGCTCTGCAACCCGCATAGATATTGGCTCTCAGAGCATATATTTTCACCAAAACTAAGCGATTAAACTTTTAATCATCTCCAAACCAAAACCCACGCCAAAGCCATTCACATCAGATTGCACCGCACCTAAACCGCCTTTGCGGTTGGTGCTGGATAAGTCCGCGTGTAGCCAAGCCACGTCATTTTCGATGAATTTTCCCATAAAGCGCGCCGCGTGCATATGGTCACCGCCGCCTTCTAGTGTGCATTGTTTAATGTCCGCAATGTCGCTGTCTAAATCGCTGTCCATGTCTTCCTCATACGGAAAAGCCACAATGCGCTCTCCCGCTGCAATGCCCGCTCCTATTGCCTTACAGGCCAGTTCTGGTTTGTTTGCAATAATGCCACTCATGCGGTCTGTCACCGCAACCGCCATACTACCAGTGAGCGTAGCGTAATCTAAAATCACGTCAGGTTTCGCACGCGAAGCCAGTGTCAACGTATCAGCCAACACCATACGGCCTTCGGCATCGGTGTGTACAATTTCAATCGTCATGCCGTTAAGTGCTTTCACCACGTCGTTTTGCTTATAGGCTAGCGGCCCAATATGATTCTGCGCAATCGCTAGCCAGCAATCAATTTTCACTTCTAACTTCATCTGTGTTGCCGCTAACAAAATTCCCAGCGCTACCGCGCTACCGTTCATGTCTTCGTGCATACCTTGCATATATTTGGCGGGTTTCAGGTTGTGCCCGCCTGTATCAAAACAAATACCTTTGCCAACTAGCGCGATGTTTTTATTGGATTTTTTAGGGCTATAAGTCAAATGCACAATCGCCGCGTCCATCGGATCGCTACCCTGCCCCACCGCATAAAATGCACCTGCACCCATTTTTTTTAGCTTAGGCATGTCAAATTCTTCATGCTTCCAGCCATTTTCTTTCGCGAATTTTTTTACTTTTTCACGATAAATAGTCGGCGTTAATTCATTCGGCGGCAACATGGTCAGGCTGCGGCACAGGGTATTTCCCGCCACACGCGCGTTGACATAATCGTAATCATGCGTAGCCTTAAATCCATGAATACTTATATTTTTTAATGACTTATATTTGTTTTCTTTTTTACGCGTAGGCAGTTCAGTCGCATTTACGCTCAATACATAATAAGCAGCGCAAGCGTTGGCTTCTTTGGTCGCATCATCGCCAAACACACAAATTGCAATGCTGTCCGCCTGCTCGTCCAGCAGCGGCTTTACTGCCTTGCGTAGCAGCGTATGTTTTTGAAACATACTCAATTTTTCTGCCAAAATTACATAACTCGCCAAGCCACCATTGGGCAACTCAATCGTCATAGGCGCTTTTTTCAAGTCTTTAAACTCGCTTTTACTACGCTTTAGTTTATTTTCGAGAATTTTGGCAAAAGGCAGGTTTTTTTCTGCTTTTTCCTGCAACACCAAAAGCACATGATTTTCAGAAGATAGCGACTTTTCAATACCAATCGCTGCATATTGTATTAATTTTAACGACATTTAATCACCTTAAACTCTTATATAAAATGTAAGACTAAGCTAGCTAATCTACACTGTCTTACCCAACTAGACTACGTTTTAACTTGACCAAAACACCTAAAAAAGCCACACTAGAGGCTTGTAGAACAGTCTAATTTCTCGCTTGATGCGCATTTTAGATTATACGCGTAGCAACACGAGATGGAGCAACCTCACGCATGGCATTAAATCAACAGACAAATTTAACTGAAACTGATTCACAAGAAACGCAAGAATGGCTTGAAGCACTTGCCTCGGTGATTGAAAACGAAGGCACGGAACGCGCGCACTTTTTGCTAGAAGCGATGATAGACCAAGCGCGCCGCAGCGGCAGTAATTTGCCTTACAACGCAACAACTGCTTATGTAAATACCATCCCTACGCATTTGCAGCAACGTTTGCCTGGCGACCCAGAAATGGAGCGCCGTGTGCGCGCTTTAGTGCGATGGAACGCGGTGATGACGGTGTTACGCGGTAATGAAAAATCACCAGGCGTAGGCGGACACATCGCCAGCTTTCAATCTGCAGCAACTTTGTACGACACTGGTTTTAACTATTTCTTTAGAGCGCCGAATGAGAACTTCGGCGGCGATTGCGTATATTTTCAAGGCCATTCATCACCCGGCGTGTATGCGCGTGCGTTTTTAGAAGGTCGCATCTCTGAAGAACAAATGAACAACTTCCGTCAAGAAACAGGCGGTAAAGGCTTGTCGAGCTATCCGCACCCATGGCTGATGCCTGACTTCTGGCAATTTCCCACCGTTTCAATGGGTTTAGGTCCACTGCAAGGTATCTATCAAGCGCGTTTCTTAAAATATCTGCACGACCGGGGAATTGCGGATACATCTGACCGCAAAGTATGGGTATTCTGCGGCGATGGCGAAATGGACGAGCCCGAATCGCTAGGTGCGATTTCATTGGCTTCGCGCGAGAAATTAGACAATTTAATTTTTGTCATCAACTGTAATTTACAGCGCCTAGACGGTCCAGTACGTGGCAACGGCAAAATTATTCAAGAATTAGAATCTGACTTCCGTGGTTCTGGTTGGAACGTGCTCAAGGTGATTTGGGGCTCATATTGGGATCCGTTGCTAGCGATGGACAAAGATGGCTTGCTGAAAAAACGCATGGAAGAATGCGTGGACGGCGAATACCAAAACTTCAAGGCCAAAGGCGGCGCTTACACGCGGGAGCACTTTTTTGGCAAATATCCACAACTCAAAGAAATGGTCGCCGCCATGAGCGACCAAGATATTTGGCGCTTGAACCGTGGCGGACATGATCCGCACAAAGTGTACGCGGCTTACCACGCGGCGGTGACCCACAAAGGTCAGCCAACGGTAATTTTAGCCAAAACCGTTAAAGGTTACGGCATGGGGGAAGCAGGAGAAGGCCAAAATACTACTCACCAGCAAAAAAGCATGGATATTGAATCGCTGAAGAAATTCCGCGACCGTTTTGACTTGCCGATTACTAACGAGCAAGTGGAAAGTTTAAGCTTTTATAAACCTGCTGACGACAGCCCAGAGATGAAGTACATGGCCGAGCGCCGCAACGACATGGGCGGTTTTGTGCCGCAACGTCGCCGTAAAGGCAACGAGTTAAAAATACCTGAGCTTTCTGCGTTTGAGAATATGCTCACTGCCACGGGTGAACGCGAAATCTCGACAACAATGGCTTTTGTACGCATCCTTTCTACGCTGGTGCGCGACAAGGAAATCGGCAAATTTGTGGTGCCTATTGTGCCCGATGAGGCACGCACATTCGGCATGGAAGGCATGTTCCGTCAGCTTGGCATTTACGCTAGCCAAGGTCAATTGTACGAGCCGATGGATTCTGACCAAGTGATGTACTACAAAGAACAAAAAGATGGGCAAATTTTAGAAGAAGGCATTAATGAGGCAGGTTCATTCTCTAGCTGGATAGCAGCCGCCACGTCATACTCGGTCACTGGCGTACAGATGATTCCGTTCTACATTTTCTACTCCATGTTCGGCTTTCAGCGTATTGGCGATTTGGCTTGGGCAGCTGGTGATTCACGTTGCCGTGGCTTTTTGCTGGGCGCAACGGCAGGTCGCACAACATTAAACGGCGAAGGCTTGCAGCACGAAGATGGCCATAGCCACTTAATGTCGGCGACCATTCCAAACTGTATTTCGTATGATCCGACATTTGCTTATGAGCTTGCGGTGATTATTCAAGAAGGCTTGCGCCGCATGGTGCAAAACCAAGAAGATGTGTATTACTACATTACGTTAATGAATGAAAATTACACCCACCCTGCCATGCCAAAAGGCGCGGAGAGCGGTGTTTTAAAAGGCTTGTACAATTTTAGTAAAGCTAAAAACAGTCAAGTGCAGTTGATGGGTTCTGGCGTGATTTTGCGTGAAGTTATCGCCGCAGCAGAGTTATTACAAAAAGATTGGGGCATTGCTGCCGATGTTTGGAGCGCGACCAGCTTTACCGAATTGCGCCGCGAAGGTTTGGATTGCGAGCGCTGGAATATGCTTAACCCAGAAAAGCCGCAAAAAGTAAGTTATGTTGCGCAATGTTTAAATGACGCGACTGGCCCAGTCATTGCCTCGACTGACTACATGAAAAGCTTTGCCGAGCAAATTCAACGCTTTGTACCAAATAAGTTTGTGGCACTTGGTACCGATGGTTTTGGCCGTAGCGATAGCAGAGAAGCGCTACGCGACTTCTTTGAGGTGAATAAATATTATGTCGTGGTCGCGGCGTTAAAAGCTTTGTCTGATGAAGGTAAACTGCCTGTTGCTAAAGTGGCGGAAGCAGTTAAAAAATACAAATTGAATGGCAATAAGCCAAATCCCACGAGCATTTAAGGATAGAAAATGGCATTAAAAGATGTTCTCGTCCCCGATATTGGCAATTTCGATTCTGTCGATGTTATCGAAGTGTTAGTGAAAGCGGGCGACACCATTGCTACAGACGATTCATTGATAACGGTTGAATCTGACAAAGCTTCGATGGATATTCCTGCGCCGTTTGCGGGCGTGGTGAAAGTAGTCAAAATTAAAGTTGGCGACAAAATCGCCCAAGGTACTTTGATTTTGACGTTAGAAGCATCCGAAACGGCATCGCCAGCAGCCGCACCAGTATTGGCTCCTAGCCCTGCTCCTGCTAAAGCCGTTGAAGTACCAAAAACCACAATGCCAGAGCCGAGCCGCCCAGCGCCAGAGCCTGCCGCAAAAATTCAACCTGCACATCAACCATTGCCCGTAGGCGAAAGTGTCGTAGTGAACAGCGGAAAAATCTCGCACGCCAGCCCTTCGGTACGCAAGTTTGCGCGTGAATTGGGCGTCAATTTATCACTGGTGAAGGGTTCAGGCGCAAAAAATCGTATTTTAGAAAGCGACGTACAAACTTTTGTAAAAGGCGAGCTTGCAAAACCACGTACCGAGAACATGGGCGCAGGCTTAGGCGCGCTCGCTACACTGCCAATGCCAATCATCGATTTCAGCCAGTTTGGTGAAATTCAAACCAAGCCGCTTTCACGCATTAAAAAAATCTCTGGCGCCAATTTACACCGCAATTGGGTCACCGCGCCGCATGTCACGCAGTTTGACGAGGCCGATATTACCGACTTGGAAGAATTTAGAAAATCCATGTCGAAAGAAGCCGAAAAACGTGGCGTTAAACTCACCATGTTGGCATTTTTAATTAAAGCGTCTGTCAACGCGCTTAAAGCTTACCCCAACTTCAATGCGTCACTTTCACCAGATGGTGACAGTATCATTTTAAAAAATTATTACAATATTGGTTTCGCCTGCGATACGCCAGATGGCCTAGTGGTGCCCGTTGTAAAAGACGTGCAGCAAAAAGATGTATTAGATATTGCCCGCGATTTGGGCGAACTCTCTACCAAAGCACGTGAGCGCAAACTGAAAATTGAGGAAATGCAAGGTGGCTGCTTTACCATTTCTAGTCTCGGCGGCATTGGCGGCACCATGTTTACACCGATTATCAATTGCCCAGAAGTGGCTATTTTAGGCGTTTCGCGTTCCAGCATGCAGCCCGTTTATAATGCCGAAACCAAAGAGTTTGAGCCGCGTTTAATCTTGCCGCTTTCACTTTCTTACGATCACCGCGTGGTGGATGGCGCCGACGGCGCACGCTTCACCAGCCATATGCGCATGATGCTTTCTGACGTGCGTCGCTTATTACTTTAAGGATAGTCAATGACGGTAAAAGACAGTAACGGCAACGAGCTTGCAGCGGGTGATTCTGTGCAATTAATCAAAGACTTAAAAGTAAAAGGCACCTCTGTCACGCTAAAACGCGGCACGGTGGCTAAAAATATCCGCCTGACCGATGATGACGAAGAAATCGAATGTAACGTCGATAAAGTTAAAGGCTTAGTGCTAAAAACCTGTTTTTTGAAAAAAGTATAAATACTCGAATATGATTGAAATTAAAGTCCCCGATATTGGCAATTTTGACAGCGTCGATGTCATCGAAGTGCTTGTGAAGGCTGGCGACACCATTGCCAAAGAAGACTCCCTGATTACAGTCGAATCCGACAAAGCATCGATGGATATTCCTTCGCCGCAAGCGGGCGTAGTGAAAGAAGTGAAAGTAAAGGTGGGCGATAAAATCGCCAAAGATTCTCTGATTTTATTGTTGGAAGCAGCAGATACCGCAAACGCAGCAATAACTGAAACTAAAGCTGAGCCTGAAAAAGAACCAAAAGCACCTGCCCTGAAACCCTCACCGATATTGGCTCCCAGGGCAGTTATTTCCGAAAAAAATTCAAATATAAATAGTGATATTTCAACGCAATTAGTTGTTTTAGGCTCTGGTCCTGGCGGCTACACCGCCGCTTTTCGTGCAGCAGATTTAGGTTTAAAAGTTGTATTGATTGAGCGTTACGCCACGCTTGGCGGCGTATGTTTAAACGTCGGCTGTATTCCATCTAAAGCACTTTTACACACGGCAAAAGTGATTACCGAGACACAAGAAACAGCCGCGCATGGCGTGAGTTTTGGCGCGCCAAAAATTGATTTAGAAGCGTTAAAAAATTGGAAAGCGAATGACGTTGTAGGCAAGCTTACTAGCGGCTTAGCTGGCATGGCGCAACAGCGCGGCGTCACAATTGTAAACGGCGTGGGCAAATTCACTAGCACTAACCAAATTGCCGTCACTGCGGCAGATGGAAAAATCACCACCATAGGCTTTGAAAACGCGATTATCGCGGCTGGTTCGCAAGCCACCAAATTCCCTGGTGCTCCAGATGACGAACGTATCATGGATTCCACCGGCGCGCTTAAACTAGACGATATTCCAAAAAAATTATTGGTCATCGGCGGCGGCATTATTGGGCTGGAAATGGGCACAGTTTACGACGCGCTCGGTAGCAAGGTCAGCGTGGTGGAGTTTATGGAAGGCTTAATTACCGGCTGCGACCGCGATTTAGTGCGTCCGTTGCAAAAGCGCATGGATAAACGCTTTGAAGCCATTATGCTTTCGACCAAAGTAACGAAAATAGAAGCAAAAAAAGACGGTATTCATGTGAGTTTTGAAGGCGAAGAAGCGCCGAAAGAAACCCAAATTTACGACCGCGTGCTAGTCTCCATCGGGCGCAAACCCAACGGCAACAACATCGGCGCAGAAAATGCTGGTGTTGCTGTCGATGAGCGCGGATTTATAAATGTCGATAAGCAAATGCGCACTAACGTAAATCATATTTTTGCAATTGGCGACATCGTCGGCCAGCCCATGTTAGCGCACAAAGCTTCTCACGAAGCCAAAATCGCAGCTGAAGTCATCGCAGGTCATAAGGTCGAATTCCAAGCTATGTGCATTCCTTCCGTTGCGTATACCGACCCAGAAATCGCTTGGGCGGGCATCACAGAAACCGAAGCGAAAGCCAAAGGCATCGAGTATGACAAAGCCAGCTTCCCATGGGCAGCCAGTGGCCGGGCCATTTCTGTGGCGCGCACCGAAGGCTCGACTAAGCTGATTTTTGACAAAACCACGCACAGATTAATCGGCGCAGGTATTGTTGGTGTAAACGCAGGAGAATTATTGGCAGAAGCGGTGTTGGCGATTGAAATGGGGGCAGATGCGCATGATTTAGGTTTAACAATTCACGCGCATCCAACGCTATCTGAAACCATATGTTTTGCGGCGGAGATGAAAGAAGGTACGATTACCGACCTTTACATCAAAAAACGCTAGGCTTTATAAATTAGAAACCTTATGCTGGACAAGTAGCCGGCGCTAATTCTGTGCCCACAAATTCTGGTTTTATTTTTTGCAATTCCAGCGCAGTTTGCGCTGAAACCGCTTTAACCAGCAAGCTGCTAAGTGCTTTGCCTGGGCTGCGTAGCGCTTTAGTTGCGCCTTTTACGCCTTTTGCTTGTAGCTCAGTTAACAAATTACTCGCCAGTTGTTCATCTTGAAACAAGCCGAATGAAATGGCATTGCGCCATTGCGAATCTTGCACAATAAACAACTCTTCCACACCCAGCGCTTTAATTTCTGAAGCTTTTTGCTG
>JBEBJI010000076.1:0-1151 GCA_040079935.1 Methylotenera sp.
CTTTCGCGGATATAATAAAGGCGCATTTTGATGCGCCTTTATTTTTGATAATTAAATGAAAACTAACTCGAATATTCTTGTGTACGTACTTGCGGCGCTAGCAGCATTGGCGCCGTTCGCCATCGATACCTATTTACCCGCGTTTCACGCCATGGGCGCCGATTTAGGCGCATCCGATTTGCACATTCAGCAAAGTTTGGCGATTTATTTGCTGCCTTACGCCATCATGACGCTGTGGCACGGCGCGATTTCAGACTCTATCGGACGCATCGCCACTATTAAGTGGGGCTTGGGTGTATTTGTATTGGCTTCAATTGGTTGCGCGTTTGCGCCCAATGTAGAAACGCTATGGTTTTTCCGTGCGCTGCAAGGTGCTTCGGGCGGGGCGGGCAACACCGTCGCGCGCGCCATGGTGCGCGATTTGTTCGAAGGCGTGCAGGCACAGCGCGTCATGGCAACTGTGCAGATGTTATTTGGCATTGCACCTGCTGTCGCGCCGATTATCGGCGGCTTTTTGTTAGGTATTCATTGGCAAGCCATTTTCATTTTCTTGGCGATTTATGCGGCAATTAGTTTATACGCAGCAGTAAAATATCTGCCCGAAACCATGCCGCCAGAAAAACGCTTAAAACTCTCTGCACACAATGTGTTAACTAGCTACAAAACTATTTTTAGTGATGTGGAATTTGCAAAACTTTGTATTGCGCTGGGTGCTGTTTTTGCGGGCTTTTTTCTGTATGTGCTGGCTAGCCCCACGTTTTTGGGCAAGTTGTTAGGTTTTTCTCCGCAACAATATGGCTATTTATTTGTACCTACCGTCTGCGGCATGGTGTTGGGCTCATACTTGGCACGGCGTGCAGCGGGGAAATACGCCGCAAAGCGCGTGTTGAAAGTTGCTTACACATGGATGTTTATGGTCGTGTTAGTCAATATTACTATTAGTTACTTTTTGCCAGCTAACCCTATTTACAACATCTTACCAGTTGCCTTATTTAACGTCGGCATGGGCTTAGTCATGCCGATTATCTCGCTCGCCGCATTGGATAGACACCCCAAAATCCGCGGCACAGCGGCTTCCGGCCAAGCGTTTGTGCAGATGCTATTTTCTACCGTTTCCGCAGGTATTATCGTGCCGCTGGTGTGGAGCAGTG
>JBEBJI010000007.1:0-84732 GCA_040079935.1 Methylotenera sp.
TCTTTGTCCTAATGCTTATCGGTATTTATACGAAGCCGCGTATATTAGTGTTTTTCAAGCCATTTTGCAAGCTTTAAAGTAAAAATTCCTTAGCTGAAATTAGCGCTGATGGCGTGCTAAAATCATCCTTGTTCAATGACCACTATTCAAATAATTAATGAATCTTCTCAACGCCCTAGCTAAAGTCGGCAGCATGACGTTTATCTCGCGCATTTTAGGTTTTGTGCGTGATACGCTCATTGCACGTTTTTTTGGCGCTGGCATGATTACCGATGCGTTTATCGTTGCATTTAAAATCCCTAATTTATTGCGTCGCGTATCAGCAGAGGGCGCATTCAGTCAGGCTTTTGTGCCTATTTTGGCCGAATACAAAAGTCAGCGCAGTTCTGATGAAACGCATAGTCTAATTAACCGCGTCGCGACTTGGTTAGGCATTATTTTGGTCATCGTGACATTGCTCGGCATGTTGGCAGCGCCATTTATTGTCAGTTTAATCGCGCCAGGGTTCAGGGCTGATCCTGCCAAAATGCAGCTCACAGTTGAGCTATTGCGCATTACTTTCCCCTATATTTTCTTTATTTCGCTGGTTTCTATGGCGGGCGGCGTGCTCAATACTTACAACAAATTTGGCATACCCGCCTTTACGCCGGTTTGGCTAAATTTGGCGATGATTGCTGCGATTTTGTTTTTTGCAGATTATTTTGCTGAGCCAATCAAAGCGCTGGCTTGGGCGGTGTTTATTGGTGGATTTTTGCAGCTGATTTTTCAAATCCCTTTTCTTAAACAAATTGGCTTGTTGCCAAAGTTTGAGCTAAATCCCGATGGTGCGAGCCATGATAAAGGTGTTTCGCGTATTTTAAGGTTAATGGGCCCAGCAATTTTGGGCGTTTCTGTAGCACAAATCTCGCTGATTCTTAACACTATTTTCGCTTCATTTTTAGCGACAGGTAGCGTCTCGTGGTTGTATTACGCCGATAGGCTCATGGAGTTTCCCACCGGCGTATTAGGCGTGGCGTTGGGCACGATATTGCTGCCCAGTTTATCCAAAGCTTATGCCAGCAGCGAGCACAATGAATACTCGCAGTTGCTCGACTGGGGTTTGCGTCTCACCTTTATTTTGGCCGCGCCTGCGGCGGTTGCGCTGGCGATATTGGCAACGCCACTAGTCACGGCTTTGTTTCATTACGGTAAATTTAGCGCGATTGATGTCGCCATGACCCAGCATGCGCTCATTGCTTATAGCGTGGGCTTGCTGGGGCTAATTTTGGTGAAGATTTTAGCGCCAGGTTTTTACGCACGCCAAAATATAAAAACGCCCGTGAAAATTGCTATTTTTACTTTAATTGCAACACAATTGATGAACTTGCTATTTGTGTTCGGCTTGGATTTAAAGCACGCAGGTTTGGCGCTTGCCATTGGTTTAGGCGCTTGTTTAAATGCTGGTTTGCTGTATTACCACCTGCGCAAAGCCAATATTTATAAGCCGCAAGTGGGTTGGCTTGTATTTGTGCTCAAGTTGCTTGTCGCGCTAAGCGTGATGGGTGTGGCGCTGTATTTTGCTATGGGTGATACGGGAGCTTGGCTACATTACAGCCTAATGAAGCGACTTATTTATCTTAGCGGATTAGTGCTGCTTGGTGGTGCGAGCTACTTTGCTTGTCTTTTTCTGCTTGGATTTAGGCCACGCGATTACATGCGTAGGGTCGTACATTAAGTGCAGGTTTTTCGACATTTACCACCTTCGCCGAGCGAGCCGCTAGCATTAGCAATCGGCAATTTTGATGGCATGCATTTAGGGCATCAGGCCTTGCTCAGTCGCTTGTTCGAGGCCGCAAAAGCTCATAACTTAACACCTGCTGTGATGACATTTGAGCCGCATCCGCGGGAATTTTTTACGCCTTTAAATGCGCCAGAGCGACTATGCAATTTGCGAGAAAAGTTAGAGCAATTTGAAGTGCTTGGTGTCAAAAAAGTGTTTGTTTGTGCTTTCAATAAAAGCTTTGCTGCCATTGGCGCACAAGACTTTTTAAGTATTTTGCGCGAAAAATTAAACGTGAACACTATCTTGGTGGGTGAAGATTTTAAATTTGGTGCAAAACGTGCTGGCAGCACCGACGATATTAAAGCGCATGGTTTTTACTTAATTTCGCTGCCAAAAGTAAATGAGGGTGGCGAGCGCGTATCCAGTACGCGCGTGCGTAGCGCGCTAGCGAATGGCAATCTCGATTTAGCCGCGCAATTGCTCGGCCGCAATTACAGCATCAGTGGAAAAGTGGTGCATGGTGCAGCGCGTGGGCGGAAGCTTGGTTTTCCTACTGCTAATATCCATATGCGGCACGAACGGCCTGCCTTAACGGGCGTTTATGCGGTAAAATTGGACGGTTTGGATTCTGTGGCTAATTTAGGTGTGCGGCCAACAATCGCGGGCGTGCCAAAACTATTGTTAGAAGTTCATGTGCTTGATTTCAATGGTGATTTATATGGTCAGCACGTGCATGTAGAATTTCTGCAGAAAATTCGTGAAGAGCAAAAATTTGAAAGTTTGGATGCGTTAAAAGCGCAAATTGCACGCGATATTACAGTGGCAAGAGACTATTTTAAGAATTAAAAATGACTGAAGAAAATAAATACAAAATTAATCAGCCGGAAACGGACTTTCCCATGCGTGGAGATTTGGCCAAGCGCGAACCCGCGTGGCTGAAACAATGGCAAGATAAAAAACTGTACGAAAGAATTAGAAAAGCCCGCAAAGGCGCCAAGAAATTCATCCTGCATGATGGCCCGCCTTACGCCAATGGCGATATTCATATTGGTCACGCAGTTAATAAAATCCTGAAAGACATCATTGTTAAATCTAAAACCATGAGCGGTTTTGATGCGCCTTATGTGCCAGGCTGGGATTGCCATGGCTTGCCCATTGAGCTGGTGGTTGAAAAAAATCATGGCAAAAATATAGCGCCCGCCAAGTTTCGCGAGCTTTGCCGCGCTTACGCTGCCGAACAAGTGGAAAAGCAAAAGAAAGACTTTATCCGCCTTGGCGTGTTGGGCGATTGGGATAATCCTTATTTGACCATGGATTTTAAAACCGAAGCCGACATCATGCGCGCGCTCGGTAAAATTTACGAAAATGGTTATTTATACCAAGGCAGCAAACCTGTGCATTGGTGCGTGGATTGCGGCAGCGCTTTGGCTGAAGCTGAGGTGGAGTATGAAGATGTGAACTCGCCCGCGATTGATGTGGGGTTTAAAGTCGTAGATAAAGCAGCTTTGAGCAAAGCCTTTGGCGTTGAAGTGATGGATGATGTTTACGCTGTGATTTGGACGACAACGCCTTGGACCTTGCCCGCGAATCAGGCCGTGAGTGTGCATCCTGAATTTAATTACGATTTAATTAAAACCGATAAAGGTTTGTTGATTTTAGCGCACGATTTGGCCGAAAATACTTTAAAAAGATATGCTCTGGAAGGCGCATCGGTATTGGCTTGCAGCCCAGGTGCTAATTTAAAAATTATTCAGTTGCAACATCCGTTTGATAACCGCCAAGTGCCAATTATCTGCGGTGACCACGTTACAACAGAGGCGGGTACTGGCTTGGTGCATACCGCCGCCGCGCATGGTAACGATGACTGGCTGGTGATGAAGGCGAATTATCCTAACGAAAAGCCACGCATTTTAATGGGTGGCGATGGTAAGTTTTTTAATAGCGACTTGGTTGAGTTTGAAGCAATTCGCGGCTTGTCGCGTCAAGATGCCAACAAAGTGATTTTAGCCAAAATGCAAGATAACGGCACATTGCTGGCCAGTGCGCGCATGAATCACAGCTTTCCGCATTGCTGGCGTCATAAAACGCCGCTGATGCAACTCGCAACGCACCAATGGTTTATTGGCATGCAACAGGAAGATGCTGTGGGAATCAGCCTGCGTGAATATGCCAATAAGGCCGTGGATGCGACTGAATTTTTCCCGGCTTGGGGCCGTGCGCGTCTGGAGGCGATGATTAAAAACCGTCCCGATTGGTGTGTTTCGCGCCAGCGTAACTGGGGTGTGCCCATGCCGTTTTTTGTGCATAAAGAAACCGGTGAACCGCATCCGCAAACTGCACATTTGCTAGAAGCCGCTTGTTTGTTGGTGGAAAAAACAGGCGTTGAAGCATGGTTTAGTTTAGATGAAACTGCTTTCCTGCAATCCAATACCAGTGCGGCTTCCAGCGGCATCAATAAAGACTATAAAAAGGTGACTTATACGCTGGATGTGTGGTTCGATTCTGGCGCAACGCACGCCGCTGTGCTCAAGCGTCGCTCTGAACTTGCTTACCCCGCGGATTTGTATTTGGAAGGCTCTGATCAGCATCGCGGTTGGTTTCAAAGCTCGTTGTTGACTGGTTGCGCCATTGATGGGCGCGCGCCTTACGAAGCCTTGCTGACGCACGGCTTTGTGGTGGATGGTGCAGGACATAAAATGAGTAAATCCAAGGGTAATGTGATTGCGCCGCAAAAGGTGATGGATACTTACGGCGCGGATATTTTGCGGCTTTGGGTGGCTTCGACTGATTATTCTGGCGAGTTGACCATTAGTGACGAAATTTTAAAACGTGTTGCTGATAGTTACAGAAAAATTCGCAATACCTGCAAATTTTTGCTGGCTAATTTAGCCGACTTTGATGCCAATAAGGATTTGCTGCCTGTTGAAAAATGGTTAGAAATCGATCGTTTCGCGTTGCATTTAACGCAAAAGTTGCAAGATGAGGTTTTGGCAGATTACGATAAATACGAGTTTCATTTAGCGGTGCAAAAACTGGTAAGTTTCTGCTCGGATGACTTAGGTAGTTTCTATTTGGACATTTTGAAAGACAGACTTTACACCAGCGGCGAAAATTCACCCGCGCGCCGCGCTGCACAATGCGCGCTGCACCATATTACACATACATTTATGCGCTTAACTGCACCGATTTTAAGCTTTACTGCAGATGAAATTTGGCAGACTTTAAATTTGAGTGATGATAAAAGTGTGTTTGAGGGTGTTTGGTATGACATTCCTAAGCATGGCCTGCAAGCCAGTAGAATAAAGGCTTGGCAGGCTATTGTTTCTGCTCGCGGTGAAGCTGCAAAGCAAATTGAAGTTTTGCGGAGTGCCGGCGAAGTGGGCTCATCTTTGCAAGCAGAGTTGGAATTTTATGCAAGTGAACCCAGCTTTGATGCCATGAGTAGTTTGGCAGATGATTTGCGTTTTGTGATGATTACATCAGGCGCAAAAGTGGTGAAGGTTTCGAGTGGTGTCGAGCAAAAAATTGTGGTGAAAGCTAGCAAGTTTACTAAATGCGACCGCTGCTGGCATTACCGTGCAGACGTTGGCTCACATACCGATCATCCGACCATTTGCGGGCGCTGCGTAAGTAATTTATTTGGTGCTGGCGAAGTGCGCAAGTATGCTTAAATTAGGCATGCTTAAATGGTTGAGTATTAGCGCGCTTGTAATCGCACTCGATTTATACACCAAGCACTTGATTGAAGCCGCTTTTCAATTTGGCGAGCAACTCAAAATTACTTCTTTTTTCGATTTGGTGCGCTATCACAACCAAGGCGCAGCCTTTGGTTTTTTAAGCGATGCAGGCGGTTGGCAAAAGTGGTTTTTTACAGGAGTTTCAATCATTGCAGCGATAGTGATTACTTACTTGATTAAGAAAAATCCATCGCAAAAGCTGTTTTGTTTCGGTCTGGCTTTGGTGTTGGGCGGCGCATTGGGAAATTTGTACGATCGCGTGACTTTGGGTTATGTGGTGGATTTTCTGAATTTCCACTGGCATGAATATGCTTTCCCTGCGTTTAATGTGGCAGATAGCGCGATTTCTGTTGGCGTTGCGTTGTTGTTGTTAGATAGTTTCAAAAGGCCAAATTAATCACAAAACAGGCGCTCTGCAGGCCAATATTCATGCACCTTGCAGAGCACCTGGTTTATTTTTTTCGACGTATTTTATTGAAGATTTCAAACAATGCTACGCAAATTGCACCAATAATTAAGCCAATAATTGCATCAACAACAATTGGGGATATTGTCGCTAAAATGCCGCCAATCGCTGGTAACTTCTGCAATAACTCAACAACGTGTTCACTAAAATGATGTAAAGCTGGCACACCATGCCCAATAATACTTCCGCCCACCATAAACATGGCAGCAGTGCCTGCAATAGATAAAAAGCGCATTAACTTTGGCGCAAACGCCAATAAGCCTGCGCCAATTTTGCGTTGCAATTGGCGGTAAACACTCGCCCCTTTTTTTAGCATTAAGTGCAGCCCAATATCATCTAGCTTAACAATGCCAGCCACTAGGCCGTATACGCCTATTGTCATAATTAGCGCAATGGCAGAAACAACCGCCACTTGCTTGCTAAAAGCGGCAGTGGCGACTGTGCCAAGCGCGATAACGATAATTTCGGCAGATAAAATAAAATCTGTTCTGATGGCGCCTTTAATTTTGTCTTTCTCTAATGCAACTAAATCCACATTCGTGCTAGCAACGGCTTCAGCGAGTTCGGCTTTGTGTGTAGCATCTTCTGTTTTGCTGTGTAAAAACTTGTGTGCTAGTTTTTCAGCGCCTTCAAAACATAAAAAAGCGCCGCCTATCATCAATAATGGAGTAATTAGCCAAGGTATAAAATAGCTAATGGCTAGCGCGGTTGGCACTAAAATAACCTTGTTTAGGAAAGAGCCCTTGGCGACCGCCCACACCACGGGCAACTCGCGCGAAGCATCTACGCCAGCCACTTGCTGCGCGTTTAGCGCCAAATCGTCACCCAGCACGCCCGCGGTTTTTTTTGCGGCGACTTTGGTCATCACAGAAACGTCATCGAGTATTGTTGCAATATCGTCTAAAAGTGCTAATAAACTGCCTGCGGCCATGTTTTAACCTAAATGTTTAAAGTAATTTTGAATTTTACTAGAGTAAATGTAGAATACGCGCATGTTGTCGAAAAAATTATTTCGCTTAATCCATAAAATTGCTTTGTTTGCGATTGTATTTGCGTCGCTTGCGCCTAGCATTTCGCATGCTTTAGCTGCGCAAGGCAGTGCTAGTTTTGCACAAGAAATATGCACCACCGATGGCAAGAAAATCACCATTCAAGTGGTGACGACTAAAGGTCAACAATTGGCGACTGAATTCAGCCAACAATCAACTAGCGACAAAGCGCCAACGGGCATTCAGCATCATTTGCAGCACTGCCCGTTTTGCGCAAACCCTAGTACTGATGCGGCTGTTGAAGCATCGCATGCGCCAATCATCGCGATTTTAACAGCGCAAGCGCAGCAAATTTCTGTAGCAACTCAAACTGTTTTACCACGTTTTTCAGCACTTCCCCCGCCTGCACAGGCACCCCCAGCACTTTAATTAAACCAAGTTTTACTTAGCAGGCTCACGTGTGAGCCGCATTTTATTTGCTATTCGTTTTTAACGATTGCAAAAGTTTAATTGGAGTCAACACAATGATTTATATACAAATTCAAGAAGTAATGAAACAAAAAAGAGTCGCTTGGGGTCGCAAAATTACCCTATGCGAAGTAGCCATTGCCACCGGCATTAGCCGCACTACATTATTCCGCATTATGAAAAATGAAGGCTACAGCACAGTGACTGATCAGCTCGATAAATTGTGCACATTTTTTGAATGTGAAATCCATGAGCTGGTGAAATTTGTGCCAGATAACCAATTGAATGTAGAAGCGATAGCAGCATAAAAAATTACTTCTTAGGGATAGAAAATGATTAACAAGCAAATATTATTAGCAGTTTTAGCGGCTTTACCTTTGTTAGTGCAAGCTGAACATTTAGAGTTAGATCCTGTAGAAGTTTTAGGTGATGCTAATCAGGCTAGCTTGACGCAAAAAGCGACCGCCGGGGGTGATTCAGCTAAATTGACCGAAGCCTTAGGTGTGCAGCTAAGACGCGCAGGTGGTGTTTCAAGTTTGCCAATGTTGCAAGGCTTGGCGGATGACCGCATTCGCATCAAAGTGGATGGCATGGACTTAATCTCAAGCTGCGCAAACCATATGAACCCTGCGCTTTCTTACATCGACCCTGCCAACATTGCGCAAATTAAAGTGTATGCGGGGGTTACCCCAGTGAGCGTAGGAGGCGACAGCATTGCTGGCAGTATTGTGGTGCAGTCAGAGCAGCCAGAGTTTTCAAAAAGTGACGCCTTGTTGGTTAAAGGGCAATTAAGCTCATTTTACAGAAGCAATAACGACGCAGTAGGTGGCAACATCTCAGCCTCAGTGGCGAACGAACAAGTATATATGCGCTATACAGGCGCTACGGTCGATGCAAATAACAGCAAAGCAGGAGGATCATTTAAAAACGCAGGTCCAGCCGCAATTGACCGTGGGCATTTAGATGCAGATGAAATCGGCTCAACGGCTTATCGCTCTACCAATCATGCATTGGCGTTAGGTTTTAAGCAAGACCATCATTTGCTAGAGCTAAAGTTGGGCTTACAAGACATCGACAAGCAAGGTTTTGTGAATCAGCGTATGGATATGACAGGCAACCAAAGCGAGCAATACCAACTGCGTTATCTAGGAGAATTTGATTGGGGACAATTGCAATCGCGCCTCTACCACGAGCGCACCCAACACAAAATGCAATTTGGTGATGACAAGCAGTTTATGTACGGCACAGCACCTGGTATGCCCATGCAAACCTTGGGTAAAACAACAGGATTTAACACCGAGGTAGAGCTTCGTCACAATGCACGGGATACCACCCGCTGGGGCGCGGACGTTCAGAGCTATCGTTTAGACGATTACTGGCCAGCATCTGGCACTGGCATGATGATGGCGCCTAACACTTTCCAAAATATCAATAATGGCGAACGTGACCGTTTAGATGTTTATGGAGAGTGGGATGCAACTTGGAGTCAACAATGGTTCACGCAAGCAGGTTTGCGCGCTAGTCAAGTAAAAACAAGTACGGGAACAGTGCAAGGTTACAACCCTACGGTTGTCGGCATGGCTGGCTACGGCGCTGCGGCAAACACATTTAATGCACAAGATCGCAGTGAGACTGACCACAATATTGATATGACTTTACTTGCTCGGTTTAGCCCTGACCAAACAAAAACTTTTCAAGCTGGCTATGCCATTAAAAACCGCGCACCCAACTTATATGAGCGTTATACATGGGCAAACACCAATACCATGGTCATGAATATGAACAACTGGTATGGCGATGGCAACGGTTATGTAGGCGATATCAACTTAAAACCAGAGACTGCACATACCTTTAGCCTCACCGCTGACTTGCATGATGCAGGCAAACAGCAATGGCAGCTCAACATCACGCCGTTCTATACCTATGTGCAGGACTATATTGATGCAGTCAGTTGTGCTAGTTTGGGTAAAGTCTGTGCAGCCAGACCAGATGGATTTTCTAACTTAAGCTTAGATAACCAATCTGCGCAATTATATGGTTTAGATATTTCTGCAAAAAATACGCTCATAAATAACAGCGAGTTGGGTCGATTAAGTGCGCTAGCAAAGCTTAACTATGTGCGCGGGAAAAACAAAACTAGCAATGATGATTTATTCCAAATCATGCCACTCAATGCCGTCTTTGGTTTAGAGCAGTCACTAGGTGCATGGGAAAACAAGCTAGAGATCAAAGTAGTAGACAAAAAAGACCACGTGCAAGCCATTCGTAAAGAAAACAAAACTGCGGGCTACAGCATATTTAATGTTTATTCTAGCTACCACTGGCAGCAAGCCAAATTAGAGCTCTCGGTCGAAAACTTGTTTGATAAATCTTACAGCGACCCACTGGGTGGAGCTTATTTAGGTCAAGGCGCAACGATGGGTGCTGGTGTTTTTGCTGGTACACAAGTGCCAGGGCTAGGCCGCTCAATCAATATTGGATTCACGATGTATCACTAGCTTACTGTATCAGGGTGTTAAAAATACCCCTAATACTTGATGAATAAATATAGGGAGTAAATAATGATTATCAAAATAATATTAGTAGCAGTTTTAGCGGCTTTACCTTTGCTGGCGCAGGCTGAGCATGACGAGACAATTCATTTAGATGAAATTAGTGTAATGGCGCCAAAAGATGATACTGGATATACCGTCATAAACAGCACTTCAGCCACAAGAACAGATACATCGATTAAAGAAACGCCTCAATCTATAATAGTTGTTAACCGCAATGTGATTGATGACCAACAGAGTGTGACGCTGAGTGAAGCTTTAAGAAATGTAAGTGGTGTTAGAGCAAATAGCGAGTTTTCTACCCCTGCTTTTGATAGCACGCTAATACGTGGTTTTGCAGCTGAACAGTTATTAGATGGCTACACACAATATTACAACACGGGTGACCGTGAAGGATTGGTCAATGTAGAGCGTATTGAAGTTTTGAAAGGCGCAAATGCAGTGCTGTACTCTGGTGGCTCAGGCGCACCAGTCGGTGGTGTAGTTAATATTGCGAGTAAAAAACCAAACGCTAAAGCTTCAGGTGAGTTAGGTATCAAAGTTGGCTCGTTTGGGTTTGTGCAGCCTTTCTTTGATGTGAATCAACCACTCTCAGAAAATGTGCTTTTTCGTATCACGGGTGAATACACCAAAGCAGATAGTTACATAGATGTAATTGACCAAAAACGCTACAACTTTAACCCTGCGTTAACGCTTACAAATAATGACGACACTACCATTACTCTGCAAGGCAAACGTTCGCGTTGGGTGCAGCAAGAGTATCAAGGCTTGCCAGCTACGGGCACTGTTGCAGGTAGTATCAACATTAAAGATGATTTGTTTATTGGTAATAAAGATGTTCCTGATAGTTACTCTGAATTTAATGGTATTTGGGCAACGCTAGACCACAAATTCAATGATGTTTGGACAGCTAATGCCAATTTGCGTTACGCCGAATCTAAGTTTGAAGAAAATGTGCAAAGCATTGTAGGTGCTGATAGCTTTTCAGCGAATGTGCCTGCAATTGCGCCTTCTACTTGGGGGTTATCTAACGTTCTCTTAGACCAATCACAAACTGAGAAATCTATTGTATTAAATACCACAGCTAAATTTGATTTAGGTATTACAAAAAATACAGTTTTATTGGGGGCAGATTACACAGAGTTGAAAGACCTAGGTGTTATGACATCTGATGCTTTTATTGCTGTCAATGCGGTTGATTTAACAAATCCAGTATTTACAGTGCCTTACATCAAACTACCTAAGTCTCCATTCACAACCTTTTTTGATTCATCTTCAAAAAACACTACCTATGGTGCTTATGTACAACTGCAATCAACCATTGCAGAACGCTTACACATGTTGGCGGCGTTGCGCCAAGCCCATGTTGCAAATGAATACACAGAGTTGGCAGGCGGGTTCAGTAAAACAAAAACAGAAAAAAATAAATTATTACCAAGGCTTGGCGCGGTTTTAGATATTACAAAAGTGTTTTCAATTTTTGCAAATTACAGTGAAGGTATGCGAGCGCAGACATTTACCTTCTTTGCTCCAGGTGTCACGCCAGCCCCAGCAGAGTCTGAGAATAAAGAAATTGGGTTTAAATTTGATGTAAATAACGAATTGTCAGGTCAGTTTGCATTATTTCATATAGATAGAACAAACGTCGTAGTTGGCTTTCCTGCCACCGTGGCCGGAGAACAACGCTCAAAAGGCTTTGATACAGACATCACTTGGCATCCAAGCCCGGCTTGGGATTTATTAGCAAATTATGCATACACTGACGCTGAGTTTAGCAACGATGAGGCAGGTGTGCCAGCAGGCAATAAGTTGGCAGGCGTACCCAAAAATACAGCCAGATTATGGGCAAATTATAACTTTCAGCAAGATGCACTAAAAGGCTTAAGTGCTGGTGTAGGTGCAAATTGGCAATCAGAGGCTTACATAGACACTGCCAATGCATTTAAAGCAGATAGTTTTTATACGGTAGATGCGACTGTTGCTTACCAAACACCACGTTATAACCTTGGGTTAACCATTAAAAATTTAACTAATCAAGATTATTTCCAATTTTACAACTATTTTAATAGTCGCGTAGCGCCCGATACAGGCACTACTGCTTATCTCAGTGCTTCATTTAAATACTAAGGTGATGAACATGAACCGTAGAAAATTTATACAGGTGGCAGGTGCTGTATCCGCCTCTATTTTAGTTTCTAAACAAGCGCTGGCTGACCATGCAGAGCATGATCATTCGCAATATGAGTCAACTGGGGTAGTACGCGACAGTGAAAAAATGGTTGGTATGGAAGAAAACGAGCATCATCAAAATACCATGAAAAAATACTCTGCTTTAGCAGGCGGCGATAAATTGGTCATCGGCATGTTGATATACCCTGGCATGTTTTTGCAAGATTTAGTTGGCCCGCTGGCCATGTTTGAGGCACTAATGAATCGCGAGATTCATTTGGTGTGGAAAGACAAAAACCCTGTGGGTAATATGGATCCTAAACATCCCACGATAATCCCCGTTGCCGCCACTACTACGTTTGCAGATTGCCCAAAAAATCTTGATGTGCTGTTTGTGCCGGGCGGCGTGCCGGGCACATTTGCCATGATGGAAGACCCAGAAGTATTGGCTTTTCTCAAAGAGCGAGGTAAAACGGCAAAATACATTACCAGCGTTTGTACTGGCTCGCTCATTTTAGGTGCTGCTGGCTTGCTTAAAGGCTATAAAGCGACTTCTCACTGGAGCACATTAGACACGCTTAGCAAACTAGGTGCAACACCTGTAAACCAGCGTGTTGTAACAGACCGTAACCGCATCACAGGTGGAGGTGTAACAGCTGGGCTGGATTTTGGGTTATCGATTATCGCCAAGCTACGCAACCAAACTTACGCCGAAGCCGTTCAGCTTTATTTGGAATATAACCCGCAACCGCCATTTAATGCGGGGTCTGTGGCAACTGCACCAAAAGAAGTAGTCACGTTTTTAGAAGAGATGTTTACCGAACTTAAACAAACCGCCGATAGCACAGCTATGCGTGCTGAAAAGCATATTTAATTTTTAGGGAGTGAAAAATGATTAACAGACAGTTATTAATGGCAGTAATTGCTGCTTTGCCAATGTTGGCGAATGCAGAGCACAACGAGACTATTCATTTGGATGAGGTTGGGGTGACTGCACCTCGGGAAACTCAGTCTTTGTGGGATGACATCGAGGCCGAACGTTCTGCAACGCCCGGCGCTGTGACCGCAATAGATGGCGAAAGCCTGCAAACGCGTAACGTCGGGCAGCTGGCAGATATGCTGCGTTACGTGCCCGGGGTTTATGCGACGAGTTACAATGGCAACGATGATGTGTTCTACTCTAGTCGCGGCTCTAACCTTGATGCTACCGATTACGATAAAAACGGTGTTAAGTTCTTTCAGGATGGTTTGCCGGTGACTGCGGCCGATGGCAACAATCACAACCGCGCGGTTGATGCTCAGAACGCACGCTACATAGTTGTTGCGCATGGTGCCAATGCGCTGGCCTATGGTGCCAGCACGCTCGGTGGCGCCATAGATTTTGTTACACCAACAGCACGCAACACATCGCCCTTTAGTGTGTCACTCTCAGCAGGTAGCTTTGGTGAGGAGAAGGTGCGCGCCACAGCGGGTGGCGTTTCTGGTGCATTGGACGGCCTAATTGCGGTCGAGGCGATGCAGCGCGATGGTTATCGCGATCACAGCGAACAAGACAGCAAGAGCTTGTATGCCAATGTTGGCTTGCAAATGACGGAAGACGTGTCTACTCGCTTTTATGCTTCGTATATTGATACTTATTTGGAGTTACCACGTGAGTTAACCAAGACCCAATTTAAAGATGACCCGTATCAAGCCCGTGCTGACGCTGTGAGCGGCAACCACAGCAAAGATGTTGAGACTTGGCGTATAGCTTTTAAGACCACCGTGAATAATGTGGCTGGTGGTACGCTCGAATTTGGCGTATCGCACGAAGAGCAATCGCTCTACCATCCGATTGTCAGTTCGCCATTCTTCAGCTTGCTGATTGATACAGACCACAAAGATAGCGGTGCGATGCTACGTTATAAACGAGATGTGGGTGCGCATGGACTCGCGTTTGGCGCAAACTATGGTTTCTCTAAGATGAACGGCGGCAATTTTCAGAACATCGGCGGTAAACGTGGTGCGCTAATGTTCAAAACGGATGATGATGCTACCAACCTGGAGTTGTTCGCGCTAGATCGCTGGAAGTTTTCACCTGATTGGACTTTGGTTTATGGCACACAGTATGTATCGGCAAGTCGCGATGCTGGGGGTGCTGTGGGGGATTACCACGCGTTTAATCCGCGCGTTGGCGTGATATTTAATGTGCAAGAAGGTGTCGAGTGGTATGCAAACATCAGTCGCGTGTATGAGCCACCAACCACCTTTGAACTGACAGATGATGCCACTGGCGGAGGCACATTGCTGGACGCGATGCACGGCACGGTGATGGAGACAGGTTTGCGTGGCGCTACACAGACGGGTAACGCAAAATGGAACTGGGATGTTACGGCGTATTACACGAAGCTACGCGATGAAATCTTGTCGGTAGACAGTCCTACTGCGCCTGGCACCAGTCTTTCAGCCAACGTTGATAAGACTACGCACGCAGGCGTCGAGGCGCTGATGGGCGCGAGCTTTGACTTGGGCGGCGGGCACCGCATTGAGCCGCTGCTTAATGCAACTGTCAATGCGTTCACGTTTGATTCAGACCCAATATACGGCGACAACCGCTTACCTGCAGCACCACGTTGGTTTGCGCGTGGCGAACTCATGTACGCCAATGCGTCTGGCTTCCGTGTCGGTCCGACTTTTGATCTTGTCGGCTCGCGCTATGTCGATTTTGCCAATACCTATAGCGTTGGCTCATACGGATTGTTTGGCGCGCGTGCTGAGTACAACACAGGACATTGGAATGTGTTTGCGGAAGCGCGTAATTTGGCGGACAAAGACCATGTAGGCGCAGTGGTTGTGAAAGACATCGCCAACGCTAACGATGCCGTGTTGCATCCTGGTGCGCCACGTTCGTTTTATGTCGGTGCGCGCTATCAGTTCTAGACTGCGCCGTGCCATAATAGCGTTGGCAATATAAACCATCATGCAGGCCGCATAAATATGTCGGCCTGCAAGCCAATAACGGCGAGCCTTCTGGCGCATCTTATTTTTGAAAGTGTGTAATGAAAAAGGTCTTATTGGGTTGTGCATGGCTTCTCGTTACGTTTGTAATGACCGTGGATGCGCAACCTGTTGATACGGCAGAAGCGCAAATTATTCAGGTGCTTAAAAGTCAGTTTGAACGTCCGGTAACCCCGTTGGAGGTGGCAGTAGTCGTGGTGAGCGGCGATTATGCGGTGGCGGATTGGTTGCAAGATAATCGCGGCGGCAGAGCATTGTTGCGGCATGATGCCGATGGCTGGCATACGCTGATGTGTAGCGGCGCACAGTTCAAATCCCCACAAGCTTTGCGACAAGCTGGCGTGCAAGAAGATGACGCGACCCGCATCAGCCAGCAACTCAGTCAAAAAGAACAAAGCCTGACGTCTGAGCAACTTAAAAAAATTGATAGTTTTCAAGGGATTGTGGATGTGTTAACCAATCCGGAGCATCACCATGAACATCATTAGGTCTGGCATGAGATTAAGTTTAGTCGGGTTGGCACTGTTACTGAGTGTTTCGTTTAGCTATGCGCATGGCGAGAAAAAACAACACGATATGACGCCGCCAGATAGTTTGGCCGTTTCGGTAGCGGTTGATTCTAAAGGTAAGCTGTGGCGCGTAGGCGTCAGCGACGGTTTTGTACAAGTCGCGCACAGTGCGAATTTAGGTAAGACATTTACCACGCCGGTGCGCGCGAATACTGTAAAGCAAAATATCACGGCGCATGGCGAGATTCGGCCGAAAATCGCAGTGGGTAAAAATGGCGAAATCTACGTGACTTGGATGCAAAATTTAAAGGCGCGTTTTTCCGGATATATTTGGTTTGCACGCTCGGTTAATGGCGGCAAAAGTTTTGAGAAACCGTTTGTGGTGCATCAAGACCGCGCTGAAATCAGCCATGCGTTTGAGGAATTGCTGGTAGCGCCTGACGGTAAAATTACGGTGTTGTGGTTGGATGCGCGCGATGCAGAAGCTGATAATAAATCGGGTAAAAAACGCAGTGGAAGTTCGATTTATTACGCGATTTCCACCGATGCAGGTAAGACATTCGCCCTAGAGCAAAGGCTGGCGGACAACAGTTGCGAATGCTGTCGCATTGCTACCGCCAGCAAGCCAGATGGCACAGTGGTCGCGCTTTGGCGTCATGTATTTGAAGGTAGCGAGCGCGATCACATGATTGCCGAAATACCTTCAACAGTACCTGCCCTGGAAGCCAATAACCATGCGGTTCCTAGGCGTGCCACTTTTGGGCGCTGGGTGATTGATGGCTGCCCTCATCACGGCGCAGCGATTGCAAGTGGCGGCGAGGGAAAAAGCTGGTGGGGCTACCACATGGCCTATTTTGATGGGCAAGATGCTAAGACTGGATTATATTACAGCCGCATGGATGGTGTTGCTTGGGCAAGTTCGCCAGCTAAAAAGTTTGGCGACAACGCAAAGCAAGCGGGGCATCCTGCAATATTAAGCAATGGCGAAAATGTGTGGCTAGTTTGGCGCGAGATTAAAGACAGCAAAAGCAGCATTTTGGGCATGTTTTCTGACGATGGCGGAAAAAACTGGAATGACGCCAAAACGCTTGCGAATGTGAGCGAAAAAGCCGATTACCCCATTTTAATTCAACACAAAACTCAGCCTTATTTGGTTTGGAACACGCAACAAAAGGGCTTGCAAGTGATTGAATTAAGCAAATAAATCATTAAGTATAGCTGCCCTGCAAGACAATACCCTAGGGCACCCTCTCTCAAACTCATCCCATGAGTTTGATTCACCTTGTATCCATGTGGGTTACAGGGATGCTGATTTAAGCGATTTAATCTAATCCGCTTGCATCGCTTTGCAAAGGCTCATTCATATAATAGCTAATTTTATTACGCGGGTTTAAATATCTCAGCACGTCTGGTGGCAATTGGTTTGCACGTAAACAACCGCTGATGTTCATGTTGGGTTCTTCACGCAGGTCTAATATTTGCGGTGTTTCTCGGCTAACTTTTGGATCGTGCAATATCACATAAGGGCGCAAAGGTTTACTAGGATTGGCTGAAATAACAATCGCATACGCGCCAGTGGAAAGTCGCACGATGCTGCCAGGTGGGTAAATGCCTAGTGTTTTGATTAAATGTTTAAGTAAAGATTCATCGAATCTTGAGCGCAGATTTGCATACATGTGCGCCAAGGCTTCGTAAGGCGTTCTAGCAAGCGCAAGATTATTAGGGTTGCAAAGATTGTCAAATCCATTCGCGAGTGCGACCAATCTGGCAAGTGGATCAGTTTGATCTACCATCAAGCGGTTTGGATAACCAGTACCGTCAGCATGCTCATGGTGTTGTAAGATGATTTTGCCCACACGCACTGGTAGACCAACTTCTTGCGCCATACGCGCGCCAATTTCACAATGTTGCTCATGGTGTTGTTGTTCTGATTTTGTGAGCGAATCTTTTTTCGTCAAAATAGTGTCGGCGACTTCAGCTTCGCCGATGTCATGAAATACTGCCGCAATGCCAAGTAGGCGAATGTCTTCTCTAGACATTTCAATCGACTTAGCCATCATGAGCGCGAGCACGGTGACATTAAGCGAGTGTTGAAAATTTTTATCGCTAGAAGTGTTGCCATTTAGCGCGTGAATCGCCACATCGCCTTCCATCAGCGCCGTATCCACCATATCGTTTACCAAAAAACTGGCTTGCTCAATAGACTTTTTAGGCTCAGTCAGTATATTGCTGGTAACCTGCTTAGCAATATCACTTGATACGATAAATTTCTTCTCGTTTTCATCAATGGCTTGATGCAGTTGTACTTGACGTTCAACTTTTGATGAAATGTGTTTCTTTTCACTAGCAACGTTTGAACTATCGACAACTTTGGTTTCAGTAATTGCTGGCGCGGATTGCGTTGTAGCGGGTAGTTCATCACTCAAAGGCAAAGGCTCGCAATCGCTACGTTTTGGGTCATAGCGTAGTTTTTTCAGACCTATTTTTTTAATTTTAGAAATTTGTTCTTCATCCTTAAGCTTAAAGTTACTTACGCTAAATGGATGATCCATCCAACCTAAGTCAAGATGAACGTACATGCCGACTTGTAGTTGACCGACATCGATAAGGTGGGGTTGGCTAGTTTGCATTTTCGTGACCTCTTTGTTTATTTGTGGCTAATAATTTGGTGAATTCTGTTGATGTAACTGGTTTGCTGTATAAGTATCCTTGCGCTTCTTTGCAGTTCATATTTTTTAAAAACTCCGCTTGCGCTAGGGTTTCTACCCCTTCGGCAATGACGGAAAAACCTAAGCTGCTTGCCATGGCGTAAATGGCGTTTGCAATGGCAGCATCGTCCAAATCATGCGGCAAGCCGCGCACAAATGATTGATCAATCTTGATTTTATCCAACGGCAAACGCTTAAGAATGGATAGCGATGAATAGCCCGTTCCGAAGTCATCAATCGCCAAGCGTACGCCAAGCTTTCTGATGCTGTCGAAAGTATTAATTACGTACTCAGTATTTTGCATGACCGTACTTTCGGTAATTTCTAGTTCCAGCATCTCTGGTCTGCAATCGGTCTCGATGAGGATTCCATAAACCGTGTCCGCAAAGCTACCGCGCATCACTTGCACGCCCGATACGTTGACCGAAATCCATTGCATTGCATAACCTTCATTCACCCATTGCATCGCTTGTAAGGCGGCTTGACGCAACACCCACTCGCCAATTTGCACAATTAAGCCAGTTTCTTCAGCTACAGGAATAAACTTTGCAGGCGAAACCAAACCCAGCTCAGGATGATTCCAGCGAATTAGCGCTTCGGCGCCAATAATATCGCCAGTAATAAGCGACATTTGAGGTTGGTAATACACTTCAAATTGGTTGCGCTCTAACGCGCGCCTAAGCTGGCTTTCCATAGTAAAGCGCTCGATTACGTCTTTACTCAATTCAGCGGAATAAAAGCAGTGATTGTTTTTGCCTTTATTTTTAACCTGATACATTGCCATGTCAGCCGCTTTAATGGCGCTATCTACATCATTGCCATCTTTGGGGAATATTGAAATGCCAATGCTGGCACTAATGAAAATTTCCTTGCCATCAATATTGAACTCAGCCTGTAATGTATGAATAATCTTGCGCGCGATTTGTTCAGCATCATCTGGGCTGCTGATTTCGTCCATCATGACCAAAAACTCATCGCCACCCAAGCGTGCCACAACGTCGCTTTCACGCATAGAGTTGCTGATTCTTCTTGAAACTTCATACAGCAACTTATCGCCTACTTGATGGCCAAGGCTATCGTTGATGCTTTTGAACCTATCCAAATCTATAAACAATAGTGCGATTTGATGGTTTTCACGCTCGGCGCGTTTAATTGCAAGACCCAGCAATTCGTTCAATAGGCGACGATTGGGCAAGCCAGTTAGCATATCGTGGTTGACTAATTCGTGCAGACGATGTTGTGAACGCTTACTCTCGGTAATGTCGGCAAAAACGCCCACATAGTTAACGATATTGCCCTCTGCGTTTTTGACGATGGTAATGGTGAGCCATTCCTGATAGGCTTCGCCGTTCTTTCTAGTATTGGTTATTTCTCCGCACCATTTTCCATCGCTTAATAAGTCGCGTCGAATATCGTGATTCTCTTCCTGTAATGCCTTAGGTATTGAACCCAAAACTTCCTCTTCAGTGAAGCCAGTGATTTCGGTATAGCCTTTGTTAATGGCAATAATGCGCGCATTCGCATCAATAATCATGATGCCCTCCGTCGCACTATCGAAAGCGATTTTGGCTTGATGCAATCGTTTCCCAGTGCATTCTCTATGAATGGCAACACCTAGCGATCTGCCTATTGCCATTAACGAGCCTAGTTCTTGCGGGGTGGTTTTAATTAAGTCATGGCAGCGTTCTATGATAATGTTGCCCCACCATGCGCTCTCTGAAAATAGTGGAACAATGACGATAGACTGCGTGTCATGTTGCTTAAGGATTTTGCGCTCATCGCTGGGCAAGTCTTTGATGTCACCAAAAACAGGGTTGCCTTGTTGCAAAGCATCATGCCAACGTTTTAAGCTTTCGTCGTAAAAGTCGATAGACTCAAGATTGCTACCTGGATTAATGAAGCCTGGCATGGACCACTTGTACAATATTTTTGAGCGTGCAGATTCGCATCCAGCTTTCGACTCGCTACTAGCTTTAGCGTCAATATTTTTAGCGGCTACATTTCTAACAATGGTCGCACGTGTAAAGCGCAACGCTAAACACATTTGTTGCAATACTGTCGCAGCAACTGTATGCCAAGATTCTGCTGAGTGCAGCAGCCAATCGCATGAGATTAGTGCATCTAATACGGCGCTACGATCACGTAAATGATTTTCTGCCATTTTGCGCTCTGTAATGTCACGACCCAACGTGACCAAGCCTTGGCGACTGCCATCATCATTAAAAAGTGGCACTTTAATCACATCTAATATTTTTTCGCCTCCTTGTGGTAGTGCAATAGATTCTTCATTTCTAAAAGCTTTGCCAGATTTCCAAGCGCGTTCGTCGGTTGTTTTGGAATTCCGAAATACTTCTTTGAAAATTGGGTCAACCAAGTTGGCAAGTTCACTATCCGTTTTGTTTTGATAACCTTGCGAGCCAAGCTGAAACAGCTCGAGACTGCTACTATTGGCTTCCAACCAGCGATTTTCTGCATCTTTAAAACAGATAAAGTCTGGGCTGGAATCTATCAGGCAGCGCAATAATTCTTTAGTTTTACGTAACTGTAGTTCCACGCCAAGTCGCTCGGTAAAGTCGAGCACATGGCTGCTTTTAACCCTGCTTAAACGGACGTGTTTGTGCGAAGCTGGTTTTCCCAGACTGTCTCTTTGATCCGAAACAACTTGCAAGGTGTTTATTTTTGTTGAGTTTTTCACTTGTTCAAAAATCTTTTAATTTGTTATAGCAGTAAAATCTTATCGACTAAAGTCATTAAAACTTGAGTGAAAAAACGCAATTTTATTTAATCCAAAAAAATCTTATAAAGTCGTGAAGTGTTTAATTTTATGGTCTGCAGGTCATTGCCTTAAGCAAGCTGTCTATGCGCTCGCCCTTATTGAAATTTATAATATTTGCCCCATATTGCTGGTATAACTTTAAAGGAGTGGCGATATGCGTTTCGATAAACTGACAACTAAATTTCAACAAGCGATAAATGACGCGCAAAGCTTAGCGGTGGGCGCAGATAACACTGCGATTGAGCCGCAGCATTTGCTGCTGGCGTTATTAAATCAAGACGATGGCGGTACGGCATCGATTCTGTCCAAAGCAGGCGTTCAGCTTAATTCGCTCAAAACTAGCTTAAATACGGCGATTGGTAATTTGTCGAAATCGTCAGAAATGAGTGGTGAAGTGGCGATTTCTCGCGACTTGAATAATCTCTTAAATATCACCGATAAGTTTGCGCAAAAGCGTAACGATGCGTATATTGCCAGTGAACTATTCCTGCTGGCGTTGGCGGATGACAAAGGTGAAACAGGTAAATTATTAAAGCAAAACGGCCTTACAAAAGGCGCTCTGGAAGCTAGTATCCATGCGGTTCGTGGCGATGCTAATATTGACAGTCAAGAAGCCGAAGGGCAACGCGAAGCGCTTAAAAAATACACGCTAGATTTAACCGAGCGCGCAAGAATGGGTAAGCTCGATCCAGTGATTGGGCGAGACGATGAAATCCGCCGCGTGATTCAAATTCTCGGACGTCGTAGTAAAAATAACCCAGTACTCATTGGTGAGCCTGGTGTGGGTAAAACCGCGATTGTAGAAGGCCTAGCACAACGTATTGTCGATGGCGAAGTGCCAGATTCATTAAAAGGCAAAAAGGTACTTAGCTTAGACATGGCGGCGTTACTGGCGGGTGCAAAATACCGTGGCGATTTTGAAGAGCGTTTAAAAGCGGTGCTAAAAGAATTGGCGCAAGATGAAGGTCAAACCATTGTTTTTATCGACGAGCTTCACACTATGGTGGGCGCGGGCAAGGCCGAAGGCGCGATGGATGCTGGCAATATGCTCAAACCCGCCTTAGCGCGTGGCGAGTTACATTGCGTTGGCGCGACGACTTTAGATGAATATCGTAAATATGTGGAAAAAGATGCTGCTTTAGAACGTCGTTTTCAAAAAGTAATGGTTGATGAACCAAGCGTGGAAGCGACGATTGCCATTTTGCGCGGTTTGCAGGAGAAGTATGAATTGCACCACGGCGTGGAAATTACTGACCCTGCGATTGTGGCGGCGGCAGAATTATCGCATCGTTATATTACCGATAGGTTTTTACCCGATAAAGCCATTGATTTGATTGATGAGGCGGCTTCGCGCATCAAGATGGAAATTGATTCTAAGCCAGAAGTGATGGATAAGCTGGAGCGTAGATTGATTCAGCTCAAAATTGAGCGTGAAGCAGTGCGGCGCGAAAAAGATGAAGGCAGTAAAAAACGCTTCGAGTTGATTGAAGAAGAGATTTTAAAATTAGGCAAAGAATATGCTGATTTAGAAGAGGTTTGGAAAGCCGAAAAAGCCCAAGTGCAAGGCAGCGCGCACATTAAGGAGGCAATTGAAAAAATTAAATTTGAGATGGAAGAAGCTACACGCAAAGGCGAATGGCAAAAAGTATCTGAGTTGCAGTATGGTAAATTACCGCAACTTGAAGCTCAGTTAAAACAAGCAGCAAGTACTGAAAATGGTGCTGAAGTAGATGCAGAAAAAGGCAAGCATAGAATGTTGCGTACTGAAGTCGGCGCAGACGAAATCGCCGAAGTAGTGAGCCGTGCGACGGGCATTCCAGTTAGCAAAATGATGACGGGTGAGCGTGAAAAATTGCTTACGATGGAAGGCAAACTGCACGAAAGAGTAGTTGGTCAGGATGAAGCGGTGCGCTTGGTTTCGGATGCGATTCGTCGTTCTAGAAGCGGCTTGGGCGACCCAGATCGCCCTTATGGTAGCTTTCTTTTCCTCGGCCCGACTGGCGTTGGCAAAACCGAGCTTTGCAAAGCCTTAGCTAACTTTTTGTTTGATTCTGAAGATCACTTAATTCGTATAGACATGAGTGAATTTATGGAGAAGCATAGCGTGGCACGCATGATTGGCGCGCCTCCTGGCTATGTCGGTTACGAAGAAGGCGGCACGTTGACAGAAGCTGTGCGCCGCAAACCTTACTCGGTGATTTTGTTGGATGAAATTGAAAAAGCGCATCCCGATGTTTTTAATGTATTGTTGCAGGTGTTGGATGACGGACGTTTAACCGACGGCCAAGGTCGTACCGTGAATTTCAAAAACACGGTGATTATTATGACCTCGAATTTGGGCTCGCAAATGATACAAAGTATGGCGGATCAAGATTATCAAGTGGTGAAATTGGCGGTGATGGGCGAGGTGAAACAGCACTTTAGGCCAGAGTTCGTCAACCGTATTGATGAGGTGGTCGTTTTCCATAGTCTAGATGCAGCGAACGTGAAGTCTATTGCAAGTATTCAATTGCAATTGCTTACCAAGCGCTTGCATGCGATGGAAATTGATGTGGCGATTTCAGATGCGGCTTTGGCAGAAATTGCCAGTGCAGGGTTTGACCCTGTGTATGGCGCGCGACCCTTAAAACGCGCGATTCAAAGTGAGATTGAAAACCCGTTAGCCCGTGAAATTTTAGCCGGGAATTTTATGGCGAAAGATACGGTCTTAATCGATTGTATGGCGGGGAAAATGACGTTTAATAAGGCATAAATGCACAATCGTTTTGCACATTGGCTTGCAAGGTTAAGTCTGCTTTTTGCAAGCCAGAGCGTTTATGCCTATACGCAAACTGAGCTTGAAACGTTCGATAACGAGCCGCCGATTGTGAAAGATTTGCTGGAGCGTGCAGGTGCGTTAGTGAGCAACGAAAATGATCCGGAAGCTGCATGGAAAGCCGCAAATTTGTATTGTGAAGCTTCGCGCTACGGCAGTGCAGAAGGTGTTTACAGGTTAGGCATGTTATACGCGTTTGGGCGCGGCGTACCGGCTAATCGCGATTATGCGGCTAATTTATTTGGCATAGCGTCGTTGCATGGGCATTTTGAAGCGCAAAAAATGTTGGAAACCATCGAGATTAAAACCAACGAAACGCCGCTCTGCGTGCTGGAGGCAGTGGCGCCAGAGCGTGCGCCAGCGCCAAAGTATGGAGATTATGAAGGTTCGCCAAAAATTGATGCCTACATTGCCAGCTTGCCCAAAAATAAGCGCTGGGTGGTTGATTTGGCGGAGACGATTGCTGATTGGTACAAAGTAGATTCTAAGTTGGTGCTATCGATTATCACGGCGGAATCGAACTTTAAAATCAAAGCGAAATCCAATGCTAATGCGCATGGGTTGATGCAATTGATTCCTGCCACGGCAGAGCGTTTTAACGTAAAAAATGCTTATAACGCATCGCAAAATATTAAGGGTGGCGTTGCGTATTTGCGCTGGCTGCTCTCGTATTTTCGCGGCGACGTCACGCTGGCAGTGGCTGCTTACAATGCGGGTGAGGGTGCGGTGGATAAATATAAAGGCGTGCCGCCCTACAAAGAAACGCGCGGCTATGTAAAAAAAGTGATGGGGTTATACCAATCAAAACGGCACAAGTACGATGAAAGCATTACAGGTGCATCGCCTGCCCTAAAGAAAGCGAGTTTGAAATGAAAAACTTTATAATTTTAATGACAACTCTTCTCGTGCTGACTGGTTGCGCTAGCTCTGGCACGCAGCAAGCCAAGGTAGATAGAATTACGCCAGAAGAATTGGCAAAAATTTTGCCACCACCCGTGGCTACGCTTAGTTTGGATGAAATTGTGACAGATAGCAAGGCAGGCAAAACGCCTGATGAAATTATCAGCAAAATTAAAACTAGTAATTCTCGTTACGAGCTGACAACCACGCAAACATTGGATTTGAGCAAACAAGGCGTGGATGTAAAAGTGCTAGATTACATGCATCAAAGTAACGAGCTGGCCAAGCAAAATGCTATTGCTGACGAAATGAATAAACGCGAGCAAGAAAAACGCGCCGCGCAAAAACAGCTACAGCGCGAACGCGCTTTGGCGCAAAGTTATTACTACGATTATTTTGATGGCCCATTTTACAACCCGTATTATCATTACGGCTACGGCCCTTATTACGGTAGCCGCTTATTTTGGGGTCCGAGCTTTTATTATCGCCACCGCAGATAGTTTATTTTTCCGCAATTGCCTTCAGGCTGGTTAGACCTTCCTCGTATTTTTCGCCCACCATTTTATCCATGTTGAAGCACATGCCCATTAGTTTTGAAATAAAAGGGCTAGCGCCATACATGGCTTGTGTTACGGTCGTTGAATCACCATGTGGTTGGAGCAAAAATTCCACCATATTGTGAGCTTCGAATGGTTTGATGAAGTCTAATTTAAGTACAATTTTTGAATATTGGGATGATTCGATAATTTCCATGCGCCCTTGGCCAATGTCCTTGTTGCCGCTCCAGCCATATATAGCTCCAATGCCGCTTTCACTACCACTGTAGCTACGTTTGCAGGTGGGATCTATCTTTTCCCATGGCGACCAAGATTCCCATGCGTGAAAATTGTTAATGTGAGGAAAAATTTTTTCAGCTGGTGCTTTGATGCTGGTGGAGCGCTCAATCCGAAAGCGATTAGGCTTAAGGGCTGCCACAACTAACACTATGGCAACCACAACAATTAATGCAATTAAAATGAGCTTTAACATACAATCCCTCCTTTAAAATTATGCTCTGAAAGCCTCATAGGTATTGGCTTACAGGGCATACTGTTTTAACATCAGATTACACCTTTTTTATGAAGTCAACAAGCTGACCCAAACAAGTTACCCAGCCTTCTTCAAATCCCATTTTTTCATGCGCAATACGCGCTTCAGTATTCACATGTTGCACTAGTGCAGTATATTTTGTGCCATTGGCGTGAGGCGCTAGCATAATCGTTGCTGTCATTAGGAATTCTGCGCACTCATGGCCTGGACTGGTTTCAGGCGGCTCAACTGGACGAAAGCCTGGCTCGAGCGCATTCGTCCAAGTAAGCCTTTCGTTTTTAATCACTTCCAAATAACAGCCGATATTTGGGAAACTTTGTCCTTCCGGCGATTGCATCACAGTGTAAAATCTGCCGCCCACGCGTAAATCAATCTCGCACTTAATCGTTTTCCACGGTAGAGGACAAAACCATGGCAACAGCTTCTCTGGCGTCGTCCAAGCTTGCCAAATCAGTTCGCGCGGTACATCAACAATGCGCTCAATCATCAGGTCTAGTTCGGGGTTAAAGTTTTTAATCATGATAGGTTCTCCTTGATATAAGACTCTAGCTTCGCGAGATGCTGTTTGCCGCCCTCTATGGCGCCGTATTTCTCGACCACCACGTCGCGGGACTCTTTGTTGGGGAATAAATGGCGTAATGTGACTAGAGTGCCATTGTTAGTTTCTTCCATTATGACAGTGCGTTCAAACCATATTCGTTCGCCATCACCATGGTCACAAACCAGTTTTGACGGGGCTGAGATTTCTTTGAAAACTTGGTGATTAGGGTAGCGTGTATCATCGGGTCCAACCATTAAGTACCTCCACTCACCACCTACACGAAAATCTATGGATTCGGTGGTGGTAACGAATCCACTTGGCCCCCACCATTTATCGGCATGCTTGGGATTCGTCCACGCCTCCCACACCAATTTACGAGGCGCTCCAAAAACGCGTGTGATGACGACTTCGCGGTCGACGATATTGTCGGCGGTCATATTATTCCTCCTGAGCTTGAAGGATTTTAAGGTAGTTGTCTAGCTGGTCAAAACGTTGTTCCCAAAGCTGGCGATACTGCTCAAGGTAATTAGAGACTTCTAGCATAGGTGCCGCTTCCAGCTTGCATGGCCGCCACTGTGCCTGACGACTTTGCGAAATTAAACCTGCGCGATGCAATACTTTTAAATGCTTAGTGACTGCGGGTAAGCTCATTTCAAACGGTGCGGCAATTTCATTTACCGAAGTTTCACCTAATGCCAAACGCGCGAGAATGGCGCGTCTTGTGGGGTCGGCCAAAGCGGAAAAAGTGTTGCTCAGTTGGTCTGACATATTTATTTAACCAAGTTGTTAATTAACTAAAAGGTTAAATTAAAGATTTTATGTTGTCAACTATTTTTTTGTGAAATTAAGTTATGCTAATGTTATTAAATAAGGGTTGATAAAATGCAACAATTCACACAACAAATCAGTGTAAAAGCGCAAGGGAGGCGCATTTACGACATCACGCCGCAAGTGCTTAGTTGGGCGAATCAGCAAGGTTTGCAGACAGGTTTACTCACACTGTATATCCAGCATACCTCTGCCAGTTTGATGGTCAACGAGAATTATGATGCTGACGTTTTGGTGGATATGGAAGCGTTTTTTAATCGCTTGGTGCCAGATGGCGACAGCTTGTTTATTCACACTACAGAAGGGCCAGATGATATGCCAGCGCACGTGCGCACGGCGCTGACGCAGACGAGCTTGACGATTCCTATTGTTGATGGCATAGTTGCACTCGGCCAATGGCAGGGCATATTTTTGTTCGAACATCGCCACGAACCGATGACGCGGCGCGTGCTGTTGCACGTTATCGGCCAGTAAATAAGGCGAGAGCATTATGCCAGAAGGTCGCCCATTAACACCGCAAGAGCGGGTAATTTTCAAGCCATATTTTGCACAAATTGTTATAGAGCAAGCGCGTATTATCGATGGGCGCGTTCCTATTTGGCTACGCCGCGATATGTGTGCCGTGGTTCTGGGCAAAAAGATATATTTTCGCGCTGGTGAATATCAACCAAACACCAAGCGCGGCGCGAAGTTGCTCGGTCACGAGCTTACTCATGTGTCACAATTTTTGCATGGTATGAGTTTAATTGGTTATATTTGGTCTTGCAGAAAAGGTTATCACAACAGCCCTTATGAAATAGAAGCATATGCAAAAGGCCACTTGATTGCCACAAATTTTAGCGCAAGTAGGCTTTAGCGTATTATCGTTGACCTAACGCTATGAATTTGTTAAAGTTTTAGCCATAAGATTTCTAGTGATGGATTGCCATCATTTCTTACCAATTTTATATTCTAGGAGAATAAAAAATGAAGTTGAACACACTGTTAGTAGTACCTGCACTTTTAGGCGCATTGTTGTTAAGTGCTTGTGGTGAAAAAGCGGCAGACGCAACCGATGCGGCGACAGGCGCGGCTACTGAGGCTGTTGATGCAGCGGCTGGCGCAGCAACTGAAGCGGTAGAAGCAACTACCGAGGCAGCTGGCGATGCAGCAGCAGCGGTCGCTGAAGCGGCACCTGCGGCGACTGGCGGTGGTTATGAGCCAACTGCGGAAGAGCGTGTTCCAGGTGAAACTCGTCCAGTCGAAGCAGCGCCAGCTGCTGAAGCACCTGCAGCAGCACCAGCAAATTAATTTTTGCAGGGGATTAAAAAAGCGCACTCTATGTGCGCTTTTTTTATTGCTTAACTTGGTTATAATTTAGGTTAAAATTTAGCGAATCGAGCTCCAGCTCATGGGGTCGAATGGTTGGCTGTTACGGCGCAATTCGTAATACAAACCGTTGCTTTCATTGCCGCCACTGTTACCTACTGCGGCAATGGCGTCCCCCGCGTTTACTTCTTCGCCCACTTGCTTCAACATAGCTTGGTTGTTGCCATACAGACTCATGTAGCCGCTGCCATGGTCAACAATAATCAGGTTACCAAAGCCCCGCATCCAATCTGCAAATACCACGCGACCATCGGCGACAGATTTTACATCTACTCCTTCGCCAGCCTTAATAAATAAACCTTTCCAAGTAATGCCAGTATCTTCGCGCGCCGAGCCAAAGCGGTTGGTCACATCGCCACGCACGGGTAAACGCAACTTGCCTTTTAGCGTTGCAAAACTGCTACCAGAATAAGCATTGGTGGGCGTAGCTTCGTTGCTGGCAATATTCTCATCGTTGTCATCAGGTTTTGAAGATTTTTTCTTGGTAGGTTTTTTAGCTTTTTTGGGAATGATTTTGGCCAAACGTTCCACTAAATTAGACAGGTTTTTCTCGTCGCGTGAAAGTTTTTTAATTTCGCCGCGCTGCGCCAAAATTTGTTTAGAAAGTGATTTCACCACTTTTGATTTTTCTTTTTTCTGCAGTTCCAGCTCTTTCTTTTCGGCTTCCTGCTTGGCTTTCAGCTCTGCCACTTCTAGCAAAGCAGCCGCAGTTTGGTTGTTTAACTCCTTCACTTTCACCAAATTTTCTTGCATGCCATCAATCACTTTAGCGTGTTCTTTGGCTATGTATGAAAAATATTTCACATCGCGCGTAATTTCACTTGGGTTCTTGTTTTGTAGAATCAACTGGGCGTAACTTTGACCACCATGCATATATTGCTGTCTCAGCAAATTGCTGAGTTGCTGTTGCTGCGCGCTTAAATTTTCATTCAAGCTAAGGGATTGTTTTTTTAGTGAATTCAGCGTGTTTTTATTTTTATTTTGCTTTTGTTGAATATCGCGCAATTTTTTGTTGGCGGCACTAATCGCAGTTTCTGAGTCTTTCAGTTCGTCCGTGGCGTCTTTATGCGCTTCTTGGTTATTATCCAACTCTTTTTTTAATGCTTGAATTTTTTCCTGAATATCGCTCAAGTCTTCTTTAGCCGCGTCTATCTTTTTAGCCGCAAAACCATTTAAACTAAAACAAACCAAGCCAAACAGCAGCCATTTAATCGTACATTTAAGCATCAAATTTTATTAAGCTTTTTCCGGTCATTTCATTCGGTTGTGGCACACCCATCATGGCGAGCAGCGTCGGCGCTACGTCAGAAAGTGCGCCAGTGTTGGCGAGCGTGGCTTTGCGTCCGATATAAATAAATGGGACCAAGTTGGTGGTATGTTGTGTGTGCAGTTGATTATTCTCATGGTCGTGCATTTGCTCAGCATTGCCGTGGTCAGCAGTAATAATAACCTCCGCCCCAGTCGATTTTGCAACTTCAACGACGCGACCAATGCAAATATCCAGCGTTTCAATGGCCTTGCAAGCCGCATGGATATTGCCTGTGTGGCCTACCATATCGCCGTTGGCGTAGTTACAAATAATCGCATTATACTTTTTGCTTTTAATTGCTTCTACCAGTTTATCGGTGACCTCATACGCGCTCATTTCGGGCTGCAAATCGTAAGTAGCAACCTTAGGCGAAGGTACCATAATACGATCCTCGCCTTTAAATACGGTCTCTTCACCTCCATTAAAAAAGAAGGTCACGTGCGGGTATTTTTCGGTTTCAGCGATACGTAATTGTGTTAAATCTAGATTTTGTACGTATTCACCAAAAGTGTTTGGCACGCTGGTTGCCGAAAAAATTGGGGTAGCTTTTTTCTGATTTTGGTCGTGTTGTGTCAGGGTGAAAAAGTTGGATAACTGCACCACGCGGTCTCTTTCAAAGCCGTCAAATTTTTCATTCAAAATTGCATCGGTGAGTTGGCGTGCGCGGTCGCTTCTAAAATTCATATATACAACGGCATCGCCATCCTCTAAGCGGGGAGAGGCTTCCAGAGGTGCCTTAATTACTGTGCATTTTACAAATTCGTCAGTTTCTTTGCGCGCGTAAGCGTTGTGCAAGGCTTCAGAAGCGGTTGCTTCAGTAAATTCACCTATGCCGTTCACAATCATATTGTAAGCAGGCGCAACGCGTTCCCAGCGTTTGTCTCTGTCCATGCTGTAAAAGCGTCCAGAAACACTGGCGATTTTACCCACGCCAAGCGCTTTAATTTTATCTTCCACCGCTGCAATATAAGGCACTGCGCTAATCGGTGGCGTATCACGACCATCTAAAAACGCATGTATAAAAACGCGCTGTAAGCCTTGCTGGGCAGCCATTTCAAGCATGCTTAAAATGTGATTAAGGTGGCTGTGCACGCCGCCATCAGACAGCAGCCCAAAAATATGAAGCGACTTATTATTGGCTTTCAGATTTTGTAGTGCTTGCACCAATGCTTTATTTTTAAAAAATTCTCCGCTGGCAATGCTGTTATTAATGCGCTCAAAATCTTGAAACACGATGCGCCCCGCGCCCATGTTTAAATGGCCAACTTCTGAGTTGCCCATTTGGCCGTCTGGTAAGCCGACATAATGCTCGGAGGCGTTAATCAGCATATGCGGATACGATTTATTCAAGGCGTCCAGATTTGGCGTATTTGCTAGCGCAACGGCGTTGTCAGTCGCATCCTCATTATGACCAAAGCCGTCTAAAATCAACAAAATGACTGGAGTAGGTTGCATCGTAAAATCTTTAAAAATTCGAGTGAGAACTCTATTATAATAGGTGCAAGCGAAAAGCGCCTATAATCAGTGCGAGTTGGCTTGAAATTAATATAATTAGCGCCATCTATTTAAAAATTACTTAGGAATTAAATGTTTGAATTTGTAAAACACAATGCATTGTTAATTGGCCTAGCAATTGGCTCTGGCTTAGCTTTGCTGTGGCCGTTATTAAGTCGCGGCGCAAGCGGCGTGCCAAATGTTTCGGCAATGGAGGCGGTCTTGCTGATGAGCCGCAATAAAGCACTGGTGTTGGATGTGCGCGATCATGCTGAGTTTGCGGCAGGTCATATTCAGGGCGCAAAAAATATCCCTGTGGCAGAGCTGGCGAGCCGTTTAAAAGAAATTGAAAAATTTAAGGATAAAACTATCTTGGTGCATTGCCAGCGCGGCATGCGCGCAAAAACCGCTTGCGGCATTTTGCGGGCACAGCAATTCAGCCAGTTACATAATCTTCAAGGCGGCTTAGATACTTGGGTTGAAGCCAAATTGCCTTTGAATAAAGCCTAAAATCATGCCTAAAGTACTCATGTATTCGACGGCTGTTTGCCCGTATTGCATCAATGCGGAGCGTTTGTTGGCGAGCAAAGGTGTGACGGAAATTGAAAAAATTCGCGTCGATTTACATCCAGAACACCGCATTGAAATGATGCAAAAAACAGGTCGTCGTACTGTGCCACAAATTTATATTGATGATCGACATATTGGCGGTTTTGAAGAATTGCGTGCACTAGATTTAGAAGGTGGGCTTGAGCCGCTATTGGTAAAGTAAATGCGCTAAATAGCAAGTTTTGCGTGAATGTAATGAATATCGCACAATAAAAAGTTAGAATAGCGTTTTTAAATTAGTATAAATTAGGGTTTGATATGGCAAAAGACAAAAAAACCGCTGCAGAAGAAACAGCGCCAGCAGCAGAAAATGCACAGCCAGGGTTTGGCATCGAGAAATTATATGTAAAAGATGCATCAATTGAAGTACCAAATGCGCCACAAATTTTTACCGAGCGCACCGCGCCGCAAGTTAGTGTGGAGATTGGCAATTCAGGACAAAGGTTAGAGCAAGGCGTATTTGAGGTAGCTGTAAAAGTAACAGTAACAGCAAAAATCGGCGAAAAAACTGCATTTTTGGTGGAAGTTACGCAAGCTGGGATCTTTGCGATTCGCAATGTGCCAGATGAGAATTTGGAAATTATTATCGGGGTAACTTGCCCGAACATCTTGTTCCCATATGCGCGAGAAGCGGTTTCTGACATGGTGACTCGTGCTGGTTTCGCGCCAGTCTTATTGAACCCAATTAATTTCGAAGCTTTGTTTATGCAACAAAAGCAGCAGCAAGCTGAAAATGCAGGCGTTAAACCAAATTAGTTTTTTTAAGCATCTACAAATACCAGACATGGCAAAGGTTTTGATATTAACCTTGAGTCTGGTTTTTTCTTGTTCTGCGTCGGCTTTAGATTTTCGGTCAGTAGCGCCTGCTAAAGCTGTTTTATACGATGCGCCTTCTAAAGAAGCCAATAAGCTATACATATTGAGCAGTGGCTATCCTGTTGAAATCATTGTGAATTTGGGCGATTGGTTGAAGGTGCGCGATCAACAGGGCGGTTTGAGTTGGATAGAAAGCAAATATTTAAGCGCCAAGCGCACTGTAATTGTGATGGAAAACTCTGAGATTAAGTCTGCAGAAAGTGCCAGCGCGCCTTTACTTGCAACGGTAGAAAAAGATGTGACCCTAGAAATGCTGTCACCTATTATCAAAAACGGTTGGGTGAAAGTTAAGCACCGCGATGGCATTATTGGTTTTGTGCAGGCCAGCGCGCTATGGGGTGCAAACTAATGAGTGGTGCAAATTAAATGGCTAAAGTAGCGGTTTTAGGCGCCGGCGCCTGGGGCACGGCGCTGGCTATGCATATCAGCAATAAGCACAATGTCTCACTTTGGGCGCGCAATGCAGGCCACGTTTCTGGTATGCGCAAATCGCGCGCAAATCCGCTCTACTTGGGCGATTTTCAATTTCACGATAATTTGCAGGTTGAAGACGATTTAGGTGCGGCAATTCATGGAGCAGATTTGATTTTGTCGGTAGTTCCAACTGCAGGTTTTCGTGGCATATTAAAACAAATCAAAGCGTTAAAATCTACTCAACCGATTATTTGGGCGCATAAAGGCCTAGAGCCTGAAACAGCAAAGTTGCCGCACGAGGTTGCGCTAGAGGAATTAGGAAATGAGCAAAAATGGGGTGCCTTATCAGGACCAAGTTTTGCGGCTGAGTTGGTGCGCGGCCTGCCAACCGCAGTTACGCTGGCTTCCAGCGATGCTGATTTTGCATTGCACGCGGCCAATTTAATTCATGGCAATAATTTGCGCGTTTATAATAGTGCTGATGTGATTGGCGTTTCAGTTGGTGGCGCACTTAAAAATGTTATGGCGATTGCCGCGGGCATCTCAGACGGTATGGGTTTTGGCAACAACGCGCGCGCAGCTTTGATTACGCGAGGACTCGCAGAGATTACGCGGTTTGGCGTTGCGCTAGGCGCAAAAACTGAAACTTTTATGGGCTTGGCTGGGGCAGGTGATTTAATTTTAACCTGTACAGGTCAATATTCGCGTAATCGAGAGGTTGGCCTGCAACTGGCTTCTGGCAAGGCTTTAGAGGATGTGCTAAAAGGCTTGGGTCATGTCGCAGAGGGCGTGAACACTGCGCGCGAAGTCATGCGCCGCGCGGATGCTATGAAGATTGATATGCCGATTACTTATGAAGTCAATCAAGCGCTTACGCGTGGGAAATCCGCACGCGAGGCGGTGATGGATTTGCTCGGCCGCGAACAAAAATCTGAAGTATAGTTGTTCTCTCAAGTAGCTTTAGACTTGCGACGATCTCTTCTAATGCGCTTATTTTCTTGTTCCGCTATAATTTGGCTTGCCGCGGCTTTTATCATAGTTCTTCGATCGCCCCTTCGGCGGTCTTCGTAACGTGCAAATTTGCACTCACATTCTTTCGAGTTGTTACAGCCCGAAAGTGGCAGCATGGGGGCCTCATTCATTAGCAAGCGCTTAGATTTGTATACCCCGACGGCTTTGCATGGCATAAGACCAGTTTTTATCTCTACGCATTTATAGTTCTGAGTTGCTGATTTTGTCTTAGCCCCTTTTTTTGGATGGCTTGCTTTTTTAATAGAAGGCACAGATTTTTGTGCGTTTTTTGTTTTCCTCCAGAAGAAATAGCCAGCACTAGCAGCAACTACAATTAAAAATATTTGAACTGACATAGACAATCCAGTGTGATAATTTTTCCCACACTATACAACTATTTTTATAGACATACAAAATATTGTGTGAATAGCTACTTTAGATATATTAAGTTGTATTAATAAGTATTGATTTAATAGCTGGGTATTGCTTCAGGGGTTGCGAAAATAACACTAATTTATTATTTACCTTTTTTAAAATGCAATTTATCGCCTAGCTTCATACAGTAGCGTTACGCGTGAGATTATGCGCCGTGCAGATGATATGAAGATTGAAATGACGATAACTTATGAAGTTAATCAAGCGCTTACACATGGCAAACTGCTAAAGAAGCGGTGACTGATTTATTGGGGCGCTCGCAAAAAGCGGATGGCATTTAAAGCTAATAGTACTATCGGTAGGCTCGATACTGTGGCAGTAAAAATTCCTGTATAGAAGCTCTTCTGCGGTCTTTGAGTAAACGTTTGTTGGCGTATTTCCTTCTGTTTTTAATCTCTTCCATATTTCTACGGTCTTTGCCCATGCGCCTATCATCATATTGCAATAAACTACACTCACATTTTTGCGCAAAACAGCCTTTCAAAGGCAATTTAGGCGCGTTATCAATTAGTATGGGTTTGGTTTGATATTCAAGCGCGCTTCTACACGAATTAATGCAGGCCTTGAATATCACGCATCTAAATTGTGGTAAAAAAAGTGTAGCGTCAGATTCTTTCTCAATAACTTTTTTAAGTTTGGCTTCGGATTTAAAAGAAATCAGCCAGAAGCACACCGCAATCAAAATAATCGCCGCAACTATTAAGTCCATAATAGCTAAGTTAGGTAAACCTAGGTTGGGCAAAGTAGTCATCGAAGCTGTCTTCTACTCTCTTAAACTTGCAAGGGTCTTGTAGATTACCTAAATTGGCAACATAAGTCTATAGCCCTTACAGCCCATTTTTATAGCCCATTTGTCGCCAAGCTTCGTAAAGCAATACAGCCGCAGAGTTCGATAGATTCAAACTTCTACTTTCAGGCAACATTGGTAAGCGTAATCTAAATTCTGGCGCAAATTCATTGCGCATTTCTTCTGGCAAACCACGTGTTTCGGGGCCAAACACAAATACATCGTCTGCTTTAAAACTTACTTTTGCATAGTTTTGGCTACCTTTGGTGGTGACTGCAAATAGGCGTTTACCTTGCATAGCAACTTTAAAATCTGCCCAGTTTTTATGCAGCGTTAAATTTGCGTATTCGTGATAATCCAACCCTGCGCGTTTCAGTTGCTTGTCTTCCAGCTTAAAACCTAGTGGCTCAATCAAATGCAAAGCTGCACCTGTATTGGCACACAGGCGAATGATGTTGCCTGTGTTAGGTGGAATTTCGGGTTCAAAAAGGGCGATATGGAACATATTATTTGTGCGGCAAAGTTCTAGCGATTACCCAGCATTCTACATGGCTTGCGCCTGCTTTTTTGAGTGTTTTTGCGAGTTCGTTCAGGCTGGCGCCTGTAGTCATCACGTCATCGACAATGGCGATACGTTTGCCCTGAATTTGATTAAGTTTGCCGCCATATACGCTAAATACGCCTTTGATATTTTTCACGCGCTCTTTCAGCCGTAAACTAGCCTGAGGCGGTGTGAGTTTTTGCCGAATCGCACTTTTATAATCTAGTTTTTCTTTGCCAAAAACCTTAGCAATTTCAAGTGCTTGGTTAAAGCCGCGCTCTTTGATGCGTGCGGGGTGCATGGGCATGGGGATAATCAAATCGACAGCTCCAATGTCAACTTTTTCACTTAACATCTGCCCAAAAAATGCATAAAGAGAAAGCATGTTGCCGTACTTGTAGCGTTGCATCATAGAATCTATCGGAAAATCATACAGAAATACGCTGTGCGTTGCATCAAAATCTGGCGGTGAACTGATGCAGCTTCCGCAAAGTTGATCGCTAGAAGTCAAGCCGCATTGCGGACAAGATGTTTTTGGATGCCAAGGAAGATCATTTAGACATGCCCTGCAGACCGCATGAATATTGCCTCTCAATGCATCACTTTGAGCATCACAAAGCAAGCATTTTTGCTTAAATAATGTATTCACTAAACTGCTAAAATTTAACATATGATTATTTTTTAACCAATTGTTTAGTAGTTGCATAATTTTTACTTTACAGCTTATAATTTAGGTTAAAATAATCAACTAAACTAGTGACTTAACTCGATATTTAGCCACGTAAAAGGATAGAACATGTTAGAAACTGCCCAAGAATCTATTATAAACACAGACGCGCTAAAAGCTTGTAAATCTGATGTCGTTACAATAAATCGTTGGAGCGTAGATGAAATTGTGGCTTTGTTTGAGCTTCCGTTTAGCGATTTGATGTACAAAGCGCAGACGATTCACAGAGAAAATCACAATCCAAATGCAGTGCAAGTAAGCACGCTTTTGTCCATTAAAACAGGTGGTTGCAGTGAGGATTGCGGTTATTGCCCACAAGCTGCGCGCTACCACACCGAAGTCGAAGATGAGCCGCTGATGGCGCTGGATGATGTAGTGAAATCCGCGCAAGAAGCTAAAGATAATGGCGCTAGCCGCTTTTGCATGGGCGCAGCTTGGCGTGGTCCCAAACAGCGTGATTTGGAGCCTGTGTTGAAAATGATTGCCGAAGTTAAAGCCATGGGTTTAGAAACTTGCGCGACACTTGGAATGTTAAAAGAAGGTCAAGCTGAGCAGTTAAAAGACGCAGGGCTGGATTATTACAACCACAATTTGGATACAGCCCCAGAATTTTATGGTGATGTGATTACGACGCGCACCTATCAAGATAGGCTAGAGACCTTAAAGCGGGTGCGTAGCGTCGATATTAACGTGTGTAGCGGCGGTATTATTGGTATGGGCGAATCGCGCAATCAGCGCGCAGGCTTGTTGGCACAACTGGCGAACATGGAACGTCCGCCTGAAAGCGTGCCGATTAATTTGCTGACACAGGTAGAAGGTACGCCGCTGCATGGCACAGAAGAGCTCGACCAAATTGAGTTTGTGCGTACCATTGCCGCCGCGCGCATCACCATGCCAACTAGCTTTGTGCGCCTTTCGGCGGGTCGCCAAAGCATGAATGAAGGCATTCAGGCACTATGTTTTTTAGCAGGCGCGAACAGTATTTTTTATGGTGAAAAACTGTTGACGACTGGCAACCCAGAAGCGGAAACAGACCAAAAATTATTTGCTAAATTGGGCATTAAGAAAATTTAATGTTGACTGCACTACAAGCCGAACTCGAGCAACGCAAAGCGAACGGCCTGCTACGTCAACGCAGGTTGTTGGATTCGCCTCAGGCCGAATATATCGTCGCCAACGATAAAAAATATTTATCATTTTGTAGCAACGATTATTTGGGTTTGGCGAATCATCCAGCACTGATAGCGACTATGCAAGCTGCGGCGGGCGATTCGGGCGTGGGTAGCGGCGCATCAAATTTGATTACAGGTCATCATCGATATCACGATGAACTTGAGAAAAAGCTGGCAAAGTTTGTTGGTTTGCCAACTGCCTTGGTTTTTAGCACAGGTTATATGGCCAATATTGGCGTGTTGGGCGCGTTAGTGGGACGCGGCGATGCAATTTTTGCAGACAAGCTCAACCATGCTTGTTTAAATGATGGCGGCTATTATTCGCTGGCAGAGTTTCACCGTTTTGCGCATAATGATGTGGTGGCACTTGAAAATTTGCTAAAAGTGAGCACGGCAAACCATAAATTAATTGCAGTGGATGCAGTGTTTAGTATGGATGGCGATATCGCGCCGATACCCGAATATTTAGCCCTATGCGAAAAGTACGATGCGTATCTTTATGTGGATGACGCGCACGGTTTCGGTGTGCTGGGCGCGCATGGCGAGGGCAGTTTAAGTCATTTTGATTTGAAGTCGCCACGCATTATTTATATGGCGACTTTAGGCAAAGCGGCGGGTGTCGCGGGCGCATTCGTGGCGGGCGAACAGGTGGTGATTGATTACTTGATTCAAACTGCAAAAAGTTATGTGTACAGTACGCCAGCGCCGCCGGCACTTTCTGCAACTTTAATTAAATCGGTGAATTTAATTGAACAGGGTGATGATTTGCGCGCGCATTTGCAGCATTTAATTGCGACTTTAAAGCAAAATTTACACTTAAAAAAGTGGCAATTGATGTCTTCTATTACTGCTGTGCAACCTTTGCTGATAGGCAGCAACCATGCAGCGCTTGCGCTAAGTGAATACTTACAAAAACAGGGTATTTTGGTGCCGGCGATACGTCCGCCAACAGTGCCTGTGAACACGGCGCGTTTGCGGATTTCGCTATCTGCCGCACACAGTGAAAATGATGTATTAAAATTAGCTGAAATGTTAAATCAAGCTGAAAGTGAACTCGCATGAATTCTCACGTAGAAATAATCGGTCAGGGCCAGCCGCTCGTCATGCTTCACGGTTGGGGCATGCACAGCGGCGTTTGGCATCCTTTAGTTAAACGCCTAGCACAGCATTATTTGCTGTATTTAATCGATTTGCCTGGCATGGGCGGTAGTCGGCCGATTGAGCCTTATCATTTGCATTCAATTGCGGACGAGGTCGCGCAAGTAATGCCTGGCGTTTCGGACGTAGTCGGCTGGTCACTCGGCGGTTTGGTGGCCCAACGCATTGCGCTCAATCAGCCAGATCGTATTCGGCGCTTGGTGTTGGTGAGCTCAACGCCGAAATTCGTGAGTAGTCCAGATTGGCAAGCGGGCGTTGACCCTGCTAATTTCAGCGCATTTGCCGAGAGCGTCAATCACGATTACAAAGCGACCATTTTGCAATTTTTAACCCTGCAATGCATGAAAGCCAAAGATTCGCGCGACACCATTAAGCAATTGCGCAAAATATTTGAAACAAAACCCACGCCCACGCAAACCACGCTGCAGCGTGCGCTACGCATACTTGTCGAGTCGGACATTCGCGAAGAAATCTCCAATATTCGCAAACCTACGCTGCTGATACATGGTGATCGCGATACGCTGGCGCCAGTACAAGCCGCGCATTGGATGATGCAGCATTTGCCGATTGGCTTTTTGCGCGTGATTTCTGGCGCTGCACATGCACCATTTCTATCGCATAGCGAGCAATTTATCGAAACACTCAATCAGTTTCTAGAACCTCAAGTATAAGTGCCGCAAGTATGATTGATGAATATTTAATAGACAAAGCGCGCGTGCGCGCTTCGTTTAACCGAGCTGCCAATACTTACGACGCGGCAGCTGTGCTGCAAAAACAAGTACGCGAGGAAATGTTAAGCCGATTGGACTTGGTGAAGATTGCTCCACAAGCCATACTGGATGCGGGCTGTGGTACGGGACATGGTAGCTTTGGTTTGCAAAAACGCTTTAGAAGCGCGCAAGTTTATTCGCTGGATATTGCGCTGAATATGTTGCAGCAAGCCCAGTTGCAACGACCATTTCTACAAAAAATTCTGAATAAACAACAGCTACTTTGCGCGGATATTGAAAGCTTGCCGATTGTCAGCGACAGCATGGATTTGGCGTGGTCAAATTTGGCGTTGCAATGGTGCAACGATTTAGATGCCGCTTTTGCCGAGGTTGCGCGCGTGTTGCAGCCAGAATCTTTGTTTGTATTTAGCACGTTTGGGCCAGATACGCTCAAAGAGTTACGTGCAGCTACAAGTAATGGTCATACGCATGTCAGTCGATTTATCGATATGCACGACATTGGCGACGCTTTAATTCGCGCAGGTTTCAGCACTCCAGTGCTAGATGTGGAGCATTACACGCTGACTTACGATAACGTAAAAGGTGTGATGAAAGATTTAAAAAATATAGGTGCGCATAACGCGACGCAAGGACGTGCGCGCGGTTTGCAAGGCAAAGGTTTCTTAAGCAATTTAACGCAACAATACGAGCAGTTTCGCACAAATAATAAGCTTCCAGCTACATTTGAAGTTGTTTATGGGCATGCCTGGAAGGTAGTATCCATGCGGCCTGCAGGGCAGGACTTTTCGCCAATTACGTTTAAAAAAAGAGCATGAAACAAGCTTTTTTTATTACAGGAACCGACACCAATGTAGGTAAAACTTATGTTGCGTGCAAACTTATTCAGCAATACGTTTCGCAAGGTTACAAAGTGGTGGGAATGAAGCCAGTGGCAGCGGGTGGCGAGTTGGTGGATGGAAAATGGTTGAACGACGATGTGCTAAAACTGGAAGCCGCCAGCAATGTAAAAGCACCGCGCGAACTCGTAAACCCATATAGCTTTAAAGAGGCGATTGCTCCGCACATTGCGGCAGAAAATGCAGACGCCGAAATTAAAATAGAAGTCATACAACAAGCATTTAAGAGTCTTGTAGACATGGCGGATATTGTGATTGTAGAAGGCGCGGGTGGCTTTTTAGTGCCTATAAATAACAAAGAAAGTATGGCAGATTTAGCCGTAACGCTGAATATTCCTGTGATTTTGGTGGTCGGCATGAAGCTCGGTTGCATCAATCATACTTTGCTCACAGTAGAAGCAATTCAAGCACGCAATTTAAATTTACATGGCTGGGTTGCCAACAATATCGAGCCTGACATGGCTTTTTGCGATGAAAATATTGCTACAATCGCGCAAAAAATACACATGAATTGCTTAGAAAATTATTTGTATAGTTTATGAGTGGCTATATATTCAATCACATTGTAGGGCATTAAATAGCGCGCACTTTGGCCTGATTTTAAGGCTTCTCGAATTTTAGTGGCAGAAATATCCAGCGGCGTAATGGCCTGCATATGAATGTAACCTGATGATTTTTCTAATAAATCATCCATATTTTCGGTGTAATTGTCTTGTAAAAAGGTGGCAAGTTCATCGGGTAACTTTGGCTGGTTTTCTGCATTTGGTCGTTGCACCAAAATAATGTGACAGTGATCGAGCAATTCGTGCCAGCGATGCCAAGTATTGAGTTTCACAAACGCATCGCTGCCCATCACCCAGCAAAGCGAAGCCTCTTGGCCCAGCTCTTCGCGTAGAGAAACCAGCGTGTCAAAAGTGTAAGAAGAGCCCGTGCGCGCCAATTCGCGCGTATCTAGTTTGAATAGCGGATTGTTGCAAATGGCCAGTTCCACCATGGCAGCACGATGCCCAGCAGAAACTTCGGGTGCGGGTTTGTGTGGCGGATTCGCAGCAGGAATAAAGCGCATCTCGTTAAAATTGAGTGCGGCCGCCAGCTCTTGCGCCGCGCGCAAATGGCCGTAATGAATGGGATTGAATGTGCCACCCAAAAGTCCGATGAGCTTACGCATTTAGTTGGCGGCGTTTTTGACGACGACGGAAATAAAATAGCAAGATGATGCCCGCTACATTGGGAAACCAAATATACCAATGCGACCAAGGAATGCCATCGATTTTAAAGTCAGAAATTGGCCAAAAGATGGGCGTGGGAAAGTACTTAAACGAGTGAAATGGAAAATCTAGCACAATATGAAACGGCCAGCCTAGCATCGCAAAGGCAATGGTTTTGCGCCATAGCGCTACCAAACCAATGACCGTAAGACTTACCACAAAGCTGTGACCAAAGGCGTAGCTGGTAAAAAGCCAATTTGGCAAGCTGGCGATTGGTGGCGGACCTGGCTGCCAAGTACCACTGAACATATTGGTGACAGTAAAAATACCAAACGAGATTAAATCGGGCATCGCGCCAAAAAATAGCGCCAACGCAGCATAACGTTTATATTTATAGCCAAATAGGCCGTAGCCCCAAAGCGCGTGGCTTAAGGTATCCAAACTTATGCTCTCACTTGACCGTCGCCCAGCACGATGTACTTAAGCGATGTTAAGCCTTCTAAACCCACAGGGCCGCGCGCGTGCAGCTTGTCAGTGGAGATGCCGATTTCTGCACCTAAGCCATATTCAAAGCCATCGGCAAAGCGGGTAGAAGCATTCACCATGACCGAGCTAGAATCCACTTCGCGCAAAAACTTACGTGCTGAAGTGTAATTTTCAGTCACGATAGTTTCGGTGTGTTGGCTAGAATATTGGTTGATGTGTGTAATCGCTTCATCCACGCCGCTCACCACTTTGCACGAGATAATCGCCGCCAAATACTCGGTGTAATAATCTTCTTCCGTTGCAGCTTTTGCGGACTTTATTAACGCACAAGTTTCTGCGCAACCGCGTATTTCAATGCCTCTGGAAGCCAACATTGACGACAGTGCTGGCAGCATGCTTTTGGCGACAGAACGCGCCACCAACAAAGATTCTGCCGTATTGCAAGTGCCTAGTCGTTGCGCTTTGCTGTTCTCTAAAATGCGCACGGCTTTGTCCAAATCGGCATCGTCGTCCACATACACGTGGCAATTGCCGTCTAAATGTTTGATGACAGGAATGCGTGCGTCGTTGGAAATACGCTCGATTAAACTTTTGCCGCCGCGTGGCACAATCACATCCACATATTGCTTCATGGTGATGAGCTCGCCCACGGCCGCGCGGTCGGTGGTTTCGACTACTTGCACGGCAGATTTAGGCAAACCAGCTTTTTCTAAGCCTTCATGCACGAGCTTTGCCAAAGCTTGATTGCAGTGAATCGCCTCGCTACCCCCACGCAAAATTGCCGCGTTGCCAGATTTAATGCATAACCCAGCCGCGTCCGCAGTCACGTTTGGACGTGCTTCGTAAATAATGCCGATAACGCCCAAAGGTACGCGCATTTTGCCAACTTGAATGCCGCTAGGCATATATTTAAAATCCGTCATTTCGCCGATTGGGTCGGCTAATGCGGCGATTTGCTGCAAACCTTCCGCCATCGCGTTGATAGATTTTTCGGTGAGTGTGAGTCTGTCCAACATGGCTTCATCTAAACCTGCTGCTTTAGCCGCGTCACAATCTTGTTTATTGGCGCTTAATAGTGCAGATTTCTCTAGCAAAATTGCGCTTGCGATAAAGTTTAACGCTTGATTTTTTGCGTTGGTATCGGCCGCAGCCATCGCCCGCGAAGCAGCGCGCGCTGCAATGCCAACCTTTTGCATATAATCTTTGATGTCCATAATTGCCATTATACGGTTTTGCGAAAGACTAAACTAGCGCCCGCGCACTTTGGCTAAGCCAAAGCATAATCGTGAAAGCTCCAGCCAAGCATCACCTTGCATCACGCCCTTGGCGGTTCTGTCGATGTCGCACAGTTTTTGCAGCGCGGCTTCTAGCTGGCGTAAACTTAATCGACTAAGTGCGCGCTTGACTAAATTTTGCCTGTCGCCATAAATGCGCGCACTAGTCATCGCATTCATCACGTTTTCACCACGCGCCTCAGCCAGCTTAATGCGTACCAATGGCCGCAACACCCACATTAACGGGTTCATCACCGCAACGGCGTTTTCGCCTTCATCCTGCAAGCCTTGCAGAATACGCGAAGTACGCGCCGCATCGCCCGCCAATACTGCCTCGCCGAGTTGAAACGCATCGTAGCGCGATACATTTAAAACCGATTCACGTACCGCCTCAGCGCTGATTTCGCCTGCGGGATAAAGCAGCCCAAGCTTTTGAATTTCTTGATGCGCGGCCAGCAAATTACCTTCCACTTGATGTGCGATAAACGCCAAACTAGCCGCATCTGCCGTTTGATTTTGCAATTTTAATCGGCCTGCAAGCCATTGTGGGAGCTGGTTTGGGGTGATTTCTTTTAGCTCAATGAGAGTGCTGGAGTTTTGCAAACTGCCAAACCAAGTGCTATTTTTGGCCTCGCGCTCCAAGCTTGGCAAAGTAATAATCGTCGTCGTATCTGGGATTAAATTCGCCGCCAATTCGGTGAGCGCTTTGCCGCCATCCACGCCAGGTTTCCCGCTAGGAATATGAATTTCTAAAATGCGTTTGGATGAAAATAGCGAAAGCGCCTGCGAAAATTGTTGGATTTGTTGCCAGTTGAAATTACGCTCAATGATGAAGTTGCTGCGTTCATCTGCACCTGCCTTGCGTGCCGCATGACGTATAGCGTCCAAGCATTCGCTTTGCGCCAGCGGCTCATCGCCCACCAATACATAAAGTGGCGATAAGGTTTGCGTGAGGTGTTGGTTAAGTTGGTTTGAATCAAGCCGCATTGCAGATAGCGCTTATTTTTGCCTATTGTTTTTTTAGCGCAGAAAGCCTACGAATTAAATTGCTGATAACATCTTGTTGCATGCTCTCGTTGAGGCGCTTTTCTTCACCTTGTTTCGCTAGCAAATTCGCATCGCTGTAAGTAAAGTCGCGCCGCGCTTCCACTGTTTGTGTTTGGCTCCACAGCTCGGCACCAGCGGGTTTGGTGCGGTAATGCACGCGATAATACAGTTCAAACTCGTTCACCGTACCTGCGCCCGCCAAAGATAAAATGCGTTTTTCGCTCTCTTCGCCCACCATTTCCAGCAATAACTCTGCGCCATCATTGCTGGGCAGCACTTTTACACCATTATTGGTGAGAGATTTATTGAGGTTTTTTGTGATCACTAGCGTGTTGCCTTGAATGAAAATGCTGTTGAAGGAAACATCCGCCGCGCCGCGCAAATGAAAGCCGCAACCAACCAAGCTTGCCAGTGATACAGTAAAAACCATGACTGTAAAAATAGAGTTGTTTAATGTGAGTTTCAAGCTTTATCCAATGACCACGTTGACCAATTTATTCGGTACAACAATGATTTTACGCACACTCGTGCCATCTACCAAGAATTTCGTTACAAAATCTTGCGCCAAAGTTAAAGTTTCAATTACTTCTTTGCTGGCCTCGCGCGAAACAGTGAGGTTTCCGCGTAGCTTGCCGTTCACTTGTACCACATATTCAACGGTATCTTGCACCATGGCGGTCTTGTCAGAGGCAGGCCAGGAGGCGCATAGAATATGGCTTGCAGGACATAGGTTTTCCCATAGTGCTTGGCAAATATGCGGCACAATAGGTGAAAGTAGTAATGCCACGTTTTGCAACACTTCCTGGCGTACGCTTCTTGTCACCTCATCCGTCGCCTCGATTTTTGCTAACGCATTCATCAACTCCATCACGCTAGAAATTGCGGTATTAAAACTGTGGCGACGCCCATAATCATCCCCCACTTTTTCAATGGTGAGGTGTAATTGCAGGCGCAAATTTTTGAGCTCAGCCGTTAATTCGCCACGCCCTGAATTAGACAAAGCATAAGCTTTAACTTTGCCCAAACTTACATGCTCGTAAGCCGCTTTCCACAAGCGTTTTAAGAATCGACTTGCACCTTCCACGCCGCTATCCGCCCATTCTAGGCTTTGGTCTGGCGGCGCGGCAAACATCATGAAAAGCCTCGCTGTATCTGCGCCGTAGGTGTCGATGAGCGCTTGTGGGTCAACCGTGTTGCCTTTGGATTTGCTCATTTTCGAGCCATCTTTCAGCACCATGCCTTGCGTCAGCAAGTTAGTAAAAGGCTCATCGTTTTTAATTAAACCCACATCGCGCATCAGCTTGTTAAAGAAGCGTGCATATAAAAGATGCAAAATCGCGTGTTCTATACCGCCTACATATTGGTCAACTGGCAACCAGTAATAGGCGCGCTCATCGACCATTTTGGTGTCGCAATCAAAACTCGCATAACGCGCAAAATACCAAGATGATTCGAAGAATGTATCTAATGTATCCGTTTCGCGCGTCGCATTACCGTTGCAGGTTGGGCAAGTGGTTTCGTAAAAACTTGGGTCTTTTTTAATCGGCGAACCCACTCCGTCCATCGTGACATCCTCTGGAATCCTTACTGGAAGCGCCTCTGCAGGCACTGGTACTTCGCCACATTTGGTGCAATGAATAATTGGAATTGGGCAGCCCCAATAGCGTTGGCGGGAAACGCCCCAATCACGTAAACGGAATTGGGTACGTTTTTTACCTAAATTTTTGCTATTTAAAGCTGATGAAATGGCATCTGAAGATTGTTCAAAATTTAAACCATCAAATTTGCCAGAGTTTATACACGTCCCATGCTCAGAAAAAATATCCAGCCAGTCAAACCAGTTTAAAATCCCAGATTGTTCACCATCATGTGCTATTGATGGAAACTCACGTTCGTTCAGATTTGAACCACTAGTGTGATAAGACGTTGTTACTTTTTGACTATTCCAACTTTTAGGTGCTATTACAGCTTTAATCGGTAAGTTATATTTTTTAGCAAACTCAAAATCGCGCTCATCATGCGCCGGCACCGCCATGACAGCTCCTTCGCCATAGCTTGCCAATACATAGTTTGCGACCCAAACTGGCAATTGCTCGCCATTTAAAGGATGCGTGACAAAGAAACCTGTGGCCATGCCTTTTTTCTCAGCAGTGGCAACATCTGCCTCGGCCACGCTGCCGCGTTTGCATTCAGCAATAAATTCAGCTAATTTTGGGTTATCTTTTGCTGCTAAAGTTGCCAGTGCGTGTTCCGCCGCCACCGCCACGTAAGTCGCACCCATTAAGGTGTCTGGGCGGGTGGTATAAACTTTTAAATTACCATTTTGACCGACAATCGGAAATTCCACTTCGCAACCGTAGCTTTTGCCAATCCAGTTGCGTTGCATCGTTTTCACTTGCTCTGGCCAACCATCGAGTTTGTCTAGATCATTTAATAATTCTTCCGCATAGGCGGTGATTTTCATGAAGTATTGTGGAATATCACGCTTTTCCACCAGTGCGCCACTGCGCCAGCCGCGGCCGTCAATGACTTGCTCATTGGCTAAAACCGTGCCGTCAACTGGATCCCAATTTACCGTCGCGGTTTTTTTATAAATTAAACCCTTTTTAAATAACTCTGTAAAAAGCCATTGCTCCCATTTGTAATATTCAGGTCTGCAGGTCGCAATTTCTCTGTTCCAATCTACGCCCAAACCCAGTTGTTTAAGCTGGGTTTTCATGTGTTCGATATTTTCATACGTCCACTTGGCAGGCGCAGTTTTATTGGCGATTGCGGCATTTTCGGCAGGCAAACCAAATGCATCCCAACCCATCGGCTGCATGACGTTAAAGCCTTTCATTTTGTGAAAACGGCTAAGCACATCGCCGATGGTGTAGTTACGCACATGCCCCATATGTAGGCGACCAGAAGGATACGGGAACATCGACAGGCAGTAATATTTTGGTTTTTTGCTGTCTTCTTTTGCCGCGAAAGTCTGATTGGCTTCCCAATATTGTTGCGCTTGTTGTTCGATTTCTTTGAAAGGATATTGCTGCTGCATGGCTGTGCGGAGAGAAAATGTTAAAACAAGATTATACCTTTGGCGTGTGAATAATGCGATTTATCGCATACATTCTACGGAGAAGACCTTTACGGTCTGAAGGCGCTGAGTTTAACTTGGTAACAAACAGCAGAAAAGCTACATGACGGAGTTGTAAGGAATTTACTGTATAAACGACTAAATTTATATAATTAATTGATGAATGGAAAAGAACAATGAAACTGAATGTAACGCAAAAAATCTTGGCGGGTTATGTGGTGGGCTTTATTTTACTCATGGCATTTGCTGCCTTAACTTTTTTGAATGGTAAAAAAATTGAGGCAACTACAGTTGCGCTTTCACAAGAGAAAATTCCTGGCTTAATCGCGGCGGCCAGCCTAAAAAGCAACCTGCAGGCACAGAGCAATCAGCTGTACGAGCTCTATGCAACGAACGACCAAGCGGTATTTGCTAAGCAGCATGAAGCCACTATTGCAGTAATGCAACAAGAAGTTGCAAAATTGCAATCGCTGGCAGAATACAAACTATATGAAGCAGATTTGGTTAAAATGGGTGCTAAACAAGCGGAATTTAGCGATCAATTTGTGCAGATTATGCGTCAACCAGAGGTGGATTGGGATGCTGCGCGCGAGGCTTTATCTGCCTTTAGCAAAAGTACAAATGAAATGGGTGCAAGTTTGGATGGTTTAGTAAAAAAAGTTTCAGATCAAACGCTTGCAAGTGCAAATGCATCAAAAAACCTTACCGAGCAGTTGATTAATTTGGCTTTGGTGTTGGCTGGTTTAATGTTTTTAGGTGTGCTTGCGGCGGCGCATTATAGCCATCGCCAAGTGGCTGTGCCGCTTAGAGAAATTAGCGATGTGCTGGGAGGAATTGCCGCGCGCAAAGATTTAACTTATCGAATTAAGCAACGCAGTAATGATGAGATAGGAGAAATTGCGTTAGCAACGAATAACTTGTTAGAAGAGTTTCAAAAATTGGCGCGCACGCTAGACGGCACGGCGCAAGAGGTGAACCGTACCAGCAAAAATTTAACCGAAATTGCTGAGGCTGCGAAAGTGAATATGACAGCAACTAGTGCCGAGGCTTTAAAAAATTCCACCACAAAGTTACAAAAACTGGCTGACAATATGCACAGCCAAATCAGACTGCTAAATTTCTAGCATTCTTGATCCTGTTTTTTGCTTAGTCACGATAAGCGCTAAATCGCTTCAACTAAGTCTCTATAAACGTGCCAACTTGCATGTCCAACTATAGGCATGGTTACAATGAGACCTAGAAAACTCGTTGCAAAACCTATGCCGACAAGTATCACGATGCATAATGCCCAAAGTAGCATTTGTACAGGGTTGCGGGCGACGGCGAGAAGACTGGCTATGGCCGCTGTAATCGCATCGGTTTTGCGGTCTGCCATTAGAGGTATGGCGATAACACTAGCAGCAAAAATGAAAGTGGCAAATAATCCACCGATAGTAAAATAAACGAGTGTAAAAATGGGTTGTTTGAATGTAATTACATTTAGCACGACGTCAGCAAAGGTAGGCAATGCCCCTTCAAAAAAGAGCGCGAAAATAACCATTGATGCGCGCGCCCAGATTAACAAGACAACCACTAGCACCCCAGCAAATATCCCAACATTTAGTAGATTTTGACGCCAAGCAGTGAGGCTAGGGGCAAGTTTAGGCGGTTCGCCGAGTTCCATGCGCCGACTCAAATCGTAGAGTCCCATCGCAAGGAATGGTCCGAGCAGGAGAAATCCCGTTGTTAACCCCGCCAATAGCCAATAAGCTTTAATAATTACCGCATGCATCAACATACCCGCACCAGCAAAAAAGACGCCGTAAAACAGACTGGCTAAACCGCCTCGACGGGTATCATTTATGCCAGCTTTGAGCCAGCCTATAATAGCGCTAGCCTTGATTTTACGAATCACTGGAAAGCTGTTAGCTGGGTTTTCAACGACTGAGTTATCGTTATCGCTCATATTTCACCCTTGATCCCGTGAATCGCTTCTTAAAGTTCACATTGTAGAGAAGTTAAAATAGACTATGTAAGCGCAGCAAAAATGCTGTCGCGAATACTGTTCATTTCGCCTAAACCATTTACTTTCACATGTTTTGGCGCGCCAGCAAGACCGTTCTTAGACCAAGTTACGTAGTAATCCACCAATGGTTTAGTTTGCGAATGATAGACTTCCAAGCGCTTCATAACAGTCTCGGCTGCATCATCTGGGCGCTGCACTAAATCTTCGCCTGTCACATCATCTTTACCCGCAACTTTGGGTGGATTAAATTTCACATGATAAGTGCGACCACTGGCTGGATGGCTGCGGCGACCGCTCATGCGCTCCACAATTGCGCTATCAGGCACATTAATTTCCACCACGTAATCAATACCAACACCAGCATTTTTCATGGCATCCGCCTGCGGAATAGTGCGCGGAAAGCCATCAAACAAAAAGCCGTTGGCGCAATCGGCTTCTTTAATGCGCTCCGAGACCAAGCCGATAATTACCGCATCTGGCACCAAACCGCCGCTATCCATGTGGCCTTTTGCTTCAAGCCCAAGTGGTGTGCCAGCTTTAACCGCGGCGCGTAACATATCGCCTGTTGAAATTTGTGGAATGTTAAATTTTTCTTTAATAAATGTGGCCTGCGTGCCTTTGCCAGCGCCAGGCGCGCCCAATAAAATGATTCGCATAAAAACTCCTTAAATTAGAGGCTAATTATAGCAGGGGAACAGTTTTTGCTCACTGGTGATTTAAACTTTAATGTGGATTAACTTTTAGCTTCATTTAACAAAGCATCGTTTTAGGATAATTTGAATTAGAAATAAGTCAGCAAATGCGAAATCAGTCGTTGACCAAACGTCCAGTTTCTAGCATAATTGCGCCCTTTCGTAGCTGATGCAGATTGCCTATGAAAAAGTATCAAACACCAGATTTACCCAAACAGTTAAGTAGTAAAACTTAATGGGGCGTTAGCTCAGCTGGTAGAGCAGCGGACTTTTAATCCGTTTGTCGTGGGTTCGATCCCCGCACGCCCTACCAATACCAGCGCGGCTTAACGGAAGTTAAGCCGCGCTATTTATTTCCGCAAATACCTTACTTTTCCGCAAATAGACATTTTTAGCTAATTTAGACTATCTGGTTGGGCTTACCTTTTGCCCACGACTCTGCTTGACATAATGTTCAGTCATTTTCACTTGCCCAGTTCGTGTAATAGCTGCATAACTCATTCTTCAATGAATTTATTACATTTCATAATCTGGCGATTGCTATCAGAAAAGCTTAATTGTACGCCCAAATATTTTTCATAACTTATACCATTTTTGCATAGTCTGGCTATGCAAAATAGAGCATCAATAAACTAATATTAAGGTCTTCGTAAATTTATGTGTATTTGAAGTTTGGAGAAGCTTTTAGTCATACTTTAAATATGTTGAATTGCTGTTTTTTTTGGTGTCCGATTTGCATGATTGCTTGTGGAATTTCAATTCCTTATTGCAGACGGTCATAGACCCTCACTTCCGACCCAAAGCAAGCGTTCGTAGCACGCTCTCGAAAGCAGAAGTAGCGACATTTGCTTCCAAAAAAATGAATGTCTCAACACCAAACTGAGAAAGAGACATGCAGTGCAATTGGCCTTGATCATTGCGTCGTAAGGCTAGCGTTACAGCGATGCAAGACAGAGTTTCTAATCGTCTAATCACATCATCAACAGAGTGGGTAGATTTAATCGCATAGTGCCTGACGCGAGTGGGAAGCCACAGGAAACGATTGAGCGTGAGTGAGAAGACAACCTTGGAACTTCATTGTTTTAATTGCTACCAAATAGGCACTTGTGCCAGCTTTCAGCCTCGCAGTTAGTCATTCGCCGCACAAAAAGTTGCCTCCAACTATCTGGAAGAGGTAGTTTTAGACAGGCATTAACTCTTCAGGATTTACTACCCTGTCTCGGAGATACAAGCCAGCACGCAAAGTGCTATGAACTGGAGTCGCCATATCGTCGCAACCGAAGCGCAGATTAGCTTAAAGCAGGGTTGCCGACCTTGTGACACGGCGGGAAAAACACTTCCGATTCGCAACTGGTCGCCTATACAGAGACCGTTGTCGGATAGTGATGATGCGGCGTCACGTACACGGTTTTCAATTGCCAAGACAATTTCTGCACCACATGCTCGAGAATGCCTTTACTGAAACCCTCAATATCGATCGGTATTTGCGAAATCTTCGCTCCCACGAACTCGAACGCCCACCACGCAAAGGCGTATCCGGGCACCTCCACAGCGACTACGTCATCGCGTTTGAGCAACACCAAAGCATACAGGGCGAGCGCGCCATGCGCTCCATGGCTAAGTAGTATCTCATCGATGCATGTTGACAGCCCTCGTGCCAGATTGACGAAGCTGGGGGATTATGTCGCGAAGGCTCGGATCACCAGCTGCATCGCCCTAACCCACGGTCACTCGGCTGGAAAATCGGAGCGCTCTGGCGTACGCTCGAGACAGTTCCACCCACGGCGCGAGCCGAGAGTCTAGCAAGCCGTCGGTAATCGATACAATATTGGCATCTTGCCGGGAGCAATTCGCTTTGCCCAGAGAGTGCACCTCCACATCGGCGATCGCTGAGCGCGGTAGCGAGACCGCTACACGAGCCCCAGAGGCGGGTCGCGTCTCGAGCCACCCTTGGACGACGATCTCGTCGACCACCGCGACGACAACCTTTCGATTCAATCCGAGTTGCTCTGCCAGAATTCGGTACCAGGCAGCATTGAGCCGAGTGTTAACCTTCCCAGCTGGATCTCGTGAATGAGTGAGTGTGTGAGTTGGGTCTGCTGCGACACCGACGTGTCCCGCTCAAGTACGAGATCGAAGCGCCAGGGTCATCTCATTGGATCCTCGGGCTTCCAGTCTTGGATCTATTCATGGGACGTCGCCGATGGCAAAGACGGAAGTTCGCTTGACAATCACTTACTAGGAAGGACATCGAGCTCAACGAGAATCCGGCGCAGCTCCTCGACTCGCTCCGCCGGGATCGCTTGCAGGGGTGCCCGAAGCGGTCCCACCGTCATTCCCTGCAGCTCCAACGCAGCGCTGATTGCTCGCGGGAGACCATGCGCAACGATGAACTGTAGGAACGGGAGCTGTCGGTAAAAACTTCGGCGAGCGACGCCGAGATCACCGCGCTGAATGGCGTCGTAGAGTTCGATGTTAAGCTTTGGTATGACGTGCGGCGCTGCTGTGCACCAGCCACGTGCGCCAGCCACGAAGGCGGCCAACGCAAGTGGGTTGCTCCCATTGTAGAAGGCCACGTCCTCGCCGCAGAGCTGGACGAGGCGGTGCATACGATTCACGTCACCCGTACTCTCCTTGACCATCGTAACGTTCGGGATCTTGAGCAACCTAGAGATGACTTCGGGGCTCAGGTCGATGCCGCCCGTTGCTGGGTTGTTGTAGACTACGATCGGAATGGAGATGGCCTTCGCAACCGTATCGTAGTGGTTGACGATTTCAGCGTCGCTTAGCTTCCAATAGCTCATGGGGATGATCATCACCGCGCTGGCACCAAGCTTCTCGGCATGCTGCGCATGGTGAACGGTGCGCTCAGTCGTCAGGCTCGAGACGCCAACGAGCGTTGGGATTCGCAGTGCTACTTGCTTGATGACCACTTCAGCGACCTGTTCTCGTTCCTCGTCGGACAGGTACGGCAGCACTCCAGTGCTCCCGAGAGGCGCGATGGCGTGAACGCCTGCGTTCACCATGCTGTCAACGATCTTCTTGAGAAGGCTCTCGTCCACGCGTCCCCCTGACGTGAAAGGAGTGATTGTGTAGGCTACAATTCCGCGAAGAAGTGCACTCATTGTTCACCTCCATGCGACGCGAGGCTCTCTTTGAGGTTTTCAGAACTGAATACGGAATTCATATGGTCTCCATCGTTAAGTGCGCATCATTGCGCAATCGTCTTTATAGCAAACTTTCGGCCCCACAAAATCCCCCAAATACGAAATATTGAGGGGTCCAGCGCTGCCGGCCTGGGTTAGCACAACGCGTCCATGTGCTTCTTGAGCACGCGGCGCGCGAAGTAGGCGAACGTGATGGAGCTGCGCGTGGGGCGTAGAATCCAGTCGTGCGCCTCTTTCCCCAGTTTCTCGGGGATAGGCTTGATTTCGCCCGCTGCCGCTGCGAGGAGTTGCAGGCGCGCCGCTCGCTCGAACAGCTCGGCCAACACACACGCCTGCTCCACGCTCTCACCGGCAACGAGCTGCCCGTGATGGGAAAGGAGCAGCGCTCGCTTGGAGCCGAGCGCGTCGGAGATGATCTGTCCCTCATCATTGCCGACCGGAATGCCCGGCCACTCCTTCAGAAACGCGCAGTCGTCGAAGAGCGGGCACATATCCATGTGGGAGACCTGTAGGGGAACCTCGAGCATGGAGAGCGCGACGATGTGCGTTGGGTGCGTATGTATGATGCAGTTAACGTCCGGCCGTGCGTTGTAGACCCAGCTATGGAAGCGGTTCGCGGGGTTCGACATGCCCTTGCCGTCCAGCACCTTGAGGTCACTGTCAACGAGCAGGAGGTTCGAAGCCGTAATCTCGTCGAACCCGAGTCCCAACTGCTGCGTGTAATAGGTGCCAAGCTCCATGCCGCGTGCGGTGATCTGCCCGGCCAGACCTGAGTCGTGACCGCCCTCGAACAGAATCCTACAGCTGAGCGCCAGCTTCTGGCGAACGGTCCAATCGCCCTGATCGAACAACCCATCCATCTGCTTCTTCGCTCCTTCGACCAGCTCTTCCTTGGTTTGCGTAAAAGTACTCGACATTTTGCTCTAGTTCCTAGTGGTGCGCGCCATTGCGAAATATAGATGTTGCCCCGATACTGGGCCCATTGAAACCACCTGAATGAAAATGTCGCTGGGTCCAGCTAAAATTGCTAGTGCACTAAGCATAGTGTTCAATCGGGGAATGATCTTCTATGCGCATAACCTTGCCGTCGATGACCAAAGAGGGTAGCCGGGTAATTCCCAGCGCTATAGCTTCGCTTGTACGGTGTTTATTCATATCGAGATTGATGGACTCGAAGCTGTGAGTGGGCGTGGCAAATGCAGCGGTCATTGTGGCGCTGATACCTTGGCAAATATTGCAGCCATCATGGTAGAGAGTGACATTAATCATGGTTTTTGTTCCTTTAAAAGATAGGGTTGGTTAGATTGTTTGTGCAAATAGTTTTCTCAAACATAGGTGCACCTCTTGATTATCTATGGCAAGCAGCTCGTCAAGATGGATCAATTGCTTGTACTGTGTATTAAGGTACTCGACTTCATCTCGTGCTAATACGTCAGAAATAATTGTGTGAATGAAGCGATGTGTTCCATCAGAGTTTTTCTCTAAGATAGTTGTTCGCTTTTGCAAAGTAGCACAGGCCTCTATGACATCAAGGAATTCACAGTTGATGAGTTGATAATTACTCATGATGCCGCTCTGATTCAAGCGCAGTTTTCCATCTCGATGATTGCAAAACCTGTCGCTGCGATCTCTTGTGCTACGGCTGGGTTAGGCGATTCCATGTGGCAATAGTTACATTCCTCAGCTTTCAAGCTTTCTGAGGGCAGTCCCTTGCTGGCGAGGTAGGTGCGCCCATAACCGAGGATTGTTTCTTGGTCTTTGAGGGCAGATTCAACCAAAATGTCAAAGTGCATTCGCAGCCCATCTGGACGCTGCACGTAGGTGTCGTAAACAGAAATCTTCATATCTATCTTTCAATCAGGTTAAGGGTTGTTTTGTCAAAAGCTGACCGACGAACGTACCTAGTACCAAGTCGTCCACATGCCCAAATTCATGCAAACACAGCTCGCCATCTGGCGCGAACACCAAGGTGCTCGGCGTTCCCCGAAGTTGCCATGCCACCATAGTTTTGGGGATAGGGCTACCGTCGTCGGAAGCTGCATCCACACCCACCGGAAAGCACAACCCGTACTCGTGAATGAAGGCCTCCAGCGCATGCGGTTGCATGGCCGCGTGGTGTTCAAACACTGCGTGCAGCCCAATCACGGTGAGCGGCAACTTATGCGAAAGTTCTTGGAGTTTTTTGAGTTGAGGGATGCTTTGGGCCACACATCCCGGGCACAGCATCTGAAACGCTCCCACGACGACCACGCGCCCCTTGAATTGCTCTAGGCGCTGAGCCACACTGGTGTTGAACCATTGGCTGACCGACCATGAAGCTGGGTTTTCAAGAGACGCGCTCATGGCTTAAGCCTCTTTCAGTGCTACTTTGGGGAAATCTAGCGGGACATTGAAGGCTACGTTGACGTAATTGGTAAATAGATTGAGTGCAACATGTGCCATGATTTCAACGATTTCTCCGTCGTTGAAACCAGCTGAGCGAACAGCTTCGACATCGGTTTGCGAAATAGCCGCACGCTGTTCAACAATTTTGAGTGCGAACGTGAGCGCAGCTTGGGTCTTGGGGTCGGTTGATTTCCCTACCTGTGCCGCAGACATATCGTTTCCGCTGACACCCGCATTTTGCCCCAGCACTGTATGTGCCGCCAAGCAGTATTCGCAGCGATTGTGGTTTGCGACAGCTACAGCAATTTTTTCACCCAGCTTTGCACCCAACGCACCCGAGCTCAATGCACCAAACGAGCCCCACATGCTCTTGAGTGCAACCGGTGAATTGGAGACTGCCTTAAACATGTTAGGCGTTGCGCCAAAAGCGGCGTGAATTTGTTTGAGCATTTCTTGGCTTGCAGGGGCGGCTGTTGTGGTATTGATATTGATGTAAGACATGGTGATACCTTTCTGGTTGGGTTGAATCAAGGGAGAACTTACTTATTGACTTTGCCAGGCAAAGACAGATCGCCCGAACCGATCTTGAATACATCGACGACGCAAAGTAACGGGTTGTGTACGCTGGCATTCACACGCAGTGCAGCGGTGACACCATCAAACGTGGCCGCGTTAACAGCACCGATATCGTCGAATGGCACGCGTACTTCAACAGAATCTTTTTTGAAGATCGGATTCCATCCTGGGCTGTCGATCAGAATCGGCAGTCCGGGCCATGTTTTGGGCAACTTGGGCTTGGCATCTTTTGGAATATCGACGACTTTGAGTGCGCCTTTACCGCAAGCTTCATCTGGTTGCAACACAACCCAGTGTGAGTGCCAAACATCGCCATCACTGTTGGGATCGCCATCACCGTTTTCATCAAATAGTGGCGTGTCGTCAAAGTCGGAGTGAGAAGTAACTGCAAAAGCAAGAATGCCGGCCTTCGGCTCGAAGCCCACCGTAGATGGATCTAACGATGTGGGCCACACGTACGAGAAAACCATGCTACCCGCTAACTTACCCGACTTGGTGGGTTTTGATGAGCCCGCTTTGCCTGACACTGCCATATGAAACACAGCGACATTGCCGTCTGAAGTGATTTTTGTATGGACAATATCAAATGGTGCCTTAACATCCTTTTTCGATTGGGTTTGGATTCCGCCGCTGTGATGCTTCTGAGCAATCACGAGACTACTACCGAGCATTAATACAATGCCAATTGCCAGCTGGTTTAGTTTGTTAACTTTCATGTGTTCTCCTTAAATCTGCCTAAACTCGCAAAGGCCATTCCCATGCGACAGACGTTGCATTTTGAGTGATATGTTTGTACTATAGGTGTCTTATCGTTCATAAAATATACCTAATTATACAAAATGATGATGGAACCCGTAGATCGCCTGTCGACACTGTTGGAGCGTTTTCGTATCCGCACCCGGATGTCGTTCTCTGGGCTGATGTGTGGCAAGCATGAGTTTGCCAAGGAAGCCAACAAAGCTTATCTGCATGTATTGAGAAGAGGCTCGATGGAGATTCGTCATCCAAGGGCGAAAGGGGTGCCAGCGCGAATAACACTTAACGTGCCGTCCCTTATCTTTTACCCGCGCCCGTTCTCCCACCAGTTCCATAATGCGCCGCATGACGGATCTGATTTCACTTGTGCGGAAATCGCGTTTGAGGGCGGTCAGTCTCATCCGATCGTGCAAGCGCTGCCACCGCTGGTCTTACTGCGACTGAACGAGGTTGACGGATTGCAAGAGTCGTTGAATTTACTATTTGCCGAAACTGAACACGTACGATGCGGACACCGAGTGTTGGCAGATCGGCTGTTTGAGGTGGTGCTGATCCAGTTACTGCGCTGGCTTCTTGATCACCCGTCGCACGCCAAGATCAACAACGGTTTGCTGATGGGGCTTTCGTCGCCTCAGCTAGCCAAGGCACTTACCGCGATGCACGAATCTCCAGGTGAACCTTGGACAGTGGAGCAATTGGCCCAAGCCAGCGGTATGTCGCGAACAGCGTTCGCCGTGAAGTTTAAACAGCTGGTCGGTCAAACGCCTGCGGAATATGTTGCAAATTGGCGATTGACGATTGCGCAAGCACGGCTGCGCGAGGGTGTTCCATTGAAAATCCTTGCTGGAGAGTTGGGATACAGCTCTCAATCAGCGTTAACACGAGCCTTCACCGCGAGGTTGGGCGTTTCGCCGCGCGAATGGCTTTCTCAGGGTGTAGAAGGGTTAGAAGTCTGACGGTAAGGTCGTTTTTCCAGCAATATTTCCGTCGTCTGAGCTGATTCGTCACCGTTCAACACCATCCCAAATACGAGCGTCATTGACAATCGAGTGGGTGTCATTCCAAAGGTCAGCTTCGCGTTCCGTGCAACACCTGCTTTTGGTTACTTAGTGCATGTTCTACTGCCAAAATATTTAAATCAATTAAATCCTCCTCTGAGACATCAATAATGCCATCCATTTGTTCAAGCGCCCATTTAAAATCATGCGCACTTAAAGGGGGGTGTGGCGTCAAAAATGTTTTATTTTCGGGGTGAGGGTTTTGATTAAGGTCATGTGAGTGGTTTATTGGATAGCGTTTATTAGCAAGTAATTTGCTAATAGCGAATGCAGATAATAAAATAATGCACACATTCACCAGAACCACTTTATAGCAAAACTCCCAGCCTAAAGCATGGATTTTTTCACCTCCAAGAACAGCAATAAGTGCAGTTGCGGCGCTAGGGGGATGTAAGCAGCGCATTAAGTGCATCAAGATAATTGAAAGCGCTACTGTGGTTGCTGCAGCAATGCTTATGTTGGTGATAAATTGCGCGCACGCAACGCCAATCATTGCGGAGATTAAGTGCCCGCCAAATACAGGCCAAGGTTGCGCCATTGGGCTATGCGGAGCAGAAAATATTAAACATGCCGTTGCCCCCATCGATGCCAATACTAGCAACGAAAACGTGCTGCTTGATGAAATAGACTGCATAAACACCGACAGGATACCAATTGCAGCAAAAGCGCTTAATGCCGAAACCAGTATCACGCGCCAGTGTAAATGTTCATTTACTAACATTATATGGGAGTTATTGGAAAGCTTTCATCCGAAGTTTTTGTAATGCTAGCTACTTTTGGGTTTACAAGCGCCTTTTTTAGCAGATAAAGCGTATAGATACTGCTAATGCCTATTAACATAGCTCCTAAGCGTTTTTGGTCATCTAAGCCGTATTGCACGCAAAGCCTCGTTGGACTTTCAATGTACAGCCAAGCTAGACGAAGCAAGGTGGCTAGCGCTTCTAAGTGTAAAATGCCACGCAGAATCTGCCCAAAATTCTGCCATGCAAAATACAGTGGCAAGCCTGCTAATAATGGCAAACTGAGTATTTTTGCAGCATCCACCCAAACATTTTCTACCGCTAAATCTAACAGGCGTGGAATCATCCAAACCATCATAGTGCTAATACTAAGCAGCAACAAGGCGACACACAGCATTTTTGTTTGGTAAAGTATATGCGGATACCTTTTATTGAGTTGCTGACCAATCGCTACGCCAATAAGTACTAAAAGACTCAGCTGAATCAGCATGTGTGACAGCATGCTGTGCTTTAACCAAGTGGCAAGCGGTGGCGATACGATCACCAACCAGCATAAGGCAATGCCAAGAGCGCGTTTAGATGATGCTAAAGTATAAAAACTAAAGTAATTGCCGTACATTTTTTTCTGCTTCGTCCAAGTCGTTTAACTCTACAATGCGCACTAAATGGCTGGTTCTATCTACAATATGCAAGGCGGCATTGTGATCGAAGCCACCGAAATCATCGTTAATTGTTACAACGCCGAACACTTTTTTTAAAGCAGCGTTATCGCTTTCAGAAGTTGGGCGTGCCGTTTGCCACAAGCCTTGGCTTTTATCTAAACGTAGCATATAGCTTTGTAAATTGGCGACATTGTCGCGTGTTGGGTCAAACGAAATAGAGATGACTGCAACCTTTCCTTGTTTAATTTCAGACGCAAGCCGCGTGGCCAATTGTGAAGAAACGCTGCCTAAAGTATTACAAATAGTCGCGCAACGCGTATAAATAAAATTAACCACCAATACACGGCCGCGTAAATTTTGAAAGTTACTCAATTGCCCAGCCGCATCTTGCAAGGCAACATTAGGCAGCAAACGCGGGCGTGCTACTACATCTGCTTTACGCCAACATACAGAAGTAAAGCAACTGAAGCGTTGGGTAATATTGGCTGTCACCGTAAATGCAACAGCGAGCACGCCAGCCGCGACTATAGTTGCAACCAGTAGTTTTGCAGCACTACTTTTCATCCGAGTATCGCCCTGCAAATAGTTGCTTGATAATGAATGCTGTGATAAACAGCATAGCGGTAATGACTAATGCGCCAAACACTGTGCCAGCGCGGTCATAAGCCATCCATTCTGTCCAATGGGTTGCCCAGCGACGTGGTACACTTGCCCAGCCACCCAGTAAAAATGTGACACAAAACAAGGTGCCTCCCATAGCAAAAGCCCAAAAAATGACGTTTTGCCATGTGTTAATCAAACCGCGTTTAATATCAAACGCATATAAGCTAAAGCCAATTAACATAGGCAACAATCCAACCAGTAAATATAAGTGAAAGTGACCAGGTACCCAAGTGGTGTTGTGCATCACTTTGTTGGCGTGAATCGTGCCATCTACAATGGCGGGAATCACTCCTATCGCCCAGCCAAACATAGATAATAGTAACCAGCGCGCAGGTGCGTCCCACTGAACATTAGCTTTATAAACGAGCATGAGCGCGCCATAAACTGTTACCAATAGCACAGGTATGCCGCTTAAATATGACACGATTTGCCCCATCGCTAATAGGCTTTTCGGCATCACGCCATCAAGCAGCAAGTGGTGCGGGTATACGGCCATGACAAATAATGTGACGCAAGCCCAAGCTGCATAGAATACCCGCGATACTTTCCAAGGGCGGCCTGTGTATAGTGGCAATAGCTCGTACACGGCGATAACAGCCATATAAATAGAGGCGTTGATGAATACGTGACCGAAAAAATAAATCATGTTTTTAGCCAGCAGTGGGTTAATGGTAAGCTCAGGAAAGTACAAGTTTGCTAGCGTAACTGCCAATACAATGGCCCCCACCAAAATACCCACCACGTTCACGATAATCACCATGCTACTGGCCACCACAGTGGGTGGGTGGTCTTTATTGATTTTGCCACTGATGAGTTGATTTAAGCCTAAGCCATGCAAAATACTGCCGTATTGGCGCGTTATTGCTAGTGCCGCATCGAAGTAAAAAGCTAGAAAGCCTACGCCAATAAACAATAGCCCTGCAATAAACGCGGCGGCGGCGTTAGCACTCCACACACCCATTGATTTTGCCGGTAATGGCCATAAGAAAGTCCAGCCGCCTGAATAACCGCCAATAAAAATTGCACCCAAAATTAGCAGCACGCCAGTCATAAAAAATGCATAATTCAAGTGTAAAAACTGTGCGTTTAAATGTACATATCGGCGCAAAAACGCCCACATTACACCTGCGCCGCCCAGCCCCGCAATGCCAACCATGCCAGCACCATGCATGGTGAGTAGTTGATAAAATTTATCGGCTGGCACGTTTAGCCACCCCGCTTGGGATGCCCGCATAGCGATACCCATAAACATCATCAGTAAAATGACGGCGAATGTAGTGCCCATGTAAAGCTTGATGCCCAAGACTTCTGTAGGGCGCATAGAGTGTGTATTTGGATATTTATTCTGTGTGAGAGTCATGATCTTTCCTTTGATGAAGGTTTATTTCGTAACTGTAATTTCTGCAACCATGCCATGGTGGGCTAAGCCGCAGTACTCTAGGCAAAGTATTTTGTAAGTGCCCGCAGTGTTAAAGGCATAGCGCACTTTATTGGTAAGTGATGGCATTACTTGCATTTGAGCGACAATTTTGTTGTTAGGCGCATAGAGCGCAAAGCCATGATTCACATCTTTACTGGTTAGCAAAAACTCAATTATTTCGCCTACGCGCACCTTGTCGTCTGACATTGTCCATAGCCATTGTTGCGCTTGTACGTCAATTTGGCGCGTAACTTCGTCTTTATCATTATCGTGCGGCCAAGGCGTAAGCGTAAGCGTTGTTAGTACGACGCCCAGCACGGCAATCAGCAAAAACAAGTAAATCCGTGCTTCATAAGCACGCTTGGCCACCTTCTCAAAAGCCAAACTTTTTTTACTATTGGCTATTACCCATGCAAATACCGCAGTTAGTAGTAGCATCAACGTTGCGCTGATAATAAGTGCAATATTTTGCATCACAATCTCCAATCAATCTGTATTTAAAGAGTCTTAGGTGTATAATTAAGATACATAATTATAACATGTATAAATAATACATTTTTAATGTTTAATCAGTCAATACTAGTTAAATAAAATCATGAAAAACATGAGAGAAGCGAATTAATGCGACATTCTGATTACACCGATTACAGCTTGCGTGTGCTGATGTACTGTGCCACCCACACGGATAAACTCGTCACCATTGCTGAAATTGCGCAGTTTTACAATATTTCCAATAATCATTTAATGAAAGTGGTGCATGCATTATCGCTGGCAGGTTTTTTAAGCACCACGCGTGGTCGCAATGGGGGGTTAAGCTTACAACGCCCAGCCAAAGACATTCGTGTTGATGAGGTAGTGAAAAGCACCGAGCTAGATTTTAGACTGGTGGAATGCTTTGATACTACAAGCAGCGAATGCGTACTCTTGCCTAGTTGTAAGTTAAAAAAAGTATTTCATTCTGCTTTGGACGCTTATTTAAATGAACTTGCCAAAGTAACACTGGCCGATATTTGCGGCGTAGCAAAAGAAAGTAAATCGATAGTTCACATAAAAAAATTATCACAAAACGACAATTAGTTCGACTTAACAGTATGCGGTGATTAGAAAATACTTGCATAACATCATTATTAAGTTAGGGATAACCAATGAAACGCTCTATAAAACTACAATTAACTATTGTCGGCACCATTGTTAGCATCAGTGCTTGTAGCCACGCAACAAAGCCGCAACAAGTTGCAGCGCTAAAATTTCAATCTAACCCTGCTGAGCTGGTGGATAGCTTAAATCATGTGTTTGGCGACCACAAGCAGCGCGCATCGCACGCAAAAGGGTTTTGTGCAACGGGTACATTTACGCCAAACGAGCATGCCAGCCATTTAAGCAAAACTGTGCTTTTTGCCGCGCCTAGCCAAGCTAGCGTGCGCTTCTCAATTGGTGGTGGCAACCCAAAAGTGTCCGATAAAAGTCACTCTATTCGCGGGCTTGCGGCGAGATTGTCTCATGCTGGCCAATCTTATGATTTACTCATGATTTCTGAGCCGGTCTTTTTTGCTGCTACAACAGAATCTTTTGTGAGCTTTTTAAAAGCGCGCGTGCCAGATCCTGCCACTAAAAAGCCTAACCCTGAAAGTGTAATAGCACATAGCGAAAAATATCCTGAAAGCAAGCTGCAAGGCACGTTGGTGGCTGCGCACGCAGCGCCTAGTTCATACGCGAGCACTCCATACTTTACAACCAACGCTTTTGGTTTGGTCAATGCAAAACAACACACGCAATGGGCGCGTTTATCCTTAGCGCCGGTGGATGGCAAACATTATCTAACAGAAGAGCAAGAAAAATCACTGTCAGATAATTTCTTAGAAGATGAAATGCATGCGCGCTTAAAAAATGGCGCTGCGAAATTCACTTTATATGCGCAATTGGCCGAACCTACCGACACGCTGACTAACCCGACTGTTGAATGGCCAGCTGAACGTAAGCAAGTGGAGTTGGGCGTATTGTCAATCGACACCGCAACAGCGCAAGCTTGTGTTAACAAAATGTTTAACCCGACCAATTTGCCTGATGGCATTGTTGCGTCTGACGACCCAATTTTGCACGCTCGCGCTGGTGCTTATGCGGTATCACGAAGCCGTCGCTAAACTAAGATGTATAACGATGCTACCGAAGTAACTGGTATAAGTCTTGAAATAGGGCAATACCGCGTTTTTTTACTGCGGCTAGCACGTTTACAACTAAATAATAGCGCAGACGCAGAAGATGTCGTGCAAGAAACCATGATGGCCGCCATTAGTGGTCAAGCTGGATTCTCTGGCAACTCTCTACGCGCTTGGCTAACAGGTATTTTGCGCCACAAAATTATCGATATTATTCGCTATCACCAGCGCTTTAAACAGTTTGAAGTGACTGTAGGCAATGAAAATTTTGAAGAATTTGACCCATTTTTTACCGTAGAACAACGCTGGCAAGAAGACACAATTAGTACATCGCTCGTGCCAGAAAGCGCCGTGGCTCATCAGCAATTACTAGAAGTCATTGATTTTTGCCTAGAAAAATTACCCGCAAACACTGGCAAAGTTTTCTTACTAAGGGAATTTTTAGGCTTGGAGTTTAGCGAAATTCAGCAACAATTAACATTAACTGAAACCAATTTGCGCGCCTTGCTCTACCGCGCTCGCATGCGCCTGCGTGGCTGTGTAAGCCGCGGCTGGAGCGATTGTTAAGTCAATGGAGAAAAAATATGAAATGCCGAGATACCACATTTTTAGTTTCTGAAGCGCGCGACCGCGAATTAAAGCTAGACGAATATCAAGCACTCAACGCGCATATTAGCGAGTGCCCTTTGTGCCAAAAAGCATCTAAACAATTTGATAATTTGTTTGAATATCTTGATGATCTGTTTGGCAAGAGCGATGAGGTGTAAGAGTAGTGAGATTTAGAATAAATGTCACAAGATCAAAGCGCCGAAATATCAGATTTAAACTAAGTTTTTAAAGCACACTTTTGTGCTAAATCATTTCGATGCTCTGCAAGCCAATATCCATGCGCCTTACAGTGCATTAAATTTTCTCGGGCGACTTTAACGCTTTACACGCATTAAAGGTGGCTGCAAATCACAGGGAGAATTCAGCTTTACAAGCACTCTCCGTTGAAAGTCAATGCGAGGTACTTTAGAGCCTATAACCACCTAGGCTAGCAGATATAGCGTATAGACACAACCAGAACTAACTAACATCACATTTGGTAAACGTTCAGATTTTTGTCAATACGCGCTTAAGTCGTAGAATACCAATTGTCAACTCAGAGGCATTTAGGCTTCCAAAACCAAGTCTGATCGCATGTGAGTTTGTAGCTCCCAAAGTAAAAATCGCTCCGGGCAAAATACGAATTTTTTCATTTAATGATAATTCTTGAATATCTTCAGTTTTCATATTACTTTTAAGTCGTAACCAAAATGCCAAACCGCCATCAGGTTTATCAAAGTCTATCAAATTACTCAACTCCTCTCTGAGTAAAGATGCTAATAACGTACGCCGCTCACTATAAATTTTGAATGATTTTCGAATGTGGCGTTTTACCTCTCCACTATCCATAAGCTCAGACGCAGCTAATTCAGTAACAGAATTACCTTGACGGTCTATCAACATTATTTCTGCAGCACACCTATTGATGAATTTCGGGGGCGCTACGATATATCCAATACGCAGCCCAGGAGCCAATACTTTTGATAGCGACCCTACATAAATGACTCTTCCTGCTCGATCAGCGCTAGCAAGCGGGAAAACTGGGTGATGTGAAAAATGAAATTCATGATCATAGTCATCTTCTAGAACTACAAAATCATATTGCTCAGCTAGCAACAAAAGCCCTAATCTTCGTTCAGCAGTCATCATTACCGTCGTGGGAAATTGATGATGTGGTGTAACATAGACTGCTCTTACTCGATGTTTTCTACATACGTCCTCTAACTCACCTAGTTTTATTCCGTGTTCATCCAAGCCTACATTTACCACATTCGCTCCACATGATCTAAAGGCCTCGCGGGCTGCTGGGTAGGTCAAAGTTTCAAATACGACACAGTCATTTGGTGTTGTTAGGATACGAGCCGCTAAAAATATACCCATTTGGCTTCCTCGCACAATACAAATGCTGTCAACATCCACATGCATGGCCCTCTCCATATTTAGCATATTGGCAATGGATTTTCTCAACGCAAGCGCTCCCTTGGGATTATCGTAGCCTAGTCTGTTGGCTCTGGAAGAAGTTACCAAAGCATGGCGAAATGCTCTGGCAAGAATCTCAAATGGGATTAAACGCGTATCAGGGATGCCGTCATTAAAATCAATTAAGTCTGAATTAGATGCTTCATAGTCAATTTTTGAGTCCACATATGATGAGGTGGAAAAACCCACAAATTCTTCCATTATTCGATTTGTATTTACAACAGGTTTAAATATATAAGGAATGCTGGATGAGACAAATGATCCCCTACGAAACTCAGTTGTAAGCCAACCCTGAGCAACTAATTCATCATAAGCAAGCACTACGGTTTTTCTATTTACACCAAGAATTTTTGCCAAATCTCTGGTTCCTGGCATGGCTGTAGAAGATTGCAAACGACCAAGTTGAATTTCTTCAATAACTTTCTGAACTATCTGCATGTATACAGCTAAGCCAATTTTGTGATTGAGTTCAATTTTTAAATCCCAAGACCTGAGCATAAATACCCTCCCTATACCTTGCCGAATTATATGACTTAGACAATATAAGTGAAAGTAACACAGAAATATTCAATGTGACAATTTAGAGTTGTTGGACCATCTATTATAAATATTCTGGACTGTTTGGCCTCCCTAAGTTGTGTTAACTGGCGGGTTTAATGTCATTAACAATTGGTTACAGTTCTGAAACTGCTAGTTAACTTATAAATTGAATATGTTTCTAATTTGTATGTTTAGCCAATCAGAAGGGCTATTAGTATATAGCCTAATAATCAAATCGACGAGACAAAATGGAGGTTTATATTATGGAATTAAATAAAATTAAGCTAGCTCTAGGTTTAGTAGTAAGCTTAGCCGTGGCAGTGCCTATGGTTGCGTCTGCGGCAGCAGACCAAGAGGCGGCAATGAAGGATCCAAACAACTGGGTTCATCCACGAGGTCAGCATAACAACCAAGGCTACAGTACACTTGCGCAAATTAATAAAGGTAACGTTAAAAATCTTAAAGCAGCATGGAGCTTCACAACAGGGATAACACGCGGTCACGAAGGGTCTCCAGTGGTTGTTGGTAACATGATGTATGTACATACCGCATTCCCAAACAATGTATATGCTTTAGATTTAAATGACAATCGGAAAATCGTTTGGTCATACTTTCCAAAACAAGACCCATCAGTACAATCTGTATTGTGTTGCGATAACGTAAACCGTGGCCTTGGTTTCGGTGATGGCAAAATATTTCTGACACAGAACGATGGCACTATGGTTGCCTTGGATGCAAAAACAGGTGCCAAAGTTTGGAGTACCAACGTATGGGATCCTAAATTAGGCGCAACCACTACGACAGCCTCACATGTCATTAAAGATAAAGTTTTAATGGGTTGTTCAGGTGCTGAATTCGGCGTGCGTTGTGCAATGACAGCGCTTAATATCAAAGACGGTTCGATTGCTTGGAAAGCATACGGGACTGGACCAGATTCTGAAGTGTTAATTGGAGATGATTTTAATAAGGATAATCCGCAATATAGTGCTTTGTCAGTGTACAAAGACATCAATGGAGGCAACAAAATAGGCGGCTCTTTCGAAGCGTTAAAAGCTAGCGAAATCAAAATCGGTGAAAAAGACCTAGGCGTTCGCACATGGTTGAAACCACAAGCAGTTAAAGATGGTTGGCAACACGGTGGTGCTTCAATTTGGGGTTGGTTTCCATATGATGCACGTACAAACTTAGTGTACTACGGTACAGGCAACCCTTCAGTTTGGAATCCAGATGTACGTCCAGGCGACAACAAATGGTCTATGACTATTTTTGCACGTGATTTAGACACAGGTATGGCTAAATGGGGCTATCAAATGACTCCACACGATGAGTGGGACTATGACGGTGTAAACGAAGTTATCTTGTTCGACAAAGGTGGTAAAACCTACGCATGGCACCATGACCGTAATGGTTTTGCATACACGTTTCAAGCAAACAACGGTACATTAGTTGCCGCTGAGAAAGTACACCCATTTGTTAACTGGGCTACGCATGTTGATTTAAAAACTGGCGTTCCTCATAAGACAGCAAGCGCTTCAACGCACCAAGATTACAATGCTAAAGGGATCTGTCCAAGCGCACAAGGTACAAAAGATCAGCAGCCAGCTGCATTTTCACCAAAAACTGGCTTGATGTATACCCCATTAATTCACTTATGTATGACATACGAGCCAGTAGAATCTAAATATACTGCTGGTCAACCTTGGGTTGGTGCTACATTGACTATGTTCCCAGGTCCAGATGGCGTTATGGGGGGTTTTGCTGCTTATGATCCTATGACCAACAAAAAAGTATGGTACAACAAAGAGAAATTCTCTGCTTGGAGTGGTGCTTTAACCACTGCTTCAAACCTAGTGTTCTACGGCACTTTGGATCGCTGGTTGAAAGCATTAGATGCACAATCAGGTAAAGAACTTTGGAAATTCCAAGTAGGTTCTGGCGTGATTGGTAATGCGTTCACATACGGTCACAAAGGTAAACAACACGTTGGCGTGCTATCAGGTATTGGTGGCTGGGCTGGTGTAGCAATGAACCTTGGTATGACTAACCCAACAGACGCACTTGGTGCTGCTGGTGGTTATGCTGAACTTGTTAAATACAACGCTGCTCCTGGCGGCGGTCAGTTGAATGTATTTGCATTATAAATTTAAAATATTAGTCAGCACTAGCAACTACGAAAGCTGACATTTAAGGTTCTTTGTCAAGTTCCCTCCAAAGTTATTTGACACTAGGGGCCCCTTCTCAAAATATCGAGAAGGGGTATTTTTTATTGGATACCGAATAAATGAAGATTCAACAAAAAATTGCGATTGTAATTAGGCATCTGCTATTTGAAAATCTTGGCACGATTCAAGAAAGATTGGTTCTGCGAGGCTATGAGATTCGATATATTGACGCTGGGGTTGATAAGCTCGGTATAAATCTTCTCAAAGCAGATTTGATAATAGTTCTAGGTGGCCCAGTTGGCGCATACGAGGTAGATGAATATCCGTTTCTAAGGGACGAACTGAGCCTAATAAAACTTAGGCTAGAGTCTAACCTGCCAATACTGGGAATTTGTCTTGGTGCGCAACTAATAGCGAGAGCACTTGGGGCAAAGGTACAACCTATGGGGTTCAAGGAGATAGGATTTTATCCTGTGCAGCTAACGCATGAAGGCTTAAGTTCGGTGCTTAAACCACTTATAGAGAACTCGACGGTTCTGCATTGGCATGGCGACCAGTTTGAAATACCATCTTGCGCAACAAGGCTGGCTGAAAGCAGAGTTTGTAAAAATCAGGCATTTTCGATAGGTAAAAATGTACTCTGTTTACAATTTCACTTAGAGTTAGATCCTGATCGGATTGAACAATGGTTAATTGGGCATGCTTTGGAACTGAGCATCACTGGAATACAATTAAATCAGTTAAGAGAACATGCATATAAATTTGGACCTACGCTGAAGAAACAGTCTGAAATTATTTTTGAAAACTGGTTGAATAACCTCACTTAATTTACGAATATGAACGACACCCTCGGCATCGTACATTCCATTCAAGTTGGTAAAGTGACTAATTTTACAAGACCCAATACCTCAAGCGCAATTAATAAAAAGCCTATTAAAGGATCTATTTATGTAAATGAGAATGGCATTTGTGGAGATGAGCAAGGCGATTTAAAACATCATGGCGGGAGAGATAAAGCTGTCCACTTTTACCCCTTTGAGCATTACGAGAAGTGGCAACAAGAGATTGGAGATATCGCACTCTTGAAATGCTCTGGCGCGTTTGGTGAAAATATAAGTACTATAGGTATTACAGAACAAGATTTATACCTAGGAGACCGTTTAAGAGTAGGTGAAGTTTTATTTGAAATATCTCAAGGCAGGCGGCCATGTTGGAAGCTGAGTGATAGATTCCAATTGCCAGATATGGCAGAAAGAGTACAAAAAACTTTGCAAACTGGCTATTATTGTAGGGTGATAGAGGCAGGGTTTATAAACTCAGGTGACGACATAATCCTTGCTGGAAGATCAAATACAGCTTACTCAATAAAACAAATCATGGAAATAATATTTGAAAAGCAACTAGACCGAGTTGTTTTAAACAAATTACTTGAGCTACCTTTGGTCGAATCTTGGCGTAATCTAGTTGAAAAAAGACTAGCGCTTGCGCAAGCTGAAGATGGTACATCGCAAATAATTGGACCAAAAAAAACATGGTTAAACAGTACCGAGTTGTAGTACATAAGTTGGACCGCAAATGGTGCAGCATAGACATTGAAAATCCTTGGGCTATTGATGTACTGAAGGATATTAGAGACGTTTTTTGCTCGGAGGACGGCTATACATTTGAAGTGCTAGAGGCAGTAGATGAAAAGCGTATCTGTGTGGTTGGCCCTGAAGGCACAAAGGTGTTGTCACGTGAAGTGGTGTTTAAGGCAGTACCAATTTCAGCTATATAAACTAGACAAATTGCCGAATTAATATATGAATCAAAATCTCGAATTTAATCTATCACAAGCTCTCTTATCGACGGTATCTATTGCGCTCGCGGCAGGTGATGTTTTAAGAGAAGGCTTTTCCAGTTTGGCAATTGAAACACAATTTAAAACCAGTAGCATTGATCCTGTCACAAAGTACGATCTAGCAAGCGAAAAGATTATCGTAGATAGCTTAAGAAAACTGTTTCCTTCGCACCATATAATCGGCGAAGAAGGGGGAGATTACCAGCCCAAAATCAAGAAACTTGCAGAAAGAAACTATACTTGGCATATAGATCCGCTTGATGGGACAGTAAATTTTTCTCATAAATTACCAATGTTTTGCGTCTCGATAGGGCTTTTGATTGATGATGTTCCATCCTTGGGTGTCATCTACAACCCAGTAACCGATGAAATGTTTGCTGCTGCCACTGATATAGGCGCAACTCTAAACGGAGAGCCAATTCATGTGTCACAAATTTCATCTGTAAGAGATGCCCTCTTAATAACTGGTTTTTCTTATGACACACATACAAATGACAGCAATATAAATAATTTTATCGCTTTTCAAAGAAAAGCTCAGGCTACTAGGCGTATAGGATCCTCAGCATTAAATCTGTGCTACACAGCAACTGGGCAACTAGATGGTTACTGGGAAATGCAAGTAAAGTCTCATGATGTAGCAGCAGGTATTGTCCTAGTTAGAGAAGCTGGCGGCACAGTGACGGATTTTGATGGTAAAGACGATACATTTGATTCTGGACTAATCGTGGCTAGCAATGGCCTAATTCACCAAGAGATGTTGAATATAATCAAGATTACTAATGATTAACTGATGGCTTATAAATTAGTAGCTCCTAGCTAAAAAACACAAGTATTAGAAGAGAACAAATCTAATTAATTTAGAAGCAATTTAGATGATAGCGGCAGATCTTGCTTTGTACAAAGGTTCTGAAACCGTTGGCGGCAATGAGCGCTTGCAGTAACTTGGCCAGAGATGCTTCCAAACGACTGGAATTGGCCGATTTTTGCCCCATAACTTATCAATTAGATTGCCATAAAGCGGACTATTAGAAACTAAAATCGACATTATTTTACGAGATTTAACTACTTTGTAGCATTACCCTAAATTTTGTCAATACACAAAACTTTACGAATACCCTATATTTTGAAGTTTTTATAGAGGCTGTCTCTGAAAACGAAAAAAATCGTCCACCTTAGTAGCTAAAACCTAAAAGCAACCGTTGCTCACTTGTAAAAAATATGCATGTATTTATAACGAAATTTTGTTCCGTAAATAGATATTTTTAGGGAATTTAGACTATCTGGTTGGGCTTACTTTTTGCCCGCGACGTTGCCTAACATATTGCTCTGTCATAGCCATGGAGCTATGACCTAATTGTAGTTGAGCATCACGCATTGTTTCACTTTCTGCTTTATCACTCGCTGCTTTGGCTCTTAAGTCTCTAAACTGAAAATGTTTAACATCTTTTGCTATTGCGGGGTTTTGTTTAATGGCTTTATCCCGTGCTTTATCAAATCTAAGTCTTAATGCATTTTGACTAATCGGTCTGCCTGTTTCGGTGCATATCAATTGCGAAGTACGCACTTTGTGCGCTTGCTTGTTTTTCAGTATGCGCTCTAAGAGTGAATTCAATTCTCCAGTAACGCTAATGCGTAGCTTAGCATTGGTTTTGCCTTGCTGAACTAGCAGAATTTTGTCTTGGATGTCTGCCTCACTCATCGCGATAACGTCAGCAGGACGTTGCCCAGTCAAATAAGCTAAATCCAGCGCGTCTTTAAGAGGCTGGCTTGCCACTTGATAAATTGCATCATAGATATTATCTTCGACGTAAACATCTCGACCTTCTTCGGTGTAACCCTTGATGCCTTGACATGGATTAACAGTATCTAATGCACCCCAATCACGTGCAATGTTAAATAGGTGAGAAAGCAAAGACTTTTCACGGTTGGCACGTACCGTACTTTTTTTACCGTTATCCGTGCGCCAATTCATATATTGCCTGATATGTATCGGCCTAATTTCTGTGATTGGTGCAGGTGGGTTGTTAAAAAATGCAATTAAATTTTGCATTTCTCGTACGTTGTCGATTTGTGTGCGTGCTGCTTTAGTGGGTACAATTTCGAGCAAATAGCGATCAGCAATATCTTTAAAGTAAATCAGTGGCGTGGTTTTTTTGCCTTCTAACTCAGACCACCTTCGGATGGCCTCAACATAAACTTTACCTAGTGAAATTTCTTTGCGTGGCTTGCCGCCAGTATCGTAGTAATAATAGGTAATCTCGCCGCGTATGCGTGCACGCATGTGTGGAGGTAAATTCGCATGAACTGTTGGCTTACGACCCCGAGCCACGGTTTAAGCTGCCATTAGATTGGACTGCCAGCCTGTTTTAATTGGCTCAGCTTTTAATCCATTAATGTAGGCGATGGTCACCAAAGGTTCGCCCCTCACATTCACGCGGTAAGGGATATTCATGATGGATAGTTGAGCGCATTGCTTTGCCTTACGGGCATAGCCAGTCAATTGAATTAAGTCTGTTTGCGCCAAAAATAAGCTCATTACGGCAGCATGAGTGTCAAAGAATAGGCTATGTGTGATTGCATACTGTGACCAAGCTATGGTTTAAGTTAATCAAATGAGCTTGTATTATTAGATATATCTAATAATTATGCAATAGATATGCCTAATTTATAATTAAATATACGTACATTTTATTAGGTGGTAGGTATAAATCTGTTTGATGGTCTTTATCGGACTATTCAGTAACGATTTGGTGACGGGGTGCAATATCGTAAGCGGGGCGCTTACTTTTTTAGAATTGCTGCTAAGGGTAATTAACTAAGTTGTATTCGCTAGGACTTTACTGATCAGAGTCTGATTCTCCAAAATCCAATTCCAATTGAATGCACAATTTAATAATGTTATTGACCTGAGGTGGTATTTTTCTTAACGGTTTCGACGAATTCCTTAATATCAGCAATCCTTCTAATCGCTTCGTCTACCGCAAACTCAGGTAACTCAGCAGCCAACTGAGTTAGCACCTTTCTTTTGTAAGTATCATTTTTAACTTCATCCATGCTGCCTTTGCCGAGGAACAGCCATTCTTGTGTTACGCCTAAAAACTCACACACCGCAATCCCATGTTCCGCGCTCATGGATTTTGATTTTGATGATAACCAAGCACTTACAGACGGTGCTTTTATACCCACGTGTTTCGCAAGCGCGAGTTTAGTCACCGCTCTCATTTCAATTGCATATTTTAATCTAGTTTGCCATGTATCCATAAATTAGATTTAACTACAATTTATATTAGATATATCTATTTATTTGCTTGACACTATTATTAGATATATCTAAACTATACGCCATGAATCAACAAAAAACAGCATCTATTTAATCATGAAAATCCTCTATATAGGCGTACAAAAAGGTGGGGTCGGTAAGTCGACCAATACCTGTCAGCTTGCCCTCTATGCCAGAAACTTAGGCTACCGTGTTCTGGTGATTGATTTTGATGATCAAGGGAACACCACTAAGTTCTTCAAACGCAATGGTGAGGCTGTTCCTCTTGCCAAAACCGTGACTGAGGTCATATTTCAAACTACTGACATCTTTGATATTAATGTTGGCAGTAGCGGGTTCAATATTTTAAAAGCCGATGGGCAATTTAATAATATCTTGGTTGAGCAAGCTCGCGTAAAAGTTCAGCATGAAGGCGAGCTCACAGAAAAGTCATCTATTGCACACCAACACTTTGCCAACTTCTTAACCAGTGTAGATGCACATTATGATCTCTGTATTATCGATGGGCCACCCTCGTTGGATATACGCGTCACCATCGCGCTCACCTTAGCAGATGCGGTATTAAGCCCAATCCAGTTATCGCAAGAAAGCATTGAAGGCATGAGTGCGACGCTATATGGGCAGCGCGGCGTGCTTAACATTAAAACGGTATTTAACGCTAAGCTCAATTTCTTAGGTTTTTTACCTAACATGGTAGAGGCTACCGATAAACACCGAGAAGCATTAACCGAATTAGGCGAACGAATTGGCGAGCACTTTTTAACCGATAACGAGGGCAGGATTTTGTTAATGCCGCTACGTCAGGCAGTACGCGAATGTCAAAAAGAAGGTATCACCATCGCCCAACTGGCTAAAACCAACACCATGGCCAGAAGCACTTGGGCAAGTATGCGTAAGATATTTGATATTGTGTTAGCGCGACTACAGCTTGAAGTAGATGTTGAAACTACTAATGTAGAGGCAATAGCTTAGTCACAATGATAGCTAACATCAAAAAGTCGGTATTTAACCTAGAAATGCTAGATGCTGTTAAGCGTGAAGCTACTTCCGCACCTGCAATACTGGATAACCAAGTTGGTGTGGTACTGGCGATACCACTGAATCAAATCATCGAAGATGAACATCAGCCACGCAAAGATTTCAATGATGAAAACTGGCAAGATTTTGTCAGTGACGTAAAACGTAGAGGCATACAAACACCGATACACGTGCGTCCAGCAGTGGATGGTATTTATACCATCATCCACGGTGCCAGACGCTACCGCGCTTCACTAGAGGTCGGATTAAGTACGATAACAGCCATTACTGAAACGAATGCAAGCGCGTTTGATGATTACAGCCAAGTACTTGAAAACACCAAGCGAGCCAACATGGCGGCCATGGATATTGCGCATTTTATACAAAAACGCATTGCAGCAGGCGATAGTAAAAGCAACATAGCTGAAAAGCTATCAGAGAATGCCAATTATGTGACTTATCACTTAGCATTGTTAGACATGCCTGAAATGATTGCTGAGGCTTATAGCCAAGGAAAAATCAAAGGCGCGCAGCTTATTTACAGGCTAATCAATTTATACAAAGACGCGCCAGTACTGGCGGAATCGCTTATCAATAGCAACGAAGAAATCACCAATGCATTGATATTGAAAGCCCGCAAAACAGAGGCAGCTACCGATACAAACAATGCTCCACAAGATGTTGATACTACAGATACTGCACTCGTCTCGGTCGCCACTCAAGTTTTACCCTATCACAACCCAGCGAATGAAGAACTGTCCACGGCTAAACGCACTGACCTGACTAAAACAGAACCTAGCAAAATCAAAAAACCGTTATTACTAGGCTTCTACCAAGATCATCAACCCTGCATGGTACTGCTGCATCACAAACCAACAACGGCTGGCTTTATACACATTAAGCTCGAACTCACGGGTGAATGCTTAGAAGTGCCTGCTGAAGCGATTAAGCTTAACCTGCTGACCGAAGCGCTAGGCAAGGAATAAGGCGCAGTGATACTAGATACCATCACTATTCAACAATGTGCGCCCATGGTGGATCAGCAGTTAATGATGCGTGTCATAAACGTAGAGTCTAGCCACAATCCATACGCAATTGGCGTAGTGAATGCGCACTTGCAACGTCAACCGCAAAACCTTACTGAAGCCAAAGCCACTGCCCATTTTTTAGAAAATGCAGGCTATAACTATTCGGTAGGATTGGCACAAATAAACCGTAGTAACTTTAGTCGTTTTAACCTTAATTTCGATAATGTATTTGATGCTTGTACCAACTTAAACGCGGGCGGCCAAATACTCAGAGAATGTATCAATCGTGCAAGCGCACGAGGCTATCAAGCAGATGCTACGCATAGAGCTCTCTCTTGTTATTACTCTGGCCAACTTAATTCAGCAGTTGGCACGCAATACGCTAACAAGGTACTCGCAAGACTGAGCGTTAATAGCAGCCCTGCAAACAACAAGGCAATCCAAATAAGCGCCATTACCGCCGATAAGCCAGAAAATGCGGTGGTATTTTAATGTGCCTAGTTTTCCGCAAAACTCACCCACAAGCTACAAAAAGGCAATGACATTACCTTGTATTTAAACATCCATTAAAAACAGACTAAAAGGATACAGCATGCACCACGACAAAAATAATCACACACCGCGTCAGATAGGCAGTCGCATCACCATTACCGCAACTAGCATTTTATTGACTACACATGCTTATGCAGCCGCAGGCGGTGTTACACCTGGCGCAACCATCATCGATCAGGTGATCACATGGGCATCAGCCTTAGGATTGGCATATATGACACTCATGATCATGTGGACAGGCTATAAGTGCACCTCTGGCGGTGCAAGAATTCAAGATTATGGCAACTTGCTGTTAGGCGCCATTATGATTGGTAGTGCAGCAGCGATTGCACTTTTGTTTTTCTAAACATGAGCGACCTAATTTTCAAAGGTTGTACGCGCCCCAGTATGATATTTGGCGTGCCACTTGAGCCGCTTGCTTTCTCGTGCATCCCGCTATTTGTCATTGGGATATGGGGAATGTGGCTCATGCCGATGCTTGGCGTCACAGTCTTGGCGATGATTATTCCAATTATCGTGACAATGCGACTTATTTCAAAGAGTGACGATCAACGTTTAATGCAGCATGTGCTCAGGCTAAAAATGAGTGCAAGGCATCGTAATAGCAAGTTTTGGGGTGCAAAAAGTGTTGCACCTATGTGTTATAAAAAGCGTTCATAAATGACTGCCGTGGATAAAACATTAGCAGTCAACACGCAATGGTTTCATGTATTTAAATCCATGATAGATAGTGGCGACCTTGCGAATATCAGTGGCTCTGCCCTTAAAGTGTATTTGGTTATTAAATCACACGCCAACTTTAATACTGGCGCCTCGTTCCCGTCTGAGCATACCTTGTCCGTGAAATCGGGTTTATCTATCTCGCAAGTAAAAAGAAATCTCGTGGAATTAAGACAATTATCCTACTTGTTAACTGAAAAAATTGGCAGAAAAAATCACTATGTGTTACGAGAAAAGATTGTGCTAAGAGACCTATTTGACAACAACGTGGCAGAAGCATCTTGGGATTATATTCCGAACAAAGTCTCGGATATTGTCGATGACATCAAAAATTATGTGCATTCGGCACAGCAAATAGATGCCAAAGTGATTCACATTGAGAACTTGCAAATCAATATCAATCAGGTCAATGGCAATGGTGTTGTCATCAATAATCAGTCAAAAGGCATGGTGGATTTATCGAAATTCGATCAAAGCATGCAACATTTCATTAGAAAATTTGCAGAAAAGTCAGGCGTCATCATCAAAGAAAGCGCTGCTAACAATACGAATATTGACTCAGATAGGGTTCACCCGTGAGCGGTATAAAACCAATAGGGCTCGTGCGTGAGCTGTTTTACCCTGTGGGTAACTGCCACTTTATCCACAAGACAAAATGGATAGGGTGCATGTTTGAGCTGTGTATAACTCAAATAGGGTTCATCGGCGAACTATATCAACCCCTAATAGGGTTCACCCATGCGCTACTAAAAAGACTTTATATATTAAAAGCTTTTAAAAAGAACTCACAGAAAACGATAACGACAACGAGATGATAAAACTATGACTGCAAAACATCAGAAAGTCGCCAACAACGAAATCAGTGCTAGCGAGTATTTGCGTTATAGCAGTGCAATTAGCGATGCGGTGGTCAAAACTTTAGACGGTGCCTATTTAACCACATGGCGGGTAGATGGCATTGCTTTTGAAACACGTGATGCAATTGATTTAGACATATTGCATGAGGCGTTTAATCAACTGCTGATAGGCCTAGGCGAAGTCGCCATTTGGTCACACCGTGTGCGTCGCCAATACTTAGACCAATTCACCACCGAATACCAAAATCCATTTGCGAGCACCTTGGCTAAACGGTATTACGCCAGTTTTGAGGGTTACAACATGATGGGCAACGAAACCTATCTCACCTTGGTGTATCGACCTTATGGTGCGGTTAAGAAAAACCTGTTTGGTCGCGTCATAGACCTTCAAGAAAAATCACTGCGTGCCATCGAAGAAGCGGATAAGCACGCAGTGCGCAAAATTGAAGAACTCGCCACACGCATACAAGCCACACTCAAAAAGTATGATATAGAGCGGCTCGCCACTTATAAAGAAAACAACATTCCCTATTCCAACCAGTTAGCATTTTACGGCTACCTGCTTAACGCTGTTTGGGAAAAAGTACCTGTCAAAGATTACCGAATTCGTGACGTGTTACAAACCTCACGCCTATTTTTCGTCGAAGAGAAAATAGAAATTCGTGCACCGAATAAAAGACGCTTCGCCGCAATGCTGGATTTGAAAGATTACCCAGCCAATACGGACGCAGGCTGCATGAATAGCTTGTTGTACACACCGTATGAATACATCGAGACGCAAAGTTTTTCGATATTAGACAAACCCAGTGCCAAAGACAAATTAGAGAAACAGCGTAATCAACTTGTTTCAACCGAAGATGGTGCAGCTTCACAGATTAAGGCCTTAGACCTAGCCATTGATCAGCTGGTTGATGGGCAGTTTGTGCTGGGTGAGTACCATTATTCACTGGCCGTATTGGGCGATAGCATGGATGAAGCCACACGCAATATGGCAGAAGCACGCTCTGCACTCAGTCATGATGGCTACCAAACCGCACTGCTGGATTTGGTGGTTGATGCCGCATGGTTTGCCCAGCAGCCTGCGCACTGGTATTTAAGGCCACGCGAAGCACATCTCACCTCACGAAACTTTGCAGGTTTAGCCGCGATGCACGGCTTTGGTACGGGTAAGCGCAATAACAATCCATGGGGTGAAGCCGTCACCATTCTTAAAACACCGAATGGTGCGCCGTATTATTTTAATTTTCATGGCACTGATGAAAGCGACGACTCCACTGATAAAAAAGCACCTGGCAATACCACTATTATCGGCATGACAGGTTCAGGCAAAACCGTGTTGGAGTTGTTCTTGCTGCTGATGACTTTGAAATACCAACCCACGATTGTCTTTTTTGATAAAGATCGTGGCGCTGAGATTGTCATCCGCGCACTAGGCGGCAATTATCGCGTCCTTAAAAAAGGGATACCTACGGGCTTCAATCCATTTCAGCTAGAGGCGACTGAACACAATATTAGCTTTTTAGTAAAACTTGTGCAAAGTCTCGTGCCTTATCCACTCAATGCCACTGATAGTCATGAAGTAGAGCGTGCAGTACGCGTGATGATGACCTTTGAGCGTAGCAAACGCGGCCTATATGCGATTAACCAGCAACTCCCCAACACCAAACAAAATAGCGTGCATGACTACCTACAAAAATGGTGCAGAGGCGGCAGCTATGGCTGGGTGCTGGATAACGTGGAAGACAAAATAGACTTGAGTCAAGGCCGTCTATTTGGTTTTGATGATACGGCTTTTTTAGAAGATAAAGACATCCTGGCGCCCGTCACTATGTACTTACTACACCTAACAGAAAGCTTGATTGATGGTCGCCGTTTTATCTATGTCATGGCTGAATTTTGGAAGCGTTTAGAGCTGTCAGAATTCACAGACTTTGCTGTCAACAAACAATTTACCATTCGTAAACAAAATGGATTCGGTATCTTTGATACACAAAGCCCTGCACAAATCCTTAAAACACCACACGTTGCAGCCATGGTAGAGCAATGTGCCACGCAAATATTTTTACCTAACCCCAAAGCCGATTACCACGACTACGTGGAAGGCTTCAAAGTTACCGAGATGGAATATCACACCATCCGCACACTTGGTGAAACGAGCCGTCAGTTTCTAGTCAAGCAAGGTCATACCTCAACAGTCGTCACCTTAGACCTTGGCAGCCTCAATGAAATGTTAGACGTACTCAGTACTTCATTAGATAACGTAGAAATGCTAGATGAAATTCGTGCAGAAGTGGGTGATCACGTACAAGACTGGATGCCCATTTTATTAGATCGATTAGCTCAGCGTAAAGCCATGACCAAAGCCAATAAAGGGCGAATAGCCCAACAGAATTTTTATTAATAAGGAATTTCATCATGACAATACGTCACCATTTAAGATTACCCGCCATCTTGCTAACCACACTTGCAATGGGTATTGCTCATGCTGATGGTGGCGAACTCACAGGCAAGGTTAAATTAGCCTGTGAAGCCATCCTTTGCCTTTCTACAGGTTCGCCACCAAGCGAATGTTCACCATCACTGAGTGAATATTTCAGTATTGATTTTGATGATTTCAGCGACACCATACAAGGCCGCATCAACTTTTTAAATCTATGTCCTGTTTCATCAGAAACACCACAAATGAAAAGCCTAGTCAACGCGATTGCTCAAGGAGCAGGGCGTTGTGATGCAGCTTCACTGAATGCGACGCTAATCGCCTATACCAATGGTTTGCAAGGCTGCATTCAAGGCACTAAACCTGCGTACTGCTCAGCCTATGAAGGTCATGCATATACAGACCTGCACAATGGTGCGCATTATGTGGTGACGCAGTCACAAACGTATTGGCCATTTAATAACTTCATGGGTGGCAATTCAAATAATGGCGGAGGTTTTCTAAATGGCTTCACTGGTGGAAACGGCCAAAACAGCACCCAAACTTGTGGTCATTGGGTTGATTGAATTAATTGTTGATATGAAAAATAACCGATATAGGACATAAAAGGATAAATATCATGAAAAAACAGCACTTAAAACCGAATATTAAAGCATTCATTATTGCTTTAATCCTTACCTTACAAGCCAGTATTACGCCCGCTAATGCAGGCGGCATTCCTGTTATTGATGTGGCGAATCTTGCTAATACGCTCGAGAATATTGTGCAGTGGGGTAAACAGCTACAAGCCATGAAAGAGCAATACGCACAACAACTTGCACAATATCAGTCAATGACGGGGAAACGTGGTTTTGGCACGGTATTAAACGATCCTAATTTACGCCAATATTTACCAGCTGACGCACAAAAAGTATATAGCCAAATGATGCGACCAGTGCAATCCATGGATGTTTGTAACGGGCAAACAGGTGAGTTTCTCACCCTGTGTCAATCAGAAGTTAAAAAACACTACATAGATCGTGACAATTACGAAAAAGCCTACGATACCGCCACTACTGAGCAAACGCAGATACAAGGTTTAATTGATCAGATTAGCAATACCGATGACCCTAAAGCCATTGCTGAATTGCAAGCCCGCATGGCAGGCGAACAAGCCAAGATTCAAAACACCGTGGTGCAAATGCAGCTGAGCGCACAGCTTGCTGAAATACAAAACAAGTTATTACAACAGACTAAACAAGATGCGCAAGTAAAAGCCACGATTGAGGATAGAGGCAATCCTATTTCTGCGCCAGAACCGATTACCAATTGGGATTAATCAAGCTATCAATAAAGGAATTTACATCATGAAACTAACACTTATTACGATTATGGCAGTTTTATTAACGGCGTGTTCTGCGCAAGACAAAACTGATTCGCAAAAGACTTACACAGTGCAGGAGTTATTGAAAGAGCCAGCACTCTATAAAAAAATAAGTGATTGGTGCAGCGAAAACCCTAGTGAGCGTAGCCTAACACCCAACTGCATCAATGCCTTGCAGGCTTTACATGAATTACAAGCAAACGCCACGCTAGAGGATAGAGGAAAACCTATATCTGCACCTCAACCAATCGCTAATTTTAACTAAGTGCAATTTTAGATAAAAAATGAAATCTTATTTTAATCAAGCGACTGCTAATAGCATTTTTTCAACGGGCGATTCAATGATATGTCCAGTGCGAGCAACAATTGACACTCGCACTACTTTACCTGCGTTCAAGTTGTTTATAGATTCTAATAACTCAGCATTTAGGTCACGTTTGGCATCACGCGCCAATAATTTTTCTTCAGATAGTTTCTGCATTTTTGGCAACCTTAATACGCACACTATGCCCAGCGCGCGTGGCAAGTTGTATCAATGTATCCAAACTAAATTTATCAAACTTACCGCGCAGCAAGTCAGAAACACGGGCTTGAGATACACCAAAGCGCTTTGCAACCTCGCTTTGTGTCCACTGATGCTTGTCTATTTGCTTTGCGATATCGCACATCAATTGCGCGCGCATTGCCAAAATGGTTGCTTCAGCATCATTAAAACCCAAATCCGCGAACACATTGCCGCTAGATTCAGTAATCGTCAAATCAGAGCTAGTCATATTCATGGTGTATTTTTCTTAAGCCGTCGCATGAAGCTTAATACCAAGTGCATTAATCACTTTTATAATTGTGCCAAACTCTGGGTTGCCCTCGCCAGAGAGGGCTTTATACAAACCTTCGCGGCTAATACCGCTATCTTTAGCCAATTGCGTCATGCCACGCGCACGGGCGATTGTTCCCAAGCTTTTAGCAATAAACGCAGGGTCATTGCCACCCTCATCCAGGCAAGCTTGGAAGTACAAAGCAACGTCTTCATCAGTTTTAAGGTAATCAGCTGCATCAAAACGGGTAATTCCCAATTTTTTAATCGCGTTTTGGTTCATCGTCTACTCCTCCAAAAGTTTAATCATTTTTTTCGCTTTGGCTATATCGCGCAATTGACTGGATTTATTGCCTCCACACAGCAACAACACAACAACATCGCCAGATTGCCAACAGTAAATGCGATAACCGCCACTCAAATGAAAGCGCAGCTCAATCATGCCATCAAAAGCTTTGCAGTCACCCCAGTGTCCCTCAGCCAGCCGCTCCAACCTTGCCAAAATGCGCTTTTGTGCGACTACATCTTTCAGTGCATTAAGCCATTGGTCAAAATCAGCCGTGCGTTCAAGTATCAACATGAGTTAATTGTAATCCATGGATTACAATTATACAAGAAATTTAACCAGCCAATGTTAAAGGTACGCCATGTTTAACTACATCGGCGGTACATTTTTCTCTTATATAGACCACTTTGTAAATCAAGTGTCCGCACAATTAAGTATTTATGTGGCTGCAATCGCTTTATCTGCCTTAACGCTTTACTACCTATTTGTAGGTTTTGCCGTTATGCGTGGCGAAGTACGCGAGCCGATCAGTACTATCGTATGGCGTTCAGCCAAAATGGCCATGATTCTATTTATCGCTTGTGGTGCAGGCATTTATCAGGCCGAAGTCATCGGCACAGTCAAAACGGTCAGTGCAAACTTAATGAGTTCGGTTGCTGTTTCAACGACTGGTGGTGGGGCTTGTCCTGTCACAGGGACTGGTGATACAGCTATGTTCAATGCGTTAGATTGCAACTTTAATCAACTGCTAACGCCTTTCAATGATCTTGTAGCAGCGAGAATGAAACTAAATATTCTTGATGTGGCAAGTGGTATTGCACTCAGCATCGTGGCTAATTTGTATTTAATTTGTGTCCTTATTTTGTTTGGTGCGGTTGGGATTGTTTTTTTTACTAACCTGCTAACGCTCAGTTTGGTGTTGGCAGTAGGTCCACTATTCATCGGTGCATTAGCATTTGAACCCAGCAAGAATTTCTTTGATGGTTGGAAAAACAAGATTGTTTACATCTTGCTTTTGCAACTCTTCATGATGATATTTTTGGGATTGGTGTTTGTGATTGTCAACGGTTACATCGTTCACCTAGGCTTTAATACGGATCAATCAGCCGCATTCGTTGGCGCGAAACAAGCGGCAGCACTGAAAGCAATATTCAGTCTGATGGTGGTGATGTGTCTGTTTGCCTACTTGTTTACTAAGCTAGACAACATTGCCAATAGCTTAGTGGGAGGTGGCGACAATGCCAGTGGCTTAGGTTTGGCCTTAGCCACCGCACAAATCGCAAAAATGACCTTTGCCGCCATGCGGGGTGGCAGTAAAGGTGGGGGTGGTGTAGGTGGAAAAATAGAAAATAGCAGTGGCGGCGGACTAGCTAGCGGTTTAGAAAAAAGCACACAACTGGCTGGTCGTGGCATCAATCGTGCCGTACAACATTCAGCACATGCAATCGCTTCACGTTATCGAAATAGATAACCAGCACCATGAAAACACTAAAACAACTTTTATCAAACTCCTCACTAGGTAAACAGCATGCTATTTAATAACAAAAAAGACATTCACCAA
>JBEBJI010000029.1:0-23068 GCA_040079935.1 Methylotenera sp.
GTGACTGGTGGCCCTGCAAATTTGAATGTTTATAATTTGATTGATTTAGCTGAGGCTTGCCACAGCCATACTTCCAACGAGATGCTCAAAACTTTGCAAGAGCACAAACGTTTTTTAGATTTCGTAGTACATTTTACGGACGAGCAAGGGAAGATGGCGTATTTACGTGTTTCCGGCAAGCCAGTATTCAGCAATAAAGGTGGCTTTATTGGTTACCGAGGGGTTGGTCGGGATGTGACAGAAATGATGGCGCTTAATCGCCGTGTAGAGTTTTTGGCTTCGCATGACGAACTGACTGGATTGCCAAATCGAAGCCTGTTTAGACAACGCTTAGAACATGCCATTGCAAAGGCGGAGCGCACTGGGCAACAAGTGTTGTTGCTATTTTTTGATTTGGATCGTTTCAAGCTAGTCAACGATACCCTTGGGCACGAGGCTGGCGATCAATTGTTGATGATGGCAACCAAGCGCATTGCCGAAAAAGCGCGTGCGACTGATGCCTTGTGCAGGCTGGGCGGCGATGAGTTTGTGATGGTGATGGAAGGCGCATCACCACAAGATGGACACCGTTTAGTGCGCGATATTATTGCCGCATTTTCAACGCCATTTGAAATCGAAAAACAAAAAGTATATTGCACTACCAGCATTGGTGTGAGCGTTTACCCGGATGATACGACAGACCCGCAAACGCTGGTGGTGTATGCCGATTTAGCCATGTACCGTGCAAAACAAAATGGTCGCAATGACTTTGAGTTCTATACAAGCAACCTTAATTTTATCGCGCATCAATGGCTGGATATGGAAAATGGCATCCGACATGCCCTTAAAGAGAAGCAATTTTTTGTACTGTTTCAGCCGCAAGTAGAAAATGAAAAAAATAAATTGGTTGGCATGGAGGCTTTATTAAGGTGGCGTCACCCTGAACGTGGACTGATTCCACCGCTGGAATTTATCAAAATTGCTGAGCAATCCTCGCTCATTAACCAGATCGGCGAGTTTGTAATAGAGGAGACTTGTAGACAGCTACGTGATTGGCTGGATAGAGGATTTAATGTGCCTAAGATTTCCGTCAATATCTCAGCGCGTCATTTACGCTCAGAGTCTTTAGTTAAAATGTTAAACGCGGCCACCTTTAAATATGGCGTTTCACCTAAGATGCTATGTATTGAAATTACTGAGCATGCCTTGTTAGAAGAAGGCGACGTGGTCAAGAAAAATATGCGCTTAATTAAAGAGGCTGGATTTAGTATCTCTTTAGATGATTTTGGTATGGGTCATTCATCGTTGCTATATCTTAAACGCTGGGCGGTGGATGAAGTAAAAATTGACCGTACTTTTGTGGATGGCTTGGTTAACAGTGCGGAAGATCGCGTCATAGTAAATGCCATTGTAGCGCTGGGCGACGCGCTAAGCTTGCAGTTGGTGGGTGAGGGTGTAGAAAATCAAATGCAAGCAGACATTTTGGCCGCTAGCGGCTGCAGAAATGTGCAAGGTTACTTTTACTCACCACCACTTGTAGCGAAAGAAATGGAAAGTTGGTTGAAAAAGTAGGGCTTAGTTAGCCTTATTTATTTGCTGGCCCTTAAACCACCCAGTAAAGCCGCTACTGGCAGCTTGCGATTGATCCCAGACAAGTTTTTTGTACTGTCGGTATTAGTTACGTTAGGCTCGTAGGGTTTATCAAACCAAGGGTCTGCAGAAGGTTTACGCGTGTGTTGACGCGGCTTGGCAGCATGTTTCGTTCTGTTTGAATCAATCGCATCATTTTGAGCATGGCTGGAAGCCTTATGGTTATTGGCTTGCAGGTCAGTGCTTGAGCGCTTATGTCCAGTAGCAGTTGTTTTAACGTCCGCTTTTTCTTTTTCAATGCTACGTTTAATCAGCTTTTCAATTTCCGCTAAGTATTTTTCTTCATCTTCGCACACTAAAGAAATCGCTACACCACTAGCGCCAGCGCGGCCTGTGCGACCGATACGATGCACATAATCTTCTGGCGCACTGGGTATTTCGTAGTTAATCACCATCGGCAAATCGCTAATATCTAAGCCTCGAGCAGCTACATCAGTGGCGATGAGCGCAATAATTTTGCCAGCCTTAAAGGCATCTAATGCTTCTAAACGTTCCTTTTGCGATTTATCGCCATGAATCGATTCGGCGGCAATCCCTTCTTTTTGTAAGGCACGACTTAAGCGGCTGGCTGTGATCTTAGTTTTAGTGAAAACAATCACTTGCTTATTGTCTTCAGCTTTGAGTAATTGTGTCAGCAACGCTTGTTTTTTGCTTTGCTCCACCAAATACACTTTCTGCGTGACGTTTTCAGCAGTGGCATTGCTGCGCGCCACTTCTATGAGCGTTGGATTGGTTAAAAAATCATCCGCTAACTTTTTGATTTCATTTGAAAATGTGGCAGAGAACATCAAGTTTTGACGCTGTTTTGGCAATAAAGCCAAAATGCGTTTCAAATCTGGCATAAAACCCATGTCCAACATTCTATCGGCTTCATCCAAAACTAAAATTTGTACTTGACCAAGGTTAAGTGTTTTTTGCTCCACGTGGTCCAACAAGCGGCCAGGCGTTGCGACTAAAATCTCAACCCCAGTTTTTAAATGCGGTGTTTGAGTTTTAATATCTACACCACCAAAAACCACCAAGCTTTTTAGCGGTGTATGTTTGGCGTAAACCTTGATGCTTTCTTCCACTTGAATCGCCAATTCACGCGTTGGCGTAAGCACCAGCGCGCGTATTGGATGTTTGGCGGGTGATGTGCTACCACTTGCAAACGGTAATAATTTCTGCAAAATCGGCAGCGCGAACGCTGCCGTTTTACCTGTACCTGTTTGCGCGCCAGCCATCAAATCTTTGCCTTGCAAAGCCAATGGAATGGCTTGTGCTTGGATTGGTGTAGGCGTTGTGTAGCCAGTCTCGCTAATCGCCTTTAATAAAGGCGTTGCGAGTCCTAAGGCATCAAATTGTATTGCTTCTGTCATGATTTCCATTAAGCAAAGCTACGTGGACGACGTGGCGCAGAGTCACCACCAGTGCGTGCAGGGCGATCGCCAGCTGGACGTGGGCGCGGATTGCCAAATTTTTCGCCAGCATTCGTTTTAGAAAAGTCTCCGCGTGGCGTATCGTTACGTGTCGCATTTGCGCGTGGTGTAGAACGAGCACCTTCAGAACGGCTAGGACGCGCACCAAAGCTACCTTCTGGCTTGCGGCCAAACGATTGATTCGCGCCTCTTTCGCCGAAGCCTTTGCTTAATTCACGTGCAAATTGCATATCGGTATCTTTGGTATAACTACGGCTATTGCCATTCACTTCTCCGGAGCTTTCACGTGGAGTGCGATTTCCAGCAAATTCGTTGCCAAAACGTTCACGGTTTGGTGCTGGGCGATCACTTCTGTCCGCAAAGCTACGGCCTGCAGGGCGCGCACCATCATGCGTGCGCTCTTTGTTGCGGTCGTTAAAGCCGCCGCTTCTTGGGCCATAAGACTTCTCTCCATCTGCGCGGCTAGCAGGTTTTTCACCCATGATCCGGTCGCCGAAACTGCCACGCGCATTATCACGTGGCTGATAACCACCGCGACCGCCAGGCGTATGCGCTGCGCGCTCATTACGACCACCTCTGGAAGGCGCGCCCCTATTGCCTCGTGGAGCATCTTTTCCGGAACTTGCATTAAAAGCGCGCTTTGGTTCAAAACCTTCCACAACGGCTGGCTCCATACGATTGCCAGTAAATTGTTCAATTTTGCGTAAAATATGTCTATCCATATTTGATGCGAATGAAATCGCAATACCACTAGCACCCGCGCGACCTGTACGGCCGATACGATGCACGTAATCTTCTGCAAATTTTGGTAAATCGTAATTAATCACGTGTGAAATACCTTGCACGTCAATACCGCGTGCCGCAACGTCAGTTGCAACTAGCACTTTTACATCACCATGACGCAACTTTGTCAGCGTGCGGTTACGCGCACCCTGTGTCATATCACCATGCAAAGCTGCTGTTTTGTGGCCAGCTGCGTATAAGTCTTCTGCCAGCAAATCAGCATGGCGCTTAGTGCTGGTGAAAATAATGGCTTGATTCATGTCTGGCGCTATCAACAAATGCTCAAGCAATTTGTTTTTGTGCGTCATGTCATCTACATAATGCAGACGTTGCTCAATGTTTGCGTGTTTTTCTTTTTGGCCAGCCACTTGAATAGTTTTTGGATTTTTCAAGATCTGTTTGGCGATACGCGCAATGTCGCCATCTAAAGTGGCAGAGAATAATAGCGTTTGGCGTTCAGCCGTCAGTTGGCTGCAAATACGCTCAACGTCAGGCAAAAAGCCCATGTCCAACATTCTATCGGCTTCGTCTAAAATCAACATTTGTAAACGCGATAAATCAATGCGGCCGCGTTCCATGTGGTCTAGTAAGCGACCTGGCGTTGCTACCAAAATATCTAATGGTTGCGATAACAATTTGTTTTGTAATGGGTAAGGCATGCCACCCACGATACTAACGGTGCGGGCGCGGATGAATTTACCGTATTTGCGCGCTGCTTCATTCACTTGCGCTGCAAGTTCACGTGTTGGCACAAGTACCAAAATGCGTGGGCCGCGGCTTTTAAGCGCGTGCGGTGTTGCCAGTAAGTTTAAAGCAGGCAACATAAATGCTGCGGTTTTACCAGTGCCTGTTTGGGCGCTGGCCATCAAGTCGTTACCAGCGGTAATCACAGGTATCGCTTGCGCTTGAATAGCGGTTGGGGTGGTGTAGCCAGACTCTTCGATTGCACGAAGTAAGGCAGGATCAAGATTTAATAATTCAAAAGACAAAGTATGTCCCTTTCTATAAGTAACAAAAGGGCGCAAGCAAGCACATTAAGAGTTGAAAGTATGTTTTAAAAACATAAAGTTATCAACATAAAACGCGAAAAGCACTAAATTTAATAAAACAGTATTAAGATGCTTTTTACTAGCGCACGGGCACAGCCGCTAACCAGTAAAAGATAGATTCTCATCTATATGATAGTCACTTCAACATTTCACGAGTGACAGAGGGTCAGGGCAATGAATTTAAAACTTCTAAAAGCTTCAAAGTTGCGCGCATTATAAACATTTATTCTGCTTTGTCAAAGGTTTATTCACTAGGTCAAAAGCTTATTGTGGCGAGTTGTGTTAAACTCTCGCCCTTTCAAACATATGGCAGTTCACATGTCTACTACCCCAAATTCTCGAAATCTGCGCAATGTCGCAATTATCGCCCACGTTGACCATGGCAAAACCACCATGGTGGATAAGCTTTTACAGCAAGCGGGCACTTTTTCAGCGCATCATGCCATTGTAGAGCGCGTGATGGATAGCAACGACCTTGAAAAAGAGCGTGGCATTACTATTTTGGCCAAAAATACCGCTGTGGTTTATGAAGGCACACACATTAATATCGTCGATACGCCAGGCCACGCCGACTTCGGTGGCGAGGTTGAACGCGTATTGGGCATGGTGGATGGCGTTGTATTGTTAGTCGATGCGGTTGAAGGTCCTATGCCACAAACTAGATTTGTAACTAAAAAAGCGCTGGCACTAGGTTTGAAGCCAATCGTAGTAATCAATAAAGTTGACCGCCCAGGTGCGCGTTGCGATTGGGTAATTAATCATACATTTGATTTATTTGCCAATTTAGGTGCGACCGATGAGCAATTAGATTTCCCTGTTGTATATGCTTCGGCAATTAACGGTTATGCCATGCTAGACATGAAAACGCCATCTGACAATATGCGTGCACTTTTTGACACGATACTAACCCACGTGAGACCACCAGTGGGCGATCCGGAAGCGCCATTACAGTTGCAAATTTCTGCATTAGATTATTCAACCTACACTGGTCGCTTAGGTGTTGGCCGCGTACGTAACGGCAAAATAAAACCTGGCCAAAATGTGACAGTAATGAACGAAGATAAACAAATTGCTACAGGCAAAATCAACCAAGTGCTCGGCTTTCAAGGCCTGGAGCGCGTACCAGTTGAAGAAGCACTGGCGGGCGATATTGTGATTATTTCTGGCTTGGATGACATTGGTATCGGCTTTACCATTTGTGACCGCGACAATCCAAAAGGTTTGCCGCATTTGGGCGTGGATGAGCCAACGCTGACGATGGACTTTATGGTGAATACTTCGCCGCTTGCAGGTACAGAGGGCAAGTTTGTAACTAGCCGCCAAATTCGCGATCGTTTAACTAAAGAGCTTTTAGTCAACGTAGCTTTGCGTGTGGATGAAACCGCAGATGCGGATATATTCCGCGTTTCTGGCCGTGGTGAATTACACCTGACTATTTTGCTGGAAACCATGCGCCGCGAAGGCTTTGAAATGGCCGTTGGTAAACCAAAAGTGGTTTACCGTGAAGTGAATGGTGAAAAATGTGAGCCGTATGAAATATTAACGGTGGATTTAGAAGATGAACACCAAGGTGCAGCGATGGAAGAACTTGGCCGCCGCCGTGGTGAAATGCAAAATATGGAATCCGACGGCAATGGCCGTACGCGGTTGGAATACAAAATCCCTGCTCGCGGTTTAATTGGCTTTCAAGGTGAATTTTTAACCATGACGCGCGGCACTGGCCTTATGTCACATATTTTTGACGAATACGCGCCAGTCAAACCCGATATGCCAGGTCGTCGCAACGGCGTTTTGATTTCTGCTGAGCATGGCGAAGCAGTGGCTTACGCACTGTGGAAACTGCAAGACCGCGGCAAAATGTTTGCTGTGCCGGGCGATAAATTGTACGAAGGTATGGTGATTGGTATTCACAGCCGCGATAACGATTTGATTGTGAACCCGATTAAAGGCAAACAACTCACCAACGTGCGTTCATCAGGCACGGATGAAGCGGTGCGTTTAATTACGCCAATTGCATTAACTTTAGAAAGTGCTGTTGAGTTTATTGATGATGATGAGTTGGTCGAAATTACACCAAAAACCATCCGCATTCGTAAACGCTTTTTGCTAGAGCATGAGCGTAAACGTTCACTGAAAGAGTAGTTTGAGTAATTAAAAAAGCCAGCGTAAGCTGGCTTTTTAGTTGGCGGAAAGGGAGGGATTCGAACCCTCGATACGTTATTCACGTACGCCTGATTTCGAGTCAGGTACATTCAACCACTCTGCCACCTTTCCGCATTTTAATCATTAAAACACACGCTCTGCAGTCCAATATCCATGCGGCTTACAGAGCAGCTTATTTCAGACTATTCTACACCCTGACTCGCCAAATAATCCTCATAATTACCCGTGTAATCTACAATGCCATCGGGTTTTATTTCCAATATTCTAGTCGCAATTGAACTCACAAATTCGCGGTCGTGACTCACAAAGAAAAGCGTGCCTTTGTATTTATCCAGCGCGGTGTTTAGCGCTTCGATGGATTCCATATCCATGTGGTTGGTCGGCTCATCCATCAGCAGCACATTTGTTTTGGCTAGCATGAGTTTGCCATACAGCATACGACCTTTTTCGCCACCAGAAAGCACTTTGACGGATTTTTTGGTATCCTCGCCGCCGAATAATAAGCGACCCAACATGCTGCGCACCACTTGGTCGTCATCGCCAGCCTGTCTTTGCAGTGTCATCCATTCGAATAAGTCTTCGCCTTGTTCAAATTCATATTCGTGATCTTGCGCGAAGTAGCCAATGGTGGCTTTGTCAGTCCATTTCACTTCGCCGTGTTTAGGCTGTAAGTCGCGCGCTAAGCAACGTAAAAATGTAGTTTTACCGACTCCATTTTCGCCTAAAATCGCTACTTTTTCGCCCGCTTCAAATATCAATTCCACATCGTTAAATAATATTTTATCGAAACCGTGGCTGAGTTTTTTCAACTCTACCGCGTTGCGGTGCAGTTTTTCGCGTTCGTCGTATTCAAAACGAATAAACGGATATTGACGACTTGATGGTTTAAATACTTCAATTTTAATTTTGTCGATTTGCTTGGCGCGGCTAGTGGCTTGTTTGGCTTTGGATGCGTTGGCCGAAAAGCGCCGCACAAAGTCTTGCAAATCCGCCACTTGTTGCTTGGCTTTGGCGTTGTCTTTGGCCTGCTGATTACGTGCGGCAATCGAAGCTTCCATGTAATCGTCATAATTGCCTGGGTAAACCGTCAGCTTGCCGTAATCCATATCGCAAGTATGCGTACAAACCTGATTCAAAAAGTGGCGATCGTGCGAAATAATAATCATAGTGCAATCGCGGTTATTCAACACATCTTCTAGCCAGCGAATGGTGTTGATGTCCAAGTTGTTGGTTGGCTCGTCCAGTAACAATACGTCTGGGTTGGCGAATAGCGCTTGTACCAGCAACACGCGCAATTTCCAGCCTGGTGCGACGGCTGACATTAAACCATTATGCTGCTCAATGGGAATACCCACACCCATTAATAGCTCGCCTGCGCGCGCTTCGGCGGTGTAGCCATCAAATTCTGCAAACACATGCTCCAACTCGGCTGCACGCATGTAATCGTCTTCTGTGGCTTCTAAATTAGCATAAATCGCGTCACGCTCTTGCATGGCCTTCCACATTTCTTCATGTCCCATCATCACCACATCCAGCACGCGCTGGTCTTCGTAAGCAAATTGGTCTTGATGCAAAAATGCCATACGCTCGTGATTATCTAACGAAATGTTGCCAGCGGTAGGCTCTAGCGTACCCGCTAGAATTTTCATGTAGGTTGATTTTCCGCAGCCATTGGCGCCAATCAGGCCATAGCGATTGCCTTCGCCAAATTTGACAGAAACGTTTTCAAACAATGGCTTAGCGCCAAACTGCATGGTGATATTGTTGCTAATTAACACAGAGAACCCTTAATAAGTACACTTAAAAAATTAAAATTTATTTGTTAGAATTTATTGCGAATCACGACATCATCAAAATCAAGCTGTCCGCCGCGTTCGCGCGCTGGCGTTAGTGCTTTTCCGACGACGACAAACATAGCGGGAACGTGGTCTGCAGGCAGGTTGATGAGTTTTGCAACTGCATCAAAATCAAAGCCGTCCATTGGGCAAGTGTCGTAACCCATTTCTTTGGCAGCAAGCATAATGGTTTGTGCCGCCATGCCGCAACTACGCATGCCTTCGTCGCGTTGCACTTGCTCATGATCTTTGTAGTAGCTGCCAATCGCAGGTATTAAATAATCTTGCACTAGTTTGGGCGCGTTTACCCAATAGCGCTCAGGTTGTTTTGCCCATGAATTCAAATCCGCCGTTAATATAATCAACAAAGAAGCTTCTTCTACTTGCGCCTGATTCCAGCTCACAGCGCGGATTTTTTGGCGCAGAACGGTATCCGTTACCACTACAAAGCGCCAGTTTTGGATGTTAAATGCGGTTGGCGAGAGCATGGCCAGTGACATCAGTTTGGCGATTTCCTGCTCCGTCATTTTGTGTTGCGGGTCGAACGCTTTCACAGAGCGGCGTTTTACAATGGCTTCGGTTACCTTCATATTTTCTTTCTCAATCAATAACTTATTTTAATAATTTCTAAGTTGGCATTGCCCGCTGGGCGTTGCCAAATAACACTTTCGCCGATTTTATGACCTATTAATGCTTTTGCCAAAGGCGATGTCCAGCTGACTTTGTTGGCTTTAATATCAGCTTCGTCTTCGCCCACAATTTCGTAACTGTGCTGTTCGCCTTCTTCGTCTTCCACCGTCACAGTAGCGCCAAACAGCGCTTGGCTAGCGCTAATATCGGGTTTGGTGACAATTGCACTCTCTAAACGCGCCGAAATATAACGTAAATCACGATTAATAATCGCCAATTTATCTAGGCTGGAAGGCTCGTCCTTATTGGCTTCCAGAGCACGTCTTGCAAGATCTAATTTTTGTGATTCTGCTTGTAAAAGTGCGTAACCATTGGTGGTAACGTAATTCGGGTGCGCACTAATCGGTCGCTCTGGCACATCGGTGCCAGCGTGCTCTAAATCATCTTCCTTTACAAATCCACGGCTCATGAGCAACTAAGCCAGACTTATGGTTTGATGAATCAATTGGGATTATCGACAAACTCAAGTGTAACGCCGCTTGCGGCAGCTAAGTCAGTCAGCGTTTTTTGCGTCTCTTTAGCGCCGATAACAATGGCTTTTGAACCGCTAATTTTTTCTTTGTCTAGCATTAAAGCTTTGGCTAGCGTTGTTGCCGTTAGTGATTCATTTTCACCAGCCACCACCACAGTGCTGGTTTTCAGCGAAAGCGCAGATGAAATCGCCACCACTTTCCCGGTGTTCACGCCTTTTTCTACTTCACAATTGGCTAAACGCGGTGCGATAAAACCTTCTGGCGCATCAATAAAAACCAATGTATTTTTTTCAGCTGGATATTTTGCGTTGACTGCATCAAATATTTTTTGTGGTTGGCTGGCGTAGGTGTGCTTGTCTGTTGCACAACCAACTAAAGCACCAAAAGACATTATTAAACAATAAGATATAATTTTTTTCATTTCACACCTCAGCATAAAAATTAATGCGCAATTTTAACATAGATAAAATTATTCCCACTCAATAGTGGCAGGGGGTTTGCCAGAAATGTCATAGACCACACGATTAATCCCGCGCACCTCGTTGATGATACGATTGGAAACACGACCAAGCAAATCGTAAGGCAATTCTGCCCAATGTGCAGTCATAAAATCGCTGGTAACCACGGCGCGCAAGGCGACTACGTAATCGTAAGTGCGGCCATCGCCCATCACGCCGACTGATTTTACTGGCAAAAATACCGCAAAAGCTTGGCTAGTAAGTGCGTACCAGCTTTTGCCTGTATTAGAATCAATGGTATTACGTAATTCTTCAATAAAAATGGCATCAGCACGGCGTAATAAGTCAGCAAACTCAGTTTTTATTTCACCTAAAATACGCACACCCAAACCTGGGCCTGGGAAAGGGTGGCGATAAACCATGTCATGCGGCAGCCCAAGCGCCACACCGAGTTCGCGCACTTCGTCTTTAAATAAATCGCGTAGCGGCTCTAACAATTTTAAGCCTAAAGTTTCGGGCAAACCGCCAACATTGTGGTGACTTTTAATGGTCACAGCTTTTTTAGTTTTTGCACCACCACTTTCAATCACATCTGGGTAAATAGTGCCTTGCGCGAGCCATTTCGCGCCTTTATGTCCGCCAGTGCCTGCTTTTAGTTTGGCCGCCTCGGCTTTAAATACTTCTACAAATTCGCGGCCAATAATTTTGCGTTTGGCTTCTGGCTCGGAAACGCCTGCTAAATGTCCCATAAATTGTGCAGTAGCATCCACACGGATGACTTTTGCGTGCAATTTACCCACGAACATATCCATCACCATGTCGCCTTCATTTAAGCGCAACAGACCGTGATCCACAAATACACACGTTAGTTGGTCACCCATGGCGCGGTGAATCAAAGCAGCCGCAACGCTAGAGTCTACGCCACCTGATAAGCCTAAAATCACTTCTTCATCGCCCACTTGCGCTTTGATTTTGGCGACCGCTTCAGCGATGTGATCTTTCATCACCCAATCTGGTTTTGCTTGGCAAATTTCTAGTACAAAACGCTCTAAAATTGCTTGGCCGAGCTTGGTGTGTGTCACTTCTGGATGAAATTGTACGCCGTAAAAATGACGCGTTTCATCGGCAAATGCGGCAATTGGCGTGGTTTCGTTGCTGGCGATGATTTTGAAGTTTGGCGGCAATTCGGTGACTTTATCGCCGTGGCTCATCCAAACATCAAGCAGGCCGTGACCTTCATTATTTGTTCTATCTTGAATGTTTTCAAACAGCGCAGAATGGCCTCTGGCGCGGATTTCAGCGTAACCGAATTCACGCTTTGTGCCAGCTTCAACTTTTCCGCCAAGTTGCTGCGCCATGGTTTGCATGCCGTAGCAAATGCCTAAAACTGGAATATTTAATTCAAACACGGCTAGCGGCGCTTTGTCGGTATCTTCTTCATAAGCACTGGCATGGCTGCCGCTTAAAATAATGCCGTCAGCGCCAAAGTTTTTAACAAAATCATTAGTTACGTCGCATGGATGAATTTCGCAATATACATGCGCTTCACGCACACGGCGGGCGATGAGCTGAGTGACTTGCGAACCGAAATCGAGAATAAGTATTTTAGAGTGCGTCATAAGGCGCCATTAGGAAATGGGTTAATTAAAAGGCTAAAATTAATCGGAGAGGTAATATTCAACAGTCGACACAACGCGTATTTTTTTTATATAAGCGGTGCTAGAATCGCGGTCTTCAATACTGAAAGTGCCTTGACTGGCACGCTTAATTTTGCCTAACTTGCTATCTGAATCTTTGGCAAATTTTTCTGCAGTTTGGCGTGCGTTTTTAGTGGCTTGCTCAATCATGGCGGGCTTTACATCATTTAATTTGCTATATAAATACTGTGTGCCCATGCCGTTCATTCCGTTATCATTACCAATTGCAATACCCAGTTTTCCAAGTTCACCCAACTGGGTTCTAGCATCTTTTACTTTTTCAACTTGATTGCTATAAACCGTCACCGTGGAGCTTGCGCTAAAGCGGAAGGCCGAATTGTTCCCACTGTCATATTCACGCGCTAACTTATCTACAATAGATGGTGCAGAAACACTCACTTCTGAGTCATTAAAGCCTTTTGATTTTAAAAACTTAATAACTTCTGCATTCTTGTCTTTGATTACATTGGATAGTTTAATCAAGTCGTTATCCGCCATATTGAAGGTAATTGGCCATATTGCGATATCCGCGTTGACCTCACGTTCGGAAAGTCCTTTGACCTCGACAGTGCGTTCCATTGCTTTCATTGTCAGGATGCTATTCGAGATAAAATAGCCCAGGCCAAGTAAACCAATAAGTAAAAGCAAACCTAAAATGGCAGACTCCTTAACAAACTGGCTTTGTTGATTGATGTTATTCATCAGTCAATCCTGTAGTTTGGTGCTTCTTTAGTAATTTGCACGTCATGTACGTGCGATTCGCGCATGCCCGCGCTGGTGATTTGCACAAACTCAGCTTTTTCTCGCATTTGCGTTATGTCTGCGGCACCTACATAACCCATGGAAGCGCGTAAGCCGCCCATTAACTGGTGAATCACCGCTAAGACTGAGCCTTTGTAGGGTACGCGACCTTCGATGCCTTCCGGTACTAATTTGTCTGGATTGCCGTCAGATTCTTGGAAGTATCGATCGCTCGAACCCTTTTGCATCGCCCCAACCGAACCCATGCCGCGGTAAGATTTGTAAGAGCGGCCTTGGAATAATTCGACTTCGCCTGGAGCCTCTTCAGTGCCCGCAAACATGCCGCCGAGCATGACAGAATACGCGCCTGCGGCGATGGCTTTTGAAATGTCGCCAGAAAAACGAATACCGCCATCTGCAATAAAAGGCACGCCAGATTTTTCTAGCGCTTTGGCAACGTTGCTAATCGCCGAAATTTGCGGCACACCAACGCCAGCGACAATTCTTGTCGTGCAGATAGAGCCTGGGCCAATGCCCACTTTAACACCGTCAGCACCAGCATCCACCAAGGCTTTCGCGGCATCTGCCGTGGCGATATTGCCACCAATCACTTCAATTTTCGGATAGTTTTTCTTCACCCATTTCACGCGGTCCAACACGCCTTGCGAGTGGCCGTGCGCAGTATCGACCACAATTACATCCACACCTGCCGCCGCCAACGCGGCAACGCGCTCTTCCGTGCCTTCACCCACGCTCACCGCCGCGCCCACGCGCAAGCGACCTTTGCTGTCTTTACAGGCAAACGGATGGTCATGCGATTTTTGAATATCTTTGACGGTAATGAGGCCTTTCAGCACATCTTTGTCGTCAATCACCAACACGCGCTCGAGGCGATATTGGTGTAGCAAATGAATGGCCTCATCGCGCGTTGCGCCTTCGCGCACGGTGATTAACCTGTCGCGCGGCGTCATAATATTGCTGATGGCTTGGTCTAAATTGGTTTCAAAGCGCAAATCACGATTGGTCACGATGCCGACAATTTTGTTGCCGTCGACTACAGGTAAGCCAGAAATTTTGTGTTTGTGTGTGAGCGCGATCACATCACGTACCGTCATGTGTGGCGCAATGGTTACTGGGTCGTTCACCACGCCAGATTCGAAGCGTTTAACGCGCGAAACATGCGCTGCTTGTAGCGCTGCGGTCATATTTTTATGAATGACTCCTAAGCCGCCTTCTTGTGCCAGTGCAATTGCCAGAGGAGCTTCGGTGACGGTATCCATCGCGGCAGAAACCAGTGGAATGTTGAGCTTGATATTGCGGGTGAGTTGCGTACTTAAATTAACTTCACGCGGCATAACGACAGAGTGTGCGGGGACGAGTAAGACATCGTCAAAAGTAAGGGCTTGTTGCAGCAAACGCATGTTGAATCCTTAATTTCCAAAACGCGATTATACAGATTTGCAAAGCTTATTAAAAGTTGGTAAGCTGAAATTTGTGGAAAAGTGATTAAAAACATGAATTAATCGCTAAAACATCAATTAATTTCTAAAATATTGCATGTTTGAGTAAACTTGATTTAGATAAGAACGTTAGTTCGCATTAATATTGGCTTAGTTGAGTCATGGTGAAATTGATAGGAGCAACAATGAAATCCATATATATACTTTTAGTTTTGATGATTTTTGGTGCATCGTCGTCGTTAAGTCATGCTGAAATTTATAAGTGGAAAGATAAGAATGGTGCGATTCGCTATTCTGATACACCGCCGCCTTCGAATGTAAAGCAAGAGGCGGTTGGTAGCAAAAAAGCGACACAGTCAACAGGTCAGCCACCGCTGGCGCCAGTTGAGTCTGCAAAGCCTGCAGCTTCTAAGGATGTTACAAAAACGCCAGTGAGCAACGAAGATGCAGCTGCCACGAAAAGACAAGCAGATGCAGAAGTGGATAAGAAAAATAAAACAGAAAAAGAAAAGCAAGAAGCCGCAAAAGCTGAAAATTGTAAAATTGCTAGAGGTAATTTAGAAAATTACACACAAGGTGGGCGTATTTACAAGATGAATGAGAAAGGTGAACGCGAGTATGTGAGCGACGCAGGTTTGGCAGAGGGGAAAGCCCAAGCGCAAAAAGATATAGAAGAAAATTGTAACTAAATTTTTTGCGGTTTCAACCCAAAAGCGGTGCATTTTCACCGTCTTTTTGTGAGTATGCGCCAATGGCGCATTGCATGTGTGAAGCTATTTCATGACCTTTCCTTCTTCAGCACGCTGTTTGCGCGCTTCTTTTGGGTCGGCGATAAGCGGGCGATAAATCTCAATTCTATCTAAATTACGTAATGGCGCATCCAGCTTACTCAGCTTGCCAAAAATGCCAATTTGATTCACATTTAAATCAATTTCGGGAAATTTATTTAAAATACCAGACACTCTGATAGCCGCTTCCGCATTGGCTTCTGGTGGCATCGAAATTGGAATAATCAGTTGCTCTTTTGGCAACGCATAAGCTACTTCCACCATAATTTGTTGATCGCTCAATTCGCATCCTTTTTGTAAACTTTGTCAGCGCGTGCGACAAAACCATCCACAAACGTGGCGGCAATATGGTTAAACACTGGCGCTATGATTTTCTCTAAAAAACTATTGGCAAATTCGTAATTTAATTTAAACTCAATTTTACAGGCATTTTCGCGTAGCGCGATAAAATACCAACTGCCATACAAGTGTTTAAAAGGTCCATTTTTAAGTTTTATTTCCATGCTGTTCGGATAAGTTTTCAGATTTTCCGTAGTAAATTGCTGTTTGATACCGTGATAATTAATATGCAAAGTCGCGCTGGTGCTGGTTTCTGTGCGCGCCAACAAATCTACACCGCCACACCAAGGCAAAAATTTCGGGTAATCTTCGACGGCATCCACCAAGCGAAACATTTGCTCAGATGAATGCATTACTAGTACCGTTTTTTCAACCTTATGCATATGTTCTTTTAATAAATCAAATCTGACTTTGTCAGACTTCGCTTGTCGTAATAATCATACTGTCTTCGCTCGTCTTTCGCGTCATTTTTTGATTTATTAAAAGAATGGGCACAATTATGCGTAAAATATCAATTTTAAGCTATTAGTTGCATTCATGAGCATCGCGCAAAATAAAAAAGCGTTTTTCGATTATTTTATAGAAGATAAATACGAAGCTGGCATCGTGCTAGAAGGCTGGGAAGTTAAAGCTATCCGTGATAATCGCGCCAATTTAAAAGAGGCGTACGTCATTATTCAGCGCGGTGAAATTTATCTTATCGGTTGCCACATCACACCCATGGGCGCGGCTTCTACGCATATTCGTCCTGACGCCATTAGAACGCGTAAGTTATTGTTGCATAACGAAGAGATTAGTAAATTAATCGAGAAAGTAGAGCGCGCAGGCTACACCATCGTGCCGCTCGATATGCACTTTTCAAAAGGGCGTATCAAGATTCAAATCGGGTTGGCCAAGGGAAAAAAACAGCATGATAAGCGCGATACCGAAAAAGAGCGTGATTGGGAACGCGAAAAAGGGAGAATCATGCGCTCGCATAACAAATAACTTGCCTGCAACCCTCATGGATATTGGCTTGCAGGGCATTTATTTTTGATGCTAAAAACGCTCAAAGCGTACAAAATTAAATCAGCGTATAATTCACTCATTGCAGAACTAAAGACAAGTTTTGCAAGTCATAGCAATACTGATTTTGGGGATGACCCGGTTTCGACGTGGGTTACAAAGCAGTGCAGGGCATACCGAGGATCAGATTACCTCGTAAATACAGCTGAAACAAGTATAGTCGCAAACGACGAAACTTACTCTCTAGCCGCTTAAGACCGGTTGGACGCTGCACCAGCTCTCCCGTGGGTTGGATTGAGGTAACTCATACGCAGTGTCATATACACGGGATACGTTTTACGTTGGGTTACTTAGCGTAGAATTAACCTTTAGGTAGCTCGTCTGTACAGCGCTTGTCTGTTGGTGTGGTGCAGATTAAATTAAACAACAAGGCTAAGTATGTAGAACTGTCTGTGGAGGATTTGCGGACGGGGGTTCGATTCCCCCCATCTCCACCAAACAATAAAAAGCCACCCTTGCGGTGGTTTTTTATTGGGTGAAAGAAATTAAGGTATTGCACAACGATATGACATTACGTTATACTTGTGCAATATATTGAACAAGTAAGGAAATATCATGCAAGTAATCAGCTATTCCGAAGCCCGTAATTCATTAAAAAGCGTGTTAGACAGCGTCAACGATAATGCCAATGTCACCATCATTAACCGTCGCGATGCAGGTAATGCCGTGGTGATGTCGCTAGACCATTACAACAGCATTATTGAAACCCTGTACCTCATGCAAAGCCCCGCCAATGCTACGCATTTAGCGGAATCAATCGCGCAATTAAAAGCAGGCAATGCAACACAGCACTCGCTTATTAAAGACTAATGGCACGGCTGCTGGTATTTACCCCAAATGCGTGGGCAGATTACACCTATTGGCAAACGCAAGATAAAAAAACGCTCAAACGTATTAACGCGCTCATTGAAGCCACCGCACGTGAGCCATTTACGGGCATAGGCAAGCCCGAAGCCTTACGCGGCGATTTAACAGGTTATTGGTCTAGGCGCATAGACGATGTGAATAGGCTGGTATATCAAGTGACAGATGGCGAGCTGAAGATTGTTGCTTGCCGATACCATTATCAGAGTTAATGTGGACGAACGTCTCGAGCTGGTGTGGCTTCTTGATTAGGGTTGCGCAAAGAGGAGTAAATGCAAATAATATCGGAATGTAGATATTTATCTTTGTCAAAAGCATCAGAAGAACTTGATTGTGATGTTGAGGATATAGTTCATTTAGCATTAGTAGAAAAACAAATAAAAGGATTTAGTATGAAAAAAATAATTTATATAGCACTTTTGCTCCTGCCTGTTTTAACCTACGCTGATGATGAGTATATGACAGGAAATAAACTCCTTAGACAAATAGAGTCTGCTAATAGCAATGAACGTTTGTTTGCTACTGGATATATTTCAGGTTTTATTGATGCAATTACTGCTTCTAAAATGTTATTGAACGCAAAGCCAGTAGCATGTGTACCTGATGGAGTAACTTAAGCACAACTGAATGACATAATTCATAATTTTTTAAAAAAAGAGCCAAAAGAAAGACACAGAGGTGCGCCAATTTTAATAATTGCGTCTATTCAAGAGACATATCCATGTGCGGGAAAGTAATACTTTGCAATAGCGTGCAAGAAGCATAACGGGGCAGTAGTTAAGCAATCTTAGCTGGTTGACTACTTAATTTTGGTTACAAAGAGATGTTATGCATGACTCATTTTCAAGCGTAGAAAATATGCTGCGATGGCAAATCGATAATGCTAAAAGACGAGTCGCAGAGATGGGTGCGGGATTTAAAGTTTGTGGAGAGCTTTACCCATTGCCAAAGCAAACCGATGGACTGCCCGATAGTTGGGCATTTGGGAAGCTTACTAACAACGAAGTTTCACTAGCTCAAGCTCAACACAGCTTAAATTTTGTTAAGGGTCAATTAGAGTTAACCGAAACTGATTTAAGCAATGGTGATTTACCTTCAGCTATTTACAGAATTATTAACGTTTACAATTCAATTGCTTCGATAAGCGCTTTGTGGGTTTCAGCTTCATCAGTGCGAGTGTCTCGTTACGTCAATAAGTACAGACAGAGCAAGTCGGAAATAGCTAGATACTCTCGAAAAGATAAGCCAAGTAAGGGCGATTTAACAAAAAATCGTGATGTATATAATTATCACAATGGCACCTATCATGGATGGAGGAAACACGCGCAGCGCGAATATCATCTATCTCCGAAAACACTAAACAAGATATTGAAAAAATAAGAGATTTGGGGATTAGCTATGTTAACCCCGATTTGACCATACAAGGTTTTTTGTAGCGCGTATAAATTCACTTGTCGACGGCATCAAGCCGTTTTAAATGAGATGAATAGTTATGCAACAAATCAGAAAAAATAGAACTGTTCCAAAAACTACAGTGGAAGATGAAACTTCGCTAGATTGCGAGGCATGCTTCAGGCTTAAACTTAAAAAGGTAAAAGTAGAGCCAAAGTTACCTTTTTACCTTATTCTCACCTATATGTTGCTCGCCCCGCTGTTTGGCGAGAATCACCTGCTTTTGACGCTCGGTGAGGCTTTTCTTTTTCTCTTCGGTGAGTGAGCTATAACAATGCGGGCAGCTAATGCCAGCGGTGTATTGCGGTGACTTTAGCTCTTCGGGTGAAAGCGGCATGCGGCAGGCGTAGCATTGGTCGAATTCACCAACTTCCAGCCCGTGTTTTACCGCCACGCGCTGGTCGAACACAAAGCATTCGCCTTGCCATAAACTCTCTGCCTCTGGCACGGTTTCTAGGTATTTTAAAATGCCGCCTTGCAAGTGATACACTTCATCGAAACCTTGTTCTAGCATGTAGCTGGATGCTTTTTCGCAGCGGATGCCGCCCGTGCAAAACATCGCTACTTTTTTATGTTTGGTTTTGTCGAGATTGTTTGCTATATATGTTGGAAACTCGCGAAAGGTGTTGGTTTTTGGGTCAACGGCGCCTTTAAAGGTGCCTATATGCACTTCGTAATCGTTGCGAGTGTCGAGCAAGATCACATCGGGGTCGCTAATAAGCGCATTCCAATCTTCTGGCTTCACGTAGGTGCCCACAGTGTTGTTGGGATTAACGCTGGGCACACCCATGGTAACGATCTCTTTTTTGAGTTTCACTTTCATGCGGTAGAACGGGTGTTCGTCTGCATAGGATTCTTTATGTTCTAAATTGGCAAATTTTCCTTCAAACGCAGCATCTGTGCGCAAATAATTGAGTGCCGCATGAATATCTGCTGGCAGACCTGCAATGGTGCCGTTAATGCCTTCGCGTGCAAGCAGAATAGTGCCTTTAATATGATGTGCCACGCAGGCCGCATGGATATTGGCCTGCAGGGCAGCATAATCAGGTAGTTCTACAAATTTGTATAAAGCAGCAGTGAGGTATTTGAGTGTGTTTTCAGACATAGCAAACTAAATTAATGCAAAAGTGCTATTTTAACAGAGAGCGTTTTTCGAGGGTTGACTTAGGTCAATAATAATAAAATTTCGCCGTTGCCACCACAAGCTAAATCGCCACCAAAGCGTTGCATGCGCTGGCTTTGAATGTTGTTAAATAGAGTAGAGAGTGGCTTAAAAGAAGCAAACAACAAGGTTAAAAACGGCAAAGTGTGTGTGCCACAATCTTGAATAGTGGCGTGCAGCTTGGGCAATTTGGTGAGTAAAATCGTGCCGCGCTTCATGCCAAAACCAGCGTATTTTCCGACCTTTTCAAATACACCGATGGTGCCTGCAATCATCTGGCTGCCGCAATAATCGCCTGCGCTACCGTCAATTAAAATCAAGCCACGACGCATTTTGTCGCCCACGCGATCGCCCGCATTGCCGTGGCAAATAACGCTACCGTTGTACATTTTTGCACCTAAAAAATCGCCGCAATCACCGTCAATTGTAATGTTGCCACGCGCCATTTTATGACCAATAAAATCTAATTGAGAAGTGCTCTTTTTAAACAAGATGTTGTCAAAATTATTGCCACTAACTTTAAACAAGTCAATGACTTTAAGGTTATTAATTAAAGTAATTTCTAGTATTTTATCAAGCGACATTCCAGCCAATTTATCGGGCGTCAGTTGGCTACAATCCACTTTAAAAGTTGGATTCTTTTTGAGTGTGAAAGTAAGCGCCGTCATATTCATTTTTTGGTTAATAGTTCATGTAATTTAAAATGATGCGGGCCGAGCTTGCCGCCATAATTGCCGGCTGATATACGCTTAACGCCGCTCTTTTCGCCCAAGCCGCAAATCGCCAAAATGCCTGCGCACATGGCATTAGAGACATCATTAAACGTTAGGCCATCAATCACAATTTCCATTACGCTTTCAATGTCGTCACTTAATTCAGTGGCGACTAAACCTTTTAATGTGGGGCAAAATGCATCGTTGGTCGAGGCGAACATGGTTTTATATTTGCTCCCGACTTTTGAACCGCTACGCACCACGCCACCAGGGAAGGGCATAATCACATTCGGCAGTTGTTTCATGGCTTTAATGGCAGCCTCGGCTGCTTTTAATGCTTTTGCTTGGCTGGTTGCCAGTAGCAAAAAATTACCGCCGCCAATCGCACGCACCATGCCTGTGGTTTCCTCGCACAAAAACTCGCCATCCATCACGGGGATGCGCCAATATCTTTTTTTGGAAATTAATTTGGAGGTTTGAAATCCATCGCCGAAATAGCGTAAATTTTTGCCTAAATTGATGGGCTCTACTTCCAACCCTTCTTTTGGTTCAATGCCAGCAAAAGCTGCCACAGTGGGGCAGGTGAGCACACATTGTCCCATGCGGGTTTCCAATTGTTGCATGAGCACTTTGCTGCCCATCGCAAACATCAAAATACTCACGCCTGGCCGTCCATCAGGCGTTTCATCGGCAGATAATTCACGCTCAATGCCCGCTTCAACACCACAACCAATCACGCTGGTTGCAAAGCCTGTCATCGCGTTGGCGGCGTGATACGCCCACGTTAAGTTAAGCGCGGTGATAATCACCCGTGTGCCGCGCATATTAAATGCTTCGGCGAATGTGTCATCAATTTGTATCCCGTTGATATTCATTAATTGCGAGTGTTCTTATGCATCTGGCGCACCAGTTTGAATTTTTGTAATCCATTCACCAATGTCAATCGTGCCTTTTGCTTGCGCTTTGGCTAAATCGGTGGGCGGCAGCACATCTTGCAGTAAATCTACACGTTTCCATTCGGCTAGCGGCGTGTCGCAATCGGCGCGCGGCACATAGCGAGAATCGCGTACCTTTTCCATTTTTGGAATATATCGTGGGCAGTTTTGCCATAGTTCTGAGAGTTTTACCGTCACCACGAAATCCGCCTCTTTGTAATGCGCTAATAATCCTGCGTCTTGCGAAATGCTAGCGGTGCCTTGCACGCGAATGCGATGGGGCGTTTGAAAAGATATGAATAGCATACCAATATTGGCGTTAGCCACGATGTTGCCCATGCTTAAAAACATGCCGTTTCCATCGTAACTTGGGAAAATAAGTGTATTAGAATCAAGCACTTTCACAAAACCCATGTCGCCGCCTTTGTATGAAACCGTTGGCTGACCTTTGTCGTTAATCGTTGTTAAAAAAAACATTTCAGAATGCTCAATAAAACCTTTGGCATCGTCATTAAATTCGTTGTGGCTGGCCAACTGCTCTATGCGGTCAGCCATTTTTTCGGTGCCAAATTGTGCTTGTAATGCGCGATGTTGGTTGCTGTAATATATGCTCACTTATGCTCCTTTACCATGCGTGACTATTTTGCCACGTCCGTTATCGACAATTTCATCATTGCTGATTTTAAAGTTATCTAATTGAATTGTATGGTATTTTTCAAAATAATCGTTTAAGCCTTTTTCTACACCAATATCAAATGCTGGTTTAGTAACATGCGTTGCGCCCCAAACCACTTTTACTACGTTGCCATCTTTTACAACGAGTTCACCATTTTTAAATACGTAATCTGGCTTGGCAAACATAGTTTCGCGATTTGGCTGGTCAGTATAAACGGTAATGTCCGCCTGCGCCCCGACGCCCAAATGCCCACAATTATTCAAGCCGATGAGCTTGGCAGCGCCTGCACGCGTCATAATGGCGATTTCATACAAGCTATATTCGCGGTTTAAACTGGTTAAATTGCTCATGGCTTGCGCGTCTAAATTTAATTTTGCAAAAGCTTCGTTTCTAAAGCTTTTGTCCATTAGTAAGCGAATCAAATGAGGATAACTGGTAAACGGTGCGCCATTTGGGTGGTCAGTGGTGAGGAAGATGCGCCAAGGGTCTTCCACGCTCAAAAACAGCTCTAAACCTATTGCCCATTGCAGGGCATTCACATAATTTTGATCGAGATATTTAAATGGCACCACGCCACAGCCAGCATCGCATTCAATATCCATAATCACCGATTTTTTAGGGTTGGCATGACGCGCATTTAAATGCTGCATCATGCTGTCACCCGAAGCGGTAACGGTT
>JBEBJI010000030.1:0-22708 GCA_040079935.1 Methylotenera sp.
TTATTGAAATTAATAGACCTGCAAGCCAATATCTATGCGGGTCGCAGGCTATGCAATTTTAGTCAAAAATCAGTCGATCTGGCCAGCGGCGGTAATATTCATGCCACCATCCACATAGGTTATCTCGCCAGTGATGCCGCTAGCTAAATCGCTGCACAAAAATGCGGCAGCATTACCAACTTCATCAATAGTCACATTGCGACGTAGCGCGGTGTGTTTTTCGTTAAAGCCTATCATCTTGTCAAAATCTGCAATGCCAGAGGCTGCTAGCGTTTTTATAGGGCCTGCAGACACCGCATTGACGCGGATACCTCTTGGCCCTAAGCTCTGTGCTAAATAGCGCACATTGGCCTCTAAACTGGCCTTGGCGACGCCCATGACATTGTAGTTGGGCATAGTGCGCTCGGCGCCTAGGTAAGAAAGTGTGAGTAGTGAGCCACCACGACCTTGCATCATTGGGTAAGCTGCTTTGGCCATGGCAGTGAAGCTGTAGGAGCTGATGTCGTGCGCGATGCGGAAATTTTCGCGACTCACGCCATCCATGCCAATCGTGTCTAAATAATCACCAACTAACGCAGTTTTTGGCACGAACGCCAGCGAATGTACCAAGCCATCTAAGCCATCCCAATGTTTAGCTAACGCTGGGAAGAGCGCAGCAATTTGCGCATCTTCCGCCACATCGCACGGCAAAATAATTTTAGAATCAAAATCTGCGGCCAAATCGGCCACGCGTTGCGCATGTTTTTCCATTTGATAGGTAAACGCCAGCTCTGCACCTTCGCGTTTCATCGCTTTGGCAATGCCATATGCAATGCTACGGTTGCTGAGTAAGCCAGCGATTAATATTTTCTTGCCAACTAAAAATCCCATATTGCCATCCTATTTTCTAACCTATCTGTTATTTTCACTGCGAGGGTCAAGTGCATCTCGCAGTCCTTCACCAAGCAAATTATACCCCAATACGGTGATTAAAATCGCCAAACCGGGAAACAGCGATAACCACCAAGCGAACTGAATATAATCTTTGCCGTCGGTAAGAATATTGCCCCATGAGGCTTGAGGCGCTTGCACACCAAGCCCTAAAAAGCTTAGCCCAGATTCCATTAACACCGCGCCAGCTATACCTAGCACTGAGCTGACAATTATAGGCGTTAAGCTATTCGGCAATAAATGCGTAAAAATTAACCGCGCATCCTTTGCGCCTAAAGTGCGCGAGGCTTGCACAAATTCGCGCCCACTTAAACTTAAAAATTCTGCGCGTACTAAGCGCGTCACGCCCATCCAACTGGTTAAGCCGATAACAATCATTACGTTGATGATAGACGGTGTTAAAAAGGCGATGACAGCTAAGATTAAAAAGAAACTGGGAATCGACAGCATGACATCGACCAAACGCATAATTACCGTATCAACCCAGCCGCGATAATAGCCAGCGATAGCGCCTAAAAATATGCCAATGGCAGTAGAAATTCCTACAGCGACCAAGCCTACCAGCAAAGAAATACGTCCTCCGTAGAGCATGCGGCTAAGTACGTCGCGCCCAAGGCCGTCAGTGCCCATCCAATGTTCAAAAGAGGGTGAGAGCAAAATAGCTTTGACGTTAATATCATCGGGATCGTAAGGCGCAATCATTGGTGCAAGCATCGCGAGTAAAAATACGCCGACAATAATGATGAAGCCCGCTTTTGATAGGGGATTGGCTAAGGTTTTTTTGAACAGATTTCTATCCATTTTTAGTCTCTAACTACACCGCGTCGCACACGCGGATCTGCCCATGCGTAGGCGATATCTGCAATTAAATTACCGATGAGCGTTAGTGCGGAACCGATGGTTAAGATGCCCATAATCACTGGAAAGTCGCGCATCATTACACTATCAAAAAATAGTTTCCCCATACCTGGGATGGCAAAAATGGTTTCGGCAATCACCGAACCGCCAATCAAACCAGGAATCGATAGGCCGACAATGGTAATTAGTGGAAGAAGGGCGTTGCGTAGCGCGTGGGTATAAACCACTTTGTGCTCACTTAAGCCTTTGGCGCGTGCGGTAGTAATGTAGTCCTGATGAAAAACGTCCAGCATGCCATTTTTAACAAATAACGTAATTCCTGCCAAACCCGTTACAGAGGGAATTACGACGGGTAAGAATAAGTGGCTGAGGCTATCTTTTATTTTGCTCCAAGAGTCGAGAGATTCATAATTTAAACTATGTAGACCTGAAATAGGCAGCCAGTTATTGACGACCCCTAGCCAATACATTAACAAAAGTGACAACCAAAAACCTGGAATGGAAAAACCAATAAAATTAAACAGCGTAATGGATTTATCTTGCCAAAGCCCGTATTTTCGTGCGGCGATAATACCCAGTGGAATAGCCAGTGATAGTGTGATGAATAGCCCTAGAATATTAATCATCAGCGTGATGGGCAATGCTTCTTGTATCATGCCTTTAGTGACATTGCCGTCTTTGTCGGTAGTTTGCCAAAACACAGGTTTTTGATGACTGGCAAATGAGTTGCCAAAGTCTAGCGTTGCCATTCGCTTCATCCACAAGCCATATTGCACGATGACGGGTTTGTCTAAGTTGTACATTTCGCGTAGTTTTTGGCGCGATTCTTCCGAAGTTTTGGGGTTAAACGCCGCTTCGTTACTGGTAATATCGCCAGGTGCTAAGTGCATGATAAAAAATGAAATTAGACTGATTCCAATGAGTAGAGGAATCATCCAAAGTACGCGTTTAATGATGTATTTAATCATTTAGCCGCGATCTCATTTCTGCGTAGAGGCTCTGGAATGTACCAATCATAAGAGTTCCAGCCTAGGCCAGCAGGCGGCGCAGGGTTGTCGATACCCTTTATGCGTTTGTGAATGGCGCTTAAGCCATAACCTGCCGAAAGATACACAATCGGGCTGTCTTCTAGTAGTACTTTGGCAAACTCGTGGTAAATTTTCATGCGTTTGTCAGGATTAAGTTCCAAGCGGCCTTGCTCTAAAAGCTTATCAATAGTGGGGTTGTTGTAACCAATAAAATTAAACTGTCCAGGTGCTTGCTGGCTAGAATGCCAAATATTATATTGATCGGGATCTAAGCCTAAGCCCCAGCCCAGCACCACGACATCGAAATCGCCCGTTTTAATAAAACGACTGATAAAGCTTGCCCACTCAATAGCGCGGATATTGGCTTGTATGCCAATGTCTTTTAGCCGACGCTGAATAAGCACTGCTGATTTTTCGCGTTCTTTATTTTGATTGGTAATGATTTCGAAGCTAAATGGCTTGCCATCACGCTCTAAAATCCCATCACCATCAGAATCTACAAAACCAGCTTCTTTAAGTAGTGCCTTGGCTTTGGCGGGGTCGTAAGGATAGGGCTTTAAATCTGGGTTGCTCCAGCGCGTACCTGGCTTGTAAGGCGAGGCAATATCGATGCCTAAGCCCAAATAAACACCATCTATAATTTCTTGTTTATCAATGGCGTAGTTGATGGCATGGCGGACGCGCACATCGTCAAAAGGTTTGTGTCTAAGATTAAAACCCATATAGGTGTAACCGCTGCCGAGCTCTTTATAGAGCGCAAGTTTTTGCTGTAACTCTGGTCGCGCTGGGATGATGCGCGCGTATTTAATGGGATCTAAGCTCATGCTATCGATATTGTCTGCCATTAGTTCTAAAAACTGTGCCGAGCTATCTGGGATAATGCGCGTGACTAAGTTGTCTATTTTCGCGGGTCCTAAAACTGAAGTCACATTGCGCGAAAGCTTAATGTTTTCGCCATGTGCCCAACTATCCAACTTGTAATAATTGCTACCGATAGGCTTGCGCGCAAATGAGGCGGTGTGCAAATCTTGGCCCTCAAGTAAATGTTTAGGCAAGATTTGCAAGCCAGACCAGCTATCCAGCGCAGGCGCGTATGCTTGCTCGTAGGTCACGCTAAAGGTTAAAGCATCTGGTGCCTCTGCTTTTTTGACCAACTGAAAATCTGAGGCATAAGGACTGCCCGTTTTCTCGTCTATGACAGCGCGCCAAGTCCACAGAACGTCGGCGCTGGTAAGTGGTTTGCCATCTGCCCACTTCAAGTTGGGTTTCAGTTTAAAAGTAATCGTTTTTTGATCTGCAGACACACGCCAGCTTTCCGCTAGCTCGCCTTCAATGTCTAGATTTTTATCGTATTTCAGTAATTTGTTGAAAATATTGGATGAGATAGCACCCGCCGCTGATTCGCCAGCCACCATGTATATCAAACCAGAAGGTTCACCAATAGTCGCGTCTATGAATGTGCCCCCAGATTGGCTTGGGTAATCTGAATTAAGTTTTTTTAGAGTTTCGCTACTTAAATCTTGCGAGGGTTTGCCGCAACTACAGAGCAGGGCGAGTAACATAACAGTGCTGCTGACTTTAGCATTTCTTTTTGATATTTTGTAGTTAAGAAATGCCAAATTTTTCATGATGTGATTATTTTAATCGGATATGCGACCGAACGCGAATATGTCCCGAAGATTTTCTTTTACTTTTAATGGTTCTTTTGTTCGAACTTGCTTTTTTGTAACTGTTTTTGCTGGCCAATTTGCGGTTTTTGTAGCCAGCAACTTTGTTGCTAGCTTCTTTAACTTTTAAATTTTGCCCAGCTTTCACTTTGCTGCTTTTTAGACGATTCAGCTTCATCAGCGCCTGCGTGCTCGTGTCATACTTGTCAGCCAGCTCAATGAGTGTTTCGCCTTTTTTAACTTTGTGTGTGACGCTACGAGTGGCTTTAGGTTCATTTTTATCTACATCTTCCATGACATCGTGATTGGCAAATTCAGCGGCATTGATGCTGTCAGATTGGATTGCTGACTCATCGCTAATGGGTTTGCCGCTATAGCTTGCAGGTACTAACATAGCTTGCGAATTGCGCATTTTTTTTGCGACAGGTAAGCCGTTTACATTGCGTAGTTGGCTGACATTCATGCCAAACTTGTTGGCAATGCTGTCCATACGCTCGCCACGTTTAGCGTTATAAGTTTGCCAGCTGGTTAGTGGTTTATCGTAATTGGCAAGATTGTTTACAAAGCGTTCTGCAGCCCAAACAGGTAAAAGCAGCTGATGCTTTTCGCCTGTAGAGGTAATGACAGGGCGGTTGTAGCTGGGGTTGAGTGCAGTAAACTCTTCATACGAAACTTCTGCCAATTGCGCAGCCAATTTCGCATCGATTTGTTTGGGCGTAGTCACACGGGCAAAATAAGGACGGTTAGGAATGCTATTTAAAGCTAGGCCAAATTTTTCTGGTTCAGTGATAATATTCTTGATGGCCTGCAGTTTTGGTACATAGTTTTTAGTTTCGGGCGGCAAACTTAAGCTTTTATAATCCGTCGGTAAGCCTTGCTTGCGGTTTTTATCAATGGCGCGTTGCACCGTACCTTCGCCAGCGTTATAAGCGGCCAGCGCCAAATCCCAAGCGCCAAACATGCCGTGCAGTTTTTGTAAATAATCCAGCGCAGCGTTGGTGGCGGCGGTTACATCGCGACGATTATCTACCCACCAGTCTTGCTTTAGACCATAGTTTTTGCCAGTGGAAGGAATAAATTGCCAAATTCCAGATGCGCGGCTACGAGAATAGGCTTGCGGGTTAAACGCGCTTTCAATCATTGGCAGTAACGCAATTTCAGTCGGCATGCCGCGTTTCTGGACTTCTTCGACAATGTGAAAAAGATAGCGCTGGCTGCGTTCGGTCATGCGTTTAATGTAATCTGGGCGCGAGGCGTACCATGCTTCGTGATTCGACGTGTACTGAGATTGGACATCAGGCATGGCGTAGCCATCTTTAATGCGCGCCCATAAATCTTCTTGTATATCCTCGTTGGCATCTACGTCTGCAAGCAAGTCCTGCACTGGATCGCTAGCTAAGTCTGGTTCACTAATAATTTCGATTTCTATGCCAGAAACATTGGTTTCAGCCGCCGCGTGTTGTGAGTAAAGCGCAATACAGCTTAGGAAAAATAAGCTGATCAAAGCCACCATAAGATTTTGCTTGGCGCTGAATAGCGCCAAGGCCTTAAGTTTCTTTACCTGCATTGTTGCTGAATCCTACAAGTTAACTGTAATGAATGGTAGCGATTGAATTCGCAATAGTCAAGTGAAAGTTTCACTTTATAATATAATGTTATATATATGATTAATAATGATTTCTTAAGCTTCTAATCGCAGTAAAAACAGATAACTCATCGTGATTTTTAGCTAGTGAATTTTGAATAATCGCAGTTTGATTACAGCGTAAAAAGGGGTTGGTTTTAAGTTCTAAACCGATAGTGCTGGGCAAGCTGGGTAAATGCTGATTTCTCAAGGCTTGAACTTGTTGCTGTCTCGCCAGTAAATCTGCATTTTCAGGTTCTAAAGTGAGCGCAAATGCGATATTTTTTGTCGTATATTCATGCGTGCAGAACACTTTTGTGTTGCCATTTAATATTTTTAGTCGATTTAAAGAGCTCAATAACTGGCTGGGCGTGCCTTCAAATAATCGCCCGCAACCCGCACCAAATAACACGTCCCCACAAAATAAATATTCATCGTTGACATAAACAATATGCCCTAAAGTATGTCCAGGCAGCCACATGACGTGGAAAGTTTGCGCAATTTCTGGTAGCGTAATTTCATCATTTTCAGCGAGTTGAATGTGTCTAAAGTTAAAATTTTCATACTTTGGCGCATATACAGGCACTGCTCTATGAGCCAATAGGGACAACACTCCATCAATATGGTCGCTATGATGATGCGTAATTAAAATGGCAGTTAATGTTAAGTTTAGCGCTTTAAGTGTAGCAATCACGGGCGTAGCATCGCCAGGGTCCACCACCACCGCGTGCCGTGCATTATGCAAAAGCCATATATAATTGTCGTCAAAGGCGGGGATGGGGATAATATTGAGCATGACTTTAATGGTAGTTTTGTTTAGCTAGCAATGCAACAGTTGCCTCGCAATACTTACGAGCATCAAAACGCTTGGTTGGAGAGTGATCTCGGCCAATATTTTTTGCTGCGCGAGCAATCCATGTACGACGTGGTGGTGGGTGATATTTTTGGCTTTAACGCGTTGCAGCTTGGTTTGTTGCAGTTAGATGCACTCAAAAATTCACGGATTCCGCAACTTTTGCGCGTGGGCAATAACGAAGGCGATGCCAATTGCGAGAGCGATTATTTGCCATTTGCCGAAGGTTGCATTGATTTAGTATGTTTGCCACACGTGTTGGAATTCAGTCGAAACCCTCATCAAACCTTGCGTGAGGTAGAGCGCGTGCTGGTGCCAGAAGGCCATTTAATTTTAACTGGCTTTAATCCGATGAGTGCTTGGGGCATTAAACAAACGCTGACCAAAGATGAAAATTACCCTTGGCACGGACAATTTTTTACTTTATCGCGTATTAAGGATTGGTTAGCCTTGCTAGGCTTAGAGTATGTAAGTGGCAGTATGGATTGTTACGAGCCGCCAATTAACGATGAAAAATGGCTAAAGCGCTTTGAATGTATGGATAAGCTGGGCGGAAAATGGTGGCCGATGATGGGTGGATTGTATTTTATTGTTGCCAAAAAACGCGTGGTGAATATGCATTTATTAAAACCAAACTGGAAGAAAAACTCAATTAAATCTAGGCTGGCAGTCAGCAGCAATCAAAAATCCAAACCGCATCAACAAAAAGATTATGGTGCTAATTAAATGAATAAACATGCTCTACAATCCTCATGGAAATTGGCTTTCAGGACATGTTTTTAAATGTAATGTAATGAAAAATGAAACTTTTATATGAATGATGCAGTAGAAATTTATACCGATGGCGCCTGTAAAGGTAACCCTGGTCCAGGTGGCTGGGGCGTGTGGATGCTATATAATGGCAAAGAAAAAACCATGCATGGCGGTGAGGCCTTGACGACGAATAATCGCATGGAGATGACGGCGGTGATTCGCGCGCTGGAGGCGCTAAAGCGCCCTTGCCATATAAAACTTTATACCGATTCGTCTTACGTGCAAAAAGGCATTACCGAGTGGATTATCGGCTGGAAAGCGCGCAATTGGCGAACCGCAGACAAGAAGCCTGTTAAAAATGACGATTTATGGAAAATCTTAGATGTGTTGGCGAATCAACACAAAATTGAGTGGATTTGGGTGCGTGGGCACGATGGCAACGATGGTAACGAGCGCGCTGATAGCCTTGCCAATGAAGGCGTAGCGGCGTTTTTATAGGATACAAAAATGCGGCAAATATTTTTAGATACTGAGACCACGGGCCTTTACCCTGCACAAGGGCATCGCATTATTGAAATCGCAGCGGTAGAGATGATCAATCGCCGGCCGACCAATAATCACTATCATGTGTATTTAAACCCACAGCGTGAAATAGACCCGGCAGCACAAGAGGTGCACGGCATTACACTGGAGTTTTTGCAAGACAAACCCTTGTTTGAATCGGTTGCGCAGGATTTGATTGCTTTTGTAAATGATGCGGAAGTGATTATTCATAATGCGCCATTTGATGTGGGTTTTTTAAATAGCGAGCTTGGTCGCATCGGGCTACAGCCGTTTGAAACAATGTGCGGTAAAATAACAGACACGTTGAAAATGGCCAAAGAATCACGCCCTGGTCAGCGCAATAATTTAAACGCTTTGTGCAGCCATTTTGGCATTGATAATTCTAAACGTACATTGCATGGCGCGTTGCTGGATGCGGAGTTGCTGGCGGAAGTGTATATGGCGATGACGCGCGGCCAAGATAGTTTGATGATGGATTTAGCACAAACACCACAGGCGATAATGCGACAAGGCACTTCAAAAACTGAGCTAAAATTAAGCATATTAAAAGCGTCGGATGACGAGCTTGCTACACATGAAGAATATGTAAAAAACTTGGCAAAAGCTGGCGCAAAAGCTTGGTAAAATAATACAAAAATTAGTTAAAAAGTAAAAAGGTTTAGAAATGGAAAATTGCATTGTTGTCACGGGCGGCGCGGGTTTTATTGGTAGCAATTTTGCCAGCGCTTGGATTAAGCTGGATTTGGGTAAGCTCATCAATTTAGACAAGCTCACTTATGCGGGAAATTTGGCGAATTTAGCCGATGTTGAGCAGCACCCTAATCATATTTTTATTCAAGGTGATATCGGCGACAGCGCGTTGGTGGGTAGCTTGCTAAAGCACCATCAGCCGCGCGCAATTGTGAATTTTGCGGCAGAAAGTCATGTCGATCGTTCCATTCATGCGCCTGGCGAGTTTATTCAAACCAATATTGTCGGTACTTTCAATCTGCTCGAAGAGGTGCGCGCCTATTGGGCCACGCTCGATGATGTAAATAAAGCTAACTTTCGATTTTTGCATGTTTCAACGGATGAGGTCTATGGCTCGCTAAGCGCGACAGACGCGGCGTTTAAAGAAACTAATGCGTACGAGCCGAATAGCCCGTACTCCGCATCCAAAGCGGCTTCTGATCATTTGGTGCGCGCTTATCATCATACTTATAAGATGCCGATGCTCACCACCAATTGCTCCAATAATTATGGACCGTATCACTTTCCAGAGAAATTGATTCCCTTGGTTATTCACAACGCGCTTGCGGGCAAACCGTTACCCATTTATGGCAACGGTCAACAAATTCGGGATTGGTTATATGTTGAAGATCATTGCGCGGCGATTAGACGCGTGTTGGAGGCGGGCAAAGTTGGTGAGGTATATAACATCGGCGGCTGGAATGAAAAACCTAACATTGAGGTAGTTAAAACGCTGTGCAGAATTTTAGATGCAAAAAAACCGCGCGCGGATGGGCAATCATACTTGAATCAAATTACCTATGTGGAAGATCGACCAGGGCATGATCAACGTTACGCGATTGACGCAACAAAAATTGCCAATGAGTTAGGATGGAAGCCAAAAGAAAGTTTTGAATCAGGCATTGAAAAAACAGTACTTTGGTATCTTGATCATCAAGATTGGGTCGAGAATGTGACAAGTGGCGATTATCGTAATTGGGTGCAAAAGCATTATACAGAGCGTGGTGAGGAGTTAGCATGAAAGGTATTGTATTAGCAGGCGGTTCTGGTACGCGGCTTTATCCTGCAACACAAGTAGTTTCCAAACAACTGTTGCCTGTCTACGATAAGCCGATGATTTACTATCCACTTACTACGCTTATGTTGGCTGGTATTCGCGAAGTTTTGGTTATTTCAACCCCTCAGGATACACCGCGCTTCAACGAGTTACTCGGAGATGGAAGTCAATGGGGCATGCAAATTAGCTACGCGGTTCAACCTTCACCAGATGGTTTGGCGCAAGCATTCATTCTAGGTGAAAAGTTTATTGGTAAAGACGCATGTGCTTTGGTGCTTGGCGACAATATATTTTATGGCCACGAACTTGCACAAATGGGACAAAATGCCGTACAGCGTGCTAAGGGCGCCACTGTGTTTGCTTACCCCGTGCATGACCCAGAGCGTTACGGTGTGGTGGAATTTAATGCTAACGGCCAAGCCATTAGCCTAGAAGAAAAACCCAAGGTTCCGAAATCACGTTATGCAGTCACTGGGCTATATTTTTATGACAATCGCGTGGTGGAAATCGCGAAAAATATGAAGCCATCTGCGCGCGGAGAACTGGAAATTACCGATGTGAATCGTCAATATTTAGATTGGGGAGATTTGCAAGTTGAAGTGATGGGGCGTGGTATGGCTTGGCTAGACACAGGTACGCATGAATCGTTGCTAGAAGCAGGTACTTTTATACAAACGATTGAAAAACGTCAAGGATTAAAAATAGCTTGCCCTGAAGAAATCGCTTATCGCATGCACTTTATCAATGCAACACAATTAGAAGTCATGGCGAATAAATATGGTAAAAATGGCTACGGACAATATCTGAAACAAGTCCTAACAGAGCAGGTTTATTAATGAATGCTAAGTTGTTATGAATATAATTAGAACAAAAATTTTAGAGGTTATAATTTTTGAACCTAAAGTATTTGGTGATGATAGAGGCTTTTTTTTTGAAAGCTTTAACCAAAAAGTTTTTGCAGAAGCAACTGGTTTAAGCGTCAATTTTGTGCAAGATAATCACTCCAAATCTGCCAAAAATGTGTTGCGTGGCTTGCACTATCAAATTGAGCAGGCGCAAGGCAAGTTGGTCCGTGTGACACAAGGCGAAGTGTTTGATGTGGCGGTAGATTTGCGCGCTTCTTCAGCTACGTTTGGACAGTGGGAAGGCACCAGATTGTCTGCTGAAAACAAACGCCAAATGTGGATTCCGCCAGGTTTTGCGCATGGCTTTTTGGTATTATCGGATACGGCGGAATTTTTGTATAAAACTACCGATTTTTACGCGCCTCAATATGAGTGTTGTCTGAAGTGGGATGATTCTAGTATTGGCATAGAATGGCCTTTGCAGGGCATGCCAATTTTATCTGCAAAAGATAACCAAGGTTTAAATTTTCTGGAAGCGAATAAGTTTGCTTAGGAATGCTTTGGTTTCACATAAATACATATGAAAATCCTACTTACGGGCGTCAACGGTCAGGTAGGTCACGCTTTAAGGCCTAAGCTTTTACTGCATGAAGTCGTAGCTTTGTCACGTGAACAACTTGATTTATCAAAAACTCATGATATTAGAAGAATTGTACGTGAGATAAAGCCAGACTTAATTATTAACCCTGCCGCTTACACTGGCGTTGATATGGCAGAACATGAGCCGGAGCTCGCGTTTGCAATCAATGCAACAGCACCTAAAATACTAGCGGAGGAGGCGGCTAGGCATGGTGCTTCAATCATTCATTTTTCTACAGATTATGTATACGATGGAACAAAAAAAAGTGCATATCTAGAAAGTGATGAAGTTAATCCTAACTGCGTTTATGGTAAAACGAAATTAGCAGGCGAGAAAGCTATCCAAGCAGTGGGTTTGCCACATTTAATTTTGCGTACTAGCTGGGTGTATGGCGCATATGGTAAAAATTTCCTGAAAACCATACTGCGCTTGGCTGTAGAGCGAGACAATTTGCAAATTGTTGCCGATCAATTTGGCGCACCTACTAGTGCTGAAAGTATTGCAGATGCTGTAGTGCAATTGGTGGAAAATTGGCAATTTAATGATGAAAGCCAAACTGGCATTTACCATTTGACCAATGCTGGTGGAACTTCTTGGCACGGCTTTAGTTGCGAAATTATTAATGAATACAATAAATTAGCTATAGATAGAAATTGGCCAGCGCTAAAAGCGAGTGTGGAAAATATTGCTGCGATTACTTCTACTGAATATCCAACTATTGCAGCGCGCCCGGTAAATTCTAAGTTAAGCAACATTAAACTCAAAGTTACGTTCAATGTGGAGTTGCCAACTTGGCAGCAGGGTTTGCAACAGGTGATGCAAACACTGATTATTTAAATTTAATTCAGTTTTAATTTCCAAATTAAATGGCCTGTAAGCCAATATCCATGAGAATTGTAGGGTATATTTTTTTGGAAGTGAGAATTATTATAAATATTAATCCAATTAAATATTAATTCAGCGCGTCCGCCCAGCTGTTCGGTGTTTCGAAAAGCCGCACGCGTTCCAACTTTAAATGATTTCCGTAAGTATCTTTATACTGATTTTTAAGGATTCTAAAAGCCTCAGCCGCCATGTTTTCTGCGGTTGGCACGCTTGGGAAAATCACCGTTTTATGATTAGGTAAACTGTTTAAAAAATTCAGCACTTCCACATCATTCTTATAAACTAAAAATGCGTGATCCCACACATCGATTACGCTGTCGCGCGCAATTCTTTTTACGTCCGAAAAATCCATCACCATGCCGTTTTCAGACATTTTTTCTTGATTAATAATGTCGCCAGAAAGCGTGATTTCTAGCGCATAGCGGTGACCATGCAGGTTGCGGCATTGGCTTTTGTGATCGGGAATGCGATGCCCAGCATCGAATTCTAAACGTGTGGTAATTTGCATAACGCTATTATAGCAGGCGGTGCGTTACAGTGTTTGCGCGTGATGTTGTTTTGCCCAGCTAATAAATTTTTCAAAAGGCATGGGCTTAGCAAAATAAAAGCCTTGGCATTTGTGAATTTTCATTTTTTTTATCAAATCTAAGCAATCTTGATCTTCAACGCCTTCAGCTAAGACTTCTTTCCCTAAGCTATTTGCGAGCATTGCGACTGATTTTACAATCTCAAAATCATCTTTTGAATCTGTAATATCGCGCACAAATGATTGATCAATTTTAATTAAATCAATCGGCATAGTGCGCAAGCGCGATAATGATGAAAATCCTGTGCCAAAGTCATCCAAAGCAAGCCTGAAGCCATTTTCAGTTAATTCTTTGATGACTAAACTTGTCGTTTCGTTGAGTTCCAGAAAGCCTGCTTCGGTTACTTCAAGAATGATGTTTTTTGGTATCAATTTCCACAAGGCCAGTGCCTGTAACAACATATGCGGCAACTCAACATCGTATAAATCTTCTGCGCGTAAATTAATGGTGAGGTAGACATCAAGTTTATGTTCGTGCATCAGCTCTGCAGCGTAACGGCAGGCCGAATTGATGAGCCAGCGCGTAAACAGTTTCCCTTTACCTACTTTGTTTAATATTTCGACCGTGATATTAGGGTAAACGCTATAACCCGCTTTTTCTGACCAGCGTAGCAACAGTTCTGCACCTACACAGCTTGAATCTTTAAGATTCACAATGGGCTGAAAAAACAGGGTTAAGCTATCGTTGGCGAAGGCTTCTAGGACTTTGTTTTCTAGCTCATTTTGGGTGGAAAGTTGTTGTTTTAATTCATCTGTATAGATAACTAAATGTTGTTGTTTATACAACGCGCTTTCTAAGGCAAGCTTAGAGTGGTCATACAATTCAAGCTCGTTTTGTTCAGATTTCTTGCTAAACGCACAGCCGATAAATGGGGTAACTAATACTGATTGATTGCCTAAAAAAACCATCTGCTCGAAGGCTCTTTGTAGCTTGGCGGCAAGTAAATTGAGTTGAATATCACTCTCTAAATCTGGCATTAACACATCAAATTGCAAATTGCCGCTGTAGTAAAGCTGATGTTCGGGTGAAATATTTTGTTGCAGAATGGAAGTAATGGCTTTACTCAAGTGCATCGTTATAATGTGCGAAAAAATGGGGTTGTTTTTTGCCACCTGAAAATGAATAGAAAACATACCAATTAATTGCTGACTGCGAGCCTTGTTTAGCGCGTCAGCCATGCCAACAGCAATTTGACTGGCGTTAGGTAGCTGTGTGTTGATATCGTAATTGAGCGTGAAATTGAGCTGTAATTGCTGATGCCGCTGCAAGGTTTCTGCGAGCAAATCAAACAGAAAATTGTGTAATCTCGGTGAGTTGGAAATACCAAAAGCTGATTTTAGCTCAAAACATTTTAAGCAATTAAGTATCGTTTGTGCGCTAGCACCATCTTGAATGGCGTTAAGCCACAGAAAAATTAACTGATTAATATTGGCCACAAATCCGCTTATATATTGGCTTGCAGGCCAGTTCTCTAGAGTAGAATAGAGTTGCGATAAATATACATTATTGGATGTTTTTTCATTTGTTTCTACTAAAGCCAGCGCGTTGTGATTAACTTTTAGCCTTGAAAGCAGCGCTTCTGGCTTTAGTTGGTATGCGCGTAATTTGTCCTTTAGTGCGTGTTCGCTGTAGGCAATTTCAACTTCTGGTGATGTGACTTCAAGTGGCTCTGTAGACAATTCATCTTCATTCATACATTAGCAGTCTAGGCAAAAAAATCACTAGGATTTAGACCATAACTATCGGGCGCTAAGCTTTTAGTGATTCTATAAGGTTCGCCAGTAGGCGTTGGCGGGCTGTTGAGCAGGTTTAAAATGACAGGCGAGGTGTAACGCTTTTTATCAGGCCCTAACAGCAACATTAAGCGTGGCAGTAACCTTCTAACTTGGTTTTGTTGAACCACAACACCAACTTCTCCAGAGTTGAGTTCTACTAGCGAGCTGACAGGATACATACCCATAAATTGCACCAGCTGATCCACCAATACATTGTTAAATTGATTACCGCTTAACTGATGAATTTTCTCTAATGCTTCTTGATGATAAACGCCTTTAGCGTAAGATTTATGGCTGGTAATCGCGCAATAAGTGTCAATTAAGCCAGCAATTTGCGAAGTTAGGCCGATTTGGTTTTCGCGTAGTTGATTTGGATAGCCGCTGCCATCAATGCGCTCATGATGTTGCGCAACCATCGTGACAACTGCGAGTGGAATATCGGGTGTTTTTTCTAGGATTTTAAGACTTTCATCCACATGTTTTTTTGCATATTCGTATTCCTCACGCGTGAGCTTGCCTTCTTTTAACAGCACGTCAGCAGAAAGCTTTACCTTACCAACATCTTGCAATAAGCCAGCCAAGCCAATTTCTTTAATTTGTTTTTGAGATAGGGCTAAAAAGTTACCAAAAGCCATTAAAGTAATCGAGACGTTTAAAGCATGGTTATAGGCGTAATCATCCGTCTGTTTTAGTTTGGCTAACCACAGCAAGGCGTCTGGTGAGCGACCTATGCTTTCCACCATGTTGTTCAAGATCTCGCTAACTGCCGTTAAATCAAGGTTTTGTTCATTGGCAATGGCGTCAAATATAGCCCGCGTTGCAATTTGTGATTGCTCGTATACGGGGTAAATAAGCGCGATTTCATTTTCAACAGGCGGTTCTTCTTCGTAGATGGTGATTTTGTAGCTTTCATCGCTATCTTTTTTTGTTTTATTACTTTCAGGCGCTTTATCAATATTTGTTTTAAGTTTATTGCGCTTAAATAAGCCGCTAAAAAATCCACCTACATCTTCTGCAAGGTGCTGCGTAATTGGTTTTTGATCTATAACTGATTCTGTTTGATAAGGAAAAGCTTCTTGTGCCGCAGTGTTGGCGCCATATTTCACGTTATAGGTCGTGCCATCTTGGCTGGTGCGTTCAGCATTTTGCGGTGCTTGATAATTCTTCAATTCGCGGAAAATATCCACAAATGAGGATCTATTAGTAAGCGGATTTCTCCCACTAGTAATCGTTACTTTATTTTTGCTTGGGTCTCTAGCCCTTACAACTGCGCCTTCGCGCTTAATCGCCACGTTTTGTTGGGGTGTAGCAGCAAACTGACTGCCGATAGAATTGGTGCGATCAATATAGACAAAAGTGCAAAGCGATTGCAGTTGATCAATATCCGCTTGGTCATCCAGCACAAAGCCCTGTAGCATAAAGGGCGTGCCTTCCCACGGTCTATCCAGCTCGGCAATGTACATACCAAGCTCAAGTCGGCTAACTTCTATTTTTTCTCTTTTTAAATTTTCCATAAGTTAAAAAGCCTCAAAACTCAATGCGCCAAGCTGTTGATATGCGCCCATGCACTTTCAGATAGCGATGGTAAATGATATCCGCCTTCAAGTGAAGAAATGATGCGATTTTTAGCATATTTTTTTGCGATATCTTTAATAAATTCAGTTACCCAGACATAGTCATTTGTGGTGAGTGCTAAATCAGCGAGCGGATCGTTGATATGCGCGTCAAATCCAGCAGATACAAATACAATTTCCGGCTTAAATGCTTCTAGTGCGGGTTTGAATTCAGTTTCAAATGCCTTTTTAAAGGCTTCTCCATTGGCTTGCACGTTCATTGGTACGTTAATCATGTTTTTGCTACGAGTTTCCACACCGCGATGGGGGTAAAACGGGTGCTGAAAAGTAGAGCACAACATCACGTTTGGATTATCTTTAAAAATATCTTCCGTACCGTCGCCATGATGTACATCAAAGTCTATGATGGCGGCACGTTTAAGTTGGTGTTTTTCTAGCGCATGCGCTACACCAACAGCGATATGGTTAAAAATACAAAAACCAGCGCTATTGGCCCGTCCAGCATGGTGTCCAGGCGGGCGTACGCAACAGAAAGCGTTATCGGCTTTGCCCGACATTACTAAATCTGTTGCCAATATCACAGCACCGCTGGCATGCAATGCTGCTGATAAACTCATCGGCCCCATTGCCGTATCACCATCTAGCCGCACCAATCCTGCCTTGGGGGCAATATTATGAATATAATCAACGTAATTCTCTGAGTGTACGCGTAAGAGCTGCGCTTTAGTCGCAGCAGGCGCATCGTAAAACTGCAACATTTGTTTTAAATCGGAAGTTAGCACTGCGTTTTTAATCGCTGTGATGCGTGCGGGCGACTCTGGATGGTTACCATCCATCACGTGCAATAACGTGTCTGGGTGCGAAATAAATGCAGTTCTGGACATTTTCCTAGCTTAGCACCACGGTGAAATTGTTGTATGGCCCTAATGGGCTAATTCTATGGATAGTTCTTGGTAAAATTTTATTCTAGTTGCGGAAATTTTTCCAGCAGCTACTGCATTTGCGACCGCACAATCTGGCTCGTGCGTGTGTGTGCAATTATTAAAGCGGCATTTGCCTAGGTATGGCCTAAACTCAATAAACGCTAATTCTAAATCGGTTTGGCTTAAATGATTTAAGCCAAACTCTTGCAAACCAGGTGAATCAATCAAGCTGCTATCGGCGTCAATGTGATACAAATGTGTGGCAGTAGTGGTATGCTTTCCGCTGTCTAGTGCCTCGCTCATCACTTGGGTTCGCACGTTTTGGCCAGGCAGTAGGGTGTTAATTATGGTAGATTTCCCCATGCCAGATTGGCCAACCAGCACGCTTTGGTGATTCTTTAGATAGGGCTGCAAGCTAGTAATATCCTGCTTCGCAGACAAGTGTAAAACTTCATAGCCTAAATCTTGATAAAGCTTCAACTTGTTTTTTGCGTCATCTGCATCAGCTAAATCGCACTTATTAAGCACAATCAGCGGCTTAATTTTTGCAGCTTCTGCAGCCACCAAACAACGATTAAGCAAGGCTTCGTAAAAACTTGGTTGCGTGGCGAGCACAATAATGATTTGTGAGACATTGGTGGCGATTGTTTTACTTTTGATGGCACTACTGCGATACAGTATTGATGCGCGTTCAAGGCATTTTTCTACTACGCCTTCGGATTTGTCGGTGAGTTTGATGGAGACTTTATCACCACAAGCTAAATCGGTTCTCTTGCCACGCGTTACGCAGCTAATTTTTGATTTGTCAGCTAATTCAACCTCATAGCGTTTGCCATATGCTGCAACCACCAAGCCCTGTTGTAACTTCAGGCTTTGCGACATTTACTTTTTAAATTTATAGTAAGTTTGGTTGAGGTAGGCAGCGGTGTTGAGTTCTTCATCCTCAAACCACTTTAAGCCTAAGTTAGTATTGCAAGCGCGCACTTGCGCCACCAAACCTTTGCTGGTATTCACTTTGCGGTATTCGCGTGTGTAAATAGCTGAACCATCGCCACCGTAACTGCTGGCATGGCAACTAGTACAATTTTTTTCGTGCAGCGCTTTGCCAGCGACCGCATCTGCTTTATCGAACAGCGCATTGGCACTTGCATTCAGGCTGAATAAACAAAGTAAAATAAATACTATTTTCATACTAACTAGTATACGCTTCAAGCTTGGAAATGCGAATACTGGCAGGCGGATGTGAATCGTAAAACGCCGAATGTAGCGGATCTGGCGTTAGCGTAGAGGCGTTGTCTCGATAAAGTTTCACCAGCGCTTCTACTAAGTGTTTAGCTTCCGCATGTTTGGCGGCGTAATCATCTGCCTCAAATTCATTTTTACGCGAATAGCTTGCCATAATCGGCCGCAATATAAATAGAAACACGGGAGAAACCAATAAAAATAGAATCAACGCCATGTAATTGCTGGGCGTAGCCACACCCAAGCCGTTGTAAAACCACGCTTGGTTTGTTAACCAGCCAAGCAAAGCCAAACCTAAAAGGCTCATAAAAAATAACAGCACAATGCGTTTAATGACGTGATGATGCTTAAAATGACCTAGCTCGTGCGCAAGTACTGCTTCGATTTCTTCACCATTTAGCCTGCTGAGTAATGTGTCGAAAAATACCACACGTTTGCTACTGCCAAAGCCAGTAAAATAGGCATTTCCATGACTGCTGCGCGCAGAGCCATCCATTACAAATAGGCCTTGAGATTTGAAACCACATTTGGTTAAAAGTGTTTCAATACGCGTTTTGAGGCTTTCGTCGGCAAGCGGCGTAAATTTGTTAAAAAGCGGCGCGATAAAAGTGGGGTAAACCGCCAGCATGATAATATTAAATACGCTCCATACCACCCACAAATAAAACCACCAATATTGGCCAGCGCCTTGCATTAGCCATAGTGCGGTGAATAAAATTGGTAAGCCGAGTGCCAAGCCTACCAAGCTGTGTTTGACTAAATCGCTCCAAAACATGGCTTTGGTCATTTTGTTAAAGCCAAATTTTTCGTCCACTGTAAAGGTTTTATAATATTCAAATGGTAAATCAATCAAGCTGCTAACGAGCATGGCGCTGCAAATCACCAGTGCGCCGCGAATAATGTCGTGGTTAGGCAGCATGTTTTGCCAAAAATTGTCTATGAGTTGCAATCCACCCCCTAGCGTGAGAGCCAATAACAGTAAGGCTTGCAGGGCAGTCTCAAATAATGCTAATTTGGTTTTTGCAGAGGAATAATCGGCTGCTTTTTGGTGTGCTTCCAGCGAAATATTTTCTGCAAAAGCCGCGGGTACTTGGCCGCGATTGGCCTGCACATGCGAAATTTGGCGCGAGCCCAGCCAAATGCGCGTGAACGTGGTTAAAACTAATAAAGCGATAAAAATGAATGTGAGCGTTGATGCCATGCTGCCTCTAATAAAATAATGTAAACTGTTGCTATTCTGAAGCATTTGCGCGGTTTTGGTTCAATTGGCGCGCGCGTAAACCTTATTTTAATGGAAATCATGATGGAAGCTGTAAGTAACAATCAAAATAACGACAATTTAATTTGGCTGGACATGGAAATGAGTGGTTTGTTGCCCGATTCTGACCGTATTTTGGAGTTAGCAGTCGTCGTCACCGATGCCGAATTGAACGTGTTGGGCGAATCGCCTGTATTGGTCATTCACCAGTCTGATGAAGTTCTAAACGGTATGGATGCTTGGAATCAAGGCACACACAAACGTAGCGGCTTGATAGACAAAGTGAAAGCTTCAACTTTGGATGAAGCAACCGCTACTGAGCAAATGATTGCCTATTTAAAGCAATTTGTTCCTGCAGGAAAATCGCCGATGTGCGGTAATTCGATTTGCCAGGATAGACGCTTTATGGCGCGCTACATGCCTGATTTAGAAGCTTATTTTCATTATCGCAACTTGGATGTGAGCGTGTTTAAAGAGCTGGCGCGACGTTGGAAGCCAACTATCTACTCAGGGTTTAAAAAGGCTAGTAAGCATGAAGCCTTGGCCGATATTTACGAGTCAATTGATGAATTAAAATATTACCGTGAGCATTTTATAGTTAAGTAACAAAACGATAGGCAAAAAAAGAGGCGCGACATTTAAAATGTACACGCCCCTAGGGAGGAGGAGTAAGCTTTGGAGAGCTCAATTAATATAAAGCATCATCCATGCCAACTCCATTTTAATTATTTAAAAGTGTTTTTTCGTATAGTGTTAAATAGCTAATCGCGCTGGAATCCCAGCTAATATTGCGTTGCATGCCATTTCTTTGAATTTTCCGCCACGTTTTTTTATCTTGCCAAATTTTAATCGCGCGTTCAATTGTGACCAAAAGTGACGCATTATTGACATTCTTTACCACAAAACCTGTTGCGGTGTTGTTTTTAAGTGACATCTCATTTGTGTCTTGCACAGAGTCCGCTAATCCGCCTGTAAGCGAGACAATAGGCGGTGTTCCGTAAGCTAGGCCATAGAGCTGGTTCAGACCGCACGGCTCAAAACGCGATGGCATGATGAACATATCGCAGCCTGCCATGATATTGTGGGATAAATGTTCGTGATAGCCAGTATTCATTGCTACTTGTTCTGGATAGCGCTCTGCCAGCGCATTAAAGCTAGATTCGAGCGCTTTGTCGCCACTCCCTAAAATAGCGAACTGGCAACCATGAGGGTTTGATTTATTAGGTTCAATTAGTTTTGGCATCATATCAGGCAGTAAATCCAAGCCTTTTTGATAAGTCAGGCGACTTACCACGCCCAATAAAGGTGCATCGGCATCAATTTGAAGCCCTAATTGTTGTTGTAGCGCATGTTTTACGGTTTTTTTACCAGTAATACGTTTATCACTGTAATTTTTGCTTAAATGCACGTCGCTGGCTGGGTTCCATTCATGGGTATCAATACCGTTTAAAATACCTGTTAAGTCGTCTCGACGCGTTTTCAATAAGCCTTCTAACCCAAAGCCGAATTGTTTTGTTTGAATTTCTTGCGCGTAAGTTGGGCTAACCGTACTTAATGCATCAGCATAAAAAAGTCCGGCTTTTAAAAATGAAATTTGGCCATAATATTCAAAACCGTTTATTTGAAAGCTTTCGGCTGGCAGCTCTAGCATTTCAAGCCAGCTCGCGGCAAAGCAACCTTGAAACGCCAGATTGTGAATGCTTAAAATAGATTTGGTTTTAGCGTTATCTACCAGCTTCATATAAGCGGGCGCTAATCCAGTTTGCCAATCGTTACATTGAATCAGGTCTGGAATCCAAGCTGGCATTGGACTCTGCGCACTGCATAACAAACTCGCCACGCGAGAAAGCACGCCAAAGCGCAATGCGTTATCTTCCCAATCGATGCCATTTTCATCGCTGTATGGCCCGCCAGTGCGCTCATATAATTCGGTATTTTGAATTGCGATGACATCCATCCCGCTATCTGGCATCTTGCCTGTAAGCAAGGTGCAAGCTTGTCCAAGCACAGTAAGGTGAGCAATGGTTTGTATGTTTTTAAGCTTGGCCAATACTGCGTTATAGCCAGGAATTAATATTTTAATATCGCCGCTAAACTGCTTTAATTGGCTAATTGCCTTAGGCAGGGCGCCGCTCACGTCGGCAAGTCCGCCCGTTTTAATCAATGGATAAGCTTCGGAAGTGGCAAATAAAACGCGCAAATTATTCTCGCTAAGATTTCAATGGTATATTTGTATTATAGATTGTTTTTACGATTTTTTTGAAGGCGGGAGAGAATATGGCAACAACACGATTTGTAACAATGCAGTGGCTAGCTGTAGGTGGTGGGGCGGCTTTGGGTGCATGGGTGCGTTGGGGTTTGGGCATTGCGCTAAACGCTTCAATTTTACCTTTAGGCACGCTAGTTGCTAATCTAGGCGGCGGTTTACTCATGGGCATGGCGATGGCCTATTTTATAGCAACGCCAAATCAAAATGAATTGCGTTTATTTGTGATGACCGGCTTTTTAGGCGGATTAACCACTTTTTCTGCATTCTCGGCAGAAGCGTTTAACTTCCTACAAAAGCAGCAATATGCTTGGACTGCAGTGCATATATCTAGCCATGTGGTGGGTAGTTTAGTCATGACTGCGCTTGGGTTTGCGTTAGTGCATTATTTGCGAAGTTAAGACTAAAAATATTACAAATATATGCTCTGTGAGGCAATATCCATATGGGTTACTGGGCATCTATTTTAGGCTGAAAAGTATTATTAACTAAAGATTAAACAAAAAGCCCGACTTGTATAAACAAGACGGGCTTTTTAATTGACTCAAAAATGTTTTTAGTTTTTAGTTTCAACCATTACTAAGGGCGCGTCAGCTGGTGTTGAAGTTGCGTCTTTTTTCCAGTTCGGCGCTTTGCGTGGCGCTTTTGGT
>JBEBJI010000077.1:0-1090 GCA_040079935.1 Methylotenera sp.
TTATTACCGTGTTTCTCATTAGCAGATTGGTTAGCATATGGACGCGCTGGCATGCCTTGATGGGGACGCTGTATCTATCTGCTATATTATTTATGACGTTTGGTCTGCAATATTTAATTGGTTACATCAGAGGGCGGGGGTTTGGGATATTTCTTGAAAATGTATTCTTTACATGGGGTGTGATTTTAGTAAGTTTTTTCATTGCTAGTATGTTAGCCACACGCAAACGTATATCAAAAAACATTCAATAGGCTACATTTTATGCACATGCCGCTGAATTAAAGCACTCCAGTGCATGCTCTGCGTGGCAGTACCCATGCGCCTTTCAGAGCATGTGTTTTAAGCGTTTATTTGCGCACGTTTTGTTGCAAATTCTTTTTTAAATGCTTCAAACTCACCTGCTTCAATCGCGCTACGCATGCCTTGCATTAAAAATTGGTAATAATGCAGATTGTGGATGGTGTTGAGTTGCGCGCCTAAAATCTCGCCCACTTTGTGCAAATGGTGCAAATATGCGCGGGTGAAATTTTGGCAAGTGTAGCAACTGCAATCGGCGTCCAGAGGTTTTAAATCTTGCTTATAACTTGCATTTTTAATTTTAATATCGCCATATTGGGTGAACAGCCAGCCATTGCGCGCGTTGCGCGTCGGCATCACGCAATCGAACATGTCGATACCTTGCGAAACCGCGTCAATTAAATCTTCTGGCGTGCCAACACCCATTAAATAACGCGGTTTATCTTGCGGCATTTTTGGCGCGGTGTGCGCCAAAATACGCAACATATCTTCTTTTGGCTCGCCAACTGATAAGCCGCCAATCGCAAAGCCGTCAAAATCAATGTCGACCAAGCCATTGAGCGAAATATCACGTAAATCTTCAAACATTCCGCCTTGGATGATGCCGAATAAAGCATTTGTATTGCCATGATGTGCGTCTTTACTGCGCTTCGCCCAACGCAAACTCAGCTCCATCGATTTTTTTGCCTCAATATGCGTGGCGGGGTAGGGCGTGCATTCGTCAAAAATCATCACAATATCGCTATTCAACACTTTTTGAATGCGCATCGATTCTTCGGGCGTTAAAAAGCAG
>JBEBJI010000031.1:0-22122 GCA_040079935.1 Methylotenera sp.
TGAACCTTGGTATGACTAATCCAACAGACGCACTTGGTGCTGCTGGTGGTTATGCTGAACTTGTTAAATACAACGCTGCTCCTGGCGGCGGTGCATTAAACGTATTTAAACTATAATTAGCAATTAATTAATAGTTAGGTACAAGCAACTTAAACACCTCGCTTCGGCGAGGTGTTTTTATTTGTACTAAAAAATGATAATAAAAAAGCACCTGTTAAGGTGCTTTTTTTAAACAAAAACGTATTACTGCTCAATGCCAATCTGATAGATTTCTTCTTCCGGATTTTCTTCAAGCTTACCAGTCGCCGCATCAATTTCCACTTCCATTTCTTTACCATCGGCAGTTTTGATGTCGAACTCGTAAGATGGGCTACCATCGGACTCGATAGAAAACTCTGAATCTACAACTTCACCAGGATATTTAGCAAGTGCAGTTTTTTTAGCTTCTTCCTGAGTAATCTTTGCTTTGGCCTTAAACGCTGGGTCATCAGCATTAGCAACTTCTTGCTCTTCTTCGATGACCTTGCCGGTTTTGGCTAAGCATTCAACTTCCCATTCTTTGCCGTCTTTGTCTTTAATGTCAAACTCGTATTGTGCTCTACCTTCACTAATTTCAGCTTCAAGCGTTAACACCTCGCCTGGATGTTTAGCTAGAGCGGCCTTCATACAGTTTTCCATTTTTCCTACGTGTTTAGGACCAGCATAAGCCAACGTGCTTACAAAGACAGACGCCAAAGCTATTGCTAATATTTTCTTGTTCATTTCAAACTCCTTAAGCAAATAAAAAACCAAAATTACTTTAAATTTCGATTGTTCATACTCTAACAAAATTGGAAAAGAAAGTCAATAACATATTGATTTTAATGAATAATATGGCTGTATGCAACCGCCAATTTGGTTGCTTACAACCAATATTAGTATGATGTTATTCACCATTAAACAAAAAATTCATTTTTAATCAATCATGTAAATAGATTGGCATTTTTAAGCCAAGCTGGCATGAATATCGCGTGGTAATTAAGTAGCTAGTCTTAAGTGACCTGATAAAGCCATGCCGAATTGCCCTAACTACGTAAGTTGAATGCTGCAAATATGAATTTAAAAGTTCGAATCAATTTAATCATCACATTAATGTTGGCTTTAGTGATGTTAATAGGTGCATGGATGATGATTGATATTGCTCGTGAAGATGTACGTGCCGAAGTTGATTCGAATACAGCTTTGGCCTTGCATTTGCTCGATACTCAAATTTTACATTACACAACAGATTGTATGTGGACTAGTGTTGAAGAAAGAAATAAAACTACCATTTTTCGACTGCAAAATTTAGATAATGTGCGTCATTTAAAGATTGAGTTCTTTGATAAATTTGGCCGCTTGCGAGATAGTAATCGTCCAATTGGCGTTTTAGAAAACCATTCGCCTCCTTGGTGGTTTAAAAAGGTGATGAGCAGTGTTTATTCATCGTTAAAAGAAACGCATCGTGCCGTTATCGTCAATAGTCGCGTACTTGGTGAGCTTGTGATTACGCCTGATCCTTCTTATGAAATCGCTGAAATTTGGAACGCCTCCATAGGCTTTCTGAGTCTTGGTTTACTATTTTTCATTGTGCTGAATGGTTTGGTATATAGGGCGGTAGATCGGGCCTTAAACCCTTTAGATAAAGTACTTAGCGCGCTTACACAGTTAGAAAATGGTCATCTGGATACACGTTTGCCACCAATTTCACTTCCTGAACTGTCGAATATCAACAGTAAATTTAATGCGATGGCGCAAACTTTAGAAAGTAGCATGATAAATAGCTCTAATTTGACGTACCAAATTATTCGACTACAAGATGAGGAGCGTAAAAATATTGCCCAAGACTTGAATGATGAAATTGGGCAGCATTTAACTGCAATCAATATTGATGCTTCAGCAATTTTAAAAGCAAAAAAAATCGCTTGTACACGCGTCAACGCAATTGCAATCAGTGTATTGGCTAAGCAGGTGATGGGAATAGTGCGCGAGGTGCAGCAGCGCTTAAGACCTGGAATACTTTATGAGTTAGGTTTACAGGCTGCTATGGATGAGTTAATAGATACTTGGCGACAGCATAACCGTGGCATTAGTCTTATCATCAGCGTTTCCAATGAGCTAAATAATTTGAATGAAACGGTTGCAATTACTGCTTATCGTATTGTTCAAGAATGTTTGACCAACATTTCCAAACACGCCAGTGCGCGCCAAGTCATAATTAAAATTGATTCAAAAGAACAACTATTATCAATATTAATTAAAGATGATGGTCATGGTTTCGATAAATCTCAAATATTCGAAGGGTTTGGTCTATCAGGCATGAAAGACCGTGTTGAGGGATTGGGAGGGTTATTTATGTTGAGTTCGCATTTGGGTTTGGGGGTATCAATTAAGGTGAGTTTGCCAATTAATTTTAAGGTGGCGTCATGATTACAAAAATTTGCGTCATATTGGTTGTTGATTAAAATGTGGCTCGCGTGGATTTGCGTCGTTTATTAGTATTTGGAGGCGATATTAAAGTGGTGGCGAAAGGTAGTAGTCGAGAGCAAGTGTAATAGGCTAGTTTATTAAACATTGTTAAGTAAGCTCCATTTATTTAGATAGTAGACATTAAATGAGGTTAGCATTCAGTTTGTAGAAGTGATTCTGCAGTAATTATTAACCGATATTTACGCAAAATTCAGAGCACTTTCTTAACACAATAAACAATAATCTTTGAAGCTTATATTAGACATCACACACACATATCAGGAGATTTTCCCAATACTTAATGGATTTATAGCACTATAATTTTTTATGAGATTTAAGATAGTAATGAGTTTAAAAAATAGATTAAACATGATGATTACTTGTTTGTTAATCATCATGATGGTTATTGGTGCATGGTTTATGTTGCAAAACGCTCGTGATAACGTGCGGGCTGAAATTGCATCTACTTCAAGTCTCGCATTGCATTTACTAGATAGAGAAATATTGTCACTGTCAGCAAAAATGTTTGGCGTACCAAGTGCGACTACTTTTGATCTGTCTACTCTAAGCCATATAAGGCATTTGCGAATTGAATTTTTTGATGTGTCTGGACGATTGCTTGATACCAATCAAGTCGATAAAAATCATGCGCGAGAGCGTATGAGTCCAGATTGGTTTGTCAGCCTCATGACGACAACACCATTAAATGATATGCATCGCGATGTTTATTTTGGTGGTCGATTGATTGGTCGATTAACTGTTACGCCAGACCCCTTGTATGAAATTGAAGAAACTTGGGATGACACTCAGGATATATTGGCCTTAGTCTTCATTTTTTTCATTGCGGTTACTAGCGTGGTTTATATTGCAATAGACAGATCATTAAAACCAATCAGTCGAATTTTGACGGCGTTAACCGATTTAGAGCGAGGTAAGTTAGAAACAAGATTGCCACATTTTGATTTGCCTGAGTTATCGAGTATTGCGCTTAAGTTTAATCATATGGCGCAAACATTAGAGCAAAGTGTAAAACGTAACATTGGTCTATCGCGCCAAATCATTAATCTAGAAGAAGATGAGCGTAAAAGTTTAGCCCGCGATTTACACGACGAGATTGGCCAAAGCATCACAGCTATTCACATTGATGCGCAGGCAATTTTAAATTACAAAGAGATTAATGAGACCAATATTCAAAACTTAAGATTAAGCGCAAAAGCAATTTTAAATGTAAGTAAAAACATGATGGGTATCACGCATCAGATTCTGGAAAAACTACGGCCTGATGCCATTGATAAGTTAGGTTTAAAAACTGCCATAGAAGATTTAGTTGGTTCTTGGCAAACCAAATTGAAAGGTGTTGATTGTTCGCTAGACATATCTGGCGAGTTAAAAGATCTGCCAGAAGATATTTCAATCACAGCGTATCGTTTCATACAAGAAAGTTTGACCAATATTGCTCGCTATGCCGAGGCTAGCAAAATCAACATTGGCATACTACAAGAGCCAGATACTTTGGTTTTGATGATAGAAGACGACGGAGTTGGTTTTGAAACTACACAAATAACTCCAGGCTACGGTTTAACGGGCATGCGCGAACGCTTAAAAGGCCTAGGTGGTGAGTTAGAGTTAGATAGTGCAATAGGTACAGGCACCAGTTTAGTGGCGAGGCTACCATTAATAATATAGGGTTAAAAAAATGAGTAAAGAAACAATCAAAATTATGTTGGTAGATGACCACGCGGTAGTGCGTGCTGGGCTATGCCGATTAATCGAATATCAGGTTGATATGCAAGTAATATGCGAGGCAGAGAGTGGAGAAATAGCATATCAGCTTTACGACCCATCAAAAGTCGATGTACTTGTGATGGATTTATCAATGCCAGGTATGGGGGGGTTAGAATCTGCAAGACGTATTTTAGGGCGTCACCCAAAATCAAAAATCGTTATTTTTTCAATGCATGATAACGCTACTTTTGCTACACAAGTCATTAAGGCAGGCATTAAAGGTTACGTGACTAAAACAGGCGCATATAATGATTTAATAGCAGCCATACAAGAAGTTGCACAAGGTAATATGTACTTAAGTGCTGAAATTGCAAAAAAAATTGCCTTGCAAAATATGGCTGGTGATGCTCACCCGCTGAATCTATTATCTGCGCGCGAGTTTGAAGTGTTTAGGCTACTTGCCGACGGTCTTACGACTGATGTGGTAGGCGAGCGCCTTAAAGTTAGCCAAAAAACCGTTGCCAACTATCATTCAATGATTAAGCAAAAACTCAATGTAAATAGCCCGATAGAGATGCTTAGGCTTGCCATGCGCTACGGCCTTATTGAAAATTAGCACCGCACATTCGGGAAAAACTCCCAACGCTTTTCGGGACAAAAGAACAAGGCATTCAACAGTAACTCAACTAATATTGATTCTTCAATTTAATACTCCAAAGTTGAAATTGAGTGCTGCCATTACAAGTACACGCGTAAAGTAATGGCAGCAATTTTTTTAATAAAATTGTGAATAACTATTGAATGAATAGCCATGTAAATACCACATTGCCATATGGCGGCAATTTTTGCTCAAAGTCGTTGTACGCTGGTTTGCAAAAAAATGGCATTTACGCATTAATTACACTTACGTTTGCCTTAATGATGGTAGCAATATTGTTTGTGCCATCCGTGCCAATTCCTGCATTAATTCCCAGTTTTTATATTGAGTCGGCCGCAATTGGCTTTGGCCTTTTGGCGACGCTTCTGTTATTGCGTGCAGATGCTTGGCGACCATTCTACTTTCCTGTGGTGGCATGGTTGTCACGTTAATATTTATTCCTAGCATAAATAATGCCGTTGGCAAGCAACCAAAAATTAACTTTATATTTGAATTGGTAACTTAATGCTTAAAAAAATTACTCCCTTCCTTACGTCGTCAAAGCTAAGTCTTTGGATAGTTGGGTTAATGTTTTTGTTACCCTTTGTAAATATCTATCATCAGCAACCCATTCCTTCTTTTTATGCCGAATGGGTTGCTGCTGTACTGGGGTTACTGTCACTTTCAGCCTTGTTAAAACAAGGGTCATGGCAGCCCGTGCAAATTCCACAAATCGCTTTGGTTATGCTAGGCCTAGTGGCGATTCTTGGTATGCAGTGGATGTTAAACATGTTGCATTCCACACAATACGCGCTATTGGTGTTTTCTTATATGGCGTTAATGTTTTTCTTGATGGTACTTGGTAGCTATCTACGTCGCGCGCTGGGTTGGGAGAAAATAGCCACCACGCTTGCTTGGTGTATGGTGATTGGAGGCATGATTAACGTGGTCATTGTCGCGTTGCAGTTTGCAATACGTAGCGGCATAGTTACGTCATTTATCCCCAATTATTCAAGTTATGGTGCGATTGCGCAAGCTAACCACTTTGCTGACTTTATTGCATTGGCAACAATATCGTTGTTGTATTTATATGCCAAAGGCAAATTCTCACTCAAGCTATTTTCTATTTTCCTCGCCCTATTTTTAGTTATGTTATCTTTCACAGGGTCTCGCAGTTCTTGGTTATATCTGGCATCAACAGTTGTTTTAGCGATTATGTTGCAAGTGAATGCTATGAAGCAAGGCACAGGCTCTAAGGCCATGCGCCGCTTGTTACGTGCAAGTCTGTTGCTACTGCCCGCGTTTGCAATAGCGCAATTGTTGATTCATTACGGGCTTTCAGACGAGTTGGTAATGCTGCCCACCGAGCGTGCAGTAGAGCTTGCTAGCCCAACCAGCGTATCAGCACGCATGCAGATTTGGTACGATAGTTTGCGTTTATTCTGGCAATCACCATGGCTGGGCATAGGTGCAGGCCAAATACGGGCAGAGACGTTTTTACTGGCAGATATGCCATCAACGCTAGCCAGTAAGCGCATTTTTGAGAATGCACACAATCTATTTTTACACTTGCTTGCGGAGATGGGGATTGGTGGGTTCTTGCTGGTTTTCGTGGGTTTATTTGCTTGGCTACGTGGCTTTAAGTGGCACGCATTAAATTTAGAAACATGGTGGTTAATCGCACTACTGGGCGTACTTGGCATACACAGCATGCTCGAATATCCGCTTTGGTTTGCCTATTTTTCATGTGTTGTGGCCTTCTTGCTGGGTGCGGGCGATGAAAAATTATGCACGATTAACCTGTCTAAAACTGCGCGCAGATTGGCTGAGCGCTTTGGGCATGTATTTGCGTGCACTGTATTAGTGGTTTTCATGGCGCTGGGCGCGGTCAACTTAGGCACCATGATGGTTGCGAACATAAAGCTAGAAAATGTAGTAATGGGTGTTGTCGGGCAAGAATCTAACGAACAAGACGAACAGCTTGACTGGATACACAGCTACTCCCTGCTTTCGCCCTATGCCGAGTTGATGTACACCCTTTCGATGGCGGTAAATCCTAGCCATATTGAGGACAAGCTTTGGCTAAGTGAATCTGCCATGAGGTTCAGGCCAATGCGCCGCGTTGCCTATCAGCACGTGTTGCTGCTTAAACTTAATGGTGATGAAGCGGCAGCCGTTAAACATTTGAATCGCACACTGATTGTGCACCCAGGCAATTTCAAAGGTGAGCTAGAAGCAATGCCATTTAAATACTGGCAAGATTATCTAGATGTTCTAAGCATCGCGCGACCCATTAAGAAGAGAATCCCGCAGAAGTAAAGGGTGGAAAACAAAGTGCGGATAACAAGGTGCGGCAGATTTAAATCCAAATGCAAACCTTGTCGACTAAGCGCGTCAGGCATATTTCCCAAATAAACTCGGGAACACTTCCCAAGCATATTCGGGATAGGATATGTATCAGACAGTAACACCTCACCCTTAATATGTGCACACATGTTAACAACGCAGTAGAACATTATTTTACACGTTGACCGGTCGATGCCACTTAACCCAAGTGGCAAAAACCAGACTGCATGGAAGGGAGTATGGCAAGCATCAAGCCCAACATACTTAAACACATAAAACAATTAGGAGAAGTGCCATGAAACTTATATTTACACAAAAAGGCCCGATGTTTGCAAAAAAACAAAAGGGTTTCACGCTTTTAGAGTTATTAGTCGTTATTACATTACTTGCAATTTTATCAGTAGGTGCTTTAGTGGCTTATGAGGGCATTGGCGATAACGCACAAGCCGTCGCAACCGCTAACAACACTTCAGGTGCAGATCGTGCTATTCGTAACTTCCGTGCTGTGACACAAAACTACCCTGACCAATGGGATAGTTTGGTGACAACAGCTGGTGCAGCTCCTGCATTCTTGGCAGCAGAGACTACCGCCGCATTCTCAAACTTGCCGTTAGCAGTTTCAGCTGCTCCTAACGATTTCCGTAATTTGTTAGATCAAGCATTTGAAGGTGTAGGTGTAGGCGCGCTTCAAATTCGTACGGTTGCAACTACAACTGCAGGTATTGAGCCAAACTTGCAACATAACGAAGGCGCTGCTTTAACTGATGCTGCAGAGACTGACATTGATGCAGCCACCAACTTTGCTGTATTGCCGACATTTGGTACAGCTGCTTGTTCTGTGAATGCTATTCCAATGGCAGCAACTAAACTTGATGGTGCTACAGCGGTTGCTGCTGCTGATGGCGAACGTCAAAACATCATCAATGACTCTTTAGAGTCTACCCAATGTAACTTGGTAATCGCTTTGGGCTTCGGTCACGATGCGGCGCATAGCACTAGCGGTTCTTCAGTGGCTATCTCGACAGCACCGACTTTTGTCAGCAAAACCATCAATCCGAATGTGAACTATGCACGTTACATCGCTTTGTTCCACGCAGGTTCTGACTCTGTATCTCCAGTAGATAACAACGTTTCGGCAGCCGAGCTGTTCGAAAAACCACGTCTATTGGCTGTTGTAGATACCGCAGGTCGTATGATCGACGAAAGCATTGCTGATATGAACCCAGCAAACTAATTAACCTAAGCCATTAAGGCAAAGGTTAGTAAGTCAATAATAAAAAAGTAAGAGGCGGCGTCAGTAATGGCGCTGTCTCTTTACCGATTTACTTGGTCGAAAAATTTGCTTAGCCAAAAGTAGCTAGGCAAGAAAATATGCCTATAACAAAATGATTGTATAACTATAGATGTTTGTGATGTTTGATTTAAAACCAAAAGCAAACCGTGTCGCCCAAGCGCGTCATAGTTTTTTGCGTTTTTTGGCTTTAAATGAACCATCACCCTCAATAAAGCCAAGACGCCATAAATCGGCTGGCTTTACCATGCTGGAACTACTGGTGGTGATTGCCTTGCTGGGTGTATTGACATTAGCAGGAACAACCCTCTTGATAGATGACGGCGATTGGAAGCGCCAAGATGAAACAGAGGCGCGCTGGGATGCTATACGCAAAGCCATCATTGGTGAGCCAAATTTAAATTTAAACGGTTCACCGTATGTGGCTGGCTACGTGGCGGACATGGGGCGCTTGCCACTGAGTATATCTGAGTTGATTGAGCAAAATGTGCAGTTTGATAACGACGACGACTTTATCGATGACACGCCATGTCCTTTTGACCATGATAATAATCCAGGTACGGCGGACATCACCATTCAGCAACCCGCTTTTGCAGAGATTGCGATTCCAAACTACATATTAGCAGCCCCCCCTGTAGATTACACAAACACGGTAAGTGGAGGCTGGCATGGGCCGTATCTATATACCGCAGGTAGCAGTTTTTATGGCGATGGTTGGTTTAACCAAATCACTGGCGATGCGTGTGATTTTGATTGGAATATTGTTACCACACCAGCAAACCTTGCCAATTTAGATGATATAGACGATTTACGTATACAAAGTTTGGGTAGTGATAGAAATGCCGGAGGTAGGGATACCGCGCAAGATTACCCAGCGAATAACTTAAATATGGTGAATCAAAATGAATGGACGCTAGGTGCAACTCCCATTACGTTTAATATTAATTTCAATCGAGCAGTAGATGGTGTTAGCACGCCGCCTAATGATATTCCTACTCAAATAGCTGGCCTTCCTCACCAATTACAACTAAAAATTTATCGCTATGCAGATAATGGGGACAACGTTGCTGACTTTAATGATATAGATGATATAGCTGCTGATACTACGTTCATTTTAACCAACGGATTGACAATGGCGCCGGCTCAAACCGTTACTCTTGCAGGGCTACCAATAGGGCGATTTGCGGCGGTCGTTTGGTGTACACAGAACGATAATCTGCCTGTAGCAACAGCTAATTATACAAATGATGTTGTTTATGACGGTGATTGTAATGGCGGCAATATAGAACATAGCCCAGTCTACTTCACCCTAACGCATAACACCCCTCAAGTCACTATTACTTGGAATTTACCTTAGGAACACCTCTGCATGCAATTAAATGATTTGCTCGAAAAATTGCCGTTTAATCAACGCGCAAGCTCTGTGCTGGTGTGCGAAGCAGATTACACTGGCCTGCGCGCGGCAGTGGTGGCGCGTAACAGTGATAATGTCGCAGTCACGCTTGAAACCAGCTCAGACAATCCAGATTATAAATTGGCGGTAGCTGAGGTGGTTGCTTACATGCGCAAGCAAGGTTGGACTGGCAAGTTGGCTGTATTGCTCACCCCATCTGTGATGCTGGCAATGATCGATTTGCCCATTCCACCCAAAAACAAATTAGCCCCCACACAATTGGCAGAGTCAGTCAATTGGGAGTTGGAGCCGCTTTTTGCGCAACATTTAAGCACTTTAAGCATTGGTAGGTTTTTTGTCTTGCTGGGCTACCTAACGCCAGAACAAGTGGAAGATGTCGTTAGCCAGCAAGCTTATATCAACAGTAGCGCCAATCAATCTGAAACCTTTGTTTATAAACGCTTTGGCGAAATAGCCATAGATTTGCGCTATGTGACGCAAGCCCAATTGCAAAGAGGCTTAGAAAGGCTGGCGTGGTTTCAAGCTTTGGGCGATGAGATTAAGTGCGGATGGGCTGTGCAGGCGGCGAGTGTGGTTGGAGACAAGGCTGACAATGCGCAGTACCAATGGCTAGCCTGCGCGATGAATCAAACTTTATTACGGCAGTGGCAGGCTGCCTTTACAGCGCAAGCCCTTAAGCTGGAAAATCTTTACCCACTTGCTGGGTGCGCTATCGCCAATTTAGACATTGCGCACAAAGCAGGCAAGCAGCAATTATTGCTAGAGGTTTATGACTCGGTGATTGCTGGGGTGCAAATTTCAGGTAGCCATATCAAAAATTTGTATGTGCATGCCAATACTTTGCCAGATACCTTGCCTAATTTGACAGAAATCTACCATACGCTAGAAGATGTTGAGTTTGATACGATTTGGTATGCCGACTCGAGTGCCAGAAATGACATTGACATTAGTTATACCAACACAAGCCTCGAACAGCTTACGCAACAAGCAATTAAAACAATCTCAAGACCTGCTCAATTTGTCAGTGCTGGCATGCTTGGTGCCGCGCGCCATGTGATGAAGTTGAAAGGTGCGCCGCTTGTGGCGGGCGTGCCAGTAAGCAACCCGCAACCAAGTTTGACACAACGGTTGGGCGTGCGTGCCATGCTGGGCGGCATAGCTTTGCTGGCAACCTTAGGATTTGCTGAGTTAGGGCTACAAGTGCGGCAAGGGATGATTGAATCAGAAAATGAAAAAGTTAATAAAGAACTCAAAACAATCAACGATGCAATTGCTAGGCTACAAGCTAAGGTAGATGAGGTAAAAAAGACCAAAGATGCGATAAAAGGGCTGCAAGAGGACAAGTTGGAAGCAGATTCGGCGGTGAGTTTACTTTCTGTCGATTTGCCTAAACGCAATCAAACTGTCATTTCGTTTTTAAGCGAGCTGGCTCGCTCTGTGTCAGAAGATGTCGTGATTGATCGTATTGCAGAAGATTCAATTTATGGCTTTACGGTAAATGCTTGGTCGTTGAATGAAAAGTCTGCACAAGAATTTATTAAGACCTTTCAGGTAGCGGTACAGCCATTAGACTTCAAGCTAAAAGATATCACTGTGGGTACGCAAACTGGCCGACTGGGCTTGCTTGGTTATTCAATTAACTTTAGTGCCACAGCATTGGATGATGCAGCTTGGAATGCGGTCAAGCAATTACCCGGCGCGACAGTTCCTGCAAGTGTAGTTACTCAACCTACAGGGGCAAAATAATGGCGATTGAGAAAATAAGTAACCGTGAACAGATATTGATATTTATTGTGGTCGCTACGTTTGTGGGTGGAAGTTATGGGCTATTTCGGGTTATTCCAAAACTTAAAGAAATGGGCGTTTTACAGGAGACTGTAGCCAAAAACCAAGAAAAAGTTAAAAACCCTGTTTTCCCGGAAGAGCCCAATGAAGATATAGATGAGCTTAAAGATAAGTTAGCGGCGGTAACAGAAGCGACAGAAAATACACTTTTAGATTTAGCCAGTCTTGAAAAAAACCTTGCGCCGACGAATAGTCAAGAGATGGTGCTAAAAATATCAGAAGCCGCACGGGCTGCCGGTGTGCGAGTGATTGAGAGTGTGCCTTATCTCGTGCAGAAAAAGGATGGGGCAGCTACAAATCAACCTGCTAAATCTGGACTTACAAAAAGGCAACAAAGACGAGCCGACAGAGAAGCCAGAAAAAAGGCGCGTAAAAGTGGTGGAACAGTAGTTGCTGGAAAAATAATCAGTGGCGGTATTCCTAAAGAAGGTGAGCTGATTTATCGTTTAGTGAATGATCTTGAAAATCCGCGTCCATTCCAACGTATCAGTGTTGAAGGAAATTTTACTGATTTACAAAAATTCTTGCAGTCCTTGCGTAGCCTGCCATGGCAAGCCACTATTGTTAAATTGGATATTGATGTGGCGATTCAAAGTCCGCCACCGGGAATACCCCAACTAATTACGACAAAAATGATTGTGGCAATGTAATGGCATTAGGTGCGGAACAGCTTATTGAGGCTGCACTTAAGCAAAGGCTGATAGAGGCGGATGTGCTGAATATTTTACGCACCGAAGCCCGCCGAAAACGCATTGAGCTGCTGGATGCAGTCACTGCACATTACCGCTTACCTGTTGCAGCATTTTATCGCGCAGCAGCTGAGATGCGCGGACTGAAATTTGTTGATCATGCACAAGCCAATCCTGATGCTGAAGTGCTAAAAAAAATACCACAGGCTTTAGTAAAACGTAAGGGGTTGCTGCCATTGATGCATGATGAGCAAGGCGTTGTACTTGCAACATCAGACCCAGATGACCGCGTAAGTATTGAGACCATTAGGCGACTTGTGGGAGGTCAATTACGGATAGTCATGGCGGAACCTAGTACGTTAAATGCTGCCATTAATCGGTTTTTTATAGGTCAACCAACCAGCCTTGCCACTACCAAAACAGCAGGGGATGAAGTGGACTTGATTAGTCTGCTGGATAGTATATTTAAAGAAGCTTTTTTGCGTAGATCTTCCGATATTCATTTAATGCAAGATGAGTTTGGATTGCGCGTGCGTTTGCGTGTTGATGGTAAATTGCTAGATTTTGTGATTGATGGTGCACATGATGAAGTAGTAGCGAATGGCTTGATTTCGAGGGTTAAAGTGCTTGCCAATTTAGACATTGCTGAGCAACGCGAGCCACAAGATGGCGGGATGAGCTATTACTTACCTCCGCCAATAGATTTAGAATTTAACGTGCGAGTAGCTACAGCACCCACCAGACTTGGTGAGCGAGTAACGATGCGGGTTTTGGGGCAAGATGCACAAGATTTAACTTTGGAGAAGATTGGCATGTCAGAAGAAGACATGGTCATGTTCAATAAAGCGATTCGAAAACCATTCGGTATGATTTTACTCACAGGCCCAACTGGAAGCGGAAAATCCACGACTTTGTTTGCGGCTTTGCGCGAAATTAACACACCAAACATTAACATTATGACCGTAGAGAACCCCGTCGAGTACGTGATAGATGGGGTGTCGCAAATTCAAACTGGCGCAAAAGTGAGTTTTGCTAGTGCCTTGCGTTCTTTACTGCGGCACGACCCTGATGTGCTGATGGTGGGCGAGATTCGTGATGAAGAAACAGCTGATACCGCGCTAAAAGCCGCCATGACAGGACATTTAGTATTCTCCACATTACACACGAATACGGCTGCAGGCACAGTTTCTCGTTTAATAGATATCGGCTGCGAGCCATTCTTAATTGGCTCGACGATGAATGCTGTGATTGCACAGCGCTTAGTACGCAAACTATGTACACATTGTAAAACTAACCACGCTGGGACTCATGATGAAAAGGTTTTGCTGGATTTGCCTACGGAGTCTGAGGTGCAGATTTATGAGCCGAAAGGTTGTGCTTTTTGCCAAGGAACAGGCTATCGAGGACGAGTGGGCTTATTTGAAACACTTTGGTTTGATGAAGAGTTAAGCAAACTTGTGTCGAAAGGTTGCTCAGAAGAAGAATTAGAGGCGCGCGCTGGCAAACGCTTAAGACGTATGTGGGCAGATGGCGCTGCAAAAGTATTAGCGGGCATTACCACGATTTCTGAACTTGAAACTGTGGCAGTGAAGCGACTTTAGCGATGGCAAAGTTTAAATATACCGCTATTAATAGCGGTGGTAGCGAAAGAAAAGGCAACATTCAAGCGTTAGACTTGGCGATGGCCACCGCTATTTTGCGAGAGCAAGGTCTGTTTGTCGTTAAGATTAACGATGAAAGTAAGTCTGCAGGCGGCTTATCGAAAGAGTTTGATTTATCTAGTTTAAACAAATACCGCTCTGTTTCAAGAACGCAAATGGTCTTTTTCTTTAAACAGTTGTCATTTATGTTGCGCGCAGGCTTGCCAGTGTTACAAGCGCTGCAGCTTTCTCAAACGCAAGTTTCCAGCGGGCGATTGAAATTGGTGATTGGTGACATGTTGACCGACATCGAGAACGGTAGTCCTCTATCAAAGGCGATGGATAAGCACAGCGACGTGTTCCCTACACTGAGCACCAACTTGATGATTGCAGGAGAGAGTACGGGTTCATTAGATATTGTGGCCAACCGTTTGGCAATACATTTAGAAAAAAAAGCGCTATTAAGAGCGCAAACCATTAATGCCATGATTTACCCAGTTGTTGTTGTTTTGGCGGCCACAGGCGTGGTGATTTTTTTAGTGACCTCTATTATTCCCAAGTTTGCAAAGTTCTTGTTGGGTCGGGGCAAAACGCTACCGCCATCAACGCAGTTCTTAATTGATGCCTCAGACTTTGCGCTTAAATATGGGCTTTATTTTGTTGCGGCATTTATTTTTGCCATCATTTTTTTAGTGATGGCCTATCAAACACCAGAAGGGCGTTTAAAAATAGATGCATGTACGTTAAAAATCCCCGTTATTGGTAAGTTGCTGTTGCATGGCGCCATGGCAGAGCTTACTTGGTCGTTATCTATGATGTTGCGTAGCGGAATTACCGCATTTGACGCACTGAAGATATGTGGCAAAGTGATTACCAACCGTTTAATTTCAAACAAACTGTTCCAGGCATCCGAACAAATTCTGTCTGGTCGAGATTTGGCTTCCAGTTTAAAACATCCGGCAATTCCCGAATTAGTGACACAAATGACTTCGGTTGGTGAGAAGACAGGCTCATTAGACCTCGTATTGCAAGAAGTCGGCACGTTTTATGAAGATCAATTGCAAACAGGTGTGAAGAGAATGGCGGCGATGATAGAGCCAGCATTAATTTTGATAATAGGCGGTATTGTAGGTTTCGTGTATTACGCATTTTTTCAAGCGTTGTTTTCTTTGGTATCGAGAGGGTAAGACATTGAAATCCCATCATTTTTGTTTAGTAGTATGTATGGCTTTAGGAAGCTACTTATGTTTAGCCACAAGCGCGGTAATTGCGGCCGATGCTTCATCTGGATATGGGCAGCCGAGAGCGAATGGCGCTTTACAGCGGGATCCATTTACAACCAGTGACAAAATGTATGGTGAAGTGGGTATTCAGTCTGCGCAAAAAGCCAATGCACAACAAGGTTTTATACCAGGATATGGCGCGCAATCGGTACCCAAAATGCGTGTAAAGGGCTTTGTAAATAAAGGCACAAAGAAATCAGTTGCTTTATTGGAGATTGAAGGCGCGGGCGTGTATTTGGTGAGCGAAGGCGAAGAGATTGGCTTACAAGCGCTCGGCCAAAATACCGTCATCAAAATTTTGAAAGTAGATTCGAATTCAGTCAAGGTTCAATCGGGGCAAGTGAATCAAGTGATTATTGTGCGATAGCAACCAGCTATCCATTTTTGTAATTTTAAGGTGAAAGTGTATGAAACAACGCATGGTTTACAACAAGATAATCTGCAATATTTTACTGGCATTGCCATTGCTGGCTGTGTCAGCAGAGGATGCAGTAAAGTTAAAAGATACTTTGTTAAGCAATGAAGCACCGATTAGAGCTGAATCATTAAATGGTATAGAAAAACCTAGTGTAGCTACGAAAAAAACGTCTAAGCAAGGCGTCAAGTCGTTGCCTATTAAAGAAGATGCCATGATCGGAAAACTTGACTTTAAAAGCACAAGAATGGGAGATGTGATCAGGGCGCTATCCGATGTTTCTAACGTGAACATTATTGCCACTGAGGCTGCAAGCCAAAAGCAAATTTCAGTGTTTTTGCAAGATGTTTCAGTGAAAGAGGCGTTAGAGCTGGTATGTAAAACGGCAGGATTATGGTTTCGCCAAGATAAAACAAACGGGACTTATCGTGTCATGACCACAGAAGAATACCAAGGCGACTTGGTTATCTATAGAGATGATGTCATTAAGGTTTTTAATATCTTGCATCCCAACCCAGTGATTGTCGCAACTGCCATTAGAGACCTTTATGGCAATCGGATTAGATTAACACTAGGTGTTGAAGATGATACCACCATGGGTAATTTTGGCGCTGCAGGTGCTGTTTCTGCAACCACACGAAATGTTGGGGGAAACACAACAGGCTTGAACGCTACTAGACGTGCAAATCGTCAACAAAATAACAATCGAGGCGGGGGAGGCGGTAGTAATGAGCAGAATGAAGGGGTAGTTGAGATTACTGAAAAATTATCCTCAGAACAATTATCCAAATTAGATTCTAGAATGACTGAAAAAGGCAATGAGGGTACGCTTTCTGCAGAGGCGCTTAAGGGATTCTCACAATCCGAGCAGCCAATCTACCTTACCGTAAACCGTGAACATAATTTAATTATTTTGCGCACAAGTGATACCTTGGCAGTGAAGGATATTGGCGATTTAATCAAAAATATGGATAGACCAACGCCGCAGGTCTTATTAGAAATGAAGATTTTATCGTTGGAAATCGGTGATAAATATCGTCAATCGTTTGATATAGACTACATTCCTGATAGCACGTCGGTGCAAGGGCCGCTCACAGATCAGGATAGAAACCCACTCCATAACACTAAACCAGATTCTATTTCAGAAACTACTCCTTATACAACGGCTGGTGGCGGTACAGGAACTTTGACACGCAGTGGAGATATTGCAACAGGTGGTGTTAGAAATATTTTGGGTTTAGGTAACTTTGCCTTAGAAGGTGGTACGTTTGTTTACCAGTTTATGAACGATAAAATTCGCGCCAGAATTCAGTTATTACAAGAAGATAATAAAATCAATACCTTAAGTTCACCTATTTTACTGGCAACCAACAACAAGCCTGCACGCGTATTTGTGGGTACAGAGCAAGTGATTACCACAGGCTTTGATGCCGTTGCAGGTGGCACCAACGGCATTGTAGTTGGTGCGCCAGCTGTTATTCCAGTGACAGAAATTAGAAACATCGGTAATACCTTACAAATCATGCCAAAAATAAATGCGGATAAAACGATTACTTTACTGATTCAGCAAGACTCATCTTCACTGCGCAGAGGAACAAGCTCTATCCCAGTGCCTGTGGGGAATACTGTCACAAACTTTAATGTGGATTCAGTACAGACCTCAAATATTCAAGGCACTGTAGTCGCAAAAGATGGTTTAACCATTGCGATTGGTGGATTAATTGATCATAGCACGAGCAACACAGAGCAAAAAGTTCCACTTTTAGGTGACATTCCCTTATTAGGAGAGTTGTTTAAGCGGAAGACGGAAGATAAAAGTAAGCGCGAACTTATTTTGTTAATTACGCCGCACATTATCACTGCACCTGCAGAGGCTGAAGATGTAACGCTTGATGCAATTGAGGCTATTTCTACCATAGTGAGTGACTAGCAATGAATTTATTATTGAAGGAATTAAAAATGCATAAGAGATTATTTGGATTGTTGTTGATTGCGATGGGTTTGTTCACTGTTGGTTGTGCAACATCGATTCCGCAAGCTGAAAATTTTTCGCAGACTAAGCAAAAGAAAGTAATGGCTGCGCAACATTGGGGCATGATAGCTGCTGATGCTGTTGAGCAGACGAGGTTGGCGCTCGATAAACAGAGCCATACCAAAGATAAACCCGTGTATGTGGCAGATAACGCTACGACAGAATTTAACCTCGCATTTCGAAAATACATGATTGCTGGGCTGATTGATGCTGGCTTTGTGGTTTTGGCTAAAAAAGAAGGTGCGATTGAGATTGGCTACGAAACGCAATTACTAAGACATGCAGCGTCATTTAACCCTTCGGATTTTGGTTATAAGCCTGGTGTGGCAACTGCGGGCGTGGCGGGATTTTGGGTGCTACGTGATGCATTAAAATCATTCTCATTTTCTTCTGCAGGTGTTGGCACGCTTGCAGCAGCAGGCGCTTACGATGTTTATAAGGCGCAAAACCCAGGTGAAACGGGCGTTGAGCTACTCATAAGCACGTCAATTATTCATGATAATCGTTATGTGATGCTGAATGCAGATGCCTACTATATTGAGAAAGAGGAAACTTTGCTGTTTGAAGAATGCAAAGGCAAATCTCGCCGTCGTTGCCGCTAAGCAATTATCATTGATTGTGTATGCTAAAAATAAAATTGAGTAAATTACAAGGCGGCAAAGTGTTCACTTGGTTCGTCTTGCTTTTAGTGATTGGATTTTGGGTTTGGTTTTTTAGTTATGCTACAAAAGAGACTTTGCCAGCAAGATTTAAACAAGCTTACCAACAAGTTTTTGCTAGCAAAATAGCAATTGCAAAAGATAAAGTAGAGAAAATTCGGGTTGAATTAAATGCGCCTAGTTCGCAAGACCAGTGTGGCACAACGTTTCCAGAGCACGGTAGTAAGTTCAAATTTATACCTAATGAATCTGATGCCAAATTGCATGCAAGATTACATGCTAATAACGAGCATATTTATGCGGTGCTGATTATATTTTACAAGCTAGAAACAGAACAAGCTTTTGGAGCAGTATTCTTGCACCCAAATAAATTCACTCAAATTAATCTTCCCGTCGGAAATTACCGTTTGGCAATACAATCTGGAGAAGAATGGTGTAATTGGCATAAGGGCTTTGTTAGCGGCGTTGGAATCAACGCAACACAGCAAATTGAAATTAAAAATAGCCAAGTTACCCATCTGCGACTAATGTCATTTGGACGCAGTCCTGCAGATGCGATGCTATCAATCAAGACTTCACTTGGCGAGATTTCTGATGTCGGGGGTAATGGCGTTGAGGGTTCTGGCTCTTTAGATTTGCAAAGATACCGTGGACACTATGAAGTGGAAGGAACCATCAATCAGTTCCCTGTATATTTTATGGTGGATACAGGCGCTACAGACGTTGCTGTACCTGAAAGCTTTGCTAAGCACGCAGGAATAAATGCTTGTAAACCCAGTAAAAGAAATACTGCTAATGGCACTGTAGAAGTTTGTGAAGCAACGGCATCTGAATTAACGATTGGGCAATTTAAGCTACGAAATGTAAAAATATCGTACAACAAGGGTATGAGCAATGATACTTTCTTGCTTGGGATGAATGTGATTGGGCAGTTTCGCATGGAGCAGCATGGGGATATCTTGAGACTGTCTGCCCAGTAAATTTAAATAAATGGAGTTCCTAGATTAAAGCTTCTCATTATTTTACCGATAGTTAGTTTATCGAATTAAAAATAATTAGAGGTATTTATGCACAAGCAAATCGGTATTACTACCCTTGAATTGCTATTAAGCTTAACTATTGTCTCATCAGTTACTGCTTACACAATTAATCTGTCTGAAGAAGTTCAATCTGAAATAAAGAACTATCAGCAAGTAATTGATGTTAAAAAATTGAAAGCTAAAATTCAATCTGCTAAAGATTAATTAACTGTCTAAAGTAAATTCACTGAGGTATGGCACTATTTATAAGACTCTAATGAAACAGCGCAAGCTGGTGTTGTAAATGGCATTGGAGTTCATTAAGGAATATCACTATACGCCCGAAGCTATTGCCTGTTTTTCCCTGTTCAGAAATTTATAATTTAGATCGATGTATAGGTTTTATAGGGCAGGGAGGTCTATTTCTAGAGTTTAAGAGTAATAATTAGTGATATACCCTGTAAATTTCACTGTTAGCAGGTTGTGAGACAATGTTGCCATTGACTCGCTGCACCGCCAATACTAAAAACGAGCCCAAAAGGCTCGTTTTTTTCGTAAAAATATTAAAACAACTGCTCTGCAAGCTAATATCTATGCGGGTTGCAGAGCAGGCAGTTCCAATGTTGAATTTAAGCAACTAATTGCTTGTGATGTTGGTCAAGATATAAACGCCAATCGGTGCAAGTGTTATATAATGACGCGTCGTGCAATTTGGCAATTAATTTTTAGAGAGTAAACGTATGTTAGACGCAATTCGAAATCACACCCAAGGCTGGATAGCTAAACTAATTTTGGCTTTAATTACCATCCCATTTGCGCTATTTGGCATTGATTCTTACTTTAATGATGCAGGTAGTAATGTAGCGGTGGCCAAGGTGAATGGCGAAAAAATTTCGATTCAAGAATATAGCAATAGCATCGATATGGTGCGTAATCGCTTGCAGTCGGAAGGTCAAAAAGTGGATGCGGCCATGCTAGAGAGCGCAGAATTGAAGCAATCGGTGCTAGATGGCTTGATTACACGCCGCTTGGTGAACGAGGAAATTCGCCGCGAAAAATTTAAAATTAGCGATGAGCAATTAAGCCAGCATATTTTGGGCATGCCAGATTTTCAAGAAAATGGTAAATTCTCTGAAGATATTTATCAAAAAACGTTGGAACAAAACAAACTGACTGCCACTAAATTCGAGAATGACAGACGTAGCGAGTTGCTGACGCAACAGGCGCGTGACGGCTTGGCGATGTTGGTGTCGATTCCTAAAGGTGTGGCGGAGCAAACCTTAAAATTTGCGCATCAGCAACGTGACGTGAGCGTGGCAGAGATTAAAACAGCGCAATTCATCAAGCAAGTTAACGTAACGCCAGCGCAAGTAAAAGCTTATTACGAGTTGCACAAAGATAAATTTAAAGTGCCAGAGCAAGTGAAATTGGAGTTCGCATTGCTTTCTGCTGCTGGTTTGGTTGCGCAATCGAAGGTGACTGACGCAGAAGTGAAGGCTTTTTACGATGAAAATGCAGCTAAATTTCAAGGTGATGAACAGCGCCAAGCAAGCCACATATTAATTGGCTATGGCGTAGGCGCAACAGCGGCAGAAAAAGCCGCAGCTAAAGATAAAGCGGCAGATATTTTGACGCAATTAAAGAAAAATCCTAAACGATTTGAAGAGCTCGCGATGAAAAATTCGCAAGACCCAGGCTCTGCTGTTAAAGGTGGCGATTTGGGTAGTTTTGGTCGCGGCGCGATGGTGAAACCGTTCGAAGATTCAGTATTTGGCATGAAAGTGAACCAAATCAGTGAGTTGGTGGAATCTGAATTTGGTTATCACATCATCAAACTCACCGCAATTACTGGGCAATCGACCAAATTTGAAGACATGAAAGCGCAAATCAATGGCGAGCTTAGATGGCAAAAAGCACAGGCTAAATATGCCGAACTAGCCGATGATTTTAGCAATACGGTGTATGAGCAATCGGGTAGCCTAAAGCCTGCTGCTGATAAATTTGGGCTGCAGTTACAAACCAGCGCTTGGATGAGTCGCGAAGATGGCGCAAAATTCTTTAAAAGTGAGAAATTAATGAGCATGGTATTTTCTGATGAAGTGCTGAAAGAGAAACGCAATACGCCTGCTGAAGAGGTTTCACCAAACAACATGATTTCGGCACGGGTGCTAGATTTCAAGCCTTCTGCACCACGCAGTTTTGATGAGGTAAAAGGTGGTGTTGAAGCTTTGCTTAAATTAGAAGCTGCCGAGAAATTGGCGACTGATAAAGGCCTAGCAGCTTTAGCAAAATTAAAAGCGGGGAGTGCGGTTGATGATTTGGAATGGATTCCACCAGTGACGGTGGACCGCAAAAATGCGCAAGGCTTAACCGAGCCTGTAATGAGCCAAGTGTTTAAGATTGATACGAGTAAATTGCCCGCTTACGCTGGTTTTATGAACGAAAAAAATAGTTACACCATTGTACAAGTGAGCCGCATTGACAATGCGCTGACAGCAGATGAGGATGCAAAAACACATGCCGTGGAAGAGCTACAAGCGGCCATGGCGGCGGAATACGTGAGCGCTTATGGTAAATCGCTGAAAGCGAAAAGTGATATTGTGGTTAATCGCAAATTGTTAGAAACGACTAGTCAGTAAT
>JBEBJI010000078.1:0-1076 GCA_040079935.1 Methylotenera sp.
ATTATGCTAAACCTTCTGGCATAGCGAGATGCCAATCTGTCACTTGTTGATACGCATGCGCGACATCTAGCATGCGCGCCTCATCAAAATAATTGCCCATGAGCTGCAAGCCTACTGGAAGGCCGTTCGAAAAACCCGCAGGAATGCTCATGCCTGGCAAACCCGCCAAATTGGTGGCAATCGTGTAAACATCTTGCAAATACATGGCGACTGGATCGTCGGCTTTTTCGCCCGCTTTGAAAGCCGTGCTAGGCGCCGTTGGCCCCATGATAATGTCGCACTTTATAAAGGCTTGCGTAAAATCATCGGCGATTAAACGGCGTATTTGTTGGGCTTTAAGGTAATAAGCATCGTAATAGCCCGCACTTAGAACATAAGTGCCAATCAAAATGCGGCGCTTCACTTCTGCGCCAAAACCTTCAGCGCGGCTTTTCATGTACATATCCATTAAATCGGTATATTCTGCCGCACGATGGCCGTAGCGCACACCGTCATAGCGCGATAAATTCGAACTGGCTTCAGCTGGCGCTAACACATAATAAACGGGGATGGATAGCTTGGAATTGGGCAAGCTAATATCCACTATTTCAGCACCGAGCTTTTGATATTCTGCAATAGCTGCCCTGACAACCGCTTCCACATTGGCTTGCAGGCCATCGGCAAAATGCTCTTTTGGCAAGCCAATGCGCAAACCTTTGAGCGGTTTATCCGTTTGCATATTGCTCAAACCACGCGTGTAATCTTCTTTTGGGCGGTTTAAACTGGTGGAGTCGCGCTCATCAAAACCCGCCATCACGTTCATCATCATGGCGCAATCTTCGGCGCTTTTTGCCATTGGCCCAGCTTGGTCGAGTGAAGATGCAAACGCAATCATGCCGTAACGCGAAACCAAACCATAGGTGGGTTTTAAGCCAGTAAAGCCACACAAGCTGGCGGGTTGACGAATCGAGCCGCCAGTATCTGTACCCGTTGCGGCCGCACAAAGCCGCGCTGCAATTGCAGCCGCAGAGCCACCAGAGCTGCCACCAGGCACACGGTCGAAATCCCAAGGATTTTTGACGCCGCCAAAATAGCTG
>JBEBJI010000008.1:0-83382 GCA_040079935.1 Methylotenera sp.
AGGACTAAAAAGAAAGTAATTTTAGATAACCATAAGTTTAGGATTTAAGATGAATTATCAAGAATTAAAAGAAAAAACTAAAAAGTGGAATCAATTTGCAAATTCCGACACACTCGGCTCTTTTGATTTCTACACTTACATAGTGTCTCTTGACTCACTAACAACAAATGATATTTCTAGATTTCATAAATCGTTTAATCAAGATTTCAATGAAATTTTGAATTCAAAAGCTAATCTAACGCCAGAAGAATATGAACAATTGGCTAGAATTTTGCCTTTAGTCATTCACGAGTACACTCATTTCATTGATTCTACTTCAACTATTTGGGGGCTGCGTCATTTGAATCTTATGAATGAGGCATATTTATCAAATAATAAACATGGAGGCACTGAGGGTGGCTTTATAAAAGCAAAACGTTTTTATGACCATGTTAGAAAGATTAGGCTTCCTGATTACTACACAACGAGTGACTTAAAAAAGAAAAACAAGCGCCCATGGGGGTCAACACTTACCCTCGGCATAACATTCGCCTCAGATGGAAGCCTTTCAAATGAACCTGTTTTCTTCTCCAACTTTTCAAATTTTGATGGAGACTTGCTTGTTAGGTCACCAATTTCAACTGTATCAATTTTAGAAGCATCAGCTATGTCGCAGGAAATCATATGTCATGCTGACTTACTACATAGAACAACTGGTGATTTTAGGCAAGTTGAAGAGTCTAACTTTACCGAACAAATTTTAAGCTATTTATACAATCCAAAAATAACAGAATATTCAGTATGTGTTCACGTGTTAGCAAACAGATTAAATTGCAAAGATATTTTGATTGCATTCCATATATGTAGCCAAATTACAAGGCTAATTCTTAATTTCCCTATAAGCGCTTTTGATACCTTAGCAGAGAAGTGTCCAATAACTAGTCTAATAAATTGTAAAAAGGGCGATGAGTATGAGTTGAGACTTATAGATGGTCTGAGAAATCATAACTTAGGCATACTATATTATTTAATATGTTTTGCTTTGCCGATAGAATCATACAATAGTAGCCAGTCTGTAATTGCTGGCATTTCATCTGCAATAAAAAACTTAGGGTTAAATTTTGCTGATTTGCAGAATGCAATCAAAATTGAAGCTGATGAACTTCATAATGCTACACAGTCTAGTAAAATTGCGTCTATTTCAAGTTTGTCTAAAGCAGGTTACAGTAATCTAAAGAGTATATCTGGTGGTCAGCAGAAGCTTTCATTTGGAAGTTTGAATTTACCCCCTGTAGCTCTATCCGATTCTACCCAGAGCGAAATTTTCACATCAAAAACTAATCAACTACAAAAGTTTGACTTAGATTCAAGTTTTGATGAGTTATATGATGGTGCAATGTGGGTTAATAGGTTCGCTGAAGCCTGCATATAGTCGAAATGCTAAACCAAATCCCACTTGTAGCTTTTAGTTCAGTAGCTATAGATTGCCTTATGGAGTTGATATTGGATGAAGCATATTAAAAGTAGTCAAAGTAGCTCCCCAACAGCATTATCAATAAAAATCCGCGCATCTCGCACGTAGCGATTTAGCATGGCATCTGAGCGGTGCCCTGTTTGTGCTTTAATTTTCCATGCACTCACCCCAGCCTGAGCTGCGCTAGTGACAAGTCCCGCCCTTAAGCTGTGTCCAGAAAAATTACAGGCATTTAATCCTACGGCTCCCACTCGTTCTTTTACGATGATTGCCACCGTCTGAGCTGATAATTGTTTTGATTCGATGAATCCGTGTCGAGAAATAGGTCTGAAAAGTGCCCCAGAATCAATGCTAGCGACCTCCAGCCAATTCTTTAGGGCTAGTACAGCACAAACATTACCCCTTGCATAAGGAATGGCTATTTTGCGGCCTTGACCCTCTTGGTCTGTTTTTGACTTACGCAGATGAATCACTAACCCTTGCTCGACAAATTCAACATCTGAAAACTGCAACCCCACTAATTCTGACCTACGAAAGCCACCTGCAAAGCCTATCAAAAGTATTGCCTTGTCTCTTATTCCTTTTGCGTCATGTAATCCATTTATCATTTCAAGAAGGTTGTTTTTCAATACAGGCTCAACTTGGCGTTGTTTAGTACTGACTGAACGTTTGATGCCTCTTAGCGTGGTTTTGACTAAATCGGATTTAGTGGGCGAACTAATACCGTTTGCCGTATGTGCTCGACCTATTGAAACAACTCTCCTACTGAGGGTTGCGGGTGAAAGTATTTCGGCATGAGCTGCTAAATATTGGCTTACCTGCTCAGGGCTTGATGGAATAGAGCCGCCCCAACTCATAAAGTGTGCTAAATCAGATTGGTAACCTTTTCGAGTGTTATCAGCAAGGGCCGCACGAATATATTTGGAGACTGATTTATCCTGTTCGATTAGCTGACAATTTACATAACCATTATTGTCAGTGAAATTAATTTCACTGGAAACTATGTCTTTTTCTACGGCATTTGTAATGCTAAATTCGCCTTCTTCCCATACAAATTTAGAGTGTTTATTAGTCATTTCTAGTTAGCGATAACAGATTGTTATCGTTTGTCAGGATTTTATTAGAGAGTAGCAATTTCACTTGCTAGTGCTACCCCATTGCATACTGCCATTTGTGCATGAAGGACCATATTTTGGTTTTTGTTCATCAGGTAGATTCGGATAGATGTTCTGCCAAAACTCAGTTCCGATAATATCCTCCCGTTTGACCTCTCCTTTAGATGGGCTTCCCCAATCCACCCAAACTCTGCGCCTTAAATACTCAGAGTAAGTAATACAAAAAACGTTACTGCGTTTAAATGTCATTAAAAGGTCTATGTCAAGGTTGTACATCAAAAACTTTCCAAACTCGGACTTTGAGACCTCTCCATCTTCAACACACGCTGGAAGTATGTCTACACGACAATAAATATGCTTAGGGTAAGTTGGTCTATCCCATTGATGTGGTGAACTACTTCTAGGGTTTTCTTTTCGCTTTGCGGGTGACCAGTCAGCCTCAATGCCTTCTTTTGACTGATAGCCAAAAGTGATGAATAGCTTTCCGAATTTCTCCGTGATTGGCTCCAAAATCTCGGTGCACAATTTCTTACCTGCTCTAATGACCATTTCCCTATCTTTAGGCATATTGCATATACCTCTAAAGTCGCTATCACTGCTATAGAGAAAATCTCTTAATATGAAATTCTGTGAAAGCCTTGTGCGGGTGAATTTATCGTATTCGGCTGAAGCTTGCCGCAAAGCTGCGGTACTAGAATAGGTAGGGAAAAGTGACTTTTGAGTCAATACATTTAATTTATTATTTTTCATTTATCATGATAACATATTGATAATATTTGTCAATTAAATCAATATGTTACAAATAAATATTGGTGGCTTCTAACTTCCCTTAATTCAATTTCAATAGTGAAAGTTAGAAGCTTATAAATATTATGGATTAAAAATGAAGAAGTTCTTCAGGAGTGAGTTGTGTGAAAGCTTTTTCAATAGACCAACCCAAACCGTTTATTCTTGCACTTAATCTAGCTCTTGGTACTCCCATAATATCTGCCCACTCTGATAATGTACGAGTTACTCCTTGGTACTTAATTAAACGGTTCCTAGTTGTGTTATTCATTTGCATTTTATGGTTTGCCCACCGGCAATTAATTGGATTATATCCATCTGAATTGTTTATTCGGTCTAGAGTCATTCCATTAGGTCTCTCACCCATGTCAGAAAGAAAATTACTAAAATCTGACCATTCATCACAAACAGTAATGCCTGCTCCTCCATATCTTGGATAATCCTTAAATTTCTTGTCAAAGCACCTTCTTCTCATAGCTAGCCATGATTTGTAGGTACCAGTCATAGATTTATTCTTGGTTGCTCCATGTGTCAGACTACTTGTTTTACCTTTTGTCCTTTGTATTTCTTTTGTTAAACATCCACAAGAAGTTGAGATGCCTTTTCGTAGATTCCTTCCATTTTTTTGAATTTCAGTCCCACAATCACATACGCATAAGTAAATAATTGTTCCATCTGAACTTCTATTAGTTGTTGTGGATAAGACTAACAAACGTCCGAATTTTAAACCTATCATTGGTTTAATGCTAAATGGTTTGTTCATAGAGCACCCCCGTCCAAAATGACACAGGCTGGCGAGACTTGTGCTATCTGGCTTAGAGCCGCATTAAGCGCATTTTCACTATCACCTACAAATTTTCCCATCATGGAACCTAAGTCCAATCTGTAGAGAGGTACACCGAACTCACTAGCTATGTATTTAGCCGCTAGTGTCTTACCAGTACCGGGAGGGCCCGTAAATAGTAATCCTCGTGGTACCAGTGCTTTATGGTTACCTTGCTTGTAGAACTTGGTATTGAGCTTCATCCACTCCTCTAGGTAACTTGGGCACATATAATACCCAATATTACCTGTATCGACTTGTTGGATGCCTTTAAGGTTACTGTAGCCTCTGCGTGTTTCATTGACACCACGACTACTAATAGCTTCATCTCGTGTCATTGTTAGTTGAGCCATCTCACCTACATCTTTAAGAGTAAGCCCTGCGAAGGCTGGCAAGAAGGTCTCTGGGTTATCTGCAAAGTCAGAGGCATTTAATTTTGGCTGAATAGTCATGCTACACACCCTTTCCCTGCAAGCCAGTCTCCATAGCGATTGACATCAATTAGTATGGAGCGACTTCCTTTCCGCCTAACAATTGCACCAGATTTAGCAAGACCATTGCCTGCAATTAGGTTGCCTCTAGAATCAAATCTATCCTCGGCTCTAAAAATGTGTGAACGGATTTTTGCTGGGGTAAGGTTTGCCGTAGGGAAAAATGCAGGCAAATTATTAACTGTGGAAATTGTTGGAAGTTCTTTAGCCGCCAACAATTGATTTGATACTGCTTGTTTTAGTATTTCGTTAGTCATCTTCATTTCTCCTCATATAGTGCTGTTAATTCAGCACCGATGAGAACAATAAATCTCAGACCAACCCTCCCCACAACCCTCACCCCCACATTGATTTTAAGTGAGGGTGATGAATGAGGGTGGATGTTACTTAACGTTAACTATTTCTCCCTTGTCTCGTAGCCTTTGCCATGCAGTATGAAATATAGATTTTGAAGAAAATAGTGAGGAGGTTAATAGCACATCACCACATTTTTTCCTCATACCTGACTTGCCGCAGACTTCAGCAGGTAATTCTTTGGGCTTATATCCATTCGCTACCAACCAATTTAAAATTGCTTTGTCTTGTTGTGCTTCTACTGGGACTTTCTTTAAGTCGCTCATGCCATTGTCGGCAAGGAGACTATTCTTACTTACAACTTCATTGTCCTCTAATACTTTTAAATCAAACTTGGCAACATATTCTATGAATGTATTTCGATGCATATATGTATTTTTAAGTGCCGTTAAATTTGTTGGACCATGCAGTGGTAAGTGGGTGAGGTTGTCATAAACAACCACATCATTTTTTATGATGGCATTTGTAAGATTTTCCCTATGTGCGTCTGCCACTGTTTTTAATACTGTATTGCTGAATGGAAGCGGCATCCATTTTAGCTTGTATTTTTCAAAAGCATTTTTGTAGTGCCCCCATTCTGATAAGTTAATATCTATGAGTACGCCACCTTTCATTAGTGGTGGCAAATCAGATAGCTCACATAAATGGTTGAATTGCTTCCAATCACTATCAGTTAGTTGTTCTGGTTGAAAGTTTTCATATGCACCGTCTAAGGAGATATGTTTTTTTAGAAAGGCAGTAATTTTGACAACATCAGCTTGGTCTGCTGGGATGATGGCGTTAGCGATTTTCCACGGGATATCATCTGTCATAACTTTAGTGCTTTTTGCAGGCAAATGAATTGTATTCATCATGCTACCCCCAATGTATGTGCTAGTGCGGTGCCAATATCTGATGCACGGGCTGGTGCAAGGTGTGCGTAGCGAGTAACCATTGCCATTGTTCGGTGACCAAGTATTTTTGATATTTCCAGTGGAGAAACACCACTCATCATTAGATAGGACGCACAAGTATGCCTCAAATCATGCCAGTGAAAATCGGTTATAGCTGCCTCACTTAGGGCAGTGACGAACGGCTTTCTTAAATGCAGAAAAGCTGATTTTTTAGCGAGATGTGTCGGTGGGAATATTCTGTCATCTGTTATTTTGCGTAGCGTGGCACGAGCTTGTAAAAGGGCGAGTGCCTCACCAACCAGCGGCATCACTTTCGCATCTTCATTTTTGGTTGTCCCTGCATTAAGCGTTGCTCTACCAGCTTTAAGGTCAACTTGTCCCCAGCGAAGCCCCATAACTTCAGATTGACGTCCACCCGTGGTGAGTGAAAGCAATACCGCAAGATATAGCTCAGGATGTTTGCGGCAAGCAGCAAGGAATCGTGGCAGTTCATCTGCATCCAGAAAGCGGACTCTGCCTTTATTCTCTTTTAGTTTGGTGACAAGTTTGACTGGGTTCCTCTCCAGCCAACTAAGCTCTTTAACGCCATGTGAACATGCGCTAGAGAGTGCTGCTAGAAACCTATTAGTTGTTGCGCCACTACGTTTCTTTTCTAGCTCAACTCTAGTAACGATTTTATCCATACCACGTTTTCGTACTGTAAGGTTTTCATCTAGAAGTTTCTCTCGTCCTTTAGCAACTAAGGCTGGTGTTATATCTTTTAGTAATTTTTCACCATAGTTTTGTCTCCACCAATCAAGCCTAGCCTTCATTTCTTGTGCAGATTTAAGCTGAGTGTGTGCAGGGCTTTTTTCATATTCGTCTAGTAGTTCACATAATGTGTGCATCTTACTTGCACCAAAGTAGCGACCAGCTTTAATGTCAGCCTCTGTTTTCTGAGCCCATTCAGTTGCATCAGTTTTGCGAGTAAAGGTAGCACTTTCAGGGGAGTGCCCCTTCAGTCGTATTTTTACCCGATAACTAACTGACCCATCATCATTTTTGCGTTTTTCGATAGAAGCCATGTTGAGCTCACAGAAGAAGTTAAAATACTTAGGCACACTCTAGAGTAATCAGCAATAAAATACAACAGAGGATGAATAATCCTCGCCTATATTTAATATAATCCTTGAAAATCAACTAGATATATTTGTTAATTCTGTATAAGGGACAGTAGTGGGACACCGGCGATTGAGTTGTCCCTGTTCTGCTAAAGTTTCAATCAATCAGCAAGTGATGAAAGTTAGTAAATTAGCAATATTTTCATGTGAGTGGTTAGTTGAATTTAATGCTAAATCAGTTGAGTGTGAGAGTTTGATTGGTGTTCTGATGGTGTGGTTTGTTTGCCATCATTGTCCCACTAGTGTCCCATTAAGCACAAAAGAAAACGGCCCACATCTCTGTGAGCCGCTTGTCTGTTGGTGGTGAAAGAGGGACTTGAACCCTCGACCCCAGGATTATGAATCCTGTGCTCTAACCAGCTGAGCTACATCACCATTTAAAACTAAGCCGCGCATTATAGGGTTTTGACAGCTTTATGTCAAAGTAAAGCCATTCAGTATAAACGTTAAATCTCGCGAAGCTGTGTATTAAACCACGCGCAGCTAAACATTGAACCTAAAGTGCATCACATCGCCATCTTGCACAATGTATTCTTTGCCTTCTAGGCGCATTTTGCCAGCCTCTTTGCTGCCTTGCTCGCCTTTGTTTTTAACGTATTCGTCGTATTGAATCACTTCTGCGCGAATAAAGCCTTTTTCAAAGTCGGTGTGGATAACGCCAGCGGCTTGTGGTGCGGTGGCGCCTTTTTTCACTGTCCAAGCGCGTACTTCTTGCACGCCAGCGGTAAAGTAGGTTTGCAAACCAAGTAAATCGTAAGCGGCGCGGATGACGCGGTTTAAGCCAGGTTCTTCTTGGCCAAGTTCACTTAAAAACAATAATTTGTCTTCATCGTCCAGCTCGGAAATTTCGCCTTCGATTTTGGCACAAATGCACACCACGGGTGAGTTTTCGGCTTTGCCCAGCGCGACAACTTTGTCTAAAAATGGATTATTTTCAAAACCTTTTTCATCCACATTGGCCAAGTACATCACAGGTTTTACAGTAATTAAGCACAGTGGTTTTAGCAGTTGCAATTGCTCTGCATCCAAGCCCAGCGTGCGCACAGCTTTGGCTTCGTTTAAGCACGGCAACACTTTATCCAACACCGCCATCAACGCAATCGCGTCTTTATCGCCACTTTTGGCTTTTTTTCCTTCACGCTGCATGGTTTTTTCTACCGTTTCCATGTCGGCTAATGCTAATTCAGTATTAATCACCTCAATATCCGAAAGTGGATCAATTTTATTCGCCACGTGAATCACATTGCTGTCTTCAAAACAGCGCACCACATGCGCAATAGCGTCTGTCTCGCGGATGTTCGCAAGAAACTTGTTGCCTAGCCCTTCGCCTTTAGATGCGCCAGCCACAAGGCCTGCAATATCGACAAATTCGACAATGGCAGGCTGCACTTTTTGCGGCTTGACGATATCGATGAGCGGCTGCATGCGCGGGTCGGGCACTTCTACAATGCCAACGTTGGGCTCGATGGTGCAGAACGGATAATTCTCCGCCGCAATACCTGCCTTGGTAATGGCGTTAAATAATGTACTTTTACCTACGTTTGGTAGGCCGACTATTCCACATTGCATATTTTTTCCTTTTGTCATTCCGACGGAAGTCGGAATCTAGCGTCTTTTTTGACGACTTTAAAGCCACTGGATTCCGTGTCAAGCACGGAATGACGACATTTTTTAAGTTAATTACTTTGTGTGTAGCTTTTGCATTGCGCTTTCAAATTCACCTTTAAGTAGTAAATCGACCACGCTGCAGGCCGCATGGATATTGGCTTCCAGAGCATCTTTTTCTACTTTTGTAGGCGCTTTTAGTACGTAATTAATCACTTCGTTTCTATCGCCTGGGTGATCTATGCCCAAGCGTAGCCGCCAATAATCCGCCGTGCCCAGCGCGGCGTGAATATCTTTTAAACCATTGTGGCCGCCGTGGCCGCCACCAAATTTTAGCTTGGCGGTGCCTGCAGGCAAATCGAGCTCATCGTGAACGACCAAAATTTCCGCAGGCAAAATTTTGTAATAATTAGCCAGCGCCGCCACCGCTTTGCCGCTGTTGTTCATAAAAGTGTTGGGTTTTAGCAGCCATGTGTCGGCATCTAATTTGCCAACAAATCCAAACATTTTTGCGTCTAAATTAAGCTTGCAGTTTACTTGTGCGGCAAGCGCATCGATAAACCAAAAGCCCGCGTTATGTCGCGTGGCTTCGTATTTATCGCCAGGATTGCCGAGACCAACAAATAGTTTAATGCCGCTCATATAGGGTAGTATAAATAAAAACGCGCACTTAAGTTATTAAGCGCGCGTTAATATTTGCTACGTAATTACTCAGCTGCTTTATCTTCAGCTGCTGCTGGTGCTGCTGGTGTCTCAGTAGCTTCTTCAGCATCGTCAGAAACACCACCGCGCGTTTTAGCAATGGCAGCAATTGCCGCATCGTTACCGTGCGCAAGTGCTACAAATTCCACGCCTTTTGGCAGTGTTACTTGCGATAAATGCACAGAATCGCCAAGCTCTAAGCTGGCCAAATCTACTTCAAGAAACTCTGGCAAGTCTTTCGGCAAGCAGCTAACTTCGGCTTCAGTCATAATGTGCGCCACAATACCGCCGCCAACTTTAACACCAGGTGCTGTATCTTCGTTTAAGAAGTGGAAAGGTACTTTAACGTGGATTTTCTCGTTAGCAGAAACGCGTTGAAAATCAATATGTTGAATAGTGTTGCGCACTGGGTGCATTTGAAAGTCGCGCAACAACACATCTTCTTTTTTGCCATCTAAATTTAATGACAAAATAGACGCGTGAAACGCTTCATGACGGAATTGTAAAAACAATTCTTTATGGTTCACTTCTAAGTTTACGGCTGCTTTACCTGCCCCATAAACCACACCTGGCACACTGCCAGCGCGACGTGCACGGCGGCTCGCACCCGTACCTTTAACGTCACGTTTGACTGCATTAATTTCAATACTCATTTTGTTGCTCCTAATGTTGCTGCATTCGTTCAATCACAGCACTTACTACAAAAAACTGCATGCCGCGACCAGCATGCAGACTAAAAACTAATCTAAAAATAGTGAGGAAACAGATTCCTCTTGGCTAATACGTTTAATTGTTTCTGCCAACAAATGCGACGCACTTAATTGGCGAATTTTTTTGCAACTGGCCGAAGCCGCGCTCAGTCGAATCGTGTTGGTAACCACCAATTCATCCAGTGCCGAATTTGCAATGCGCTCTGCCGCATTGCCCGATAATATGGGGTGCGTGGCGTAGGCTAATACTTTTTTCGCGCCTTGTACTTTCAAAGCTGCTGCCGCTTCGCATAGCGTATTCGCGGTGTCCACCATGTCATCCACAATCACGCAGGTGCGTCCAGCCACTTCACCAATAATGTTCATCACTTTGGCTTCGTTCGGTTTCGGGCGGCGTTTGTCGATAATCGCTAAATCCGCACCTAGCACTTTAGCAGCCGCGCGCGCGCGCACTACGCCGCCAACGTCGGGCGAAACTACCACTAAATCTTCATAATTTCGCTCGAGTAAATCGTCCAGCAAAATCGGAGTGGCGTAAATATTATCCACTGGAATATCAAAAAAGCCTTGAATCTGATCCGAATGCAAATCCATCGTCAACAAACGGTTTACTCCCACGCTGGTGAGCATATTGGCGACCACTTTTGCCGTAATCGCTACGCGGGCGCTGCGCGGGCGGCGATCTTGCCGCGAATAACCTAAATAAGGGATTGCAGCAGTGATGCGGCCTGCAGACGAGCGGCGCAACGCATCGACCATCACCATGACTTCCATCAAGCTATCATTGGTCGGATAGCTGGTCGATTGCAACACAAAGCAATCGCGACCGCGCACGTTTTCCAGCAACTCCAGCATGATTTCGCCATCGCTAAAGCGGCCAACATCGGCGCGACCAAGCTCAATACCCAAGTGCTTCGCGACCTGCTGTGCGAGCTCTGGGTTGGCATTGCCTGTAAACACCATCATGTTGCTTTTACTCAAAGCGATGACCCTCTAATATGGTTAAAAAATTAAAGCGCGTAAATCCTTGGGTTAATATTCCCGCATCTACACGCTTTTTACTTTTATAAAAAACTGGCTGAGGAGGAAGGACTCGAACCTTCGGATGCTGGGATCAAAACCCAGTGCCTTAACCAACTTGGCGACTCCCCAATAAAACTTTTTGCGTTAATCCACCAAATCAAAATGAGGATGTTTAACTAAACTTTTTGCTACAAAACCTGTGCAATTTGCAGGTTTTTGCGCCAAAATTTCATCCGCTTTTTGCTTTGAATTAACTGCTACAAACACAGATGCACCCGAGCCGCTCATTCGCGCTTCGCCAAATTGACTAAGCCATTTTAAGGTGGTTGCAACTGCTGGAAATTCTTCACATACTACTTTTTCAAGATCGTTTTTAAAATTACTTAAATACGCACCGCTTGAAAAGTCCGCTATTTTCAATGGTTTCGTGTCTTTTGTCAATCTGGAATTGGCAAATATTTGTGCGGTTGAGACATGAATTGGCGGCGTTAACACGACATAATAGGTAGGCTCTAGCGCAATTGCGGTCAGTTGCTCGCCAATGCCTTCTGCCCAAGCATTTTGGCCAAAAACAAATATCGGCACATCGGCGCCTAGCTTCACGCCAACCTGCATCAGCTCGGCGCGGCTTAAATTTAGTTGCCACAAATGGTTTAGTGCTAGTAGCATCGTTGCTGCATCCGAACTGCCGCCGCCCAAACCGCCACCCATGGGGATGCGCTTTTCAATCGCATACTCAACACCCAATTTGCAGCCTGTTTTTTTCTGTAAAGTACTAGCCGCTAAGCCGCATAAACATTGGCTTGCAGGCACACCATTTATTTCATTTATGCGTTTAATTCCACCGTTTTTTGTGGGTTTTATTTGCAGTGTGTCGTAAAAATCCAGCAGTTGGAACACACTTTGCAGCGTGTGATAACCATCAGCGCGCTGACCAGTAATATGCAAAAATAAGTTGATTTTTGCAGGCGCTAAAAATGGCTGAAAATCTGGAAAAGTTTGAAAATCTTGCATGCGAGTATTTTAGCGCATGTTAATACTAGACTAGTGGTGGAGTTTAAATTTATTCTACAACTACGCGCCCATTCAACGCCTGCACAGGGCGATTATTGTTGTGGTGCACCGCTTTTTCGAACTCTTCAATCTGCTCTTTGGTGGTGGTCATCGGTGTTTTCATAAGTATCCAGCGCACGCCTTCAGAGCAAGGCGGCGTGGTGAGCGAGCCGCTAAATCGATAATATGCACGATTTTCAGGCATCATTTCAGATGGCGTTACTCTGGTTTTGAGCGCAACGGGCTTACCTTCTTTATCTGACATTTGCGACCACAATTTTGTTAAGCCAGTGTTGGCTTTTCCTTCCTTAAACATTACGCCAATCACAGTCAAGTTGCCTTTGGCATCGGCATGCACAAAGTGTGCCTCTAGCGGGAAGGATTTTCCGTTAATTGTATTTTCACTCGGCGCATGAAAATGCACTTGTTTCATCTGATACGGCGCGCTATCCAGCACAAGCATGTTGCCCGTTTTAAAGTTAACCTGCACCGTGTGACCGTTGTTAAAAATTTCTTTTGCAGGGAATTTCTGAATGCCGCGAATCGGCTTCAATGAAGCCCGCATCGTGTCTTCAATATTAATTGGCGATTGGTTGCGACCAATATCGCAAGTGGCAAATTCTGGGCTAAGTTTACCCCAGTTTTCTGGACCAGCTTTACCTTCATATTCCCAATGCGGCTTGTGCGCATTCGCTTTGGCGTGTTTGGATTTGTCGTCTTTAGTTTTTGCTGCCTCTGCCTTAACTTCAGGAACTTTGACCGCTGGCTCTGCAGGTGTTTCTGCTTCAGGTTCAGGTTTGGCATCTGTCTTGCTGGCAGCTTCAATTGGCGCACTTGGTTTTGCTGGCTTATCGGGTACAGCGGCTACTGGTTTGTCAGCGCGACAAACATGGCGCATCGCAATATCTACATCCGATTCTGGTACAGGCTCAATAAACTCAGCGCTTTTAGGGTCAATGCCAGCCGAATACACCAGATCTTTATCTAAATATTGAAACACCTGCGAAGTGGCAGATTTTTGTGCAGTGCAATCAAAAAACCACAGCGCTTTTGCTAAATTATATTCTTTGCCCAGAGATTCTAGGTTTTTTTGCGGTGTTTTGTATTCGATTTTCACCCAAGCTTTTTTCAGCAAATCTTGTTGTAACACCGATTGCTTATCCAACAATAGTTTAGACGTGCTGTTTTCGCTCAACTTTACCCAAGTAAGCGCATGGCTATTGCCGCAGAAGGCAAAAAACAATACTAAAAATATAATTTTCTTCATACGCACAATTATGCGCAAAGATGCGAGGTTTTTATTGCGCGAGCAATGATGGATTTAGGCGCTAATTCTTAGGTTTGCAAAGTAAGTATTTCAAATAAATTACTTATGTTTTATTTAAAATAACATGCCCTGGGAGGCAATATCCATGCGGGTTGCAGGGCAGGTATTTTTAAGTGTTATTTAAAATTATTGTTTTAAATTAAACATGAATACATTATTGATTTGTAACGCCAACCCATTTTTCGATTAGCAGTTTTAAGTTCACTTTTTCGCTCTTCAGTACAGTTTTACCTGGCAAAAACACACCATTGTTGTCGGCGTAATTGTCAAAGCTAATATCCCAGCCGTCTTGTTTTAGCGTGAGTAATCGTCCCTGCTCATCCCAGCTGGAAGCCTCTATTTTGCTGGCGGTTGGGCGACCGATCGCCCAGTCGTTTAGACCGTTAAGCGGAAGTCGCCAGCCTAAAGTCGTCTCAGTTAAACTTTCCGCATCGTTGGCTTTTATGGTATGACCATCTTGTGAGGTGAGCGTGACGCCGCTGGCATTTTTTGCGATATTGGCGACTTTGCCACCGACGGGTGAAAATATGTCGATATTGTCGCTGCTTGTTTGATGTTGCCACTCTATTCCGCCCGAAAATCCGCGCGGATTGGTGACTACGCCTAATCTGCCTTTCAGCGAAAACGCTTTAATATTAGCAAGTGTACCAAGATGTTGCTGGTTGATATTGGAGTTTGTTGGCGGCGATGTTGGCGGCATAATTGTGGCGCAACCGCTCACCAGCAATATTGTCGTTGCTAATAGTAAATTTTTGTTAAAAATCAAGTTAAATCAAGTTAAATCAATGAATTAAGAATTAAACTTTTTGGATGTTGCGACCAACACATCGTTCTCTGGAAAGTCTTTTAACGCACCAGCCCAGATTTTTTTCGCCTCTTCTTGCAAACCTTGTTTCCACAACACTTCGCCCAAATGCGCCGCAATTTCAGGGTCTGCCTGAATTTCATAAGCTTTACGCAAATTCTCAGCGGCCAGCGCCAAATTGCCTAATCGATAGTGCACCCAGCCCAAACTATCTAGCATGTAATGGTCGCCAGGTTGCAATTTTAAAGCGGTTTCAATGAGTGTTTTAGCTTCGTTAAGCTTAATGCTGCGGTCTGCGAACGAGTACCCAAGCGCATTGTAGGCCGATGCAAAATCGGGCTTCATTTTAATCACTTTGCGTAACTCGGATTCCATCAAATCCAACTTGCCAATACGCTCTGCCGCCATGGCGTAATCGTAGATCAGCTCGGCAGAATCTGGCCAATTTTTGACAGCTTTATCAATTAAATCGAACGATTCTTGCGTGCGTTTGGCTTGCGCCAACATGCTGGCCTCAGTTTGAATCACCAAAATTTGTTGTTCGGGCAATAAGTCATCCACCTCGTCCAGCATTTTGATGGCCGCATCAACATTTTGGGTGCGTGCAATGACGTTGGCGGCAGCAAAACGACCTTCTAAATAGCGCTCGCCGGGTGAGATTTTGTCGTACCATTCCAGCGCTTTTGCATCCAATTTTTGACGTTCTGCGCTTCGGCCTAAATAGCCATAAAGTTGATCTGGATCTTTAAATCCTGAGCTGATGGATTGCTGGAAATATTTATCGGCCATTAAATAATCATTAGATTCCAATGACAGCAAACCAACAACGGCGCTGATTTCAGGGCTGCCGTTGGCAGACTCCACCAGCTTTACAAACTCAGGCTTGGCTTCGGCATGGCGTTTTTGGTTGACCAATAGTTTGGCATAAGCCATGCGGACATCGTTGGCTTTGGGATATTTCTTTAAAAAATCTTGATAGAAACCAATTGCTTTTTCTGGTGACTCTTTTTGCAGCACTTGACCTTGCATTTGCGCGCTGACTTCCCAGCCTGGGCGCAATTTATCGGCAGCGGTCAGCTCTTTTTTGGTGATTTCAGGCATATCTGCAAACCAAGCGGCTTGGGCTACCGCAAAATGCGCTTCAGGTAATTTAGGGTAAGGCGCGGCGAATTCGCTTATCGCAGTCAGCACTTCATTTTTATCTTTTTGGTTGGCGAGCAAACTATTTAGATACAAAAAGCCGTTGGCGCGCGTTTCTTCTTTAGCCAACAATTTTTGAATGTGCGGCTTGGCTTGCTTTAAATTGCCACTTGCAACTAATAATTGGCTAGAGGCTTGTTGCGCCTCCAACGAGTTTGGGTCTAAATCGGCCCACAAAGTTGCTGCTTGCAAGGCCAAACCTGGTTGATTGGCAAAAGCGGCGGTGCGTGCAGCGCGCTCGGCTAGGCGCGGGTCTTGCGTTTGTTTAGCTAAATCTAAAAATAGTTGACTGGCCAATGTGGTTTCGCCACGTTGCCCAGCAATTTCGCCTAGCAGGTATTTGTACACGAACTCAGCGTTGGCGCTGGTAATGGTTGGCGTAACGGTGGTTTCGGCAGATGCAGTTAAGCTACTCATTCCAGCAAAGCTAATGAGTAGAGCGGCAGCTAATTTTTTAATTTGAGGCATTAATATTTATCCGTAATGGCTTGTGTGTAATGTTTAGTCCGTGACAGTCGACGCAAGTTCATCCATAATTAAGGGTTGGACAGTAATTAACTTTTATATAAGTATGACTATAGCTTTTTGCATGAAACTAATCCAGTTTATTGCATTCTATGTCACTGGTTCAACATCAATTGGCAATTTTGTTTCGTACGCGATTGGTTTTGCTAGGCACGCATTACAATTTAGGTAAGCATTACAATTATGACTAATTTAACAGTAGAAGCATCCGAGCTCACAAGGCTTTACGGCGGCCGCGAGGCGGTAAGTAACGTGAGTTTCGACCTGAAGCAGGGCGAAGTGCTGGGCTTTTTAGGCCCAAACGGCGCTGGAAAATCCACCACCATGAAAATGCTCACCGGCAACCTTGCGCCCAGCGCAGGCAGCGTGAAAATTTGTGGTATCGACATGATAGAAAACCCAAAAGAAGCCAAAGCGCTGATTGGTTATCTGCCCGAAATGCGCCCATTGTATAAAGAATTTACTGTGGATGAATATTTAACTATCGCCGCACGTTTGCATCGCGTGAGTGGCAAAAATATTAAAAAAGCGGTCGAAAATGCCAAGGAACGTTGCGGTTTAACGCACATGAGCAAACGTTTGATTGAAAACCTATCAAATGGCTATCAACAACGCGTAGGTATCGCACAAGCTATTATTCACAACCCAATGGTGGTGATTTTGGATGAGCCGACCGTTGGTCTAGACCCGATTCAAATTCGCGATATTCGCGCGCTCATTCGCGAAATCGGCGGCGAGCGCAGCGTGATTTTATCGACACATATCCTGCCAGAAGTGGAAATGGTGTGCGATCACGTGCAGATTATCGACAAAGGTAAGCTGGTATTTAATGGCGGTATTGATGTGTTAAAACGTCAACGCATTGGCAATAAGTTGTTGATCGGCTTCAATAATGCGCCAACGGTAGAAGCTTTGCTTAAAATTAAAGGCGTGACCGAAGCGGAAGTTGCAGACAACAACATGATGCGTGTGCGCTTTGCCGAAGGTGCTACGCCGCACGAAGCCATTGTGGAGGCTGCGGTAAAGAATAAATGGGGCTTGTACCAAATTGCGCCCGACCAAACCAGTTTAGAAGATGTATTTGTGCAGCTCACATTTCACGATGCTGCTCAAGAGACTACTGCTCCTGAAGCCGCATAAACATTAGTCTGCAGGGCATGAATTTTAGGATATAAAATGATAATTAATATTGCAAGAAAAGAACTCAAAAGCGTGTTTGCATCGCCGATGGGTTGGATTATTTTGGCGTTGCTGATGTTTGCGTTTGGCACGTATTATTTAAACGGCGTTAATGATTATTTCGAGGTGATGTCGGGCGCAATTCGCCCTGCCGAACGCTCTGGCGTGACGCAATTTGTCGGTCAAAACGTCTATGGATTGGCTTCGTTCATTATGTTGTTTGCCGTGCCGCTACTTTCCATGCGGTTGATTTCAGAAGAGCGCCGCAATCAAACTTTGCCGTTTTTATTTAGCGCGCCTTTATCTTTAACTGAAATTGTGCTCGGCAAATTTATTGGCTTGGTAGCGTTTTTAAGTATTTTGATCGTCTATATCGCGCTGATGCTGTTTACGCTCAATATTTGGACAGACATTGATTTTGGTTATATTTGGGCTAACTCATTCGGCTTATTTTTATTGGTAGCGAGCTTTTCTGCACTGGGGCTTTATTTTTCTAGCTTAACTTCACAACCAGTCGTGGCTGCCATTTTGACCTTTATTGCGCTATTTGCGCTGATGATTTTAGACCGTTTTTTTGCAGGCGACCCAAGTAGCACCATGGCGAAGTTGTCGTTAATGCGACATTTTCAATCGTTTGCTGGCGGCTTAATCGATACGGCAGATATTGCCTATTTCGTACTATTTATTATTACTTTTTTAACATTAACTATCCGCCGCTTAGATGCAGATCGTCTGAGAGGTTAAGCTTATGAAAATTAACAAGAATTTACGTTTACAAATGCTGGCGCAAAGCTGGCTTTTTGTAGTTTTATTTATGTGTTTGGTGGTGGTGTTGGGCTATTTGGCCAGCCAATATCACATTACAAAAGACATTACGCAAGCTAACCGCAATATTCTCACACCAGGCAGCGTTAATATTCTTAAAAGCATGAAAGACCCTGTGAATATTACCGTGTACGCCACCAATGATGACGCGAATCGTGGCGATACGTTTCGCAAAGGTATGATTGACTTTATGGCGCGTTATCAACGCGAAAAGAAAGACATCAGTCTTAAATTCATCAATCCATCGGTCGAGCCAAAACTCGCACAAGAGGCGGGCGTTAAAGAAGACGGCGAAGTGGTGGTGGAATATAACAAGCGCACCGAGCATATTTCGCCGCCCATTGCCGAGCAGGAAATGACCAATTTGCTGGTGCGGCTGGCGCGCACTAATACGCAAGCTATTATGTTTTTGGATGGACATGGTGAGCGCCATCTGCAAGGTGTTAAAAATAGCGATTTGGGCGAATTTGGCAAACAGTTGGAAGCGAAAGGCTTTAAGTTTTCCAACCCCGATTTAACCATTGCCCAAGCTGTGCCAGCCAACGGCGCGATGTTGGTGATTGCAAGTCCACAGGTAGATTTGAGCCCAGTGGAAGCGAAAAAAATCAAAACTTACTTGGAATCTGGCGGTAATTTGTTGTGGTTACTGGATGACGATAATTTGCGCGGCTTACAGGAAGTGGCGGATTATTTGGGCATGACAGTTTCGCCTGGCATTGCGGTGGATATGACTGCAGCGCAATATGGTGCAGATGCGAAAGTGGCGTTCGCTTCGGCTTACGGCGATCACGCCATTACGCGTAATTTTCAATTGCGCACTTTGTTTCCCGAAGCGCATGAAATTGATGCCAAAGCCTCTTACGAATTTGGGTGGAAAGTAGGGCGCTTGGTAGACGTGGCGCCAAATGGCTGGTTGGAATCTGAGAAGATTGTGAATGGTGGTAAAAATCAAAAAGCGGTGTTTGATGAAAAAACAGAAAAACGCGGCCCCATCAATATCGGCGTGGCTTTAGAGCGTGTTTACGGCAAAAAAGGTCAGCGCGTGGTGATTGTGGGTAATGGTAATTTTCTATCCAACACCTTTATTACTAACGGCGGAAACTTAGATTTTGGCGTGAATATCATCAATTGGTTAACGGGCGATGACAGCCTCATTACCATTCAGCCCATGCCGCTTAAAGACATTAACGTGACGATTCCTAACGACGACAAGAGTCGCTTCGTGGCTTGGTGGGTATTCCACGGCTTTCAATATTTTATTCCACTGGCATTTTTCGTTGCAGGTTTTTGGTTGTGGTGGAAACGCAGAAAAGCATAGGAATAGATGCAATGAAAAATAGATGGCTACTTAATTTGGTGATGTTGGCGCTGGTTGCAGGCCTAGTGACTTTTTTATATATGCGCCCAGAAGCCAATAATGACGCGGCGCCTGAGCATGAGGTTTCTACACTAAAGCTTGCTGATTTTACTGCAATTAAGGTTGAGTTTCCTACCAAAGCGCCTACCAGTTTCGAGAAGATAGATGGACTTTGGCGCATGACGGCACCCTACAAGATGCGCGCAGATCAACTTTCTGTGCAGCGTATTTTGGCGATTATTGCCGCTAAAAGTGCCGATAAATTTCCCGTGACCGATTTGGCGAAGTACGGGCTAGATAATCCACAAATAAGACTTAAACTCACCAATACTCAAGGCGAGCAAGTGTTTTCTTTTGGCACTTTTAATCCTGTAACTGAAGCGCAATACGTGGCTTTTAGCGATGCGATTTATTTATTGCCTGGCAGCTATGCCGAGGCGGCAAGCACGCAAGCGCTTGAGATGATTGATAAAAATGTGCTTACAAAAGAAGAGTCTAAGCAAATTGCTGGCTTTGATTTTTCCCGTTTAGAGCAGTGGAAAGAAGTGCGCTTGCAGGTAGATATCGCTGACGGCAAATGGAAAGTAAATGCGCCCAAGGCCAAAATCACCCAAAACGAGATGAACGAATGGCTAGATTTTAGCTGGAAACAAGCGCAGTCTAATAAAGTCGAGCTTTATACGCCTGATAGCAAAAATAATTATGTGTCGTTTGATGTGAAATTAAAAAATGGCAAGCGCGTGCGTTTTGACAGAATTCAGGAATCGCCAGATTTGCTGCTGGGTCGCCCAGATGAAGGCTTGATGTATCATTTTAACGCCGATGTTGGCTTTAATATGCTTAACCCACCACTTAATATTCAATAAGGTTTTGGTAGCTAAATGCCAGAACTGCCCGAGGTTGAAATTACGCGCCGCGGGCTATCTCCTCTTTTAAATCAAACTGTTAAAAATGTAGTCATTCGTAATGCCAGCATGCGCTGGCCAATTCCTGCGCATTTGCTGCAAACACTTATCAATCAAAAACTCATTAGTTTAAATCGCCGCGCGAAGTACATTTTGGCGACTTTCGAGAATGGGACTTTGTTGCTACATCTCGGCATGTCTGGTCGCATTTCGCTTTTAGATAGAAATTATCCGCCCGAAAAGCACGACCATTTTGATATTCTTTTTCATGATGGGCAAGTGTTGCGTTTGCGCGATCCGCGCCGTTTTGGTGCGGTTTTGTGGGCTGGTCTGCAGCCCAATAACCATGCGCTTCTTATGCCACTTGGTCCAGAGCCATTAGAAGAAAATTTTAATGCAAAATATTTGCATAACGAACTAAAAAGTCGCAGCGCCGCCATTAAAATTGCCATAATGGATAGTCATTTGGTAGTTGGCGTTGGCAATATTTACGCCAGCGAATCGCTGTTTCGCGCGCGCATACATCCCGAAACGCCTGCCAAAAACCTTACGCTAAAACAGTGTGAAAAGTTGGTTTCTGAAATTAAAGATACGCTGAACGCCGCGCTGGATGCGGGCGGCAGTAGTTTGCGCGATTTTTTTGGTGTTGATGGCAATATTGGTTATTTTCAGCAGGAATATTTTGCTTACGGCCGCACTGATGAGCCTTGTAAAGTCTGCAGTCAGCCGATTAAATGCATTCGTCTTGGGCAGCGCTCGACGTTTTTTTGCCAAAATTGCCAAAAAATTAATTAATTGATGTGCTCTGCAACCCAATATCCATGCGGATTGCAGGGCAGATATTTTAATTAAAATTAAGCTGTTTAAAATCTTAATATTATTCTTCGCGCGTCCAAGTTTGCGAGCGTCCAAACAGCGAGACTCCAATAAATCCGCGTACTTCCAGCTTGTTACCAGTTTCGTCCAGCTTCATTTTGCATTTGTAGGTTTTGCCGTTGTCCGGGTCTAAAATTTCACCGCCTTGGTAGCTACCATTTTTTTCCTTTAGACCTTTTACAATCGTCATACCGATGATTTTTTGGCCTTTACGCTCGTCTGTACATTTGTCGCACACGGCATCGCCCGTGTCTGTTGCCAGCAAGCCTTTTTCTACCACCGCGCTGTATTCGCCGTTGGTTTCAGTAATGCGAATGAGCGACCGCGGTTTGCCAGTTTTGTCGTCAACGCTTTTCCACAAGCCTGCTGGTGAAGCAGCTAAGGCTAAAGTTGAACAAAAAGCTAGGCATAAGCCTATGATTTTAATTGATACTTTCATGAAATACTCCTAAAAATAAACTCAAAAAAACACAAAGTTGCAACAACACTAACAGCAATATAGCCCATGTTAAACGCTTTTGCCACTGCGCTTGTTGACGTTGCGACTTAATTAGATCATCTAACGCCACCCGCAGTGGGGCATCTTGCTCAGCGCGAGTTTGCTGTGCTAAAAACTGATGTACTAAACGCGGCATTTGCGGCGCGGTTTTGAGAATAAACGGCAGCTCTTTTTTGATACTTTTCGTGATGCTTAACAAGCCAACCTGTTCGCTCATCCAGCGTTTTAAAAACGGTTTTGCGCTTTGCCACAAATCAATATTTGGGTCTAAATCTCGGCCTAGCCCTTCGATATTCAACAAGGTTTTTTGTAGCATGACCAGTTGTGGCTGAATCACCACGCCAAATCTGCGCGACATTTGGAACAAGCTTAAGAGCGTTCGACCGAATGAAATGTCTTTCAGCGGTTTGTTAAAAATCGGCTCGCAAATGGCGCGGATGCAGGTTTCTAGCTCATCCACGTTTGTGTCTTTTGGTACCCAGCCCGATTCAATATGCGCCACGGCGACATCGCGATAATCACGGTTGAAAAAAGCTAAAAAATTACGCGCGAGATAATATTTGTCGGTATCTGAAAGCGTGCCCATGATGCCGAAATCGAGCGCAATGTAGCGCCCGTCATCGGCGACTTGAATGTTGCCAGGGTGCATGTCGGCATGAAAGAAGCCATCGCGAAACACCTGCGTAAAGAATATTTCCACGCCATCGTGCGCGAGCATGGTGAGAGAAATTCCTTTTTCTTTCAATAAATTGGTATTGCTCACAGATGTGCCGTGCATGCGTTGCATGGTCATCACTTCTTTGCGGCAAAAATCCCAATAAACCTCTGGTATAAGTAATTTTTTATCGGGGAAATTACGTGATAATTGGCTGCAATTAGCAGCCTCTAATGTTAAATCCAACTCATGTTGCGTATGCCGCGCAAATTCTTCCACAATTTCTAGCGGTTTTAAGCGTTTGCCTTCAGAAGAAACGGTTTGCAGCAACCACGCGAGCGATTTTAAAATTGCTAAATCCTGCCCAATCACCCCGCTAATATTGGGTCGTAACACTTTAACTGCAACTTGTTTGCCATCGGCCAATTCGGCAAAATGAACTTGCGCAACCGAGGCACTGGCGACTGGTATTTGCTCAAATATAGGAAAGATTGAGTATAAGGATGCTCCGAAAGCTGCTTCAATACTGGCTTGCACGGCATCGAATGCAAATGGCGGTACTTGGTCTTGCAGTTTTGCTAATTCATCGGCTACATCTTGCGGTAATAAATCACGTCGTGTAGAAAGCATTTGGCCAAATTTGACAAAAATTGGCCCAAGTTTTTCTAAGGCCAAACGTAGCCGTATTCCGCGTGATTTTTCTGGTCTCCTCCAAAACATCAATATTTTAATCAGTGTGTGTAGTGGTTTAAATGCCTTACGTTCGGCAATAAAATCATCTAACCGAAACCATAAAACTACCCAGAAAATATGCAGCAAACGGAAGTAGTGCATTATTTTTTGCCTGACTTTTCAAGTTTTTGCAGACGTTTTTCAAAACGCGCAACATCGCTTTTTAGCGTATCGACATCGGCGTTAAATTGCTCGACATGGCGTTTTTTTGCAAGAATATTTTTTTCTTCCTGCCAATATTCACTCAGCATTTCCGCAGCATTGATGCTTTGTTTTTTGACTTCTGTAAAGGTTTTTTTGCTCACTTCACCAATTTTATAAGCCGCAATATCGCCCACCACTTTGCTTAAATCCTCCTCAATATCCCAGCGCATATGTTGTAAAACTTTGCTGATTTCGGTTGCCAAATGCGTGTCACCATCGATTTTAATGTGCATTTTCGCGTTTTCATCGCCAGCTAGTAATCGCAAAGCAAGGCTGGGAGATACGTGGATATTGGCTTCTGGCGATGCCGTTTCGCCAGCTAAAACCAAACTACCATCTTCTAAAATCGATAAATTCGCTTTGGCGAGCACAAAATCAAATTGCACAACTTTGCCAGCAAATGGCTGCAAATGCGGCCTTGACCATTCGTTTTGATTGGTTAAGTGTTGCAGAAATCGTGTGATTAAAGGCTTTAACATTACAGCTTGTAGCCTTTGTGCAAAGCAACTACGCCTGCGCTTAAATTGTAGTAATCCACACGGCTCAAACCCGCGTCAATCATCATTTTTTTCAACGTTTCCTGGTCTGGGTGCATGCGAATTGATTCGGCTAAATATTGATAGCTTTCAGCATCTTTCGCGATGAGTTTGCCCATAAATGGCAAAAATTTGAACGAATAAGCGTCATACAATTTTTGTAAGGGATGCCACACTTTTGAGAATTCCAACACCAGTAATCTGCCGCCAACTTTTAACACGCGCTGCATTTCTTTGAGTGCGATGTCTTTGTGGGTCATGTTGCGCAAGCCAAAAGCTACAATTACGCAATCAAAACTATTGTCTGCAAACGGTAATTTTTCTGCGTTACATTGCATGGCTGGCACACTCAAGCCCGCATCAATTATGCGATCACGACCAACTGCCAACATCGACGCATTGATGTCTGTTAATATCACTTCGCCTGATGCGCCAACCTTTTTGGCGAACAATTTGGATAAATCGCCGCTCCCGCCCGCAATATCCAATACTTTATCGCCTGCTTTTACGCCGCTCACAGCTACGGCAAAGCGCTTCCAGCCGCGGTGCATGCCAGCGGACATGACATCGTTCATCACGTCATATTTGCTAGCTACGGAATGAAAAACTTCGCCGACTTTTTGCTGTTTTTCAGCTTCTTCGACTGTTTTAAAGCCAAAATGTGTGGTTTTGTCGCTCATTGCACTTCCTTACGTTTGTGTCCCGCCATTTCAAGCTTGGCAATGTAATCTTGCCACATAGCCTGGTAATTTTCGCCCAAATAATACAAATAATCCCACGAATACAAGCCAGTATCATGGCCGTCAGAGAACACTAGCTTGACCGCGTAATTGCCGATGGGTTCGATTGTGGTGATGTTGACCAATTCTTTGTCTATTTGCAGTGTCTCTTGGCCTGGTCCATGACCTTTTACCTCGGCGCTAGGAGAGTAAACGCGCAGAAACTCGCAGCTCAACATGCATTCGGTATTGTTATCAAATTTAATTTCTAACAGCCGCGATGCTTGGTGCAGGCGAATATCTATTGGACGAGGTGTGTTTTCGGTTAGGCCGCTCATGCTACATTTTAGCTCAAAATGTGAGAGGTAGGATAATAGCAGAACATGTCTGCAAGCTAATAAATTAGCGCTTTTTACCACAACTTTTTTGAATATTAAACCGTTTGTCGTTAAAAAGTCACCTTTCATCAGAAATTAGATTAAATATTATCGATGATGTTGCTGATTTATTTGACTATTTACATGGGCGTGATAAAGTTCAGTTACTAGAAAAGTAGCCAATTTTGGCTTTACTTTTGGGGATTTGAATGGCAGAAAATAAATTAGCGCACCAGTTTGCAGCCTACTCTGAATGGAGAAAGGCGCTGGTTGATAGCATTTGTGATTACCGTAGCTGGCTAAACGAGCAAGAGTTGAATGATGCGCAGATTGATCAGCGCATCACCAATTTGTTGGAACGCCTACGAGAAGATAAATTAAACGTGGCCTTTGTTGCGGAATTTTCACGCGGTAAATCAGAGCTCATTAACGCAATTTTCTTTGCCGATTACGGTCAACGTTTGCTGCCATCAAGCGCAGGCCGCACCACAATGTGCCCAACCGAATTGTTGTACGATCCATCAAAGCCGACTTCTATCATGATGCTGCCGATTGATACGCGCACTTCAGATGCAACCACTTCCGAGTACAAGCGTTACCCTGAGGAGTGGCACACGGTCACATTTGATGTCGATAATAACGACAGCATGGTCGCTGCATTTAAAGAAGTGAGTAGCACTAAGCGCGTGACGGTAGAAGAAGCCGAAAAATACGGTCTGTTTGATCCAAACAGTAGCGATGATGCCATGAGTTTGAATAAGGACGGCACCATAGATATTCCTTGCTGGCGTTATGCCATGATTAATTTCCCACATCCGTTGCTTGAGCAAGGTTTGGTGATTCTAGACACACCCGGCTTGAATGCGATTGGTACAGAGCCTGAATTGACGCTGAACATGCTGCCAAATGCACATGCGGTGCTATTTATATTAGCGGCTGATACTGGCGTAACGAAATCTGAAATTGACGTATGGCGTCAATATATTAGCGGTACGCGTTGGAAACAAAAAGGTCGCTTGGCCGTGTTGAATAAAATCGACGGTCTGTGGGACGAGTTGAAAAACGAAAAAGAGATTGAAAAGGAAATTCAGAAGCAAGTTAAAACCAGCGCCGAGTTGCTGGGTTTAGAAAACAATCAAATTTTCCCAACCTCTGCACAAAAAGGCTTGCTCGCTAAAATAAACGGTGATGAAGCTTTGTTAGCGCAAAGTCGTTTGCCTGAGCTTGAAAAAGCCTTGTCTGATGAGCTGATACCATCTAAAAAAGAAATCGTTCGCGACAACACCAAAAACGAGATTGAAGATTTAATTGGCAACTCGAACATGATATTGGAATCTCGCGTGGCTGGAGTGGTAGAGCAGCTTGAAGAGCTACGTGGCTTGCGCGGCAAAAACGAAGACGTCGTTGAGCACATGATGAACAAAGTCAAAGTGGACAAAGAAAACTTTGAAAAAGGTTTGCAACGCTTTCAGGCGCTTCGCAGCGTGTTTTCACAACAAACTAATAAATTGTTCACCTTGCTAGGCATGGAGGCGCTGAAAGTACAAGTGCACACCACACGCGAGACCATGATTAAAGCCAGTTTCACTAAATCGATTCGCGATGCGATGGATAACTTTTTCTTAGATCTTAAAGGTCGTTTGGTGTCGTCAGACGCGCAAATCGACGAGATTAAGAAAATGATGGATGTGATGTACGACAAGTTCAGCAAAGAACACGGCTTGCGTAAATCGGAGCCACCAGCATTTTCTACTTTGCGGTATCAAAAAGAGTTGGCCAAGTTAGAGCGTGCGTATAAAGAGCAATTTAACACCGCTTTTAACATGATTGCTAATGAAAAAATGACGCTAACAACCAAGTTCTTTGAAACATTGGCGAGCCGCGTGATTCATGTGTATGAAGTGGCGAACCGCGATGTTGAGAATTGGTTAAAAGCGGTCATCGCTCCGATGGAATCGCAAGTTCGCGAGCATCAATTGCAATTACGCCGTCGTTTAGAAAGCATTAAACGTATTTATAAAGCGACCGATACTTTGGAAGATCGTATTTTAGAGCTTGAGAATATCGAGAAAAGCATACGAGCGCAGATGGCTGATTTGGGCATTTTGCGTCAGCACATGGGCAATGCCTTGGCCTTTGAGAGTGAAGAAGAAACCAAAGCTGCATAAGCTTGAATGCGTAATAAAAATGCCGACTCAAAGTCGGCTTTTTTATTTGTAAAAGCATGCCCTGCGAGGCAATATCCATGCGCGTTGCAGGGCATGCTTTTATGCGGTTTGTAACATCAAACCTTTAATTTTTTGCATGGCTTTTTGTTCAATTTGGCGAATGCGCTCTGCAGAAACGCCGAACTCAGCGGCCAAATCATGTAATGTTGAAGTTGCATTTTCGTTTAACCAGCGCGCTTCTAACACGCGGCGACTACGCTCATCCAAACTCATCAGCGCGTGGCTTAAGCCTTTAGATTGCAATTGCTCGCTTTGTTGAATTTCTAAAAACTCCGAAGGTTCTGGGCTTTCATCTTCTAAATAAGCAATTGGGCTAAAACTTTCGTCGCCGTCATCGTCAATATGCGCATCCAGCGAGATTTCATGCCCGTTCAAGCGATATTCCATCTCCATCACTTCTTCAGGCTTCACGTTGAGCTCGCGCGCAATGCGCTTGACTTCATCTGGGTGCAGCGTGTCATGACCATTTTTCATGCTGCGCAAATTAAAGAATAATTTACGTTGTGCCTTGGTCGTCGCAGTTTTCACCAAGCGCCAGTTACGCACGATAAATTCGTTCATTTCGGCTTTAATCCAATGCATTGCAAATGAAACCAAGCGCACACCACGGTCTGGATCGAAGCGTTTTACCGCCTTCATTAGGCCAATATTACCTTCTTGAATCAAATCTGCTTGTGGTAAACCATATCCCATATAGCCACGCGCGATGCTCACGACCAAACGCAGATGTGAAACAATCAACATCTGTGCGGCTTCTAGGTCATTATTGTTTTTAAGGCGAGTTGCGTAATCGCGCTCCTCCTCCGCGCTTAATAGCGGAAAGGCCTTAATCGCACGCATGTACTGATCAAAACTATCTAATGACGAAATCGACGGTATGGTTAAAGCGGTAATGATGAAACTCCTTATATTAAAGTAACATTATTTTAGCACTCTTGATTGGAGAGTGCTAGATGTTAAAAGTTGCAATAAAACACAAAAATAATGTGTTATTTAATGAATTGATTTGAATAAAGATTTTGACACAGCTAGGTAAGCTGAAATTAGGCCAACAGCCAAAGCGAGAAAGCAAGTGATAGTGCAAGTGAATAAATTGGGGTAATTTAATGAAAAATTGGTTTGATATTCCGCTACTAGCGGCGCTAGCGATTGGTTGAATAGGTAAATCACCACAAAAGTAATTATTAGCGCAAACAGCCCGCCAATTAAACCATACAGCGCACCTGCGTATAAAAAAGGTCGGCGAACAAAACTCTTAGTCGCGCCAATTAAGCGGCTTAATTCTATCTCTGCCTGTTGCGTCACAATTTGCATGCGTACGGTGTTGCCGATGACCGCTACCAGTGCAAACGCTAGCAAACTTGCGATAATCAGCATGGCTTTTTTGCCCAACGCTAACAAATAATTTAGGCGTTTTATCCAGGCGCCATCCACCAACACTTCGTCCACACCGTCTAATTTGCTTAGATTATTTTTAAGACTTTCAATAGATTCTGCCTCTAAATTGCTCGGCTGCAAAAAAAATGCGTCTGGTAACGGGTTGTTTTCAAGTGAGTTCAGCACGTCGTTATTCGTGTCGGCGGCTTGCAATTGGCTAAGCGCGCTTTCTTTTGATACATATTTAAAACTTTTGATATTAGCATTATCTTCGAGCGCAGTTTTAATCGCTGCAACGGCATTTTCATCGTGATTTGTTGCCAAAAAAACGCTCATTTGTGAGTCGCTTTTTACGCTACTGGCCAAGCCATTTACACTATCTAACACCGCATATAATATGCTTGGCAGAGCAAGTGTTACGCCAATCGCCAAGCAAATCAGCAAGGTGCTGAGTTTATATTTTGCAAAGCGCAGCAACACCAAACGGAGTGCTTGAATATGTTGTGTCAGCCATGCGTTCATGCGGTAATCTCATTGGTGGTTAATTTGCCATGATCCAAATGCAATATTTTGTTGCTTTCATTTACATTGCCCAGAGCATCGTGCGTGGCAATAATCACCGTCACGCCCACTTGCTGAAACGCGCTAAAAAGTTGCAAAATATCGTCCGCATAATTGCGGTCCAAATTCCCTGTTGGTTCATCGGCAATTAGAATAGATGGCCTAGAAACCACAGCCCGCGCGATAGCCAGCCGTTGCTGCTCCCCACCAGAGAGCGTAATCGGCATGGCTTTTTCTTTGTCGAGTAATCCCACTTTGTCCAGAGCAGCGCGTATGCGTTTTCCTGCTTCGGCGCCCGTAATACCGTTAATCGCTAGCGGTAACGCTACATTGTGATAGCAATTTCTGTCGTACAAAAGTTTGTGATCTTGAAACACCAAGCCAAACTTGCGGCGAATATAAGGCAAAGTGGACTCTTTGAGCTTGCTAACATTTTGATTGTTGATGAGCACCGTACCAGTCGTCGGCCGTTCAATCGCCGCCATCAGCTTCAGTAGTGTGCTTTTGCCCGCACCAGAATGCCCTGTAACGTAAACCATCTCGCCTTGCTCAATGACAAAACTCACATTGCTTAGCGCTTCGTGGCTGCCAGGGTAGCGTTTAGTGACGTTATCAAAAGTAATCATAAATGATTTATGTTGAAGGTAATCATAGATTGGATTATATCGCTAAATACTAAATTTTATTGTATCTAGAGTTATTTCATGCGCAATGAAAAAGGGAAATATATGCTCTGTGAGGCAATATCCATGCGGGTTGCAGGACAGTGGATTTAAATAGATTTAAGTTATATATAAAAGATTTTTTTAGTGAATTGGATAATGTTAGTTAATAAGTTTCCTCATACATTTTTAACTCTTTGATGCGTTGCTCAGCTCTGCTAGTCATGCATGATAAATACATAGCGCCACGAATGGTGCCATCCGACCAAAAAGTGTATGTAGTATCACAATCTGCTTTTCGAAATTTAACCCATAGCCGTTGCGCTTCAACAAAACTTTTTTTCAACTTTGATTTGTCGGTAACATTGGACTTCTCGCGGCTAATCTCATCCATTTGTTTTAACACACGTTGATAAACCAGATTTAATTTCAACTCAACTTTATCAAGCTCAATTTTCCCACATGCATTTACGTCCGGGGTAGAGACAGCGCGCTTACAATCAAGCGCGGACACTGTGCAAGAGTAAAAAAATAGCATTAAAAAGATGAATTTATTCATCAATCAAACATTGCATCCACAAACTCTTGTGCGCTAAAAGGCCGCAAATCATCTATCGCTTCGCCAATGCCGATGTAGCGAATGGGAATCGGGCGTGCTTCGGCGATGGCAGCAATCACGCCGCCTTTCGCGGTGCCGTCTAATTTGGTGAGCGCCAAACCTGTTACGCCCAATGCATCGTCAAACGCTTTCACTTGGCTCACTGCATTTTGGCCGGTGTTGGCATCAATCACTAACAAAATTTCGTGTGGCGCGCCAGGCAAGGCTTTGGCGATAACCCGTTTAACTTTGGTAATTTCGTCCATTAAATTCATTTGTGTAGGCAAGCGACCAGCAGTATCGGCGATGACAATATCAATTTTTTTTGCGATTGCAGAGTTCACCGCATCAAAAATTACCGCCGCTGGGTCGCCGCCCTCGCTTGCAACCACGTGCACATTATTGCGTTCGCCCCACACTTGCAATTGTTCGCGCGCCGCGGCGCGAAAGGTATCACCCGCAGCGATTAAGACGGTGTTACCTTGGCTTTGGAAAAGTTTGGCGAGTTTACCAATAGTCGTGGTTTTGCCCGCGCCGTTTACGCCTGCAAGCATAATCACAAAAGGCGCATGGATGTTGGTTTGCAGAGGCGCTTCTAGTGGTTTTAATATTGTTAATAATTCGCTTTTTAGCGCAATTTTAAGTGCGGAAGTATCTTCTAATTGCTCACGCTTAACGCGCTTTTTTAAGTTATCGAGTAGCTTTTGCGTTGCCGCTACGCCGATGTCTGATGTGAGTAAAATTGTCTCAAGCTCTTCGTAGGTTTCCGCATCAATTTTGCCGCCACCAAATAAGCTGTTAAGCTGCGAGCCAAGTAGATTGCGGGTTTTGGAAAGGCCTTGCTTTAAGCGCTGCGTGAAACTCAGTTCCGTCTTTGCGACTTCTTCAGGTTTGTTGGGTGCAGGTTCCCCAGGTTTTACAACTTCAGAAGCTTTTGCAGGCTCTTCGGCGGGTTTCTTTTTTAAAAAATCGAACATCTTGCTATTTTAATCGTAAACTCGCATTGCCGCTACGAACTAAAGCAAATTAGAATGGGTCTTTAGTGGTAGCTTTTTAAAATAATAGGAAATAACGTGTCGAAATTCACTTTGGTTAAATCTCACTTATTATTGGCTTTATGTCTGCTCGCGCCCGTTTTTGCAAGTGCCGAGATTCAAGAATTTAAGCTTAGTAATGGCTTAAAGCTTGTGGTGCAGGAAGACCATCGCGCACCAGTTGTCGTCTCGCAAGTGTGGTACCGCGCAGGTGCGTTGGATGAAGTGAACGGCAAAACTGGCGTGGCACACGTGTTGGAACACATGATGTTTAAAGGCACGAGAAAAGTGAAAGCAGGGCAGTTTTCGCGCATGGTTGCTGCCGCAGGTGGTAAAGAAAACGCGTTTACAGGACAAGATTACACGTGTTACTTTCAGCAGTTAGAAAAAAGCAATTTGCCGCTGTCATTTAAGCTAGAAGCAGACCGTATGGTGAATTTGCAAATTACTGATGCGGAATTTGCCAAAGAAATTAAAGTGGTGATGGAAGAGCGGCGTTGGCGCACAGAGGACAAGCCGCAAAGTAAAGTGAATGAGCAATTTCAGGCGATTGCATTTCGCGCGCACCCTTATGGCAGACCAGTAGTAGGGCATATGAACGATTTGGAGAATATGACCGCTGCAGATGCGCGCGAGTGGTACAAAAACTGGTATGCGCCAAATAATGCGACGATTGTGGTGGTAGGCGATGTGAAAACGGCGGATGTTTTGAAACTTGCCAAGCAATATTTTGGCTCGTTAAAACCGCGTATTTTGCCGATGCGCAAACCGCAAATTGAGCCTGCGCAAATTGGTGAAAGAAGAGCCGTTGTGAAAGCGCCAGGCAAGTTACCGTATTTGACCATGGGTTTTCATACACCAACTATAAGCTACAAGGCAACCGAGCAAGGATGGGAGCCATATGCACTGGATGTGCTAGCAGGGGTGCTTAGTGGCAATGATTCAGCTAGATTGAACCAAAAACTGGTGCGCGAGACTTCGTTAGCGGTGGATGTGGGTGCTGGCTATGATAGCACTTCGCGCGGACGAGAATCACTTTTCGAACTTGTTGGCACGCCAGCTGAAGGCAAAACCGTGGCAGAATTAGAAGCCGCATTAATCGCCGAAATCGAAAAAATCAAAACAGGTGGCGTCACGCAGCAGGAATTAGACCGCGTAAAAGCGGCAGTGATTGCGAGCGACGTTTATCAGCGCGATTCGATGTTCTACCAAGCCATGCAAATTGGGCAGCTGGAAACGATGGGCTATAGCTGGCGCTTGTTAGATGAATATCCAGAAAAATTAAAAGCGATTACCTCGGAACAAATTCAAGCAGTGGCTAAAAAATATTTGGTAAAAGATAACATGACGATTGCCGTTTTAGATCCGCAACCCATCGACCCAAATGCAAAGCCCATCGGCACACCTCACACACATTAATGAAAAACTTCAAACCGCTTTGCGATACGTTGTTGCAAAACACCTCGTGTACACCAAACGTACACGTCGGCGTTTCGCGCCTAGTCTCGCTTAACGCTTTGAAGTTTTTAAATATTTAGAGATTTAGAAAAATGTTAAAAATAATTATTTTACTTTTCAGCTTTTGTTTTATCAGTTCTGCAAACGCCGCCGTCAAAATCCAACAATGGCAAACTACAAGCGGCTCCGATGTGTATTTTGTCGAGAATCACGACTTGCCGATTATCGATATGGCGGTGAATTTTCCTGCGGGTAGTGCGCGCGATACTAAAGCAACTTCAGGTACGGCTGGCGTGACACGCTACATGATGACGCTAGGCGCGGATGGACTATCAGACGAAGTGATTACTAACAAATTTGCCGACATTGGTGCGATTTTAGGCGGCGAATTGGACGCAGATCGCGCTGCATTTAAGCTACGTACTTTAACGAGCGAAAGCGCAAAAGCGCTAGAGATATTTAACAAAATTTTGCACAAACCTGACTTTCCACAGACGGTATTAGACCGCGAAAAAACGCGCATTATTGCAGGTTTGAAAGAAGCAGAGACCCAGCCAGAAAGCATTTCGAACAAAGCGTTTATGAAAGCGCTGTACCCAAATCATCCATACGGTTTGGATGAAAGCGGCGAGATTGACACGATTACTGCGATGAAGCGCGACGATTTAATCGCGTTTTATCAGCAACATTACACCGCCAAAAGCGCGGTGATTGCGCTGATTGGCGATATGACCGAAGCGCAAGCACGAGAAATAGCCGAAAAAGTCTCAAAAGACCTGCCCCAGGGACCAGCATTGGCGCGGCTGGCAGAGGTGCCTTTATTGACTGCTGCAAACGTGCAAGATATTAAGCATCCTGCATCACAAGCACATATTTTGCTTGGCGCGCCAGGCGTTAAGCGTGGCGATGCAGATTATTTTCCATTGTATGTGGGCAACTATATTTTAGGTGGAGGCGGATTTGTGTCGCGCCTAACCGAAGAAGTGCGCGAAAAGCGCGGTTTGGTTTATAGCGTTTACAGCTACTTTGCACCGATGGCCGAACTTGGCGTGTTTCAAATTGGCTTGCAAACCAAAAAAGAACAAGCGCCTGAGGCGATGAAGGTGGTGAATGAAACGCTGGAAAAATTTATAAAAAATGGCGTAACTGAAAAAGAGCTGAAAGCTGCGAAAGATAATATTACGGGCGGTTTTCCAATGCGTATCGATAGCAATGGCAAGATTTTAGATTACTTAAGTGTGATTGGTTTTTATAAATTACCGCTAACTTATCTCGATGATTTTAATCAACAAATTAAAAAGGTCACGGCTAGCCAAATTAAAGATGCGTTTCAACGGCGCGTAAAACCTGAGAATTTTGCCGTAGTGACAGTTGGCGCGCAGTAGCAGCTACAACAAAAGGTGACGCCACGCAGTAGTTGCGCCGACAATATGTAAAGTCGCTTAATAGCTGTAAAATAAGGTTTTGTTTTAAGACAGAACCTTGCCAAAATCTACCAAAACTGCCACCAACCAAGTCCGCATCAATGCTGGGGTTTGGCGCAGTCGTTTGCTCAAATTCCCCGATGTCGAAGGTTTGCGCCCAACACCAGAGCGCGTGCGCATCACTGTTTTTAATTGGTTGGGGCAAGATTTAACCGGCAAAACTTGTTTGGATTTATTTGCTGGTACAGGTGCGTTTGGTTTCGAGGCGCTTTCTCGCAACGCCAAAAACGTGACGATGATCGAACATTCAAATCTCGCTTTTAAATCTTTAATTCAAAATCAACAATTATTAAAAGCTGAAAATTGCCAAATTTTTACCCAAGATGCTCTGCAATTTTTGGTTCACAACACACAGAAATTTGACTTGATTTTTTGCGATCCGCCTTATAACAAAGGTTGGCTAACTAAGTTATTACCCATTTTAAATCAACATCTTAACGAAAATGGTCTAATTTATGCTGAGGCAGAATTTGAGATAAAATCTGACGAAAATTGGCAAGTGATTAAGCAAAATAAAGCAGGTAATGTTTTCTACCATTTGCTAAAATCTGCTTAATTAATAAAGGTCACTTAATCATGAGTAAAAATAGAATCGCAGTTTATCCTGGTACTTTCGACCCCATTACTTTGGGGCACGAAGACATCGTGCGCCGTGCCGCCGATTTGTTTGATGAAGTTATCGTGGCGGTGGCGGGTAGCACTAACAAGCGCACGCTATTTAGCTTAGAAGAACGTGTTAGTTTGGCGCAATGCGTGTTTAAAAATGCGGATAACGTGAAAGTGATGGGTTTTAGCGGCTTGTTGATGCAGTTTGTGCAAGAACAGGGTGCGCAGATGGTCATTCGCGGGTTGCGTGCTGCGAGTGATTTTGAGTATGAATTTCAACTGGCTGGCATGAACCGCAAACTGTTCCCGCAGCTGGAAACACTGTTTTTAACGCCTTCCGAGCAGTATATGTTTGTTTCATCCACCTTAGTGCGTGAAGTAGCAACGTTAGATGGCGATGTGCATCAGTTTGTATCGCCAACGGTGGAAGCGGCGATTAAGAATAAGCTAGGAAAATAATGGCGCTTTACATTACTGATGATTGCATAAATTGCGACGTCTGCGAGCCAGAATGTCCGAACGGCGCCATTTATCAGGGGCAGGAAATTTACGAGATTAACTCTAATTTATGCACCGAATGCGTTGGCCATTTCGATAAACCACAGTGCGTTGAAGTGTGCCCTGTCGATTGCATTCCGCTGAACCCCGAAGTGGTGGAAACAAACGAGCAGTTACTAGAAAAATATTACCGAATTACGAATAAGGAAAACGTATGAGAATGCTACACACCATGTTACGCGTGGGCGATTTGCAACGCTCGATTGATTTTTACACCAACGTGCTGGGCATGCAATTGCTGCGCACGAGCGATTACCCCGATGGCGAATTCACGCTCGCGTTTGTCGGTTACGGCAACGAATACGATAACACGGTGCTGGAACTTACCTACAATTATGGCAAAACTAGCTACGAGATGGGTGGTGCGTTTGGGCATTTGGCGATAGAAGTAGATGACGCCTACAAAGCCTGTGATGCGGTGACAGCCAAGGGCGGCAAAGTCGTGCGTCCAGCTGGGCCGATGAAGCATGGCACACTAGTGATTGCCTTTGTAGAAGACCCCGATGGGTACAAAATTGAATTCATCCAAAAGGGAACTATAGAATATCCTCGATGAAATTTGAAGTGAATTCCCAAGGTAATATTCAGTGGGTTTTATACATGTTAGAGTGCAATAACGGCGCCTATTATACAGGCATTACCAACGATTTAGAGGCGCGTTTTGCAGCGCATTTGGCGGGTAAAGGCGCACGTTATACGCGCGCCAACCCGCCCGTTAAAATCATCGCCTCAAAATTTTATGCAGATAGATCTAGTGCCAGCGTGGCCGAAGTAGCTTTGAAAAATTTGCCAAGAAGTAAAAAGCTGGCTTTTTTTAATGGGCCTATTTTTTTATAAAGAAGCAAAGTTTTGAAGAATAAGTCAGCGTTATTAGTTGCAGTGCAAGCCGCTCTGGATGGCGATTGGGATAAATCGCATAAAATCGCACAAGATTATTCTGACAGCACTGCAAATTGGATTCATGCCGTATTACATAAAATTGAAGGCGATGTGTGGAACAGTAAATATTGGTATGCGCGCACGGCTGGAAAAAGTTACGATGACTTTAGCGATGCGAATGCAGAATTGAAAGTGATTTTAAGTACACTAAATTCTTAAAACACATGCTCTGTAAGCCAATATCCATGCGACTTCCAGGTCATCATTTCTTAATTATTTTTATACGAATTACAAACAAAAAAGCCTGCAATTGCAGGCTGTTTCCGAGTTGGAAAATAATTCCAACAAAAGTTAACAATGCTTATGAGGCATCAGATAAAGTCGCGTACTGCAATTTACCGTTGATAATCACGAACTGTGCATCTTGTTTGCCATCTTCTTTTTGCACTGCATCATGATAAATCCAAACAGAGCCGACTTTAGCGCCTGCGGTATCTTTTAGCGTTTGAATCTCATCAGGCGCACCAAAGTTGTAACCAAGGTGATCCATATTAGTTTTAGCCAGTAATTGGTAAAACTTGGTTGATGAAACGGCGATGCCGTTGTTGTTTAAGCCTTCGTGAAAGCCTTCTGCATTGGCCTGTAAGCTAGATAAAGCCAAGCTTCCAACCAGTAAACCATTGATAAAAACGTTATTGATGAACTTTTGGTTCATAATTTTAAATCTCCTTTTGTAAAGAGATTCTATTGTAACCAATGGATGTTACAGATTGATGGCGCGCATGTAACTGAAATGTAAGAAATGGCTTAAATACTAGCATTCAGGCGTGATAAGTACATTTTAAGCGAGATTTTAGCTACAAGTGCTAACCCTACACTATGCATGGATATTTGCTTGCAGAGCATCTATTTTTGCTTAATTAAAATAAAATTGATTAGTTTTAATTGTTTATTAGGCTTGTTATGAAAGATAAAAACTTCTTTTTATCTTCGGATTTTATTATTAAAGCTGAAAAAGGTTTGAGGTTTTCTAAATTTAATAAGTTCGTACCAGCTTTAATTGTGTGTTTGACTGTTTCAAGTTTGCTTTCTATTGAGTCTACAAACTTTACCCACGTTTGTAATTCTGAATATGTCATTAAATCTACAGGTTTAGTTTTAAATAAACCTAGTTGTTTTTCTAAATCTAATACGAGAATTTCTCTTAAATTATTCTCAGGGTAGAAAACAGAAAGTCCTGAAATTTCGGCAATATTTTTAGTGATGATGTGTGGGCGTTGAATTTGTCGAGATTGTGAAGCCTCTATAATCTGAATCTCTTCTTCGGTAGCTTCTGTTGAGAGAGTGAGCATGCTAACACGTGCTTTAGACATCTCTGTAATTTTCCGCACCACAATCTCATTGCAGTCACTACCCAAGCTTATTAGTTTAATTGAGTTATTGTAAACCCAGTCTGCACCTTTAGCTTGATGCCTTAGTTCACTTATGTTTTTTTCAACACTTTCAACCTGTGAGTTAAAACTATCTAGTTTTTCTCTATTTTTAGACTCTTTATAATCTTTATCCAGTTGCTTGGATAGTGTTTCAAATTCAACGCCAAAGTGTGTTTTGCCGCAATCTTTACCAATATTAGTTAATATCCCTTTTTTCGTTTCGACTATAAAGCCTTTCATGTGAGGCTGATGGCAAGTTGTCAGGCCACATTTACCTTTTTCTTTAAACGCATAAAAACCAATTACAGATTTTAGCTCATGCTTACTGGGGTCGAGGTTTTCCAAAAAAGCTGCTTCGGATTTAATATCATCCCAACTTTCAACCTCAATAAATCCTCTTTCTGTATTGAGAATTATCATTTTTGCTTGAGTGTGAAAATCTGAAACAAGTTACCCAAAAAAGTCTTTCGCTTTGTCCACCCAGCTTTTGTTTTTCGGGCTGTGTTTTCCAGCATCGGCTTGCGTACTGGTATCAAATTCGCGCAGCAATTTTTTCTGATGCTCGGTCAATCGCACGGGCGTTTCTACCACCACATGCACCATTAAATCGCCGTGGTCAGATTGGCGTAAGGGTTTGATTCCTTTACCTTTTAATCTGAAAACCGCGCCAGTTTGTGTTTCTGCGGGTATTTTCATTTTGGCAGAGCCGCCTAGCGTTGGCACTTCAATCTCGCCACCCAAAGCCGATTTGGTAAAGCTAATCGGCATTTCGCAATGTAAATTTCCGCCATCGCGTTGGAATATTGCATGTGTTTTTAGGTGAATCACCACATACAAATCGCCTGTTGGGCCGCCATTGACACCAGCTTCGCCTTCGCCAGTTAAACGAATTCTATCGCCTTCGTCCACGCCAGCGGGGATTTTGACAGATAACGTTTTGTTTTGCTTAATGCGACCAGCCGCGTGGCAAGTGGGGCATGGGTCCTTCACCATTTTGCCAGTGCCGTGACAATTTGGGCAGGTTTGTTGTACCGAGAAAAAGCCTTGCTGCATGCGCACTTGACCGTGTCCGCCACAGGTGCCGCAGGTCACAGGTTGTGTGCCAGGGCGCGCGCCAGAACCTTTGCAGGTTTCGCAAGTGGCTTGCACGGGAATCCTAATTTTGGTTTCTGTACCTTTAGCCGCGTCTTCTAGGCTAATTTCCATGTTGTAGCGCAAATCGGCGCCGCGATACACATTATTGCGTTGCCCACCAGCACGCCCGCCGCCAAAAATATCGCCGAAAATATCACCAAATGCATCGCCAAAACCGGCGCCACCAAAGCCACCAGCTCCGCCAGCGCCTTGCTCAACACCCGCGTGCCCATAAGAGTCATATGCGCCGCGTTTTTGGTCGTCGCTGAGCATTTCGTAGGCTTCTTTCGCCTCTTTAAATTGCTCCTCAGCCTTGGGGTTGTCTGGGTTGCGGTCAGGGTGATACTTCATCGCAAGTTTGCGATAAGATTTTTTAATTTCTTCTTCTGTGGCGTCTTTATTGACACCTAAAACTTCGTAGTAATCTCTTTTTGCAGCCATTTTTTATCCAATTGCTTAAAAGTTAAAGCATAGCCAAAAGCCACGATGTCCGTGGCTTTCGATTTGCAAGTTAATCCTTGCAGGCTAATTATTGCAGATTCGCATTAGTCTTTTTTCACTTCTTCAAACTCAGCATCTACTACTTCGGCATCTACCGTTTTTTCGCCTTCTGGGCTTGGTTGAGCACTTTGCGTATTCGCTTCCGCTTGTTGCGCCGCATAGACTTTTTCACCCAGTTTTTGCGAGGCTTCCATCAGCGCATTGGTTTTGGCTTCAATCACGTCTTTGTCGTCACTTTGCAGCACTTCTTCAACGTCTTTAATGGCAGTTTCAATAGCGGTTTTTTCTGCTTCATCCAACTTATCGCTATGTTCCGTCATCGATTTTTTCACGCTGTGCACCATGCCGTCCGCCGCATTGCGTGCATCTACCAGTTCGCGATATTTTTTATCTTCATCAGCATATTTAATCGCATCTTCTTCCATTTGCTGAATTTCAGCTTCACTTAAACCGCTATTCGCCTTAATGGTGATTTTGTTCTCCTTACCCGTGGCTTTGTCTTTAGCAGAAACGTGCAAAATACCGTTGGCGTCTATGTCAAATGTCACTTCAATTTGCGGCATACCGCGTGGTGCTGGTGGGATATCACTTAAATTAAACTGGCCAAGCGATTTATTGGCAGAAGCCATTTCGCGCTCGCCTTGCAACACTTGAATCGTCACCGCGTTTTGATTATCGTCCGCGGTCGAGAATGTTTGCGCAGCTTTGGTCGGAATCGTCGTATTTTTCTTGATGAGTTTGGTCATCACGCCGCCCAGCGTTTCAATGCCAAGTGAAAGTGGCGTAACGTCAAGCAACAATACATCTTTCACATCGCCTTGTAGCACGCCACCTTGAATCGCAGCGCCAACCGCCACCGCTTCATCTGGGTTCACGTCTTTACGTGGTTCTTTGCCGAAGATTTCTTTTACTTTTTCTTGCACTTTTGGCATACGGCTTTGACCGCCGACCAAAATCACATCGGTAATATCTTCAATCTTAACGCCAGCATCTTTAATCGCGGTGCGGCATGGCGCCATGGTGCGCTCGATTAAATCATCTACCAAAGACTCCAATTTTGCGCGAGTGAGTTTTACCACCAAGTGTTTCGGGCCAGTTGCATCTGCCGTGATGTAAGGTAAATTCACTTCGGTTTGTGTTGCGCCAGAAAGCTCAATTTTGGCTTTTTCTGCTGCTTCTTTTAGGCGTTGCTTGGCCAATAAATCGTTGCGTAAATCTAGGCCGTTTTCTTTTTTAAACTCGTCCGCTAAAAAGTCAATGATGCGATTATCAAAGTCTTCGCCGCCAAGGAATGTATCGCCATTGGTCGAAAGTACTTCAAATTGATGCTCACCATCAATGCTGGAAATTTCAATAATCGAAACGTCAAATGTACCGCCGCCTAAGTCATATACGGCAATTTTGCGGTCACCTTCTTGTTTATCTAAACCAAACGCTAACGCTGCCGCTGTTGGCTCATTAATAATGCGTTTAACATCTAAGCCTGCGATACGACCCGCGTCTTTAGTGGCTTGGCGCTGACTGTCGTTAAAGTAAGCTGGCACGGTAATCACGGCTTCGGTCACTTCTTCGCCCAAATAATCTTCAGCGGTTTTTTTCATTTTGCGCAAAACTTCAGCCGAGATTTGTGGCGGCGCCATTTTCACGCCGCGCACTTCTACCCACGCATCGCCGTTATCGGCTTTCGCAATCGTGTAAGGCATCAATTTGATGTCCTTTTGCACTTCTTTTTCGTCAAACCGACGACCGATTAAACGCTTCACTGCGTATAACGTATTTTTTGGATTCGTCACCGCTTGGCGCTTAGCTGGTGCGCCTGCTAAAATTTCGCCATCTTCTTGATACGCGATAATCGATGGTGTGGTGCGTGTACCTTCCGCGTTTTCAATCACGCGTGGCTTGCCGCCTTCCATCACGGCGACGCAAGAGTTTGTTGTACCTAAATCAATACCAATAATTTTGCCCATTTTAAATTCCTTTTCCCTTCAATTTAATTCTATAAACTTGGTTAATTAAAACCGTCTTGAGTGTAATGTTGGGTAGATTTTTTACTTTTCAATAGCCTTAAAAAAATTAAGGCTATTTTATTTATTTCGCAATGCTTACTTTGCTACCATGACCAACGCAGGCCGTAACACGCGGTCATTTAGCGTGTAGCCTTTTTGCAGCACAGTCGTTACCGTGTTCGGCTCGCCGCTATTTTCTAGCATGCTAATAGCTTGATGTTTGTTTGGATCAAACTTCTCGCCTACTGGGTTTACTTCTGCAATGTTAAATTTTTCAAACACTTGAGATAGTTGTTTTACGGTGAGTTCCACGCCGTTTTTGTAGCTTGTCACATCGGCATTGCCCACTGCCAGCGCAGCGTCTAGACTATCTTTCACTGCCAGTAATTCGCCGCTAAATTTTTCCAGCGCAAATTTCCGTGCTTTTTCAATATCTTCAAACGCACGACGGCGAATGTTTTCGCCTTCAGCTTTTATGTAAAGTACGCTGGCTTTAGCTTCTTCCAGCATCGCTTCTAGCGTGGCAATTTTATCTTCGGGTGTTTGTTCAGTTGCGGTTTCTGGCTGAACTTCTTGCTCTGAGTTTTGATTATTTTCGTCTTCTTGCATGTGTTTCCCCACTTGATTCTAATTTAATATTAATAACACTGTTGCAAATGTGGGGTTATTGATTAGCTTTTCAAGAGGTAATTAATTTTTTTAAGCTGCCATTTAAATGCTGCCCTGCAAGCCAACGTCCATGAGGCTTTCAGAGAATTATTCTAGAATTTTTTTGAGCGAACCAAATACATCGGCAACGCTAGGCATTGCGCCAATGCCTCCCAAATTAATGGCCTGTGTCTGCGAGCCGGCCATTACACCAGTAAGTGCCGAGTCTGTGTCAGTATAAATCGCAATCGTGGGAATATTGAGTGCGGCGGCAAGGTGCGATAGGCCAGTATCCACACCGATTGCAGCTTTAGCATCGCTGATGACGCTGGCTAATTCTGCGATGCTGCGTTTGGGCAAAACGCTGGCATTATCAAGCTGTGCTGAAATTTCGTTGGCGCGCTTAAATTCAGCTTCATTCGCCCAGGGCAACGCTAAATTCAGGTTTTTTTGCGCCAATAATTTGCCCAGATTTACCCAGTTTTCTGTTGGCCACAATTTACTTTCACGACTTGTGCCGTGCAAAGCTAAAATGTACCTATCCTGCAAGCCAATATTCATGTGGGTTACAGAGCCGCTATTTTGAATTTTTTTAGATGAAATTCCATAATCAGGCGGTGTTTCTGGCACGCTGTAGCCTAAACTTTGCGCGGCCAGCGCGCGGTTTCTGGTCATGGCGTGTTGCTGGTAAGAAATCGCATAGGTTTTATCGTAAAACCAGCTGGCAAGCGGCTCGCGGATGGAGTTTTTATCGTATCCATGTTTAACGCCATATGCTTGCTTTGCGATTAACGCGCTTTTTAGCAAACCTTGCGTATCTATAATTGCATCATATTGATTTTGTTGAATTAAATGTTTAGCTTCAGAAATTTCCTGCCAAGTATTTTTGCTAAATAACGCTTTGCGCCAACGTCGCATGGCCACAGTTAACACGTTCTTAACCTGCGGATGTAAGCGTGGTATATCCGCAAACGACTCCTCTACCACCCAATCAATATGAACCTGCTGGGCATGTTGCAAAATATCGTTTACCACCGGTAAACAATGAATCACGTCGCCTAATGATGAGGTTTTAACAATTAAAATGCGCTGCATAAACTGCATTTTCGCATACAATTTGGTTTTTACTTTGAAGATTGCCGCAAATTGCGATTTGCATTTATCATTTTTAAGTATTTCCCGTTTGGCGGCATGCAACGCGATATGCTGCGCACCGCTAACGAGTTGGTAAAGCGCGGTCATGCGGTAGAAATTTTTTGCTTAAGTTGGCAGGGTGATGCCCCAGCCAATATAAAAGTACACGTGTTGCCGCAAACGGGTTGGCTTAATTATCAGCGTTATCAACAATTTATCGCTGTGACTTTTAAGCAGATTAACGCGGGCAAATTTGACTATGTTTTTGGCTACAATCGCATGGCTGGGTTAGATGCGCATTTTGCCGCCGACCCTTGTTTCATTGAGCGTGCGCATCAACAACGCAATTTTTTGTATCAACTTTTGCCGCGCTTTAAATGGTTTGCTGCGTGCGAAAAAGCGGTGTTTGCAAGTGACTCACCAACACAAATTTTGGCGGTCGCGCTCACCGAAAAGCCGCATTTTTTAAAATGGTATGGCACGCAAAGCACACGTTTTCATTACATCCCACCATTTTTATCACCTGAGCGATTTAAGTTGGAAGATAAAGCAATAATGCGCAAACATCTGCGCGATGTATTTCATTTTGGTGCAGATGATTTTGTGTTTTTGCTCACGGGTTCTGGTTTTGCCATGAAGGGTTTGGATCGCGCGATTTTAGCGTTAAAAGCTTTACCAACTGCTCTGCAAGTCAATACTCGCCTGGTCGCGGTGGGGCAAGATAATCCTAAGCAATTTCAAAAAATGACGAAAAAATTAGGTCTAGAAAATAATGTTGTGATTTCAAAAGGTCGCCCAGATATACCGCAATTGATGCAAGGTGCGGATGTGTGTTTACATCCCGCGTATCGTGAAAATACAGGGCTTGTGATACTCGAAGGCATGGCGTGTGGTGCGCCAATGCTGGTGACGGCGAGTTGTGGTTACGCGCACCACGTGGCGGATGCAAATGCGGGTATTGTGAGCGAAATGCCGTTTGACCAAGCACAATTTAATGCACAATTTTTATCAATGCGACAATCTGACCAAAAACAAACTTGGTCTGCCAACGGTTTAACTTATGTAAAAACCATTATGAAAGCCAATGACGGTAGCGCTGAAGCGGAGATTTTAATTGCGCTGGCGACAGAAAAGCTAAAAGCAAAATGAAAAACCTGCCAAAAAATATATTGGTTGTACCTGACGAAATTAAACAGCATTTGCAAGGAGATGCGTTTGAAGCGCTGATGCAAATTCGTGGCAAAGCCTTTAGGGACGTGCCTGGGCGCAAAACCATACAAGTTGCTTTGGGCAAAAAAAGTTACTTTATTAAACAACATTTTGGCGTAGGCTGGGGCGAGATTTTCAAAAGTATAATTTCGTTCAAAATACCAATTTTAGGCGCGATGACAGAAGTCAGCGCGATTCAAAAGCTCAACGAAATTGGTATCCCAACCACGCCGCTAGTGGCTTATGGGCAGCGCGGCTATAGCCCAGCTTCTATGCGGTCTTTCGTGATGACGGAAGATCTGGGTGATATTTTAACCTTGGAAGATATTTGTGTGGCATGGTTGGAAGCCACACCAAATAAGGCTTGTAGGTCAGCTGTTTTTAAAGCTTTAGCGCAGTTGGCGGCAAAATTTCACAGCGCTGGTTTATGCCATCGCGATTTTTATTTATGTCATTTTGTGGTTAAAAAAGCTGAGTTTGAAAACGACCATTTGAACTTGCATTTAATCGATTTGCATCGCATGTTGCAAGGTCAGCAGCCCAATAGCAGCGCGGTGATGAAGGACATTGCAGGTTTGTATTTCTCCACGCAACAAATTGGCTTGGGCGCAGAAGATTGGCAAGTTTTTAAGCAACATTATCTACTGCAAAGTGATGGTTTTTGGGCGCAAGTTGAAGCGCGCGCAACTAATTTATTGACCAAATTTAACAGCGAAAAATTTCAAAAACGATTAGCAGAAGAGAAATCCGCGCTAGATTAGTTAAGCGTAGAACTTTCTTTGCCCAGTGCGTGACGCCTTTGTTTATGACGGTTATATCGCCATAAATATTGCGTAGGTTTTTGTGCAACTTGTTGTTCAATCGCCTTATTTAACAAGGCTGGTGTGGCGATGGATTCCACCTTTTGTAGGTGAATTTCGTAGCCCTTCCCATTTTCTAGACGCTCTCCATAAGCCATAATCACTGACGCACCAGTTTTTTCAGCCAGCTTGCTGGCGAGCGTCATGGTGTATGCCGGTTTGCCAAAAAAATCTGCCCATTCGCCTTCGCCCGCGGCGGGGATTTGATCGGGCAAAATACCAATGGCTTCGCCGCGTTTAAGTGCTTGCATCAGCTTGCGCACACCGCCAGCATTGGCTTCGGCAAGTGTTACACCAGTGCGCGTGCGACCAGTTTGTATGAGCGGCATCAGCCACTTCATTTTAGGCTGGCGATACAGTACGGTGATAGGGTGCTTGCTACCGTAGTAAATGGAAGTGATTTCAAAACAGCCCAAATGTGGCGTGAGAAAAATAATGCCCTTGCCCATAGCAAGCGCTTTTTCGACGACATTCCAGTCATGCACATGCTTAACTGAGGCTAATAATTCAGGTTCTTTTTTTTGCCAAATGGCGAGTGTTTCTAACATAGCTTTTCCAGTTTCAGAAATGTTAGTTTTTAGGGTGTTTTCAAGCGTGGTTTTGTCACTAAAAAGCGTACTTTGTGTGAGATTTTTGCGCTGGATTTTTGCAGCTGCAGGTGTGCACCAATGCGCTACCCAGCCTAGCGCCTTGCCTAAACGGTGCACGGTGGGAAGCGGCAACAATGCGAGAAATTTTGCAAGCAAATTGAACATGTTTTATTAGCAGATTGTAGCTGATATTTAGTGCTGAATGGCTTTTTCGCGCAATTGGCCTGAAGTGCAACAGTCAAAAGCCTGATAAAATGACGTTTGAATTGTGTTGTGTTATGTTATGGAGCTAAGTTGTTGACCTTTGTTGCAGATAAATATTCAGATGTATTAAATAAAAATCAATTAGATACCTTTGATAAGGTATGGAATTGCCAAGTGAATTGGTTTGAAGAGCCCAATGAGCGGCGTGGCGGCTGGAGCGGTGTTGGGCGTATTGAGTTACTGCAGGTGGATGGTAAAAAGTTTGGCGGTTTTTTAAAAAAACAAGATAAACATTGCCGCACTTCATTTTTGCATCCAATCAATGGCGTGCCAACTTTTCAGCGTGAGTTTGAGATGATGCAGTATCTTGCAAAAATGGGTGTACGTGCGCCAGAAGTGATGTTGTTTGGGCGCAATCCGACTGGCGATTTAAAGACGACTTTGCTTACTAGAGAGCTGGAAGGTTTTGTGCCGCTAGAAGTATTAACCGAGCAAATGTTTGCTAAAAATCGTGCACCAATCAACGCGCAGCGAGACGTGTTACAAGCTGTGGCAAGCCTTGCAAGACAATTGCATGCAGCCAAGGTGCAACATCGCTCGTTTTACCCCAAGCATATTTTTGTGAACATGACACAAGCAGATTCGCCGCAGGTGGCGGTGATAGATCTCGAAAAATCCAGGATAAATCGCGTTCCATTTTTGCGTAGCTTAATCGATTTGGCGGTGTTAAATCGCCATGCAAAATATTGGAGCAGAACGCAGCGCATGTATTTTTATTTGCAATATTTAGGCTTAAAAAAACTCACACCTTACGCAAAATGGCTGTGTAGGCGCGTAGTAAAACGTTCTAATCGAGTAAAACACAAGTAATTGTTATAATGATGGATTATAAGTATTCCAATATTTTTAGGTAACCAGAATGGCAAAGACAAAAGAAGCGCCCATAAAGCTAGAATTTTCGAACAAATATACACGGGAGCATTCGCAATATTATTACGAAAAGCATCGTCGCGGTATCGAGCCACGGCTTTCGCATTGGCGCGATGTGCAGCTTGCACGTAAAGCCCTAAAAATAGCGGGTGAGCCACAAAAAGTGCTTGATTTGCCTTGTGGTGCTGGTCGTTTTTGGCCAACGCTGGCAGAGAACCCAACCCGTACCGTAATTGGCGCAGATAATTCGGCTGACATGGTGGCGGTTGCGACAGAAAATTGCCCCAAAGAAATTGCTTCGCGTTTTAGTGGTATGCAAACCTCGGCATTTGCCATTGATTTGCCTGATAACGCGGTAGATAGCATATTTAGCATGCGCTTAATGCACCATATCGGTCAATCGGCACACCGAGTTGCGATGCTGAAAGAGTTTCATCGTGTAGCAAAAGATACGGTGATTATCTCGCTTTGGGTGGATGGCAATTTTAAAGCTTGGCAGCGCATGCGCTCTGAAAAGCGCCACCCGCGCGGGCCGAACCAAAATCGCTTTTTAATTCCCGCCAAACAAATTGAGCAAGAGTTTGCGGAAGCAGGCTTTGCAATCGTTGATTCGTTAGATTTTCTACCGCTTTACGCCATGTGGCGCGTGTATGTTTTGCGTAAAAAATAGATTTTCATTATTCAAGTTTGCAACAAATTTATTTAAAAAACGCATCACCCATTCATGTGGAAACCGTTGTCAGGACGGTGCCACATCAGCGTGAAGTTGTGCGCGGCACATGGCAAGATGCACATGGCAAAGCGCAAAAAATTTACGCTAAATTTTTTTTTGGTGCCCGCGCAGCGCAACATTATGCGCGCGATTTGTCTGGCATTACTGATTTAGTTGCTGCGAAAATTCCCACACCACCTTTGTTATTTCAAGGGCAAGATGCGTCAGGTTTGGCTTATATCCTGATATTTTCTGAAATTCAAAATGCCTTGAATGCCGAAGAATCTTGGCAAAATTTAGATGAAAAAGCACGTTTTAATTTAGCCAAAAGATTGGTTGCCGAAATCGCCAAACATCACAATGCAGGTTTATTGCAGACCGATTTGTACCTTAAAAATTTCCTCGTTGATAACGATAAAATTTATACGTTAGATGGCGATGGTATACGTAAATTCACACGCTTAAGTCAGCAGCGAGCGCTGAAAAATTTGAGTGTTTTGTTGTCAAAATTTGACGTGCTGGAAGTGGAGGTTTGGCTGGCAGATTTGCTAAAAGCATATGCAGAAGATAGAGGCTGGGGAACCTTGCGAGATGCGGGCTCGATTAAAAAAATGACGAATACGCATCGCCAAAAAGTAGCCAGTCATTATGCTGATAAAAAAGTATTTAGGCAATGTGCAGATGTGAAAAGTTATGCTCTGGAAAGCTCATGGATATTGGTCTGCAGGGCATATGAAAATATCGATTTTTCTGGCAATTTAGATGCATTATTGACTGAGCAAAACCTGTTAAAAAGAGGCAACACATGCACGGTGGCGCTGGCAGAAATTGATGGTAAAAAAGCGGTGATTAAGCGCTATAACATCAAAAATTTTTGGCATGGGTTAAGTCGCGCTGTACGGCAAACTCGCGCTGCGGCTTCTTGGGCAAATGCGCATCGTTTGAAAATTTTAGGTATTGCTACTGTGCAGCCTATTGCCTTAATTGAAAACCCAAATTTTGGTTTTTTAAATGGCAAAGCTTACTTTTTGGCAGAATATATCGATGCGCCTGATGCCGCGGAGTTTTTTTCAAAAACGCATAATAAAAAAGCGCGCGCAGATGCGGTAAAGAACATCGTCATACTGTTTTACAAGCTATTTTTGCTAAAAATTTCGCATGGTGACATGAAAGCGACCAATATCAAAATGCTAGATAACAAGCCAGTGCTGATTGATTTGGATAGTATGCAACAACATCGTTTTGACGCATTTGCGCTAACTGCTCACGTGCGCGATTTGCGCCGATTTATGCAAAATTGGCAAGACGACAATGCACTGTATAATGCCTTTGTGGAGACATATAGAGTGATTTACGAAGACTTCGAACCGCTTGAGAAAGCGGGTATTTTCCAAAACAAAGAGATAGCATAAAGAGCTGAATTAATGATTGTATTAGGACTTTCTGGCGCATTAGGTCATGACGCTTCAGCCGCGATTTTAATTGATGGCAAAATTATTGCGGCAGCAGAAGAAGAGCGTTTTATTCGCGATAAACACGCGAAGAACAAATTTCCGTATGAAGCGGCGAAATTTTGCTTAAAACAAGCGGGAATTAAACCAGAAGACGTCGATATTGTCGCGTTTCCGTATGCGGAAATTCCGCTTAGCACAAATGCGCGTTGGCATTATGCCAAACGCCATTGGTATGCGCCAGATCGCGCTTTGGATGCGATATTTAACGGCAATCGTCGTTTCCGCCGTAACCGCGATAAGTCATTGAAATTAATGACGGAGCTAGGGTTAACAAACGCTAAATTCGTGCCAGTAGAACACCATTTGGCGCACGCTTCCAGCGCTTATCATTTAAGCGGATTTAAAGAAAAAACCGCGATTGTCGGCATCGATGGCAAGGGCGAATACGCGACGACGTTTTTTGGCTACGGCGAAAACGGTAAAATCCACAAAATAAAAGAATTTTACGACCCCGATTCGCTCGGTGGTTTGTATGGTGCGATTACCGAGTTTTTGGGTTTCGACATGCTCGATGGCGAGTTCAAAGTCATGGGTATGGCGCCGTTTGGCGATGCCAGCAAATACGATTTTTCGCGCTTGGCCAAGTTTGAAAATGGTGAGTTAATCATCAATACCGAATACGTGAATGTAGTGGGTTTGCGTCGTTACAAAGAAAACGGTAAAGGTTATTACTTTACGCAAAAACTTATCGACTGGCTGGGCCCAAAGCGCAGTGGCGACGAAATTGATGACCCATATATTCACTATGCTGCTTCGGTGCAAGCTTTGCTAGAAAAAATTGCGTTGGAGATGATTGAATATTATCTAGGTGGCATTGTTAAAGAAACAGGCAAAATTGCCATGGCGGGCGGCGTTGCGTTAAATGTTAAATTAAATCAACGTATTATCGCGCTGCCAAACGTGAGGGAATTGTTCGTACAGCCCGCTTCTGGCGATAACGGCACAAGTTTGGGCGCGGCGACTTACGCGGCACATTTGGTGGGTGAAACCATCCACAAAATGGAACACGCGTATTTGGGGCCGAGTTTTACCTCAGAAGAGTGTCTAGAAGCGTGTAAGCAGCATCCCGCTAAGCCAATAACCACGAGGGTTACAGAGGCGCCTAAAAAGGCGGCCGAATTGCTCGCAGCAGGAAATCCGCTCGCTTGGTTTCAAGGTCGCATGGAGTTTGGTCCGCGTTCGCTGGGTTGCCGCAGTATTTTGGGCGACCCAAGTTATCCAGGCGTTGCCGACCGCATTAACGCACAAATTAAATATCGGGAGCGCTGGCGGCCATTTTGTCCGAGCATGCTCGACACAGTGGCCGAAGATATTTTGCAAACCTCGCACCCCGCGCCATATATGACGTTTACGTTTGATGTAAACCCTGCTTGGAATGCGCGTATTCCTGAGGTTGTGCACGAGGATGGCACGGCGCGTGCGCAAGTGGTGACGCGCGAGACGAATCCCCGCTATTACGAGCTGATTGAGCATTTAGAAAAGTTGCGCGGCAACGCGGTGGTGCTGAATACTTCGCTTAATCGGCGCGGCGAACCGATGATTTGCTCGCCCACCGACGCGCTAAATATGTTTTATGGCTGCGATTTGGAATACCTCATGATGGAAGATATTTTGGTTACTAAAGCCTAAAAATGCACAATAATAGGTTATTGGTTTGACGACATGCCCTGCTTTGGGGATAATTGAGTCAGTTCGTTAATCCCTGTAGGTCTTATATAAAATGAAGCAATCCCATATAGAAGTAACTGAACGTATCATAGAGGTTAGCCGCCCAACACGTTCAGCCTATTTACATCGTTTAGATGAAATTGCGAACCGGCAACGTGGAGCGGATCGCCTAGGTTGCGCGAACGTGGCGCATGCATTTGCTGCGATGCCTGCTAATGATAAGTTACGCGTGGTAGCAGAAAAAGCGCCGCATATTGGCATTGTGACTGCGTATAACGAAATGCTTTCTGCGCATCAGCCTTATGTAAATTACCCTGATATTATTCGCGATGAAGCACGCAAACATGGAGCTACCGTGCAAGTGGCAGGCGGCGTGCCAGCTATGTGCGATGGCATTACGCAGGGCGAACCTGGTATGGAGATGTCATTATTTAGCCGTGATGTGATTGCCATGAGCACGGCGATTGCGCTTTCTCATGACGTGTTTGACGCAGCATTGTTGTTAGGTATTTGCGATAAAATCGTACCAGGCTTGCTCATTGGCGCATTAAAATTTGGTCATCTACCTTGTGTATTTGTACCTGCAGGCCCAATGAGTACGGGTTTGGATAACACCGCAAAATCTAAAGTGCGCGAAAAATATGCGCAAGGCTTGGTAGGTCGCCCAGAGCTGTTGGCTTCAGAAAATGCCGCTTATCATGGTGCAGGCACTTGCACATTTTATGGAACGGCCAATAGTAATCAAATGCTATTGGAAGCCATGGGCTTGCATGTGCCAGGTGCGGCATTTATTCATCCTCATGATGGTATGCGTGAAGATTTAACGCGAGAAGCTGTTAAATTGGTGCTGAACATCACGCACAAACAAAATTTTACGCCGATTGGCAGACTGGTAGATGAACATGTGATTGTGAATGCCATGGTTGCTTTGTTAGCCACTGGTGGCTCAACAAATCACCTGATTCACTGGGTCGCAGTTGCGCGCGCGGCGGGCATCATCATTGATTGGACAGATTTCTATCATCTTGCCAAAACTACGCCACTATTGGCGAGCGTGTACCCAAATGGTAAGGCCGATGTCAATGAATTTCAAAATGCAGGCGGTCCGGGCTTTGTCATCCGTGAACTGATTGAGGGCGGCTATATGTACCCAGATGTTTTCACTGTGGCTAAAGGTGGCTTACATGAATTCGGTAAACAACCAGTGAAAGAAGACGGAAAATTGGTGTGGAAAGAGTTCCCGGCAGAAAGTGGTGATGAAACTATCGTTCGTACAGTTGGACATCCCTTCAATGAATCAGGTGGACTGCGCCTACTAAAAGGTAATTTAGGCCGTAGCGTCATTAAGATTTCTGCTGTGCCAGTAGATCGCCATATTATCGAAGCGCCAGCGATTGTTTTTGACAGCCAAGAGGAGTTGCTTTCAGCCTTTGACAGAGGTGAGTTAGAGCGTGATTTTGTTGCCGTTGTGCGTTTCCAAGGTCCTAAAGCTAACGGCATGCCCGAGTTACACAAATTAACACCACCGCTTGCCGTATTACAAAACCAAGGCTTTATGGTGGCGATTGTAACGGATGGACGCATGAGCGGCGCATCAGGTAAAATACCTGCCGCAATCCATCTAACGCCAGAAGCATCTGCGGGTGGTCCGTTAGCTAAAGTGCGTACTGGTGATGTTATTCGTTTAAATGCAACGGTTGGCATGGTTAATGTGCTGGTAGATGAAGATGAATGGGCAGAGCGCGAAGTTGCTGAGCTTTCAGATGCTAAACGGTTTAATAATGCGCATGGCTTTGGTCGTGAGTTGTTTGGTGGAATGCGGCGCAATGTGCTTTCGGCCGAAGAAGGTGCTATCACTTGGTTGTAGCTGTTTGAAAATATAAATTAGAGAGAAACATGAATACATTAGATTTAGCCAATCATGGCCCAGTAATTCCAGTTATTGTGATAAATAAAGTTGAAGACGCCGTGCCAATGGCAGAGGCTTTACTTGAGGGCGGTATTAAAGTGCTCGAGGTAACGTTGCGTTCATCATGCGCCCTACAAGCCATGGAACAAATCGCGAAGCACGTACCCGATGCAATTATGGGCTCTGGCACTGTGCGCAATTTAAAAGATGCACAGGCGAGTTATGACGTAGGCTGTAAATTTGCCGTAAGCCCAGGTTACACTTCAGAGCTTGGTCAATTTGCACGTAAAATCGGCCTGCCATTGTTACCAGGTATTTCTACTGGCTCAGAAATTATGATGGCCAATGCAGACGATTATTTCTTCTTAAAACTGTTCCCTGCAGTGGCAGTTGGCGGTATTAATTTGCTAAAAGGTTTTGCGGGCCCGTTTGGCGATGTGAAATTTTGCCCAACAGGTGGTGTAACAGTTGAAAGCGCGCCTCAGTTTTTAAGTTTACCAAACGTAGTGGTTTGTGGAGGCACTTGGCTAACGCCAGCAGATGCGGTAGCTAGAAAAGATTGGGAGCATATTGCTAAATTGGCCAAAGAGGCGAGCGTCATTAAACCAGCATAAGCTGAGGTTAAGTTACAATAAGGGCTTTGCGATATGCATAGCCCTTTTTTATTGGGTTTGGAGTGAGTTTGAACTTAGAATTACAACAATATAAAACATTGGTGTTCGATTGCGATGGTGTGGTGCTAAACAGTAATCAAACCAAAATTGATGCTTATTATGAGGTGGGCAAACGCATGGGCGGTAGCGATGCGCAAGCGCAAGCCTTTGTGAATCATCATGTCACTAAGGGCAGCTTTCCGCGTAATGGAAAAATCGAATATTACTTTGAACACATCATCAAACAGCCCCTTACCGACGCGCTGATGCAACAATATTTGCAAGCATTTGAAGAAGTGTTGGGTGATACGCTCATGCATTGCGAAGTTGCCACTGGGTTGGACGCATTAAAAGTGGCAACGCCACGAGCCGCATGGATGTTGCTTTCTGGAGGCGATCAAGCTGAACTACGCAAAATATTTCCGCGTCGCAATTTGGCACATTTGTTCGAGGCGGGTATATTTGGCGGGCCAGATAAAAAAGACGACGTGCTAGCGCGCGAAAAAGCGAATGGGAATATACAGTTCCCAGCCTTATTTTTGGGCGATAGCAAATATGACCATCAAGCTGCAACCCGCGCTGGTATTGACTTTGTGTTTTTAAGTGAGTGGACGGAAGTGCCCGATTGGCAAGATTATTGTGCGAAAAATAAAATTACTACGCTCGGCAATGTTTCTCAATTACTTACGCAAAGCAGTTTAAAATAACGCTTATGCAGATAAATCAAGTCTCCGTGGTAATTCCTGTTCGTAACGAAGAAGGTAACGTGGCGAGCCTTATTGGTGAAATTGACGTCGCGTTAAAGCAAATAAAACACGAAATTATCTATGTAGATGATGGCAGTACCGACAACACCTACAGCCAATTGAAATCGTTGCAAACGCAATTTACGCAGTTAAAAATCGTGCGTCATGCGCAAAGCTGCGGGCAAAGCACAGCGGTGCGCACAGGTGTAAAAGCCGCCCAATTTGCATGGGTAGCGACCCTAGATGGTGACGGTCAAAACGATCCTGCGGATATTCCTAAATTAATTGCGGCTGTAGCGGACGGCGTCGATTTGGTGGGTGGCAATCGCCGCGCCAGCCGCCGTGATACTTGGGTTAAGCGCATGTCATCTGTGATTGCGAATACAGTACGCTCTAAAATGTTGCGCGATGATACGCCTGATACGGGATGTGGATTGAAGTTATTTAAACGCGATGCATTTTTAGACTTGCCTTATTTTGATCATATGCATCGTTTTTTACCTGCACTAGTTAAACGTCGTGGCGGCAAAATAGTTTCAGTGCCAGTTGCGCATCGCAATCGCGAGCACGGTAAATCTAACTACGGCACGATTGATAGATTGTTGGTTGGCATTGTTGATTTATTTGGCGTTGCTTGGTTGCAGCGGCGCGCCAAAATCCCGCAGATTATAGAAGACAAGGTTATCTAATTATGCAAATCGTCAATGATGGTATCGGCACCTATTTTTCGCATATTATCAATGCGCTTAATCATTATATTATTGGCATGCCAAGCATAGATTTAATTTGGTTGGGTATTGGTTTATTAGGCCAGTGCTTGTTTATGGCGCGATTTATTGTGCAATGGATACACAGCGAGCGGCATCAACAAAGCCTGATTCCCGTCAGTTTTTGGTATTTAAGTTTGCTTGGCGGCTTGATAGTGCTTGCTTATGGCCTGCATAAGTTAGACCCAGTGATTATTCTAGGTCAATTGCCGGGCACTATTGTGTACTCCAGAAACTTGGTTTTAATTCACCGTAACAACAAAAAGTCGTAAAGTGTTCATACGTGTTACGCGATTTAAATAAAGCTTACCCAGTATTTTTTTGGACGACTCTCGTTGTCTCTATAGTCGTATTTTTCTGGGGCTTGGGCAGCGTCGATTTAATGTCGCTCAACGAAGGGCGGCGCGCTCTTGCGATTCAAGAAATGGTTGCAAGTGGCAATTGGCTGTTGCCGCATCTCAATGGCGAATTATATTTAACCAAACCACCGCTGCTGTATTGGCTTTCATCCACTTTTGCTATGCTAGGCGGCGTAAATGAATGGACATTACGCGTACCATCAGCGTTAGCTGCTATTGCAGTGTTGGTCACGGTTTATCATTACACACTTAAGCAAGCAGGACCGTGGGCTGCATTGTTTTCAGTGCAGATTTTAGTCGCCAACCTTGGCTTTGTGATGCTGGGGCGCCGTGCGGAAATAGAGATGCTGCTAACTACGCTCTGTGTCGGCTCTATTTTATCCGCCTTGCAATACATACAAACTCAATCTAGCAAAAACTGGATTTACCTCAGCTATTTTCTGTTAGCTTTAGCGCTGATGACCAAAGGGCCTTTGGTGTTGCTGTTGGTGACTTTGCCGCTATTGGTCGCGGCTATTCATACAAAAAATCTGCGCATCAAAACAGTTTTGTTAAACTGGCGCGGCTGGTTGATTTTCCTTCTCGTTGGCTTGATATGGTATGCGGCTGTGAGCTGGAAATTAGGCTTCGATATATGGGAAAAGGTAGTCCAGCGCGATATGTTAGACAAAATGCAAAGTGATACTGCAAAGCCGTTATTGAGTTATTTGGGCTGGATTGCAGTTGATTTTATGTTACTAATCGCTTTGTTTTTGGTGCGAGCAAAAGAATTTTTTAAGCAACAAATGCAGCAACCACATCAGCTTATTTTGGTATTGGCAGTAATTTTGCCTTTCATACTATTTTCATTATTTAGTAACAAACATGCTAAATACTTGCTGCCGATATATCCAATCATTGCGATTTTGTTGGCAATTAAACTTAGCGTTATTTTTCATGCGGCAAAAGAAAACACAAAAAAAATTATCGCAATTACAGGATTGTTGTTGCCAGTTGGCTTTGCGGTTTTTTATGCATTATTAGAGCCTAAAATATTTGCTTATCGGGTCGCGACCTTCCCCGTTTTTAGCCAGTGGATTTCTAGCTTTAAAGACAGCGAAATATATGCATATCAAGAAATCGATAGTCGATTGGTTTATTATGCTAAAAGACCTATTAAAGTCATGGATAAAACCATGTTGGTGCAGGCAAAAAACGCACAGCAATCGTTTTTATTGTTGGTGGAAAGTGACAATTTAGACGCGGTAAAAGCAGTTTCAGATTGTAAGGTGCAAGAATTTAGCCCGTATCTGAAAAAGAAAAAATCTTTAACAGTTTTAGGCTTTGGACAGGCTTGTAAAAATAGTTAATATATTGATTAAAATAGAGAAATTTTAATGAAAATTACGGTAGTTGGCACGGGATATGTAGGCTTGGTCAGCGGCACTTGCATGGCCGAGGTCGGTAACGACGTGCTGTGTTTGGATGTGGATGCAGCAAAAATTAAAATTTTGGAAGATGGCGATATTCCAATTCACGAGCAAGGTTTGCTCGAGATGGTGCGCCGCAACGTGACTGCAGGGCGCTTAAAATTTACCACTGATGTTAAAAAAGCAGTTGAATTTGGCGATGTGCAATTTATCGCGGTAGGAACGCCGCCCGATGAAGATGGCGCGGCCGATTTGCAATATGTAGTCGCAGCCGCCAGAAATATTGGCAAATACATGACTAATTACAAAGTCATCGTCGACAAATCAACCGTGCCTGTGGGCACGGCGGATAAAGTAAAAGCTGCGATTGCGGAAGAACTTGCGGCACGAAAAATGACTACAACATTTAGCGTGGTTTCTAACCCGGAGTTTTTAAAAGAGGGCGCTGCGGTTGAGGATTTTATGCGTCCAGACCGCATCGTGATTGGCGCTGAGGATGACGCTAGCAAAGAGACGATGCGCGCCCTGTATGCGCCGTTTCAGCGCAATCACGAACGGCTTGTGCTGATGGATGTGCGCTCGGCTGAGTTGACCAAATACGCGGCCAACGCCATGCTGGCAACGCGTATTAGCTTTATGAACGAGCTGGCAAATTTGGCGGAGTTGTTGGGCGCGGATATTGAATCTGTACGCAAAGGTATCGGCTCAGATCCCCGTATTGGCTACGATTTTCTCTATGCAGGTTGCGGTTATGGCGGTTCGTGTTTTCCTAAAGATGTAAAGGCGCTGATTAGCACGGGAAAAGATAGCGACTACGATTTAAAAGTGCTAAATGCTGTGGAAGCTTCTAACGACGCGCAGAAGCAAGTGTTGACCAAGAAAATTAAACACCATTTTGGTGAAAATTTAGCCGGTAAGCACTTTGCAGTTTGGGGTTTAGCATTTAAACCCAACACTGACGACATGCGCGAAGCGACGAGCCGAGTACTAATTCACGATTTGTTGCAAGCAGGCGCGACGGTGACTGCGTATGATCCAGTCGCGATGCAAGAAGCAAAGCGCATTTTTAAAGATACGGCTGGGTTAAGTTATACAGAAACGCCAAATCAAGCGCTCAATAACGCAGATGCTTTGGTGATTGTGACGGAGTGGAAAGAATTTAGAAGCCCTAATTTTTCTCAAATAAGACAAAAACTTAAGGCTAATATTATTTTTGATGGCCGTAATATGTACGATCCGCAGGCAGTCAAAAGTGCGGGCATTGAGTACCGTTCCATTGGTCGTTTAACTCAATAAATGAAAGTGTTGCTAACAGGTGTTGCAGGCTTTATTGGCTATCATGTTGCTATTCAATTACTTGAGCGTGGCGACACTGTAATTGGCGTTGATAACCTGAATGATTATTATGATGTGCGTTTGAAAGAGGCTAGGTTAGCGTCAATTCAAGCGCAAACAAATGCAAAAAAATTTAAGTTTGTAAAATTAGATTTGGCCGAGCAAAATCCAACTTTAAAGTTATTCGAAACTGAGAATCCTGACAACGTCATTCATCTCGCCGCGCAAGCTGGCGTGCGCTATTCGCTAGAAAATCCGCATGCTTACATCAACAGCAATATCGTCGCATTCACCAATATTTTAGAGGGCTGCAGGGCAATCAAGCCGCAGCATTTAGTGTATGCCAGCTCGTCCAGCGTATATGGAGGTAACACCAAATTGCCGTTTTCTGAGAGCGACAATGTCGATCACCCCGTAAGCTTGTATGCTGCCACCAAAAAAGCCAACGAGCTGATGGCGCACACTTACAGCCATTTGTATGGGATTCCAACTACGGGGTTGCGTTTTTTTACCGTGTATGGACCGTGGGGCAGGCCAGACATGGCACCGTTTTTATTTGCAGATGCCATTTTGAACGGAAAGCCAATCAAAGTGTTTAATCATGGGGACATGATGCGCGACTTTACTTACATCGACGACATTGTAGAAGGTGTGATCCGTGTATTAGATAAACCTGCAACGCCTGAAAAACATGCTCTGGGAGGCAATATCCATGCGCCTTACAGGTTGTTCAATATTGGCAACAATAAACCAGAACAACTTTTAGATTTTATAGCGATGCTAGAAAATGCGATTGGCAAAACCGCACAAAAAGAATTGTTACCCATGCAAGCAGGCGATGTAAAAGTCACTTATGCCGATACCTGCGCGTTAGAAGCGTGGGCTGCCTTTAAGCCCAGCACGCCTTTAAAAGTTGGTGTGGAAAAATTTGTAAACTGGTATCGAGGTTTTTACCTTAGCTAGATTGGCTATTGCAGATTGATGATATGCAGCATTTTTTGAAAAACAACACTTATTGAGAATTCTGATTGCACTCGGCGTTTGCCATGCTCTCCCATACTCGCTAATTGTTCCCTTTCTTTATACATCTGACTAAGTAAAGTGCCCCATTGATTATCAGTCGCTAAATAGCCACTGATGCCATTTTCAACCACATAAGCATTTACGCCAGACGGCGACGAAATTACGGGTAAGCCAGCCGCCATGTATTGTAATACTTTTAGCGCGCACTTTCCTTTCGTCCAATTATTTTCAGACATAGGCGCCAAGCCTACATCCGCTTTGCGCAATGATAACGCCTCGGTTTTTTCGCTCCATCTTTCATTGATGATATTGAGTATGGTGCTTGATAGTTCGAAATCCGCGATAATTTTAAGTTGTAAGTTTGGGATGGTTTGTGCAGCAATTTCAAGTGACGGAATAATCTCTGCGATGTATTTTTTAGTGGATTGACTACCAATCCAAACTAACTCAAATGCAACGTTACTTTTTTGAAAAGTTAAATTGTATTTACCTATATCTAAAGAAGTTGGAATGATGCTTACATTAGCATTATATTTTTTTGCCTCGTTAGCCAAATATTTATTACCAGCAAAAATGTAGTCGCAATTTGAAACGGTGGCTGCAAAACGCCGCATCCTAGTTTTTGAGTATGAGCCATCGGTATTGCAGAAAATGGCGTCATCGAAATCAAATATTAATTTTTTTGATAGTTTGCGAAGCAGCCAAAATATGGGGCTGGGGAATGTTTTGCGAAGTAGAACGACGACATCGGCTTGGCTGGCAGCAAATAAAGTATTGATGATAGAAATAATGCCGCCAGAAATAGTGGCGTGTTTTGGCTTCCAGCCAGCCTCTATAAACTTGGGGAAATACTGTAAAGCGCGGTAACGCGTGGCTGAAGAGTTTTCACCTTTTGAGACGAACAAAATAACTTTTTTCATGCTAGTTTTTGGTGAAAACTGCGAATATTTCATCGCCCTGTTTTTTGTATTTTGCTATCCACACATAAACTCTAGCAAGTAATCTTTTCCATTTTACTTTTTTAGAGGGCACAGACTTGTTAGCACTTACGTAATCGATGCTATTAAGGATAATTTTAGGAGAGGTGCGCGTTTTTATTTGTTGCGTATGCAGGCTATAAGTTTGCGCCAATAAATTTAAGTTTTTTTCTGAGAATAAATACAGGTGTCTAGGCACGTCGTTGGCGTACCAGTTTGTATTAAATAAGACTCTGCCCAAGGCTTTGCTATTGGGGGTTTTGATAATGAGCGTGCCGCCTATTTTTAGCACTCTGGCAAGCTCAGCAAAAAATGCTTTTGAATTCGGAACATGTTCAATCACGTGGCTCACATTAATCACGTCGAAACTATTGTCATTAAAGTTTGCAGAGAAAATGTCGCCATGATGCACGTCTAAATCAGATAATTTGCATACCTTGACTGCGCTCTCGTTAAACTCTACGCCTTTAACTTGCCAGCCCAGTTTTTTCATGCCGTCTAAATATCTACCATTACCGCAGCCAACATCAAGCAAAAGACCATTTGGCACAAATGAATTTTCATGGTTATTGTTAAATAAATGAGCAATGCCACACAGCAAGTCGGTAATTAGCGATGTATTTAAGTGCGTATAGCCATAGTATTTTTTTAAAATGGACTTTCTAAACGCGCTAACCTTTTTTAATCGAGATTGCTCTTCATAGACTTCGTAGTCATTAGGGTAAAAGCTAGCAATTTGTTCCAAGGTCGGCAGAGGATGCTGGAATACGAAATCGCACTTGGTGCAGCATTGGTAATCGTAGCGCTCAAAATGATTGAACATGAGGTCGCGACTACTAAACTCGTATTTGGACGGGCTATTACAAATTGGGCAAGAGATGGTTTGGCTCATAAAAATAAAGTTTAGTTGGTGATTTCACTGCATCAAATTATAACAGCGATAGTACTAGCTTATTGTTTACTATAAATGATGAGTGTTTTTTTTGCTTTATATGAGATAAATCTTTTTACTTCGCTATATTGCGTTAATTTCTCAGTAATCAGTTTTTCTCGCTCGGGGTGTTTTGCAGAGTGGGTAATGAGCAAAAAATCATATTGTTGAATAGATTGATTTTCAATCGCTGACTTTACTTGAAACCAACTGTCTATCCCAGTGCCAACAAATGGTGCACCAGCATGGTAGCGCACTCTTGAGTCATCATAAAAAACAGGTTTATTATCTTTATTATTTGCCTGCACCCAAGCTACGGCATCTTGCATATAGTTGTAACCTTCTGCTTTAGGCAGGATATTTTTAACAAAACTTAGCATCATAAAACCAATTAGTGCAATGGTGAGCCATTTTAATTTTTTGTCGCTATTTGATTCCAAATACTTGAACATAGTTATCAAATAAAACGACGCAAAAATCATCAGAATAAGTGAAAGCGCTAAAACGTATCTACCCGATAATACAAACACCTTGGTAATAATAAGTGCCATGTTAATGATGGCAATAATGGCAGCCGCGCGTAGCACACGAAATGCTTGGTTATCCATTAATTGGCGATTAGATTTAGTAGCAAACATGGCCAAACCCACGTTGATGATGCCTGTGGAAGATACTGCCTTGGCTACCATGACATAGATAAATGTGAGCAATAAGCCTTGCATCGCAAAATCTTCTAAATATTTCCCAAGTACTTGTTGCGACATAATGGCAGATTTATTGCGCAATTGTAGCGTTAGTTCTTGAAAAATGTTGAAGGTAAATACTTCATTAAGCCGCCCAAAATTGCTCATGGAAAGGTTGTTACTTAACAATAATGCGCCCAAAATTATGACACCTAAAGCAATATTTAATAAGTGGCATTTTAAGAAACTGCGTATGCGCAGTTGCCAAATAATATGTGGTTCAAGAAGCAGAATGACGGGTAGAAAAATTAAGTAGCTAATACCTTCTATTCTAAAAAGCGTGGCGATAATGATGCAAATTTGCCAAAAAATGGCATCTTGATATAGCTTAGTTTTATAAAACTTGATAAAAAATACAAGACTGCTGAGGAAAAATGCCCAAAAACCTTGGTCGCGCATTAGCATTTCTAATATATCGCCAACCAAATATTGGCTGCTAAACAATATCAGCGCGCCAGCGAGCAATACCCGAGTGCCGCCGCCAGTCAGTTGAATGATTTTAAGAAAGCTAAACGTGGTGATGGAGAAAAATATTGCATGTAATAATTGTGCAGAAAGTTGCACGTCCAGTCCAGTAATTTTATGCACTAGAGCAATGCATAATGAATAAAGCGGCCAAGGAAAAATATTGAAACCTAGCTGCCATTGACCAACTGCAAATAATTTAGCCGCCTCAAAATACAGCACCGAATCGGGGTTAATCCAACCATGTTGAATATATTGCATCCAACCTGCAAGCAAAGCTGCCGCAATTGGCAAGCACCAAAACAGCTGTTTTGATGAAAGCGGGTCAATTTTTTTTAGCAGATTGATCATGAGATGTGCATTAAAATTTGTTTTGGCTGAATGTTTTTTAAGCAATTTAAATGTCCCAGCGGGCATTCGCGCTTAAAGCAAGGGCTACATTCTAGCCCAAGATATTCTATCACCGCTTGTGGGTGCATGGGCGGCGTGTGGTAAGGGTCGCTGCTACCAAAAATGGCGATTAATCTTTTGTTTAGCGCTGCGGCAATGTGCATTAGACCAGAGTCGTTGCTGATGACGATGTCGCATAAACTCATCAAATCGATAGCTTCGTCCAACTTGGTTTTTCCCGCCAAATCCACGCAATTATTTTGTGTGAGTTGGTTGATTTGGCTGGTGACAGGCACATCTTTATCCGAGCCGAATAACAACACTTGCCAACCTTTTTCTAGGGCGGCAATTGCAACTTCGGCATAGTATTCCGCAGGCCAGCGTTTGGCTGCGCCGTATTCTGCACCTGGACAAAGCCCCAAGATTTTATGATTAAAGTCCTTACTTTTATTATTCAGAATACCTGCCCTGGAAGCCAATATCCATGAGGTCTGCAGGCTGTTGTTTAATTGTGGATTCGGAAGTGTTTTTGGCAATTCTACATCTTTATCTAAACCTAAAGCCACAAAGCGCTCGACAGTTTTTTTGAGTTTGGTTTTGTCCAAAGCGCGCACGTCGTTGATCAATCCATAACGCATTTCGCCTAAAAAACCAGTACGTTTTTTAATGCCAACAGCAAAAGGAAGAATGGCAGATTTGAACGAGTTGGTGAGAATGATAGCTTGTGTGTAGCCTTTATTTTTTAAGCTTTTACCAAATTTTATGCGCTCAAAAAACGCTAATTCGCGGTGCTTAAAAGGTAGCGCAATTGCTTCGCTCACTTCGGGCATTCGTGCCAGCAGAGGCAATGTCCATGAGGGTGCGGCAACATCGATAATACAGTTTGGATGATTAATTTTGAGCGTTTTGAATAAGCTCTGCGCCAGCACCATGTCGCCTACCCAAGCGGGACCCAAGATTAAAATTTTGATTGGGCCGAGGATTTTTTCCGACATTTAGGCATTCATTTTTTTTATGATGTTGCTGGTGCTACGCCCCTCTACCAAGTCAATCAGCGCGATTTCTCCGCCCCAGCTTTGCACCTCTGTGCCGCCTACCACTTGGTTTGCAGTATAGTCCGAGCCTTTGGCGATGACGTTTGGTTTAATTGCGTTGATGAGAGTTAAAGGCGTGTCTTCATCAAATAAAATCACTGCATCTACGCTTTCTAGCGCCGCCAGCACGCGAGCTCTATCGTTTTCATTCACAATTGGTCTGGAGTCACCTTTGATTGCGCTTACCGAGCGATCGGTGTTTAAGCCTAAAATGAGTTTATCTCCACGTTTTTTGGCCGCTTCTAAATAAGTCACATGGCCTGCGTGCAACAAATCAAAGCAGCCGTTGGTAAAAACGATTTTTTGTTTAGATTTTTTCCAAGTTTCAACTTTGGTTTTTAATTGCGCTAAATCGCATATTTTATGTGCCTGTTCGTTACTTTGCTGATCCGTTAAAGCTTCTACCAAATCGTGCTGAGAAATCGGCACAGTGCCCACTTTCCCCACCACCACAGCGGCAGCTATATTCGCGAGTTGTAAAGCTTCTAAGGGGTTTAAGTCGTTCATCAAACCTGCTGCCAAAGTTGCAATCACCGTATCGCCTGCGCCAGAAACATCAAAAACTTGCTTGGCAATGGCGGGCAAATGGTGAGTGCTTTCGTCTAAGAGCGTGATGCCTTCTTCGCCGCGCGTTACCGCCAAAAATTGCAGTTTTAAATTGGTTTTTAGTGCGCTAGCTTTACTGATTAAGTCAACATCGTTGGTGTTGGTATCGCAAGCTTCGGCGGTTTCTTTTTTATTCGGTGTCAGCGCAGTAGCGCCTGCATATTTACTGTAATCGCGGCCTTTTGGATCCACCAAAACGGGGATATTTTGCACTTTGCATGTGCTAATAATTTGCTGGCAAATTGGCTCGCTTAATAAACCTTTTGCATAATCAGATAAAATCACTATTTTAGGTGCATGCCTGAGAGCTTCATGGATATTGGCTTGCAGGGTAGTTATTTCTTTGTTGGTAAATACTGCGCTACTTTCTTGGTCTAAGCGCATCATTTGCTGGTGACCGCTTACCACGCGGGTTTTGGCGATAGTCGGACGGATTTTTGATGTGAAACAATGGTTTTCAATGCCAGCCTCGGTAATTAATTTAGCTAAACTTTTACCTTCTACATCATCACCAACACAACCAATAATATGTGTTTTAATGCCCAAAAGTGCCAAGTTTGCCGCCACATTAGCGGCGCCGCCAGCGCGATCATTTCGTTCGTTCAGCAACACAATCGGCACGGGTGCCTCGGGCGAGATGCGCCCAACAGAGCCAATCAAATAGCGGTCTAGCATCACATCGCCAATCACCAGCGCGTGCCCAGAAGTAAGACCTGAGGTGGTTTTGCTGAAATGTTTTACGGTGTTGAGTAATTTTTGTTGCATGGATTTTATTTTTACTTAGTCTGACTCTAAAATTTCGCACAAGCAATGCCCAACAAAAATATGCGCTTCTTGAATGCGTGCTGTTACGTTGGAAGGCATCACTAAATTGTGCTGGCAAATGGCAGTTAATTTACCGCCAGTACCTCCCGTTAAGCCAACAGTAACTGCGCCAATTTCTTTTGCAGCTTCCATCGCGCGCACCACGTTGGCGCTGTTGCCCGATGTGGTGATGCCGATGACCAAATCTTCTGGTCGACAAAGCGCCTCAACTTGCCGTGCGAAAATGTAATCGTAACCGTAATCGTTGCCGACTGAAGTCAAAATTGATGTGTCTGTCGTCAGCGCAATCGCTGGCATGCCTTTGCGTTCTTTTTTAAATCTGCCAACGATTTCTGCGGCAATATGTTGGCTATCGGCCGCGCTACCGCCGTTGCCCATAATGAGGATTTTGCCACCGTTCGCAATGCATTCCTGCATTTTAATACCGACGTTAGAAATCAATGGGAACAAAGGCTCCAGCGCATTGAACATCGCCATATGAGCAGCATGTTCGCCCTTTAGATAATCAACATATTTCATAGCTTCTCTCCCTCAACAGTAAGGGTCATCTTGCATTAAATAATTTTGCACGTAATCTTTTACGCCATCTTCCAAGCTGGTAAACGGCGCGCTATAGCCCACTTTGCGTAGCTTGGTCATATTGGCCTCGGTGAAATATTGATATTTACCGCGTAAGTCTCCAGGCATATCAATATAAGTAATGTGGGGTGTCTTACCCATATTTACCATCACATTGGTCGCTAAATCTTTAAATGTGCGCGCTTGCCCAGTGCCGATGTTGTAAATGTCATTTGGCGTTGGTTTTTTGCTGTGCGCCGCTGTTAAAAAGTGCGCGACGATGTTTGCACAATCTTTCACATAGACAAAATCACGCTGCTGTTCGCCATCCGCAATGCCTGCTTTTGTGCTTTTAAACAGCTTCATGGTGCCAGTTTCAGCAAATTGGTTAAAAGTGTGAAAAGCTACGCTTGCCATGCGATCTTTGTGGTATTCGTTAGGACCATAAACGTTAAAAAACTTAAAACCTGCCCAGTTTGGCGGTGAGTTTTCTGGCGTTTGTTTTAATACCCATTGGTCGAAAAAGTGTTTGGAATAACCGTAGCCATTGAGCGGGCGCAGGCTTTCAATATTTGCATCATCATAACCAGCGCTACCATCACCGTATGTGGCGGCCGAGCTAGCGTAAAAAAATGGTACTTTAAATTCTGTGCACCAGATCCATAAATCTTGGCTGTATTGAATGTTGGCTTCCACCAACTTATTAAAATCGCGCTCTGTGGTCGCGCTAATGGCACCCATGTGGACAATCGCATCCACGCCCTCATTATCTTCTAAGAAATCAAACAGTTGGTTACGATCAAGATATTCAACATAATGTCGATGCACAAGGTTTCCCCATTGCGCTTCGTGCATGATGTGATCGACGATGACCAAATCGTCTCGACCGAGTTTTGTGTTGAGATGCCAGGCAATCATGCTGCCTATCATCCCTGCGCCGCCAGTAATAATTATCATGGCAGAATTATAGCGCTTATTGCTTAGAGCCCAAAACTTGCGCGCGTTGTTTGGTCATTTCTGCTTCCTTGTTGGCATTATTTGCATCCCAATCGGTCGAAACCCAGCCTTGCAAGTTTTCCAGCGTAATCGCTGTCATGGCATGTATCCACGCGTCATTTTCGTTGAGTGCGGGGATGTAGTTATACTCGCCGCCGCCTGCGTGGGTGAAAATTTCTTTGCCTTCCATGGCAATTTCCTCCAGCGTTTCTAAGCAATCGCTGCTAAAACCTGGGCAGATGATATCAATTCGGGCGGTATTGGCTTTGCCTAATTCTTCTAAAGTGCTTGCCAAATAGGGCTTCAGCCATTCTTGCTTACCAAAGCGCGATTGAAACGCGACTACATATTCATCTTTGCTTAAATTTAATGCTTCCGCTAAAAGTCGCGCCGTTTTATGGCATTCGCAGTGATAGGGGTCTCCGCTGGTTAAGTGCACTTTTGGCACGCCGTGAAAACTCATCACCAGTTTTGTCGGCTTGCCACCGTTAATTTCCCAATGTTTTCGCACGCTTTGCGCCAAAGCAGAAATGTAAGCAGGGTGATCGTGATAATGGCGAATGCTGCGAATCGCAGGCTGGTTGCGGGTTTTGAGCAATACGCGAAATACCGCATCCATGGCCGATGCGGTGCTGCTGGCGGCATATTGTGGATACAGCGGAAACACCAAAATGCGGTCGCAATGTTGTGCTTTTAGTTTGCCGATTGCCGATTGCATGCTCGGGTTGCCATAACTCATGCCGAGCTCAACCGCAAATGGCGATTTTATTTTTTGTGCTAAATAACCGCGTAAAAGCTGTGTTTGTTTTTGCGCGTGAACCAATAACGGCGAGCCTTCTGGCGTCCACACTTGCGCATATTTTGCGGCAGATTTTTTGGGTCGAATCACCAAAATAATGCAGTTTAAAATAAACCACCAAATGGCGCGGGGAATTTCTACCACGCGCGTGTCGCTTAAAAACTGTTTTAGATATGGCCGTAAAGCCTCACCAGTTGGCGCATCTGGCGTGCCTAAATTAGCCAGCAAAATGCCGACTTTCAGTTGGTCGCCGTGTTCGTATTTTGGTTCAGAGTTGTAATAAGCCATGTATTTTTTCTATTAATTATTGGAAAGTGCGCTTGATAACAGCTTCGCTGTAACATCGACAATCGGAATAACGCGCTCATATGCCATTCTGGTTGGTCCAATCACGCCGAGCGTACCGACGACTTGACCGTCCGCCTCGTAGGGTGCGGTGACCATGCTGCATTCATCTAGTGGCAAATAACCGCTTTCGCCGCCGATGAAAATTTGTATACCTGTCGCAGCTTGGCTGTTATCTAAAAGTTGCATCAGCGAAGTGCGGCGCTCAAAAACTTCGAACAGTTTACGCAGACTATTCACGTTTGTGGAAAGCTCATCAATATTCAGCAAATTGCGTTCACCCGCAATCACTACGCCATCATTTTTGGCATTGCCAGCACCCGCATGGATATTGGTCTCCAGAGCATCATTGATTAGTTTTTTCATGTCATTTTGCATTTTTTTGAGTTCTAAATGCAGCTTTTGTTGCACTTCTTCAAAAGTTTGACCAGAAAAATTGGCGTTAAAATAATTGCTGGCTTGCGTGAGCTCGCTGGCGGAATAAGGTTTTTCCGCTAAAATAATGCGGTTTTGCACGTTGCCGTCCGAGGTGACAATAATGACGAGGATGCGTTTTTCAGTCAGCGGTAAAAACTCTAAATGTTTAAAACTTAAGGTTTTGCGTTTTGGAATCATCACCAAGCCAGCGAATTGTGTGAGTTGCGAGAGCATATCCGCCGCGCTGGCAATCAGATCACTTTGGTTTGGCGAAGATAAGCCGCTTTTAAGTTGTTGAATTTGTTGATTTTGTAGCGGCTGTACGGTCAGTAAAGTATCGACAAAAAGTCGGTAGCCTTTTTGCGTGGGAATTCTGCCAGCCGAGGTGTGCGGGCTGGCGATAAAACCCAAATGTTCGAGGTCACTCATCACATTACGAATAGTCGCAGGGCTTACATCTAAGCCGCTGTGCTGCAAAAGTGTGCGAGAGCCAATCGGCTGACCATCACTAATGTAATGTTCAACCAATGTCTTTAAAAGAATCTGAGCGCGTTTATCCAAGATATTGCTATTTTGCCTGAATTAGTACGGCTGGAATAGCTAGATTTTCTTTTAGCGCGGTGCAAACTGTGATTTAATTCGGCTATGACAGCATTTAAATCTATCGCTATTATTGGCAAATACATGAACAAATCTGCATTGCAGCAAATGCAAACGGATTTGGCAGATTTGGCACGTCATTTAGCGGCAAAAAATATCAAGGTTTGGGTAGAGCGCAATACAGCGCAGCACGCTGAACTGACTGGCTTTGATACGGCTTCTTTAGAAAAAATTGGCGCAAATGTCGATTTAGCTATTGTCATGGGCGGTGATGGCACCATGCTAAGTGCGGCAAGAGTATTGATGAATTCTGACATTCCATTGGTGGGTATTAATCGCGGGCGTTTTGGTTTTTTAACCGATCTACGCGCAGAAGATATGCTGACCGAGATTGATAGAATTTTGGCGGGACAATATCAAATTGAGTCTCGCATGTTGCTCATTGCGAGCGTCTATAGAGGCAACAAGTTAATTCATCAAGGCGTCGCGTTTAATGATGTAGTGGTGAAAAGTGGCCTACGCTTAATAGAGCTAGAAGTTCAAATAGACGGTAAATTTGTGCACAAACAACGCTCTGACGGCCTTATTTTAAGCACACCAACGGGCACCACAGCCTATTCACTCTCTGCTGGCGGGCCTATTTTGCATCCCAATTTGTATGCCATCGCACTGGTGCCAATTAGCCCGCACACTCTGAGTAATCGACCTATTGCTGTTCACAGCGCAAGCAAAATTGAGGTGACTTTGGTGCAGATTGATGAAGCGCAAGTAAGTTACGATGGCCAGTTTCAGCTTGCTTTAGAGCTTGGCGATAAAATTTTGGTGCAACGCGCCGAGCAAAGCATCGCCTTGTTGCATCCAAGTGAATATTGCTACTTTGAGATGCTGCGCAATAAATTAAACTGGGGTTAGTATTTTTACTAACAATCAAAACTGACTTGTTGACTTCGCCTCGCCGTACAAACACGTACTGTCTTCAGCTTGTCGCCTTGTCAATTTCGATTCTAAGTGAAAATTGAGTGTTTTTTAAGCTATCATTTACTCTATGTTACAAAACCTATCCATCCGCGATTTTATTATTGTCGAAGCGCTCGATTTAGAATTCTCGATCGGCTTTACCACGCTCACCGGCGAGACGGGTGCGGGTAAATCTATTCTTATTGATGCACTTTCTTTGGCGCTGGGCGAGCGCAACGATGGCGCCGTCATCCGCGCGGGTGCAGAACGCGCAGATATTAGCGCAACGTTTTCAAACAATGAAAATGCTTCAATTTGGCTAGAAAACGCTGCCCTGGAAGCCGCTCCAGCATTGGTTCTCAGGCGTGTCATTTATAGTGATGGTCGTAGTCGCGGCTTTATTAATGGCACAGCAGTCACCATTGGTCAGTTAAAAGAATTGGGCGAGTTGTTGGTGGATATTTACAGCCAGAATGCGCATCACAGCTTGCTAAAGCCCGCAACACAACGACAAATTTTAGATGAATTTTCGGGCAGTCTTGAGCTGGCTAACCAAGTCGCCAAGCAATATAAAATTTGGGCAAATTTAAATCAAAAGCGCTTAGAAGTTGAAAAAAATTCCGCTGCATTTGCCGATGAATTAGCTGATTTACGTGATAAAACACGCGAGCTAAAACAGCTCAATTTTGCGGCAGAAGAATGGCAAGAGTTGCAGGCGGAACATCATCGTTTAGCCAACGGCGCTTCATTACTCAGCGGTTTGGAAGCTTGCATTGCGCAATTAAGTGACAACGAACCAGCGGTGGAAAACATGCTTGCGCAAGTGCAAAATAAGCTGCTTAGTTTGGTCGAGTTTGATGCGCAGTTGAAAGAAGCCGCCGACGGTGTCGATTCTGCCTTGATACAAATTCAAGAAGCAACGCGCAGTTTGAATCGCTACTTACAACGTGCAGAGTTAGATCCTGAAAGATTAAACGAGGTAGAAAATCGTATTCAGGCCATGCATAATACCGCGCGCAAATATCGCAGCAAGCCAGAAGATTTGCCAGAGCTTTTGGCCGCAGATTTAGCACGCATGACCGAGCTAGAAAGTTTTGCTAACGATGGCGCACTAGCAAAATTAGAAGCCGAAGCCTTAAGTGCATATCAAGTATCTGCCAAGCAATTAAGTGCCAACCGCCAAACAGCTGCAAAAACTTTAAGTCAAAAAATCAGTGCAGAAATGCAACGGCTTTCACTTAGTGGCGGCCAGTTTAGCGTGACTTTGAGTGCCTGTGAAGCCTCAAGTAGCGGTTTAGAAACAGTGGAGTTTTTAGTCGCTGGTCACGCTGGGGTAGAGCCGCGGCCGTTGAATAAAGTAGCTTCTGGCGGTGAGTTGTCGCGCATTAGTCTTGCCCTTCATGTTACAACAGCAAGCCAAGGAAGCGTGCCTTGCATGATTTTTGATGAAGTCGATGTGGGCATCGGCGGCGGCGTGGCAGAAGTGGTTGGGCATCTGTTAAAACAACTCGGAGCGGAGCGCCAAGTGTTAGTGATAACGCATTTGCCGCAAGTCGCCGCGCAAGCCGCGCAACATTTGCAAGTCAGCAAAACGCAAGCCAATGGTGCAACCTTAAGCCATATTCAGGTATTAAGTAAACCTGAACGTGTAGAAGAAGTCGCCCGTATGCTGGGTGGTATTCAGATTACCGAAACTACAAGAGAACATGCGAAAGAGATGTTAAAAGTTAGTTGATTTGACTTAAAATGCATGCCCTGCAGGGCGCATGGATATTGGCTCTCAGAGCATTTATTTTAGTTATTTTTGTACGGAAATAATCAATTTGTTATTATTTACACTGTCATTCTAGCGCGGGCGAGAATCCAGTCAAAATTTATACAATTACGATGCTGACCCTTTAATTTAGTTTACACTTGGCTTAAGTTTTTCCGCCAGCTATAAATCCTCTCTCTGAAACATCTTTCGTTGGCGCTGATTTTAGAATAGTCCCGTCACTAAGTTTTACTCTAGCCAATTTCGCAGCTGCATTATGAAATCCATCTGGAATATCTGTTAATACAATCCAAGTTTCCCATACTCCTTCTGGGGTTAGTTCATATGGCATTGGGCGTTCTAGATTTATAACAGCAATTTTTTTAGCATTTAACTCAAACCAAACTTCAGATAAAACAGTTTTGCGATTGATTGAATGATTGGTGACTCGTACGAATTGGCAATGAAGACCTGATTCAATAAATCCAGAATGAGATTCTACTTCTACTCGTCGTGCAAGTTTGACAGCCCAAGTAAAAAGCTTACTAAAAAAAGTTTCAATCACCATTTTGTAATTAGTTCGCCAACTCAGCCGCCTCCACTACTACTTTATACAACTGTGCTTCTTGCGGTGTTTTCACTTTTTCGCCAATGGCGATTTGATTGCGTTTGCCAGGTTGTACGCCCTTGATAATCATCGGTTGGCTTTGGCCAACAGCGCGACCAGTTTGTGCGTCATACTTCACCACTCGCACTTGCACGCGGCTAATGGGTAAGGTCGTGCCGTTTTCTACTACGGCAAACAGGTTGCCACCGCTATCGGCCTGCGCGCCGCTGCGGATGTATTTAGCGGGATTGCGTGGCAAATCTAGCTTCACAGCATGTTCGTTGGCTTGTTTGCCAATTTCAGAATTTGAGCTGGCGGCGATTTGGTAATGTTGCAGCGCGCCTTCAATATCGCCGCGGTCTTCGGCAATATCACCCAGTAGAGCATGGCCTGGCGCGGTGGGTAGCAACTCATTGGCACGTTTTAAGAAGGGCTCGGCCTCAGCTTTTTTGCCCATATTAAACAGCGCAATACCGCTTTGCACGTGCGGTTTAAAGTAATCTGGCTGCATTTTAATGGCTTTATCATAATAGGCCAGCGCTTCTTGCGGTTTTTTCTGGGTTAATGCAATATCACCCAACAGCTCTTGAAAGCGCGCCTCTCGCGGCTCACCCGCAATGGCTTTTTGCGCCAGTGTGGTGGCAGTTGCTGTATCACCTTTTTTTAGCGCAGCAATAGCGTCACCATAGGCTTTGTAAGCAGGCTGTGTGGCTTTTACATGAGCAGTTTTTTGCGCATAAATCTCTTTACCCATTTCACCGCCTGCGCCAAGTTTCGCTAGCGTGACTTTATTAGCAGCGACACGTTCTGGTGAAGGCGGGTGGCTGGCGAACAAACCTGTTAGCCAATTACTTTCTTTGTTAGCGCTCAATCGCACAAAGGTTTCTTGCAAGGTAACCGCTGCGGCAGGGTCGTAACCCGCTTTTTTCATGTATTGCATGCCGTAAAGGTCAGATTCACTTTCTGCATCGCGTCCGTATTTGCTGCTGACAAGCTGCGCGCCAAGCTGCGATGCGCCTACGGCCAAATTAGCGTAATCAGTATTTGCCGTGCCAATGCCCACAGCAATCATCGCGCCTTGCATAAATATACCGCGCTCCATGCTTTTGGCGCCGTGGCGTGCGGCGGCGTGCACGATTTCGTGACCCATCACGGCGGCGAGTTCTGCCTCAGAATTCAGCTCGTAAAGTAGCCCGCGGTTAAATGCTATCTTGCCGCCTGGCATTGCCCAAGCGTTGGGCACTGAGTCATTTATTACGACAAATTCATATGGTAAATCTGGGCGATCAGACACTTTAGCCAAGCGGTTGCCGATACTTTGCACGTAGGTCGTTAATTCGGGGTCAATAACGTAATCGCCGCCTTGCGATTGGCGCGCAGGTGAGTAGTTTTCTTTGCCGATGGCGATTTCTTTATCTTGGCTTACAAACTGGAACTCTTTTTTCTTGGTAACAGGATTAGTACCGCATGCTGTGAGAGTGAAGCTTAAAATAACGGCAAAAAATAGTGAGGAATATTCTTTTAACATGTTGCACTCCCTAGTGTGTACGTGATTTATAAATATTAATCCCGTAACGTTTTTGTTATTGACTAGAACTACAATTTAAATAAAATAATTAACTTTTGTGCGGACAAGGTTTTTTGGTGCAGTCGGCATAAATATATAGCGAATGCTCGCGAATATTAAATCCGCGATCGTTAGAAGCTTTGTGCTGCAATTTTTCAATTTCTTCATCACAAAACTCTTCCACATGGCCGCATTGCATACACACAATGTGGTCATGGTGGTGACCTTCGTTTAGCTCGAATACTGCTTTGCCACTTTCAAAGTGGTGACGCAACAAAAGCCCTGCTTGCTCAAATTGCGTTAATACGCGATAAACCGTCGCCAAGCCGACATCTTCGCTGGTGTTTATTAAGATTTTATAGACATCCTCGGCCGATAAATGGCGCTCTTTGCTGTTTTCAAACAGCTCTAAAATCTTCAGTCGTGGCAGTGTCGCCTTTAGTCCAGCGTTCTTTAAATCTTTTTGATCATGCATCATAATCTACTCACAATTGACATTTATGGTTTTAGGCTTGCACCCATCGTGGTATATTAACGCCAATTCAGTAATAAGTCATTCGTCCCAAAAACCATGCATAAATTATTAAAATTGTTCATTGCTTTGTTGTTCGTCAGTAGCGCGTTTTTAACGGGCTGTGGTGCCAAAGTGCCAGTCATTAAGCCATTTAAAATGGATATTCAACAGGGTAACGTAGTGACATCTAAAATGTTGCTGCAATTAAAACCTGGCATGACTAAATCGCAAGTTAAATTTATTATGGGCACGCCGCTCATTGTGGATAGCTTTCACACCAATCGCTGGGATTATTTTTACCAAATGCGTCAAGCGGGCAAAATTAAAGAGCAGCGCCGCGTGATTTTGGAGTTTGATAAAGATTTGCTCACCCGTGTGCGTGGCGACGTGGTGCCAGAAGGCACAGCTGGTGCGGATACTGGCGAGCCTAATAAAGCTAGTGCACCGATTGCAGTGGAGCCTAAACCAAAAGAAGAAAGCTTCATGGATAAATTAAAATTCTGGAAAAGTGATCCAAAACCAGCTGAAGCAAAGCCTGTGGTAACTGAAAAGGTGCCTGAAGGTAAAGCGACTGAAGTTCAGCCAGAAATCAATCTAAAAACCCCTGCAAATGATGCTCTGGGGACCAATAACGACGCGCCTGCTGGCGATGCTCCTTCTGTGCTTGCAGTGCCGATCGAATTGGGACCAGTGCCTGAAGTCCCAGTAGTTGAAGCGCCTAAAGTAGAAGCAACAGACGTTGAGGTTCCAGCCGTCGAGGCTCCGAAAGTAGAGCCAGTAAAAGTAGAGCCAGCTAAAATAGAACCGCCGAAAGCCGTACCTATTGAGTCTATTGAACCAGCGCCTGCGCCACCAACAAAACCTTTAGCGCCAGTTGCTAAGCCAGATGAGTCGTTTAGTTTTAGGATAGATAAAAACTTGAATTTAAAAAATATTGAAACGGCACCTTTAGAAGCGGCTCCAGTAGTCAAGCCAAAAGTTCAGACGCCGCCACCGCCGCCAGAAGAGGAGCCAGGCTATTTTGAGAAAATTCTTGAGAAAATCGGGTTTTAAAATATGACGATTAAAATTGTGATTGCGGGTGCCACTGGGCGCATGGGACAGAAGCTGATAGAAAGCGTGTTGGCAGATGAAGGTTTTACACTGCACGCTACGATTGATCGCGTCGGTAGCCCGCAAATTGGTCAAGATGCAGGTGCGCCATTTGGTAAAAATACGGGTGTAAAAATTAGCGGAGATATTGCTGCTGCGCTAAAAGGTGCGGATGTGCTGATTGACTTTACACGACCAGAAGCCAGCATGCAGTATTTAGAAGTCTGCCAAAATGCCAATGTTAAACATGTGATTGGCACAACTGGTTTTAGTGATGCTCAAAAAGCCAATATATATGTGGCTTCCAAGCACGTTGCAATTGTATTTGCGCCGAATATGAGTGTGGGAGTGACTTTGCTCATCGATTTGGTGGAGCAAGCTGCGAAAGTGCTGAATGAAGGTTACGACATTGAAGTGGTGGAAATGCATCATCGACACAAAGTTGATGCGCCTTCTGGTACGGCGCTGCGCTTGGGCGAGGCCGCAGCAGCAGGCTTGGGGCAAGATTTGAAGGATTGTGCCATTTACGCACGGGAAGGTCTGACTGGAGAACGCGAGGCAGGAAAAATCGGCTTTGCAACTTTACGTGGTGGCGACGTGGTGGGCGACCACACGGTGGTATTCGCTGGCATTGGCGAGCGCGTTGAAATTACGCACAAAGCTAGTAGCCGTGCTACATTTGCGCTGGGTGCGTTGCGCGCGGCTAAGTTTTTAGCAAACCAAAAAACTGGTCTTTATGATATGCGCGATGTGTTGCTTTTAAAATAAGCTAAAAATGTAAAATCTGCACTGTAATTCCTACAAATGCTCGAATCTGTTAAATCTCAGCGTAAACAAAATCAAGTTAAACATTGGTATTGGGTATTGTTTGTTCTCACCTTGCTGATTGGTTTATTTTATATATTTTATGTCGCCAAATCTCAAGACGAAGAAATGCGTGATAATTTAATCGTTTACGCAAAAACTATCGAGCAATCGATTGATTGGCGGCCATATACTATTACTTTGAATACCAACCCAGACGTACTTCAACAGACCGATTTGGCACAGTTAGAACTGCAATTAAATAGCGCATGTAGGGCTAATAAGAACTGCCATTTTATTTATTTACTTTATACAGATACGCAAAAAGGCAAAACGCAAATCAAATTTTTACTCGATGCTAGCCCACAACCTCCTTCGGAAATTTCGCAATTAGGGGACGTCTTTGTAGAGGCAAGCGATGCCTTAAAACAAGGTTTGCTTGGTCGAAAAGAGTTGGTTGAAGGTCCAGTGACCGACCATTGGGGCACTTGGGTAAGCGCGCACGTTCCGCTTGCCGTTACAGTAGAAACGCCAAATTTTGTGATGCTTGGCATTGATGTGGCAGCAAGTAATTGGCATCGGCAAATTTATAAAAAAATCATTGCGCCAAGCATTATTACTTTGTTTTTTTTAACGATATTGGCGGGACTTATTTTCCAAAGCAAGAGGCGTGAAAAACTTTTTGAGCAGATGTTGAACTCAACCTCTGCACTGACTGTGATGGCTAATAACGATGCACTGACTGGGTTGCCAAACCGCCGTCTGCTAGAAGATAGAATGGCGCAAGCGCTAAAAGAGGCTAGTCGTGCTCAGCAGATGGTAGCGGTGCTGTTTTTAGATTTGGATTATTTTAAAGTGGTGAATGATACGCATGGGCATTTGATGGGTGACCAATTGCTTAAAAAAGTAGGCGAGCGGCTGACTACATTGCTACGCGCGGAAGACACCGTAGCGCGCATTGGCGGCGATGAGTTTGTGATTTTGCTGCCCAAACTGAAAGATGAGCAACAGTTAATTGCCACGGCAGAAAAAGTTATTAACGAACTTGCGCAGCCATTTCATATTTTAGAGAAAACCTTGCAAGTGGGTGTGAGTATTGGTATTGCGCTATATCCACAGCATGACGACAACCCAAGTCATTTAATTAAGCTTGCGGATGATGCCATGTATGTGGCTAAACGGCTAGGACGTAATTGTTATCATATTTATCAGCCTGATTAAATGATAAAGCAAATGGATTTTTTTGGCGTTTTGTTGTTGGTGTTTGGCTCGGTTTTTATTTGGTCAGCCATTCGCCCACACGACTATTTCACTTGGTTTTTAGAAGTATTCCCCGCTATTGTCGCGCTACCGATTTTGTTTTTTAGCTTTCAAAAATTTCCACTTACACCGCTTTTATATGTCTTAATTTTGATTCATGCGATTATTCTCATGGTGGGTGGGCATTACACATATGCTGAAGTACCTTTATTTAATTGGCTTAAAGACACGTTTGATTTAAGCCGCAACTATTACGACCGTGTCGGGCATTTTGTGCAAGGCTTTGTGCCGGCGATGATTGCACGCGAAATTTTATTACGCAAAAGGGTGGTAAAAAATGGTGCGTGGTTATTTTTTATTGTATGCTCAATTTGTTTGGGCATCAGCGCATGCTATGAGTTTATCGAGTGGTGGGTAGCCGTTGGCTCTGGCACTGCTGCAGAGGCTTTTTTGGGTACGCAAGGCGATGTGTGGGACACTCAGTGGGATATGTTTTTGGCGATGGTTGGTGCAATTACTGCACAAATTTTATTGGCAAAATTGCACAATAGGCAACTTGCCAATCTAAAATCTGGGCTTGAAACGTAAGTCGGTTTCCGCTATAATTCGTCAATTCTGAAACGGGAAGAGTCCAAAAAACTCCTCCCGTTTTGCGTATCTACTGTTCGACAAGTAAATAGATAGCGCGTCGCGATAAATATAGGAGCATTAAGGTGTCAAAAACAATTCCAGCGGTGTTAGTGTTAGCAGATGGAACTGTTTTTCATGGCATTGCAATTGGGGCTACAGGGCATACTGTTGGTGAAGTGGTATTCAACACTTCGATGACGGGCTACCAAGAGATTCTCACTGATCCATCCTACACTGGACAAATCGTCACACTCACTTACCCCCATATTGGCAATTACGGTACGAATGCTGAGGATGTTGAATCAAGCAAAATTTATGCGGCGGGTTTAATTATTCGTGATTTACCACTTTTGGAATCTAATTTCCGCAGTACGCAAACACTTTCTGATTATTTAAAAGCCAATAATATCGTCGCAATTGCCGATATCGATACACGCAAGCTCACGCGGATTTTGCGCGAAAAAGGTGCGCAAGCGGGCTGCATTATGGCGGGCGAGACCGATGTGGTAAAAGCGCAAAGTTTGGCGCAGACCTTTCCAGGTTTGGCGGGCATGGATTTAGCTAAGGTGGTAAGCTGCAAAAAAGCCTATGAATTTACAGAGGGTGAATGGGCTCTGGGCAAAGGTTTTGCTAAATCTGAAAACAGTAAATTTCACGTTGTCGCTTTTGACTACGGTGTGAAACGTAATATTTTGCGCATGCTGGTTTCGCGCAGTTGCAAAGTGACCGTATTGCCAGCGCAAGCAACGGCCGAAGAAGCGCTTAAATATAAGCCAGATGGCATCTTTTTATCCAATGGCCCAGGCGACCCGGAACCGTGTGATTACGCGGTTTCAGCGATTAAAACCTTGGTTGAAACTGGCATTCCAACTTTTGGTATTTGTTTAGGCCACCAGTTGTTGGCGTTAGCGAGTGGCGCTAAAACTATGAAAATGAAATTCGGCCATCACGGCGCGAACCATCCTGTGCAGGATGTCGAAACTAAGCGGGTGTACATCACCAGTCAAAATCACGGTTTTGCGGCTGACCCGAACACCTTACCGAAAAATGTAAAAGTGACGCATGTGTCTTTATTTGACGGCAGTTTGCAAGGAATTGCACGTACCGATAAGCCAGCGTTTAGCTTTCAAGGCCACCCAGAGGCAAGTCCTGGTCCACATGAAATGAGTTATTTGTTTGATCAATTTATTGATTTGATGCAAGAAAGAAAACCCAGTTAATGGCCAAAAGAACCGACATTAAAAGCATTTTAATTATAGGTGCAGGCCCAATCGTCATTGGCCAAGCGTGCGAGTTTGATTACTCTGGAGCACAAGCCTGTAAAGCATTGCGTGAAGAAGGTTATCGCGTCATTTTGGTGAACTCAAACCCCGCGACGATTATGACCGACCCAGAAATGGCGGATGCGACCTATATCGAGCCGATTACTTGGCAAGTGGTAGAAAAAATCATCGCTAAAGAAAAGCCCGATGCGCTGTTGCCGACCATGGGCGGGCAAACCGCGTTAAATTGCGCGTTAGATTTAGATAAACATGGTGTGCTCAAAAAATACAATGTTGAGCTGATTGGCGCAAGCAAAGAGGCCATCGACAAAGCCGAAGATAGACAAAAGTTTAAAGAAGCCATGACCAAAATTGGCTTAGATTCAGCACGTTCTAGCATTGCGCACAGCATGGAAGAGGCCTTGCAAGTGCAAGCCAGCATTGGCTATCCAGCCATTATTCGCCCCTCTTTCACCATGGGCGGCAGCGGCGGCGGCATTGCTTATAATCGCGAAGAATTCATCACTATTTGCGAGCGCGGCTTAGATGCTTCGCCGACCAAAGAATTGTTGATTGAAGAATCCATGCTCGGTTGGAAAGAGTATGAAATGGAAGTGGTGCGCGATAAAGCGGATAACTGCATCATCATTTGCTCGATCGAAAACTTAGACCCGATGGGCGTGCATACGGGTGATAGTATCACCGTGGCGCCCGCACAGACGCTTACTGATAAAGAATATCAAATCATGCGTAATGCTTCGCTGGCAGTGCTACGTGAAGTGGGCGTGGATACGGGCGGCTCTAATGTGCAATTTGCCATTAATCCTGATAGCGGCCGCATGATAGTCATTGAGATGAATCCGCGCGTGTCGCGTTCATCTGCGCTGGCCTCAAAAGCCACGGGTTTCCCCATTGCAAAAGTCGCGGCCAAGTTGGCGGTGGGCTACACTCTAGATGAGTTACGCAACGAAATTACGGGCGGTGCTACGCCTGCCAGCTTTGAGCCTAGCATCGATTACGTCGTTACCAAGATACCAAGATTTGCTTTTGAAAAATTTCCGCAAGCCGATTCGCGCTTAACCACGCAAATGAAATCGGTCGGCGAAGTGATGGCGATTGGTCGTACTTTTCAAGAAAGTTTTCAAAAGGCGTTGCGTGGATTAGAGGTTGGCGTGGATGGCTTGGATGAAGTCACCACTGATTTAGACGTAATTACCAAGGAAATGGGCGAGCCGCGCTCGGAGCGCATTTGGTATGTGGGTGATGCGTTTAGATGCGGTATGAGTATTCAACAAGTATTTAATATTTCGAAAATTGACCCTTGGTTTTTGGCGCAGATTAAAGACATTATTGACCGCGAAAATGCCCTCAAAGGCAAACATATCGCGGATTTGGACAAAGATGCGCTGTTTCAACTTAAGCGCCGCGGCTTTAGTGACCGCCGACTTGCCAAGTTGCTGGAAACTGATCAACACGCAGTGCGCGCTTACCGCCAAGCGCATAATGTGCGTCCTGTGTATAAGCGCGTGGATACTTGCGCGGCGGAGTTTGCGACGAATACAGCGTATATGTATTCGAGCTACGAGGAAGAGTGCGAAGCGCAGCCCACCAATAAGAAAAAAATTATGGTGCTGGGTGGCGGGCCAAATCGCATCGGCCAAGGTATTGAGTTCGATTATTGTTGCGTTCACGCCGCCTTTGCAATGCGCGAAGATGGTTATGAAACTATTATGGTCAATTGCAACCCTGAAACCGTTTCTACGGATTACGATACAAGTGATAGGCTATATTTCGAGCCAGTGACGCTAGAAGACGTGCTGGAAATCGTGCATATAGAAAAACCTGTCGGTGTGATTGTGCAATATGGCGGACAAACGCCGCTAAAATTGGCGCGCGCTTTAGAAAAAGCGGGCGTACCAATTATTGGTACAACACCAGATGCAATCGATCGCGCGGAAGACCGTGAACGCTTTCAAAAAATGCTCAATGACTTAGGTTTAAAACAGCCTCCAAACCGTACTGCACGTACTCCAGAGGCCGCGCTTATTGCTGCGAATGAAATTGGCTATCCGCTCGTGGTTCGTCCAAGTTATGTGTTGGGCGGCCGTGCCATGGAAATCGTGCACGAGCAAAGCCAGCTAGAGCGCTACATGCGCGAAGCGGTGAAAGTATCTAACGATTCGCCCGTGTTGCTAGACCGCTTTTTGAATGACGCGCTAGAGATTGACGTGGATGCGATTTGCGATGGTGAGGACGTGCTTATCGGCGGTATTATGCAGCACGTGGAGCAAGCGGGCGTGCATTCGGGCGACTCCGCTTGTTCATTGCCGCCGTACAGTTTAAGCAAAAAATTGCAAGATGAATTGCGCAAACAAACCGTGCAAATGGCGTTGGCGCTAGGCGTTAGGGGTTTGATGAACGTGCAATTTGCGATTCAGGGCGAAACTGTCTATGTGCTAGAAGTGAATCCTAGAGCATCTAGAACAGTACCGTTTGTGTCAAAAGCTTGTGGTTTGCAATTGGCAAAAATCGCCGCGCGCTGCATGGCGGGACAAAGTTTGAAATCGCAAGGTGTCACTAAAGAAGTCATTCCGCCTTATTTCTCAGTGAAAGAGGCGGTGTTTCCGTTCATCAAGTTTCCAGGCGTCGATACGATTTTAGGCCCAGAAATGAAATCTACTGGCGAAGTGATGGGCGTGGGCGCGACTTTTGCCGAGGCGTTTGTTAAAGCGCAGCTTGGGGCATCAGAAAAATTACCCAAAGGCGGCCGCGCATTTATTAGCGTACGTAATGAAGATCACCAAAAAGTGGTGGATATTGCACAAGATTTAGCGAGGCTTGGTTTTAATTTAGTGGCTACCAAAGGCACTGCCAGAGCTTTGACGGAAAATGGTTTGACGGTAACGCCTGTGAATAAAGTGGCTGAAGGCCGTCCGCATGTGGTCGACATGATTAAAAACAATGAAATTAGTTTTATTGTGAATGTGACCGAAGACAAAAAAGCGGTGACAGATAGTTACGAGATACGTCGCAGCGCGCTGCAAAATAAAGTGACTTATTACACCACTCTGGCGGGTGCTAAAGCCGCGTGCATGGGTATGGCGCAAACTAAAGAGATGGAAGTGTATTCGATTCAAGACTTGCATAAAAAACTTAATTAAAATACACTTCAATTTTCAAAACCACGCTCAATTGGGTGTGGTTTATTTTTTTGTAAGGTTTTAATATGGCATTAAATCAAATTCCCGTAACGATTATTGGCGCAGAGCTAATGAAAGCAGAGCTGGCACGCTTGCGCAGTACCGATAGGCCTGAGGTGATTCAGGCAATTGCTGAGGCGCGTGCGCAGGGCGATTTATCTGAGAACGCTGAATATGAGGCTGCTAAAGAAAAGCAAAGCTTTATCGAAGGCCGCATTGCCGAGTTGGAATCTAAGCTTTCTAACTTGCAAGTGATTGACCCGAAAACGCTGCATGCTGAAGGCCGCGTTGTATTTGGTGCGACGGTGAATATTGAAGATTTGGATTCTGGCGACATGAAGACTTATCAAATTGTGGGTGAGGACGAGGCCGATATTAAAGGTGGAAAAATTTCCATCGGCTCGCCTATTGCGCGCGCACTGATTGGTAAATCAGCTGGCGATATTGCCGAAATCGCCGCACCTGGCGGTATTAAAGAAGTTGAAGTCATCGAAGTGCTTTACATTTAACATGTTAAGTCGCTTAAATTTAATTGTGATTACGCTGTGGGTGGGCGGCTTATGGATGACGGGCATCACCGCTTATGTGCTATTTGACGTGATGCACGACAAGCAACTCGCGGGCGGTTTGGCAGGTAAATTATTCACCATTATTAGTTACATCGGCATCGCCAGCGGCTTTTACTTGCTCATTCAGCGTTTGTTAGATTACGGTACTGGCGCGCTGAAACAAAGCTTTTTTTGGGCTGTTTTGATCATGTTGTTGCTGGTGTTGGCGGGGCATTTTGGTATTCAGCCGTTGATTGCGCAGCTTAAAGCCAGCGCGCTACCCAATGATGTGATGCAAAGCGTATTTGCAGAGCGATTTAGAAATTGGCACGGCGTGGCCAGCGTGGCATATTTGGCAGAGTGC
>JBEBJI010000032.1:0-21508 GCA_040079935.1 Methylotenera sp.
ACAACCGCCCTAGAAGCGACCACTCAAACGCTGGGCGCGGATCATCATCTTCATCATCTGGACGCGGCAAGAGTGGAAAAAGTGGCAGGAATGATGCAGGCGCTGAGGATTTTGCTGACGATAATTCTGGCTCGGGTTCCAATTCAGGTTCTGGTTCTTCTAATTCTGGCTCGGGCTCTAATTCTGGCTCGGGCTCTAATTCTGGCTCGGGCTCTAATTCTGGCTCGGGCTCTAATTCTGGCTCGGGCTCAGGCTCCTCAAACTCGGGCTCCTCAACTCCCAAAGCCTCAAGCAGTTCTAGTTCATCTGGGTCAGGTTCATCTGGGTCAGGTTCTGGATCTAGCGGAAGTGGAAAAAAGAAAAAATAGTATGTACAAAGTCTTAAATAAAAAAGCCCACAATTGCGGGCTTTTAAGTCTCTTGCAGATATTTCAAGTCAAATTTTAAAGTTTATAGTGTAGCTAAAAAACTAAATATAACTTTTGTCATTTCTGAGCTGGAATTAAATGTGTGATGACCTTGCGCATCTTCATATACAAGCTCAAAGTCCAGTCCGCCACTATCGCTATGCTTGCCCTTAAGCCTAAAATTGTCTAAGTCGTAAATGGCAAGAGAGTTTTCTGATACGTCCATTTTTTCCCTTAAAACTATTCAAAGTTAATTGTTTTATTCTAAACCTATACTCTGACCACTATATTAAATGTGATTATTTCCCGTGTCAATATAAAATGGAAAAAAATCCCATAAAAAAGTGCAAGAAAATTTATTTAGATAAAAAATTGAGCTTTGCACTTGAAAAGCGAACAAAAAGGCGCAATCATAGTCGTATGCTGAGCAGTTAAAAATTACTCAGGCATAAAAGAGTTTCTTACAAAAAGAAGCAACTCCAATTTTATAAAACTACAAGGAGCAAAAAAATGAACAATAAAGGCCAAATGTTACAAGATCCATTCCTGAACGCATTAAGAAAAGAACACGTACAGGTTTCTATTTACCTGGTCAACGGCATTAAACTACAAGGTCAAGTCGATTCGTTCGATCAATACGTGATTTTGCTTAAAAATACCGTCACGCAAATGGTGTATAAGCACGCCATTTCTACAATTGTGCCTGCCCGCGCGGTGAGTATGGCCTTGCCAGAACATTCGGAAGAATAAGCTTGGCAATTAAACCTTCTGGTTATGGCGAAAATACATTAGCTAATCCTTCGGTGCTCTCTATCGCGTCAGATGGCGCGGTGGTTTTAGTGAGTGTAGATTTTGGTGAGCCAGATTATGCCGAAAGTTTGCAGGAGCTTCGCCAGCTGGTGACCTCAGCGGGCATGCAAGTGCGAGCCACGGTTGAAGGCAAAAGAAGCACCCCTGATGCAAAGCTGTTTATTGGCACTGGCAAGGCTGAGGAGTTAAAGGCCATGCTAGAAGCTAGCGAGACTAGTTTGGTTGCCTTTAATCACGATTTAAGTCCATCGCAACAGCGCAATTTAGAGCGTTTTTTGCAAACTAAAGTGTTAGATAGAACAGGCTTGATTCTCGATATTTTTGCACAGCGCGCGCAAAGCCATGAAGGTAAATTGCAGGTCGAACTGGCAAAATTAGAGCATTTATCTACACGCTTGGTGCGTGGTTGGACGCACTTGGAGCGCCAAAAAGGCGGTATTGGTGTGCGTGGCGGCCCAGGTGAGAAACAATTAGAGTTAGATAAGCGTATGATAGGCGTGCGGGTAAAACAATTGCGCGAAAAGCTCGCCAAACTCAAGCAGCAGCGCGGCATGCAGCGCAAGGCACGTAAACGCTCAAACACAATGACAGTTTCGTTGGTTGGTTACACCAATGCGGGTAAATCCACGCTGTTTAATCGCTTAACACAATCAAGTGTATATGCAGCAGATCAGTTATTCGCCACGCTTGATACTACATCGCGCAAAATGTTTCTAGGTGAAGATTATCACTCAGGCGGCGGCACGCTGGTTATTTCGGATACCGTTGGTTTTATCAAACATTTGCCAACGACCTTGATTGAAGCGTTTGGCGCAACGTTGGAAGAGGCCGCGCAAGCAGATTTATTGCTACATGTGGTCGATGTCGCGAGTACCAATCGTGAGGCGCAAGTGGCGCAAGTAAACAAGGTGTTAAATGAAATTGGCGCCTCGCAAGTGCCGCAGATATTGGTATTAAATCAAATCGATAGGCAGGATAATGTGGCAGGTTGCGAGCGCGATGAATATGGTAGAATTTACCAAGTGCGTGTTTCCGCCAAGACTGGCGCTGGTATTGAGTTTATCAAGCAAGCTTTATTGGAACATCAGCAATATTTAAGAAAATTAAGCACAGAAGAAAGTGCGTATGCATAAGAAAATATGGAGTGCGAATAATGAAGTTTCCCGAATTTAAATTAACAGGCCTTAGATTTCCAAGCCTTAAATTCCCAGGTCTGGGGCAACGCAATAATGAAGGCCCACCTGATTTAGATGAGGTGTTGCGTGATTTAAGCCAAAAAATTAACAATCTTTTTGGCAGAAAAGGTAGCGGTGGTAATGGCGCTAGCAATAACCAACCTGCAGGAGATAAAGGCTTCGATGTGCCGATTTTACCTATACTAGCGCTGATAGCGGCTATTTGGTTGGCGACTGGTTTTTATATTGTCGATCAAGGTTCGCTTGGTGTAGTACAGCGGTTTGGTAAATATACGACAACGACTGAACCAGGCCCACGTTGGCACTGGCCGTTTCCAGTTGAATCAGTAACGGTGGTGAATATGGAACAAGTGCGACGCTTAGAAGTCGGTTATCGCAGTAGCGGTGAAGGTTCTGGCAGTAAGCAAAAAGTGCCAAATGAGGCGCTCATGTTGACCGAAGATGAAAATATTATTGATATGCAAGTGGCAGTGCAGTATAAGCTAAAAAACGCGGTGGATTATGTGTTTAGTAATCGCGATACAGATAAGTCAGTCATGTCGGCCGCAGAAACGGCTATTCGCGAGGTGGCAGGCAAAAGCAAGCTAGATGACCTGTTGCAAAAAGGCTTGCCAGACACTTCAGCGCACATGCAATCCATTTTAGATAGTTATAAAACTGGTATTTTAATTACCAGCGTTTCGCGCCAAAAAGGTGCTGCGCCCGAGCAAGTGAAAGAGGCGTTTGATGATGTGAACCGCGCTGGGCAAGACTATCAACGGCAAATTAACTTAGGCCAAGCTTACGCTAATGATGTGATACCAAAGGCTCGAGGAACCGCTTCTCGATTGGCTTCTGAGGCGGCGGGTTACAAGTTAAAAGTCGAGAGTGAAGCGACTGGTAACGCGAGCCGTTTTGAACAAATTTTAACGCAATACAACAAGGCACCAGAAGTGACACGTCAGCGTTTGTATTTAGATGCACAAGAGCAAATCATGTCGAATACTAGCAAGGTGATAGTGGATCAAAAAGGCGGCAATAGTCTGTTGTATTTGCCTTTAGACAAACTAATGGAAACCACTCGCTCAGCCAGTACTGGAGCGGCTGCTAAAGCTGTTCCGACGAGCGAGGAAGAGCTGATGAATGAGGATTCGCGTAGTTTGTCACGCGATCGAGAAGGGCGCTAAGGGAAAATTAATATGAAAAATATTGGCTTAGTTTTAGTAGGGTTGTTGGTAGCGTTGATGTTGTTGACGATGTCGCTTTTTATTGTCGATCAACGTGAATATGCTTTGGTATTTAGGTTGGGCGAGATAGTTTCAGTTAAAAAAGAGCCAGGACTTTATTTTAAATTGCCTTTAATTGACGATTTGAAATTTTTCGAAAAACGTATTGTAACGCTGGACTGGGAGCAGCCTGCCGAGATTGTTACTAGCGAAAATAAAACCATGACGGTAGATTCGTTTGTGAAATGGCGCATCATCGACCCAGCTAAATATTATGTTTCGGTGAAAGAGGGCGGTGAAGCCGCGGCTGAAGATAGACTCTCTCAAGTAGTGAACGCTGGATTGCGTGATGAGTTTGGTAAACGCACGGTGCGAGATGTTATTGCGGGTGAGCGTGGTGCCATTATGCAAAGTATGAAAATTAGGGCAGATAAAGAAGCGCGCCAAATTGGTATTCAGGTGGTGGATGTGCGCTTGAAACGTGTTGATTATTCAGAAGATATTTCGAAATCGGTATATGACCGTATGATTGCCGAGCGTAAACGAATTGCCAACCAATTGCGTTCTGAGGGCTCTGCTGCCTCTGAAAAAATTCGTGCAGATGCCGACAAGCAGCGCGAAGTGATTATCGCCGAAGCCTTCCGCGATGCGCAAAAAGCTAAAGGTGAGGGCGATGCCAAAGCCGCTGAGATTTACTCCAGCGCTTATGGCAAAAACCCCGAGTTTTATGCGTTTTACCGTAGTCAAGAAGCCTATAAAAATAGCTTTAAAAGTAAATCGGACGTGATGGTATTAGATCCAAGTTCGGAGTTCTTTAAATATATGCGTGGCGCTGGCGGTAAGTAGCGATAAGGTTCGCGTGAATTCCACTCTTTTCTTGGCAATGGGATTGATGTTGGTGTTTGAAGGTTTGTTGCCGTTTATAGCACCGCAAGCTTGGCGCGAAACTTTCAAACGCATGATACAACTCAAAGACGGTCAGCTACGTTTTGTTGGGCTTCTTTCAATTATTGGTGGTTTATTGCTGATTATATTTAATCGCTAGCTTATAATGTTAGCTATGCGTAACTGGTTACTCCCTGAATTTATCGAAGACGTGCTGCCTGCAGAGGCCGCGCGCGTAGAGCAACTACGCCGACAGTTATTAGATTTATTTAAAGTGCACGGCTATCAGTATGTGATTCCGCCCACGCTGGAGTATTTGGAATCGCTCATCACTGGCACAGGGCGCGATTTAGATTTAGCCACGTTTAAAGTGGTGGATCAACTTACTGGTCGCCTCATGGGTATTCGCGCCGATATGACGCCGCAGGCCGCGCGCATCGATGCGCACATGCTCAATCAGCAAGGCATTAGTCGCCTTTGTTACGCAGGTACGGTGTTAAGAACAAAACCTGATGGCCTTGCACGTACGCGCGAGCCGCTGCAATTGGGCGCAGAGTTATTTGGCCATGCGGGCATTGAAAGCGACATCGAAATTCAACGTTTGATGATTAAAGCTTTGCAGTTGCTGGGCTTGCAGGATTTGAACATCGATTTTAGCCACGTTGCGATTTTTGAGGCCTTGGTGCGCGCAAGCAATGTGGATGCAGATTTGGAAGAAGCGCTTTATGGCGCATTACAAAGTAAAGATAAATCGCAAGTCGCTGCCCTGGGAGCTAATCTGGATGAGGCTTACAGGCAAGCATTTATTGACTTAACCGACTTAAATGGCGATGTTGAGGTGTTAGAAAAAGCCGCAAACGTGTTGCCAAAATTGCCAGAAATTGTCCAAGCATTAGCAAATTTAAGTGCAGTTGCCAGCAAATTAAATGATTTAAAGGTGAGCGTTTCGTTTGATTTAGGCGAGTTGCGCGGTTATCACTACCACAGTGGCGTGGTATTTGCGGCCTATGCGCGCGGTTACACAGGACCAGTGGCACTGGGCGGACGTTATGATGAGGTTGGCATTGCGTTTGGTCGTGCGCGCCCAGCAACAGGTTTTAGCTTAGATTTGCGCGGCATCGTGAGCGCGTTTGCACCTGCGCATCTGCCAAAAAGTATTTTGGCGCCAGAAGGCAATGAAAAAGAGTTGCTCAGCAAAATTGAGGCTTTGCGCGCCGATGGTTTGCTGGTGATTCAAGTGTTACCAAATTCTGAAGTCAATCTCGCTGAGCTTAATTGCGACAGCGCGCTGGTGATGCGCGATGGCGAATGGCTTATTGAAGCACTTAAGTAGTTAATTTTTACAGTAGTTAAATTTACAAAGTCTAATTAAAAAAGCAGTTATTTATGGCAAAAAATGTAGTAGTTATTGGCACGCAATGGGGCGACGAAGGCAAAGGCAAAATCGTCGATTGGTTGACCGACCACGCGCAAGGCGTGGTGCGCTTTCAGGGTGGCCACAACGCAGGCCACACGCTGGTTGTCGGGCAGGGTGCGGCGCAAAAAATTTACAAATTAAACTTAGTGCCTTCAGGCATCGTGCGTGCCAATGTAAATTGCTACATCGGCAACGGCGTGGTGCTGGATGCTGGCCATTTATTAAGCGAAATCGCTGAGTTGGAAAAAGGTGGTCTTGTAGTTAAAAATCGCCTCAAAGTGAGTCCAGGTTGCCCCTTGATTTTAAGTCACCATGTGGCGATTGATACGGCGCGTGAGGCCAAGCGCGCCATTAAAATCGGGACGACGGGTAAGGGAATTGGCCCAACTTACGAAGATAAAGTCGCGCGCCGAGCGCTACGAGTTTACGATTTATTTTATCCTGAACGTTTCGCAGAAAAATTGCGCGAAGTAATGGATTACCACAACTTTGTACTAACCAATTATTTAGGCGCACAAGCCGTTGATTTTAATCATCAATATGATGCTAGCATGCAGCATGCAATTGCGCTTAAACCGATGATTTCAGATATTTCTGCAGATTTATACGCCGCTAATGACAGAGGCGAAAATTTACTGTTCGAAGGCGCACAAGGCACGCTGTTGGACATCGATCACGGCACTTATCCATACGTAACCTCCAGCAACTGCATTGCAGGTCAAGCCTCAGCAGGCACTGGCGTTGGTGCGAATATGTTGCACTACGTATTGGGTATTACCAAAGCTTACACCACACGCGTCGGTGGCGGGCCGTTCCCAAGCGAATTGGATATTGACACAGACGGCGCGCCAGGCACGCAAATGTCAGTGAAAGGCCAAGAAATTGGCACCGTAACAAAACGCAAACGCCGTTGCGGTTGGTTTGATGCGGCAGCTTTAAGGCGCTCGGCGCGGATTAACGGCCTCACAGGCTTGTGCATCACCAAGTTAGATGTGCTGGATGGCATTAAAACGCTGGATATTTGCACAGGTTACGAGCTGGACGGCAAAGTGGTCGATATGTTGCCTGTAGGCGCTGATGATGTAGAACGCTGCAAGCCAATATACGAACGAGTTGCAGGTTGGTCAGAAAGCACTTTTGGGGTGAAAACTTGGGATGACTTACCTAAAGCTGCGCAAAATTATCTCAAACGTCTTGAAGCCTTATGTGGTGTGCCAATTGCTATTGTCTCAACTGGACCTGAAAGAGACGAAACGATAGTTATAGAACACCCATTTGGAGTTTAAAGCATGAACCAGCCCGAGAAAAAACGTCTCGCTTGGGCAATCACAGGTTCCGGCCATTTCTTGCGCGAGTCCTTAGATATATTACAAGGCATTGAAAACGTCGATATTTTTCTTAGCAAAGCAGCGGCAGAAATCATCAAGCAATATGGTTTTCAGGCGCAGTTAGAGGCTACAGGTCACAAAGTTTATCAAGACAAAACCGCTAGCAGCGTGCCTGTCGAGCTGTTTTACGAAGGAAAATACCATACACTGGTTATTGCGCCAGCAACATCCAATACCATCGCAAAAATGGCTTACGGATTTTCCGATTCCTTGGTCACGAATCTTTACGCGCAAGCGGGAAAAACGCGCGTGCCTAGCATTATTTTTGCGTGCGACACCGTGCCAGAAGACACGCTGGGATTTATTGAATCGGAAGCGCCGCGCGATAATTTAGTACAAGTTTTTCCGCGCCAAATTGATTTGGATAACGTAGAAAAACTCAAAAACTTTGAATTCACACATATTGTAAGCGATATGGATATGCTCCAGAAGGCAATATCCATACGGGTTGCAGGCTGACATAAAATTATGACTGAGAAGCTTTTATTTGTCACAGGCAAACTGGCAGAAAAAAGCCTGAATAAAGTGTTGCAAGAAGTCACATCAAACCCTAAATCACCACAATTCAAATACCGCGTCGAGCAAATCGGCGTTTCGGTCGCCGCGTTGATGACGCCAGATTTAATCGCGCGGCGTCTAAAAAATTCTGGTAACGCCAACAAGATGATTTTGCCCGGCCTTTGCCAAGGAGATTTAAGCGCTTTGCACCGCCAATACGGCATTCCCGTTGAGCGCGGGCCAGACGATCTAAAAGATTTGCCTGAATATTTTGGGCAAAAAGGCAAAGCGCCCGATTTGAGCCAATACAGTGTGCAGATTTTTGCCGAGATTGTCGATGCGCCCGATTTGAGCGTGGATAAAATCGTCGCAAAATCCAATCAATTCGCGGCGCAGGGCGCGAATGTGATTGATTTGGGCTGCTTGCCGAATAAGCCGTTTGCGCATTTGGCTGACGCGATTAAAGCGCTTAAAAACGCAGGCTTAAAAGTGAGTGTCGATAGCATGAACGCCGATGAATTGCTGCTGGCGGGCAAGGCGGGGGCGGATTTTTTGCTGAGTTTAACTGAAAAAACTTTGTGGATTGCCGATGAAGTGGCGTCTACGCCCATATTGATTCCAGCTAAAGCGGGTAGCTTGGCATCACTCTATCGCGCCATTGAAATTTGTCTGAAAAAAGGCAAAAAGTTCATCGCCGACCCGATTTTAGACCCGATTCATTTTGGGTTGGCAGATTCGATTGTGCGCTATCACAAATTGCGCAAAAAATATCCTCAAATACCCATTATGATGGGCGTTGGCAACGTCACCGAGCTGACGGACGCTGACACGACGGGCATTAACGCCGTGCTGTTTGGCTTAATTAGCGAGTTGAATATTAATGCGGTGTTGACGACTTCAGTCAGCCCGCATGCGGTCAATGCGATTGCGGAGGCGGATATTGCGCGCCGCGTAATGTTCCGCGCCAAGCAAGATGATAGGCTGCCGCGCGGCTATTCTACTGGTTTGAACGGTTTGCATGATAGAAAACCATTTTCATACAATGCGGAAGAAATTGCCGAATTTGCTACGCAGATTAAAGACCCGAGTTTTCGTATTATGGTCAGCGACGCTGGTGTGCATGTTTATAATCGCGATGGATTGCTACAAGCGATTGATCCGTTTAAGTTTTATCCTGATTTGAAAGTTGAAAATGATGCAAGTCACGCGTTTTATTTAGGCGTAGAGTTGGCCCGCGCGCAGATTGCGCATCAGCTGGGTAAGCGCTATGTGCAAGATGAGGAGTTGAATTTTGGAATCGGCAAGGCACAAAGCAAAGACGACAGAAAAAGTCATCGCGAAGCTAGTTTGAAAGAAAAGCAAAGTAAAAATCAGGCCAAAAAAGAATGATTTTTGAAACAATCATCACTAGTGTTAATGAGGCTGGCGTGCCGCATGTCACACCGTTTGGCGTGCGACATGAAAACGATAATATCATCATTTCACCTTACAAGCCTTCCACCACTTTAGAGAATATTTTGGCGACAAAATGCGCGGTGATGAATTTGACGGATGATGTGCGTGTGTTTGCTGGCGCCATTTGTAAAAAGCAGAATTTATCGCCTCTGCAAACCATTGGCCTGCAGACCAATAACCATGAGACTCCCAGGCTTGCCGATTGTTTGGCGCATGTGGAATTGGAGTTGCTTGAAGTGCGTGATGATGCAACGCGGCCACAACTTGTGATGAAAAAAGTAGCCGAATTTAACCATAAACCATTCGCAGGATTTAATCGCGCGCAGGCCGCCGTGATAGAATTAGCGGTATTGGTAAGCCGATTGCACATATTACCGCGCGAGAAAATCCAAACTGAATTACAGTATTTGCAAATTGCCATCGACAAAACTGCAGGCGAGCGTGAACAGGAAGCTTGGAGCTGGCTCGTTGAAAAAATAGACAATTTTTACGCTGAACAAACTGGCGAGACTTAATGGATAAAGGTCAGGTATGACACAACTTTTAATCAGCGTAAAAAATGCTGAAGAAGCCCTGATTGCGCTTCAAGCTGGTGCAGATATTATTGATTTGAAAGACCCGAATGTGGGCGCGCTTGGTGCGCTAGCTGCGGAAGAAACTAGACTTATTGTTCAAGCGATTGATGGTCTTGCGCGTTTAAGCTCAACCGTGGGTGAGCAACATGTGACATTGAATGATTTGGTGATGGATATAGAAGCGCGTGCTGAAATGGGCATCGACATTATTAAAATTGCAGTTTCTGAGCTGTTTTACGACAAAGGCTTTTTGCTCGAAATGGCGAAGCTTAGTATTGTAAATATAAAAATTGTTGCGGTATTTTTTGCAGATACTGCGCTGGATTTAAGCTTATTGGCACTGCTACAAAAAGCGGGATTTTATGGCGCGATGTTGGACACGCAAAATAAACAAAATAACCTGCTAGAAGTGCGAACAAAAAGAACTTTACGCTTATTTACACAATTATGTCATCAATACCACTTAAAATCAGGTTTAGCTGGGTCGTTGCGACCACAACATATTGAGTTGCTGGCTAAATATAATCCAACATACATTGGTTTTAGAGGTGGCGTGTGTGAGAATTTGGTGCGAAACTCTGCATTAACTAGCACCAAAGTTATGGAAATTAAAAACATGTTGCACGAACACAACAAAAATAAGGAAAAACCGCAATTAATCTTACAGTTAGCGTTGCATAGTTAACGTAGATTAAGTATAGTTCGGCTATAAAGATTGTTTTAATTTGTACTAAAGTTTGATGGACGTTTTGATAACCAAGGAGTTTTACATGAATAAGAAAATACTTAGTCTTGCTGTTGCAGCAACACTTAGCCTTACAGCGTTTTCAGCAACAGCTGAAGATATGTTCCGCGGCGCATGGTATGCAGTGCCAGGTGTAAGTTACATGAATACAGATAGCGATTTAGATGCAGACAACGGTGCAGGTGGCTTTCTTGCGATTGGTAAAGAGCTATCACCTAGCTGGGATTTGCAAGGTCGTTTAGGTTATAACCGTGCTGATGAAGACACAAATATTGCTGGCGCTAGCGGCAAATATAAATCGACACAACTAGGTTTAGATGCTTTGTATATGTTCAGTCGTGATAAATTCCGTCCATTCTTGTTGGCTGGTTTAGGTGCAACGCGCAATAACGTTGATTACAGCAACATTGCGACACTTCAAGACAAAAGCAAAACTTCTTGGTTGGCAGGTCTGGGCTTAGGTGCACAGTATCTGTTTAGTGATAATATCGGCTTGCAAGCTGATTTACGCCATCAATGGTCAAAATCAGAAGCAAATGCGCCTGGTACTAATTTTGACGCAGATGATACGATCGGTAACACATTATTAAATATTGGTGGTTTATTCCGTTTCGGTGCACCAGCACCAGTAGTGGCTGAGCCAGCGCCAGAGCCAGCGCCAATCGCAGCAGCTCCAGAGCCAATGCCAGAGCCAGCTCCGGCACCTGTTCCAGAGCCAGTAAAATGTACTCCACAAATGGACACCATCACTGTGGATGCTGCAAAACTATTTGGCTACGATAAAGCTAACTTGCAAGATGAAGGTAAAGCTGCATTGGATGAAGCAGCTGCAAAAATTAAAGCAGCTCCAGAAATCAAAGCTGTTATTGTTACTGGCCACACAGACCGCATTGGTTCAGAAGCTTACAATCAAAAACTATCAGAGCGTCGTGCTAACCAAGTGAAAGATTACTTGGCGGCGCAAGGTGTTGATGCCGCGATTATTGAAGCTGTTGGTAAAGGTGAGTCAGAGCCTGTGGTTCAATGTGCTGGTAACAAAGCGACTAAGAAATTGATTTCTTGCTTACAACCTAACCGTCGCGTAGAAATTCGTGCCGAAGGTAAAAAAGAAACTGGCTGTAACTAAGTTAGTTATCTATTAGCTAGTTAGCAAGTAAAAAAGCCTCGCATTGCGAGGCTTTTTTTATGTCTGAATTTTCATATCAAATCGCTTCACCGTTATAATGACACAATGAAACTTAACGTTGATTTAATCATTGAGGTACGTTGGCTTTGCCCAGTGATTCCAAGTAATACATTGGTAGAGCAGCAAGCCGTCGTTATTCAATCTGGCAAAATCATTGATGTTTGTTCGATTGAGGCAGCTAGACAATATGATGCAACTGAAACAGTACAATTAAACGACCATATCTTAATCCCAGGCTTGATTAACTTACACACACATGCAGCCATGAGCCTGATGCGCGGCTTGGCGGATGATTTGCCGCTGATGCCATGGCTAGAAGAGCATATTTGGCCTGCGGAGCGCGCAGTTGTTTCATCAAGTTTTGTGCGCGATGGTACGCTTTTAGCTTGCGCAGAGATGCTAAGTGGCGGCATTACCACTTTTAATGACATGTATTTTTACCCAGAAGCGGCCGCACAAGCCTGTATGCAAGCGGGCATGCGGGTAAACTTAGGCTTGGTCGTGCTAGAGATCCCCACCAATTATGCCAACGATGCTGCCGACTATATTGATAAAGGTACGGCAGCAAAAGACCAGTTGCGCGATGCTCCCTTTGTCAGCTTTAGTTTTGCGCCACACGCGCCCTATACAGTTTCCGACGCGACTTTTTCACAAATTAATACCTTAAGTGCGCAACTCGATATTGGCGTTCACACGCACTTGCATGAAACAAAAACCGAAATTACGCAAAGTGAACAAACACATGGCATGCGGCCGCTAGCGCGCTTGGCTAATTTGGGTTTGTTGAACTCAACCGTGACTTTGGCGCATTGTGTGCATCTAAACCAAACAGAAATTAAGCTGTTAGCAGAACACGATTGCAGCATTGCACATTGTCCTAGCTCTAATTTAAAGTTGGCGAGTGGCATTGCACCAATTACAGAATACGCCAAACATGGCGTCAATATTGGCTTGGGAACAGATGGGGCGGCTAGCAATAACCGTCTAGATATGTTTGCAGAGATGCGTTTGGCGGCATTGCTCGCCAAAGGCCAAAGCGGCGATGCGACAGCGATTTCCGCACATCAAGTATTGGAAATGGCGACAATAAACGGCGCAAAGGCGCTGGGCTTAGATGATAAAATTGGCTCAATAGAAATCGGTAAACTTGCTGATTTAACTGCTGTCAGATTGTCTGATATTGAAACACAGCCTTGTTTTGACCCCATCTCACATTTAGTTTATGTGGCTGGGGGCGAGTATGTAAGTCATACTTGGGTGAATGGCGAGTTAAAATATCACAAACCAACAGGTAGCGAAGGCGTTTTTAGTAATATTGAGCCGCAAGAATTGCAAGAAATTGTAGATAAATGGCAACCCAAATTGAGTGAGTATAAATCTTGATAAATGTAGATGCTGTAGAACTGAACAAATTCGCCGAGCTGGCGCATAAATGGTGGGATAAAACCAGTGAGTTTAAACCACTACACGACATTAATCCGCTAAGGCTTAATTACATCGATGATGCGATTTCTTTAGCAGGAAAAGCCGTGTTGGATGTCGGTTGCGGCGGTGGTATTTTAAGTGAATCCATGGCGCAAAAAAATGCAAAAGTCACAGGTATAGATTTGGGAGAAAAAGCGCTGAAGGTGGCGGCTTTACACAGCTTGGAGAGCGGCGTTGCGGTTGATTATCAGCTTATTTCTGTTGAGGAGTTAGCCGAAAAACAGCCTGAAAGCTTCGATGTGGTGACCTGCTTGGAAATGCTCGAACATGTGCCAAATCCCGCCAGTGTAGTTGTGGCTTGTTCTAAATTGGTCAAACCTGGAGGACAAGTGTTTTTCTCGACGATTAACCGCAATCCGAAAGCCTATTTGTTGGCAGTAATAGGAGCGGAGTACATTTTAAATATGTTGCCGCGCGGTACGCACGATTACGAAAAGTTTATTAAACCCTCTGAATTGGCAAGCTGGGTGCGGGCTGCAGGCTTGTCGCTCAATCATCAAGTCGGTATGAGTTACAACCCAATTACGCAACATTATAGGTTGGGTGACGATGTTAGCGTTAATTACATGATGCAAACAATTAAAGCGTAAAATTGATTAATACTATTTTATTTGACCTAGACGGCACGCTCGTCGATACTGCGCCAGATTTGGGTCACGCACTGAATATTCAGCTAGAACGTCACGGTAAAAAGCCTTTAAGTGATGCAACGATTCGCCCATTTGCCTCGCATGGCTCGAAAGGCTTGCTGGGCTTAGGTTTTGGTATTACGCCAGAAGACACAGATTTTTTAGCGAAACGCGAAGAGTATTTGAATATTTATGATGAAGTATTTACGCGTAGCCCAAAGCTACTAGATGGTGTCGCAGAATTATTGCAACTCATTGAAAGTAAAGAGTTAAAGTGGGGAGTTGTCACCAACAAACCACGTCGTTTTACCAATCGCTTAATTGAAAGTATGAAGTTACGTCTGCAACCAGCTTGCGTAGTGAGCGGTGATGATGCGCCACAGCCTAAACCTTCTCCAGCCACGTTGTTATTGGCTTGCAGCTTAGTTGGTGTTAAGCCAGAAAATTGTATCTATGTGGGCGATGCTGAGCGAGATATTCAAGCAGGAAAAGCAGCGGGCATGAAAACGGTAGTTGCGCTGTTTGGCTATATTGATAAAACCGATAAACCAGCAGAGTGGGGCGCGGATGTGATGATAAAGACTCCGGCTGATTTATTAAGCTTTTTAAATATTTCTGGTTAGACAGTTCTATGCACTAAAGTTGCTTACGTCCAAGCAACGCCATTGAAAGCGTTCCGCTGTCCACATATTCAATCTCGCCACCCATCGGCAAACCTCGCGCGATGCGGCTTACAGCCACGCCACGAGTTCTTAAAAGCTCGCTAATATAATGCGCTGTGGCTTCGCCTTCCACCGTGTAATTGGTGGCTAAAATCACTTCCGTCACCACGCCATCTTGCGCGCGTTTGATGAGTTTATCCAAGTTGATTTCTTTTGGACCTACCCCATCTAAAGGCGAAAGTCTGCCCATCAGCACAAAATACATGCCATTGTACGATTGCGTTTGCTCCATCATCATTAAATCGGTGGGCATTTCCACCACGCACAGCATCGCAGCCTCACGCTTCTCTGATTCGCAAAGCGGGCAAGTATCGGTTTCAGAAAAGTTATTGCACAGCGTGCAATGCCCCAGCACTTGTAGCGCGTTTTCTAAACTATGCCCCAACTTTGCAGCACCGTTTCGATCACGCTGCAACAAGTAATACGCCATGCGCAGCGCGGACTTTGGTCCCACGCCAGGCAAGCAGCGAAGCCCGTCAATTAAGGCTTCTAGGGCAGGTGGATTTTTCACAAATTAAAACGGTAGTTTCATGCCAGCTGGCATCACGCCACTCATCCGCGCGCTTGAAGCTGCCTCGGCTTTCGCGCGTGCGTCATTAAGCGCAATTAGCAATAAATCTTCTAGCGTTTCTCGGTCGTCCATCGCCGCATCGTCAATCACCACGCGCTTTACTGCGTTATTGCAGGTCATAGTGATTTTTACCATGCCGTAACTGGCCAAGCCTTCCACTTCAGTTGTCGCCAATTCCGCCTGTGCTTTTTGCATGTTTGCCTGCATCATTTGGGCTTGTTTCATCATATTGCCCATGCCGCCTTTCATCATATTTTTGCTCCTTTTTAATTGGGTTTAATCGAGTTGGGGATTATCTGTGCGCCAAACTTTTGCATTAAATCCTGTACAAAAGGGTCGCCCATAATTGCCGCTTCCGCGCCCGATTGTACGTTGGCCTTTTCTGTGGCATTTTGTTTGGCGGGCGTATTTGCTTCGGCGTCAATTTCAACATTGAGGCGAATTTTTTTGCCAAAAAACTCATTAATCGCGCTAGATAATTTATCTTGATAACTGGCGCTCACCAAATGTTTTTGGTTTTCTGCTACGCGTAAAGTAAAACTGTTTTCATCGTAACTCATTAGCTCGCAATTTTGCGCCAGCGCGCGCGCCAAGCCGAGTTTAAGTTTGTTTTCAACCAAATTACGCCAATTTCCATCAAATTCAATCGAGCCAGCAACCGCATGGACATTGGCTTCTGGAGCATCATTTTCAATGTTTTTTAAAGCTTTATCTTGTATTTGCGCAAGTTCTGGCGCGTTTTGTCTGATTGGCTCGGTTTGTATGGCTGGCGCGGTAGCTTGTACGCTTTCCGTTGGTTTTGTGGTCGTTCTTTCTGTCAATTTTTCAGTCGGGCTAAAGGCCAACATGCGCAACAAAGTCATGCTAAAACCTGCAAACTCATCGGGTGCGAGGCCAATATCTCTGCGGCCGAGCAGTGTAATTTGATAATAAAGTTGTAAAGTTTCGGGTGATAATTTTTGTGCTAAATCAAGCAGTTGCGCGCGTTCTGGCAAATCGCTGGCAATCGCATCTGGCACAGTTTGCGCCATGGCTATTTGGTGCAATAAATTGGCCAAATCATTTAAAGCGGCTTCAAACGAAATGCTGCGCGCTTCCATTTGCTGCGCTTTCTCAATCAAAGCCGCGCCATTGTTGTCTTGCAGGGCAGTTAAAATATCAAATAAATAACTTTGGTCAATCGCGCCCAACATGCTGCGTACTTCCGCTTCGTTGACGGTTTGGTTGCCGTAAGCTATGGCTTGATCAGTCAGCGATAAAGCATCGCGCATGCTGCCCGTCGCAGCGCGTGAAATTAAGTTGAGTGCAGCAGTTTCAAACGCAATATTTTCTTGGCCAAGCACATTTTGCAGATGTTCGTTAATGGTTGTGCTGGCCATTTGGCGCAAATTAAACTGCAAACAACGCGATAGCACTGTCACAGGCACTTTTTGAGGATCTGTGGTCGCCAAGATAAATTTAACGTGCGCTGGCGGCTCTTCCAGCGTTTTTAGCATGGCATTGAAGGCGCTTTTCGACAGCATGTGCACTTCGTCGATGATATACACCTTAAAGCGGCCGACGGTGGGCGCGTATTGGGCGTTATCGAGCAAATCGCGCATCGCGTCCACTTGTGTATTACTAGCCGCATCGACTTCGAGCAAATCGACAAAACGGCCGCGGTCGATTTCGGTACATGCGCTACAAACGCCGCAGGGTGTGGCGGTGATGCCCGTTTCGCAATTGAGCGATTTCGCCAAAATGCGCGCCAACGTGGTTTTGCCGCAACCGCGCGTGCCAGTGAACAAATAAGCGTGATGCAAGCGCTGCTGCGTAAGCGCGTTGGTGAGCGCACGTACGACATGGTCTTGCCCAACTAAGGTTTCGAAGGTTTTTGGGCGATATTTTCGCGCGAGGACTTGATAAGACATAGGTGAAATTTTAGCTGAAAATTAGCAATTCAACTAAACCTAAATAAAGATTAAATGTTGCAAAGGCATTACTTTGGAAAATAAAAAAACAATACAAAGTGCTACGGGTAGTCCATAATTGGTAGTCAAATATACGCTATGCTAAAGCCAGTTTTAAAGTTTAGATGACTAACTTTAAGGTATGAAAATATCGGAATAGGACAATACTGAAAGTAATATACCTACTCACAAAAACTATTCGATATTTCTAGCGATATTAAGATTACATTTTCAAAATTTCATTGATAGGTGCAGGTTTGTGTCTCAGATAACCTTGGATAAAGTCGACGCCCATTTCCTTAAGCATATTTTCAGCAGACTCAGTTTCAACACATTCAGCAATAGTTTTTTTACCTGTAGTTTTGGCAATCTCCAAAATGCATCTAACTGTTGCTTGGTCTATTGGGTCTTCAATTATGCCGCGTATGAACTGCCCATCAATTTTTAAGTACTCAACAGATAGACTCTTAAGATAACCAAATGAAGAAACGCCACTCCCGAAATCGTCCAGTGAAAACTTAATTCCAAGTTGTTTCATCAATTCGATAAACCTTGTAGCTTCTGTAATGTTCGTAATAGCTGCAGTTTCAGTAATTTCAAAGCAAATTTTATTGCAGTCTGGATTGATTTTTTTAATCTGGTCAATGACAAATATATGAAAATCGCGATCGCTAATAGACTGTCCAGAAAGGTTTATTGACAAATTCTCTATATGGCTTAACTCATCATGATGTATTTTTAACCATCTAAATACCTCACTGACCACCCAACGATCAATGCGAGTAATCATATGGAAATGTTCCGCAGCTGGCAAGAACTCACCTGGTGAAATTAACCCACCTGAATCATCTTTCATTCTTAAAAGTACTTCACCATGTATAGTGGTTTGATTGTTAATGTGGTGAATGCGTTGGCAGTATAGGATGAAATTGTTATCCTCAAGCGCCTGATCTATATGGGCTATCCAGTGCATTTCATCTCGCCTGGTCACAGATGCAGTATCGGTTTCAAAATGCATTTGCACACGATTGCGCCCACCTTCTTTTGCGGCATAGCAAGCACTATCTGCCGCCTGAATTAAACTAGTAACACTCGGCCATGGCCTATCAATTAAGACCAAACCAATACTTGCTCCAATATGAAATCGTCTTTTGATATGTTGAAATCTATATTCATCAATTGATTTACATAAAAGTTCAGCTATTCTTATAGCCGATTCAGTATCACATCGCTCCAGTATAATGGCAAATTCGTCGCCTCCTATACGTGCAAGTATGTCAGTATTGCGAATACATGATTCCATAACCCTAGCGATATCCTTTAATACTTCATCCCCTGCGCTATGTCCACATGTATCATTAATTATTTTAAATTGATCCAAGTCTATATATATCAATGCATGCTCAAGTTTTGGTTCACGCACGTTTCTAAGTAACTCTGAAAGAGTATATTCAAATTCAACTCGATTTAATAAGCCAGTAAGCGAATCATGGGTCGCCCGATAAGTCATTTCATTAGCCATTTTTCTTTGAGTAGTGACATCGTGAAATACTAGAACTGCACCTATAGTTTTGCCACTAACATCATGGATTGGCGCGGCGCTATCTTCAATTCCAAATTGGCTGCCATTTTGATTTATCAGAAGTGTATGCTGAGCTAAACTAACGGTACGATTCTCTTTGATACAAACTTCCACCGGATTTTCTACTGGCATATGTGATTTTTCATTGACAATATTGAACACTCTGTACAAAGGCATCCCTATGGCTTCTCCCATAAGCCAACCTGTCAGCTTTTCTGCAACAGGGTTCAAGTAAAGAATTATTGCGTTCTCATCGGTTGTGATTACAGCATCACCAATAGAATCCATTGTTACTTTTAGTCGCGCATGTTCTGTTGCAAGTTTTTGTTGTAGGTTTTTCTTAGTAGAGATATCTCGGGCAATTTTAGAGATTCCAATAATCTCGCCATATTCGCCCTTGATTGGAGAGAGTGATACAGAGACGCTTATAGTATCCCCATTTTTTTTAAATCGTTCAGTTTCATAATGTTTTATATGCAGATTGTTTTTTAATTGATTAAGGAAGTAAACCTCTTCTTTTAATTTATCCTTAGGAAATAATACGGTAATCGATTTGCCAATCATTTCATCAGCAGAATATCCAAATAGCTTTTCCGCCCCTTGATTCCATGACACAACAATCCCGTCAAGCGTTTTGCTTATGATTGCATCATCGGAAGATTCCACAATGGCTGCTAATTTTTCTGATTTTAACTGCTCTGCTAATAATGCCTGCTGCAATTTATTTTGAGCAGAAACATCACGGGCAATTTTAGAGATCCCGATGACGTCGCCATACTCGTTCCTGATTGGTGATATTGATACCGAGATGCTTATAATATTTCCATTTTTATTAAGTCGCTCAGTTTCATAATGCTTTATCGGTAGATTGTTTTTTATTCGCTTAATAAAGTAAGCTTCTTCTTTTATTCTATCTTTAGGAAATAATACGGTAATCGATTTGCCAATCATTTCTTCAGCAGAATATCCAAATAACTTTTCTGCAGCTTGATTCCATGACACAACGACCCCATCAAGCGTTTTGCTTATGATTGCATCATCGGAAGATTCCACAATGGCTGCGAGTTTAGCCTGCTTTGCATGGATTAGTTGATTAGCTGAACTTTTAAGTGTTAGCGCCTCAGATGCTAGGTTCGCTATACTCTTAAGAACTGATTTCTGATATTTGCTTAAATTTATTGGCTTGATATCAATTAAACATAGTGCACCTATAATTTTTTCGTCAGAGAAATAGATAGGAGTTGCAATATAAAATTTAGTAATCAGGTTGTCATCATTTGTTGAGCATTGGTTGACACTCGATACTTGAAAAAAATCAGGTATATCAAAGGAAATTTTGCTTTGAAGGCATGCTTTCTTAAGCCATGAATCAACATCTCCTTCATAATCAATCGCTGAGCGAGCTGTTGAATTAAACCAATGCTTATCTTTGCTGACTACCCTTATTAGTACTTGAGGTACTGTAAATAACTCTTGTGCAAGAAGGGAGATTTTGTGAAACAACTCTTCTGGCAGAGAGTCAGGCTTAATAAGTTTTTCTAGTTTTGCAAGTCTATCTTGCTCTTTTTTTGAAAAAATCTCGGGATGCGACATAATTAGTCCCTTCCCTCAATAACAGTTATTAATTAAACAATATTAATAATAATCACGTTCAGTCTAATTACTCTCGCTATTAAGTTGGTTATTTATTACTGATAAATAGAAAAGTCAAGACGCATATACTGCTCTCGTAGATTTATTAAATCAAGAATTTTTTGCTGCTAATTGATTACATATTAGTTCTATGACAAATCCGCGCACGCTTTAGAAAGGAAGGCTATAACCCCAAAGCAGCCTTCCGATTCACCTAGTGATTGAAGCAAGGCGCGAGTTATCTTTTGGCAGGTGTTTGAGAGCGTAGCTCAAGGTTTGTGTATCGACGAAATTTTGATAGTGAACTGAAGAGGCGAGCCTTGCCCCCGGCACTTGCGCAATAGTTGTGGCTGCTGGCTTCCGCCCCTGACCAAGTTGGCTACTTTACAATGCGGGGAGGCCCGCCAGACGTAATATTACCTCAATTTGCCGCATTAAGGCCAAATTAGCTTAAAAATAACTGAAAATAAATGCTCTGCAAGCCAATATCCATGCGGTGTGCAGGGCATGCGATTTAAGGCATTATGTAATGCCAGATGAGTTCTAAGCGTTAAGTGAGAAGGATAGGCTTACTTTGAAATAGAGCGATATAAGTGCTCCTTAATTGGCTTTTGAATTTTCGCTTTAATAGGAAAATATGAGCAATATAATTTTACAATCATAGCCAAACTGTAAAGAACACTATGCTTAATATTAATAAACAAAATAAATCTACGCCTATACCCATTGAGATTGCGCGGGAAGCGATAAAGCAAATGGCTGTGCGCAAAGTAGATCCTACGCCAGAAAATTATCATCTGATTTATAACGAAGTGGCTAGTATTCCCATGCCAGAAAGTTTGGAAAGCGCGATTAAAGAAGCGCTTAAGCAATTGCCCAACAAAACAACCGAACAACACGATTGGATTGGCCGATGGGAAAAATTATTAAGTAAGCGCAAATGGACTGAATTGCCCGCCTTAATGAGCGAAGGTATGGACACCAGTATTACGTTTTCTACCCAGTGGCCAGAGGCTATTCGGAAGCTTTTAAAAGGTCTAGATACTAGACATGTTGGGCTGGAGATATCGAAAAAGAAAGAAGCCTTGGGACGCGTGCTGATTAATTTTGGTAATGATCCACTTTTAGCGCAAAAAATAAAAGCCATGACGGAAAGCTGGGATCAATACAG
>JBEBJI010000009.1:0-83012 GCA_040079935.1 Methylotenera sp.
GCACTAGTAATAATATGACTTGTAGGCTTGCCTTTGGCTTTTGTACCATTATGACAGCTTGCGCAGCCCGTGGTGATACCTGTGTGATTCATCGTCGCACTACTAAAGCTAGAGGTAGACTTATGGCAGGTTTCACAGCTAGCGCTAGTAGTAATATGGCTGGTTGATTTACCTTTGGCCGTTGTACCGTTATGGCAGGTCGCGCAGCCAGTAGTGATCCCTGTGTGGTTCATTTTTCCACCTTTAAAGCTGGTGGTAGAGGTATGGCAGGTTTCACAAGCTGCTGTCGTGGCGATATGAGTTGTTGGTTTAGCTTTTACAGTGGTGAAACTACCGCCGTGGCATGTCGCGCAGCCTGTAGTTATGCCTGCGTGGTTCATGGTAGGCGCTGTGAATGTTGTCGTGTTTTTATGGCAAGAATCGCAACTTGAAGTTGTTGGAATGTGCGTTGCAGGCTTACCTTTAGATGTTACGCCGTGACAAGTCGCACAAGTGCCAGCTTTAACACCCGTGTGACTGAATGTAGCACCAGCAAATGATGTCGTAGATTTATGGCAAGTTTCGCAAGCCGCAGTCGTCGCAACGTGGCTAGTTGATTTGCCTTTGGCTGCTGTACCATTATGGCAGCTTGCGCAACCTGTGGTGATTCCAGTGTGGTTCATCACCGCGCCTTTAAAGCTTGCAGTGCTGGTGTGGCATGTTTCGCAGGCTTTAGTCGTTGGAATGTGTGTGTTGGCTTTACCCAAAGCGGTAGTGTTGTTATGGCAGCTCGCACAACCAGTAGTTACGCCAGTATGGTTCATGGCCGTACCTTTGAAGCTAGCGGTCGATTTATGGCAAGTTTCGCAAGCCGCAGTCGTCGCAACGTGGCTAGTCGCTTTGCCCAGCGCCGCTTTACCGTTATGGCAGCTTGCGCAACCACTGGTAATGCCAGTGTGGTTCATTTTCGCACCCTTAAAGCTGCTGGTTGAACTATGGCAGGTTTCGCAAGTAGCATTAGTGGCAATGTGAGTGGTTGACTTACCTAAAGCAGCTTTACCATTATGACAACTTGCACAGCCTGTCGTGATGCCTGTATGGTTCATTTTCGCACCAGTTTTGAAGCTGGTGGTTGAGGTATGGCAGGTTTCACAAGCTGCTGTCGTGGCGATATGAGTTGTTGGTTTAGCTTTTACAGTGGTGAAACTACCGCCGTGGCATGTCGCGCAGCCTGTAGTTATGCCTGCGTGGTTCATAGTTGCTGGTTTAAATGCAGTAGTTGATTTATGGCATGTTTCACAAGCCGCTGCCGTTGGAATGTGTGTTGCAGTCTTATCTCTAGCAGTTGTGCCGTTATGGCAGCTCGAACAACCAGCACTAATGCCAGTGTGGTTCATTTTCGCGCCTTTAAAGCTTGTGGTGCTAGTATGGCAAGTTTCACAAGCAGCTGTCGTCACAATGTGTGCGCTAGACTTACCTTTGGCGGCTGTGCCGTTATGGCAACTCGAACAACCTTTGGTAATGCCAGTGTGGTTCATTGCTGCACCCTTGAAGCTGGCGGTCGATTTGTGACAAGTTTCACAGGCCGCAGCAGTGGTAATATGGTTCTTAGATTGGCCTAAGGCCACAGTGCCATTATGGCAATTGACACAACCCTTAGTAATGCCAGTGTGATTCATTGCCGCGCCGCCTTTAAAGCTGGTGGTGGACGTATGGCAAGTTTCGCAGGCCGCAGTAGTAGCGATGTGTGTGCTTGACTTGCCTTTGGCCGCTGTACCGCTATGGCAGCTTACACAACCCTTGGCAATACCCGTATGATTCATGTTGGCAGGCTTGAAAGCTGCCGATGTATGGCAAGTCTCACAGGTCGCCGTGGTGGTAATATGTGTAGCCGATTTACCTTTGGCTGACTTACCGTTATGGCAGCTGGCGCAACCACTAGTGACGCCATTGTGGTCGAATTTTGCACCTAAGAAACTTGCTGTAGAAGTATGGCATGTTTCGCAATTTGCCGTAGTCGCAATATGTGCTGCAGATTTACCTTTGGCAGATTTACCATTATGACAACTGGCGCAGCCTGTTGTAATACCACTATGGTCAAATCTCGCACCACCAGCAAATGAAGTTGTAGAACTATGGCATGTTTCGCATGCGGCAGTTGTTGGTATATGTCTAGACGATTTGGCTTTTGCTGTCGTACCATTGTGGCAGCTGGCACAACCACTTGTTATAGCCTTGCCTGAACTATCCACATGACTAAAACCCTTGGCTGGTGTCCAAGCGTTATTTTTGTGGCAAGTACCGCAATCGGCCGTAGTTGCAATATGACTTGCAGGCTTACCAACTGCCGAGGAGCCATTATGACAACTAGCACACGATTGACCTGGCATCACGCCAACATGGCTCATTTTCGCAGGTTTCCACGCAGCGGCTAAATGGCAAGTTTCGCATTTATCGTTAGTCGGCATGTGACCTGCTGGCTTAGCGGAGGCATTCATGCGGTTGCCATTAATATGACAGCCCGAACATTGTTTTGGCGTGCCTTTAAATATGCCGTTGATGTGACAGGTTTCGCACCTTGCCGTAGCATGCTGACCTACTAATGGGAAGCCAGTCTTTGTATGATCAAACTTGAAGCCACCTTTAACTGTTTTTGTGGCAGCAGAAGCAGGACTTGCTAATAGAGCAGCTAATATAATAGAAACAAAACACGCTAAAAAGAGTGCTGATATATGTTTCCAATTAAACTGTATGCTGATTTTCATCATTAAGTCCGCCTATAGATTGCTACATAACCAAATAACCGACTGTGGGAAATTAATCCACAGTACGCGAATATTATGTGGGAAATAATTATGCGTCAAACTTTTTTAAAAAAAAGTATATAGGACTTAAAAAAAATATTTTAAAGTTATATGCAACTTTTGAAGCGGCAATAATTGGGGCTATATTACCTCCCCACGCCCGCATTTACCTTGATGTCTCTGAAATTTGCAGTGACATGGCAACGATCACATTGCGGGCCAAAACTGCCTCCGTGCACATCGTCGCTAGAGTGGCAACTATAGCATGTCGTACTTTGTTTTACCTTGCCAACAAAAGCGGTTCTATGACAATCCAAGCAACCCACTTTTTTGTGTGCGCCATCTATCTTATATTTAGTGCGCATATCGTGGTTAAAATCCCATATCGCCCAATCTCTAGCATTGTGGCAATCTTCACACAGCGTACCCAGTTGTTTTTTATGCACATCGTCTTTGGTATGGCATGAATAGCAATCTGATTTGGCCTCTTTAAATTTGCCTGTCAAATGACACTTGCTACACTCCACTGGGCCATGTTTGCCAAGTAAAGGGAACTTGGTTTTATTATGGTCAAAATCTTTCACCTTCCATGTGGTTTCCGTATGACAATCTTCGCACTTCTTACCTTCAGTGCCTTTATGCACGTCATCGCGCTCGTGGCAAGAATAGCATGTTGCTGTCGGTGATAGCTTAGGCGGCGCTGGTGGTGGCTTATGGCAAGCCTCGCACTTAGTTTTAATATGCTTACCTTTTAATGGGTATTTCGTGTCTTTTGTGTGATCGAAAGTGGTGGTTTTTTTCCAATCGTCATCGTTATGACACTTCTCGCAACTCGCACTAAACACACCCTTATGTTTATCGTCTTTTTGATGGCAATCGTTACAACCTGTTTTTAGCTTTTCTTCTAAGCCGTTTTTATGGCAACTCTCACATTTAGCAGGTTTATGTTTACCCCTAAGCGGGAATTTAGTCTTGTCGTGGTCAAAAGTATCCTTCTTCCAATCTTTGGCGTTGTGACATTCTTCACACTTCTCACCAAACTTGCCTTTATGCACATCATCTTTTTTGTGGCAAGAATAACAATCTAGCGGCAGTTTTTCATATTTCGCACCTGTAGTGTGGCAAGCCTCACATTTGGCCGTTTTGTGCTTATCCTTCAGCGGGAACTTAGTGTCTTTATCATGATTAAATTCACCCGTGCTGGTCCAGTTGCGCTCGTTATGACAATCACCACACTTCTCGCCAAGCGAGCCTTTATGCTTATCGTCATTGCGATGACAGCCGATACAAGTTAGCGGTAATTTTTGCCCTGCAGACTTATGACAACTAGCGCATTTAGCGCTATCGTGCTTGCCCAGCAAGGCGAAATGGCCATCTTTTGTATGGTCAAATGTAGTAGTTTTCCAATCCTTGTCAGTATGACAATCTTCACATTTTTGACCAAACACACCCTTGTGGTCGTCGTCTTTCTTATGACAGGAGTAACAATCGTTTGGTGTTTGTTTGAATTTATCATCCTTGTGACAATCCTTACACGCCACCTTGGTCTCGGCATGCGCGCCTCTTAGCTTAAAGTCACTTTTATCGTGATCAAACTTAATCTCTTTCCAGTCTTTGTCAATGTGACAATCGGCACATTTCTCGCCTAGCGAATTCTTATGTTTATCATCTTTTTTGTGACAGCCAATACAAGTCAATGGCGCATCACGCCATTTTATTTTTGGTTTGTGGCAATCCTTACACTGCACTTTCTCGCCAATATGGCCACCTTTGAGATCAAAGTCAGTGAGGTCATGTTTAAAAGTTTTTTCATCTAGAACAACAACAATTGCGGTGCGCCCTTTATGTTCAGTGTGGCACTCAGCACAGTTCTTACCCTGCTTCATCTTGCCGTGATAACCTTTTTTCTGCGCGACGTCTTTATTGATTTCTTTATGGCAATCCTTACAGAGCTGGTTTTGCCCTTCTTTATCGAATTTTTTATGGCACTTTTGGCAATTATCTTCCCACTTTAAATGCCCTTGAATCACCTTGCCAGGCATCATCACACTTTCAAGTGTATCCGCCCCAACGTTGAATGAGAGGAAGAATGAGAGAATGAAAAAATTGAGAAAGCGTAGCATCTTGATTTAGTACATATGTACCCAAATAACGTGGAATATTGCCGTAGCTACCATCATATACATTAATGGGATATGCAAAACATGCCATGCCGAAAAGATTTGTTCGAACTTTTTAAATTGCGCCACAGTTTGAATGCGCACCAAATACTGACTAACTAAAGTAGAGGCTTCATCAGCCACATCACTCATGCTGGCGCCTAGCTTCAAATGAATATAACGCTTGCATTGCCAAGCTAGCAACATGCGGCGCATATCAAAGGTAAGAAAAAACCAAACACCCGCAAAGAACCCACGTTTTTTTTCTAAGGCTTCGTGTTCAAATTTTTTAATTTTATTTTCAACTTTTGGGAAAAAACTCAGTTTCGAATGTATTTCGCCAGAACTGCCTGCCAGCTCCGCATGCGCATCCTTAAGCGTAGATCGACTACCGTACAAGCCTTTGTGGATACGGGTATACACGAACCTGCCTATCAAACCACTACCTGCAACCAATATCATGCAGTAAAAGGCTATGGTCGCATTTATTGAGCCCAAACGAAATGTAGTATGAAACAAAACCAAAGTGGGTCCAATTACGCCTAGCATCATATGGATACGAAACCAATACTTGAGCTTTCCTAGCTTTTGCATAAATGTAAGGTGCTTGCGCGCAGAGTACAATAACAATGTAAGCATCATCAAGCCCCCCGCCAAACCCAGGTTGTAGCCTAAACCCTCACCTGGCTTATAGTAATTGCCATTGGCAACTTTCCAACCCAACCATACAATCATGACCAACAATGTAAGTATAACTAGCTGGTTAAGAAAATGCCCCAACCTACTTAGCAAGGAGTTTAATTGTGAAATTTCTTGTGAATTAACTTTTGCATCCATTGTCAGACACATACTTTCATATAAATTGACGTGTGTAATTTTCTCACATATTATGCATCATTCATACCACTAGCATATTACTTTGTCCGCTAAACAAACATGCCAAAATTAAGCTTACTCGTCTATATTACGCCACTGTTGCTGATTTTAGCGATATACATTTCGCGTAAAAAGAAAATTAATCGTCGTGGTCGTGAGCGTTTAATCGAAGCAAAAGAAGCAGGTTTGACTGAACCAGCTTCTATACACCCGATTGTTGACCCTGGTCGATGTGTGGGTTCTGGCGCATGTGTAAAGGCCTGCCCTGAGAAAGCACTGAGCATCGTTAGCGGCAAAGCTGTGCTAACTGATGCTTCGCATTGCATCGGTCATGGTGCTTGCTTGGCAGCTTGCCCAGTAGATGCGATTGAACTGGTATTTGGTACTGAAAAACGTGGCATGGACATCCCATTCGTCAAGCCCAGCTTTGAAACCAACGTAGAAAATATCTATATTGCGGGCGAACTTGGTGGCATGGGCTTGATTCGAAAAGCTGCGGAGCAAGGCAAACAAGCGATAGATACTATTCTGAAAAAAAAGAATGAGGGTAATGAATATGATGTCGTCATTATTGGCGCAGGCCCTGCGGGACTATCCGCCTCACTTGCAGCAAAAGAGCATCACCTTAAGTGTGTCACCATAGAGCAAGAAGAATCGCTTGGCGGCGCAATTTACAAATATCCACGGAATAAAGTTGCAATGACACAACCAGTCATGTTACCAATTGTTGGTAGGGTGGAAATGTACGACATTAGCAAAGAGGAGTTACTCGGCTTCTGGCTACGCATATTAAAAGATCAGCAACTTAAAGTGAATTTTAACGAACGTATGGAAACCGTCACCAAAACTACCACAGGTTATGAAGTCAAAACCTCAAAGGCCACCTATCAGACCGCAAATATTTTACTTGCTATTGGCCGCATGGGTACACCACGCAAGCTAGATGTTGATGGTGAGGAACAATCAAAAGTGGTTTATAGGTTGACTGACCCAGAGCAATATCGCAACATGCATGTGCTGGTGGTAGGCGGCGGCGACAGTGCTTTGGAAGCAGCAATTACAATATCTGAGCAGCCAGGTACAACCGTCACGCTTTCGTATCGTAGCGAGGCTTTTGGTCGCGTAAAGCCAAAAAATCGCGATCGGCTGCAAGAAGCTGAGGCGAAAAAGCGAGTTACTGTGTACCTTAAGTCCAGTGTTGATGAAATCCGCACGAAAACAGTAAAAATTGAATTGGCTAGTAAGGAAATGGTAGAAATCCCCAACCAAGCCGTCATTATTTGTGCAGGCGGTGTGTTGCCAACACCATTTTTAAAAGAAATTGGTGTGATGGTAGAAACACATTATGGGAAAAGAGCTGTATCACGAGATTCCGCTCGACTTAGCTAGAAAACACTAACTATTAATCAATGCAAATAAATCTCACCAACTCTTCTAATAAGATGCAAATTATTTTGCACAATACTTTACGCAAGGTATTGCGCCCTTTAGTACGCCTCATGCTTTCGCAAGGCATTAATTACACCATGGTGCTAGAAGATTTAAAGCGTGTGTTTGTAAGCGTAGCCGAGGATGAATTTAAATTAGAAGGTAAAGAGCAAACCAACAGCCGCATCACTTTATTAACTGGGGTGCATCGCAAAGATGTCCAGCGTATTCGTGACGAGAAAAATGAAGAGCACGAACCACCTTTTTCTTTAAGTGCGCAGATTTTTGGCTTATGGCTAGGCGACAGTAAATACTTGGACGAATCTGGCCAGCCGCGAGCATTGCCGCGCCTTGCAAGTAAAGGGATAATTTCGTTTGAGTCATTAGTAGCCAGCGTTAGCAAAGATTTTCGTGCGCGTCCAGTGCTGGATGAATGGCTAAGACTTGGATTTGTAAGTCTCGACTATAACGACCATGTACGCCTCAATGTGCAAGCATTTATTCCTAACCAAGATTTAGAATATAAATTATCTTTTTTGGCGATGAATGTGCACGACCACATGTCGGCAGCCGTTAGTAACTTAAATAACAAAAATGAACCCATGCTTGAGCGTTGTGTCTATTATGATGGGCTGACTTCTGCTAATGTTGAATTACTACATGAGCTTGCGAGGCAGAATGGCATGAATGCGATTAAAGCACTGAATCGGCGCGCTGCAGCGCTTAAAGCTGCGCAAACTGAACCTGGCAAGGTGGCACGCAGAGAATCTGATAAAGCCAATCAAAGAATGAATTTTGGTGTGTATTTTTATCACACCGATGATCAACCAGCTGATAATTAAATAGCACCTGAAAAGTAAAGCTAAACAATGCAACGTCTCTCTACAATTTTAATCGCCATTTCGCTGGCATTATTGTCAGCAAACGCCACAAGTGCCGAGGCTAACGTCTGCAATGCGGGTATAGGCGGAACGGGTATCCAACAAGACGGTATTGGTGGCACTGGCAATCAATCAGAAGGCGTTGGTGGCACTGGCGTGCAAGCCAGCTCTGGTATTGGCGGAACGGGTGCTCAGGCTAATTCAGGTGTAGGCGGCACGGGTATTATTGGTATTATTACTGGCTTTGCCAGCATCTGCGTAAATGGGCTAGAAGTGCACTACGACGCGCAAACCAATGTTGATATTGATGGTGTTTCAGCGACCATTGATGCCCTCAACATCGGCCAACTGGTGGCTATTGAATCAATCAACAAAGGCAATCAGCTCAGGGCGCAGCGTGTGAGCGTTTCGCATATCATGGTTGGCAAAATCGAAAAAGTGGATGCCGCACGAAACACCGTCCAGATAATGGGTCAAAAGATCCGTCTTAGTGACAATACCATTGGCAGTACAGATTTAAAATCAAATCAAATAGTCAAAATTAGCGGTTTGGTCACAGCCGATAATCTGGTTCATGCGCTGCGCATTGATTTGGCTGCAACAAATACACCATCATCAATTGCGGGCGCTATCGACCAAAATGGCAAGATTAATGGTGTCAATATTGCGGGCAACAATCGGGTCGTTGCTGGTCGTATTGTTCAAGTGAGGGGTCGCTGGGATGGCAGCTCATTGCACGTCGAACAGATAAACGAAAATGCAACGCAACGTGTGCTAAAGGATGCTCAAAGTGTGGTAATTCAAGGCATTGCACCATCGCGTACTGGGCAACAATTTAACATGCAAAATCACACGATTAACGTCGATGCGAACACCAAAATTAAGGGTATGAATTCTGGTAGCCATCAGACCATTATAGTACGCGGCAAACTGGATCGCGCTGGCAAAATTACCGCGCGGACGATTGAATACTCAGGCGAAGACAAAATTTTAGAACGCGGCGGTAGCAAACATAGACCCAATAGATCTGACAAATCAAAACCTACCAATAGCAACAAAGATAGAAACGTAGGTGAGAAAATGGAAGGCAAAGATCGAACAGAAAGACCAGAATCAACTGAGAAACCTGAAAAAGCTGAGGGGCTAGAAAAGGTGGAGCGATCAGAAAAAGTAGAACGCCCTGAACATGCTGAAAGAGTAGAAAGAGTAGAAAGAGTAGAAAGAGTAGAAAGAGTAGAAAGAGCAGAAAGAGCAGAAAGACATGAAGAAGACTAGGATTTAGTCTATATTAGATCATCACTTCCTAATCTTTCCGTAGCGCCAACTTTAATTAGGTGCTACATATAACCATAATAATTTCTAAACAAGATAGGTAAAATACATGCCCTGAAACCCTCATGGATATTGGCCTACAGGGCATGTAAAACTTAATTTAACCAACCTTAAATGGCTTGCCGATATGCAAGCCATTTGTATTTTACATCCGTTATTTTAACATTTTATAAAATGCACTTGCCAATCTTAATAAGAATGATTATCATTAATATAGATAGCACTTAGGAAATCAACAATGAATAAAGTTTTAGGTCTAATTTTGATGCTCCCATTGCTGGCATTTGCCACCGATGATGTATTCACCATACAAATAAAAAATCACCGCTTTGAGCCAGCTGAGCTCACCGTACCTGCTGGCAAAAAAGTTAAATTGCTAGTTGAAAACTTAGATGCCACGCCAGAAGAATTTGAAAGCTACGAGCTAAACCGCGAAAAAGTCATTGCAGGCAACAGCAAAGCGACGATTTATATCGGCCCGCTATCAGCAGGAAAATACCCATTTTTTGGTGAATTTAACGAAGCCACCGCCCAAGGCGTCATCCTAGTCAAATAAGCAGTTAGGAAAACTTATGTTCGGAACCGCTGTAATTGTTTTTCGTGAAGTTTTAGAAGCCGCGCTCATCATCGGCATTGTGGCTGCCGCCACGCGCGATGTACCTGGGCGTAGCTACTGGATTGTCAGCGGCTTATTACTTGGGCTATTAGGCTCGGCACTTGTGGCGAGCTCTACCAGCCAAATTTCCGAACTTGCTGATGGCGTTGGCCAAGAGTTATTTAACGCCATTATTCTTGGCGTGGCCGTATTAATGCTGGCTTGGCACAACATTTGGATGGCCTCGCACGGAAAAGAACTTGCTTCGAGCGCTCAAAAAGTCGGCAATGCTATTCGTGACGGTGCCAGTGAATGCTCGGTATTGCTAGCGGTTGTCGGAATCGCGGTATTGCGCGAAGGCTCAGAAACTGTGCTGTTTTTATACGGCATTGCCACCTCAGAACAAGTAGACGCATCCGCGCTATTGCTTGGCGGCGCAATCGGCGTAGTGGCAGGCGTTGCTGTTGGTTACGCGCTTTACAAGGGCTTGTTACGCATTCCCATGCGTTGGTTTTTTACAGCCACCAGCCTATTAGTGCTGTTGCTGGCTGCTGGTATGGCCTCGCAAGCCGCGCACTACCTCATTCAAGCAGATTTAATTCCTGCTTTAATAAATCCATTATGGGACACCTCTGCAGTATTGCCAGAAAAATCCATACTCGGCATGATGCTGCATAGCTTAATTGGCTACGACGCAAGTCCCACGGGCATGCAACTGGTGTTTTATGTCACCACATTTGTCGCCATCGCCACTGGCATGAAGTGGATTGGCCAGCCAAAATCACTGCAACCTAGATTAAAAACCACATAAGAAAATTCTCTTTGAAAATTCGTATAGCTCTATTACTCGCCCTCGCCGCACCCACAGTTTTTGCAGGCCCAGCAGATTACATTTATCTGCCTACCGTTGAATATGGCGAAAAAGAAATTGATTTCAAATTTGGCACCGCAAAACAGCAAAATGGCGAGCGTAAACAAGTCTCTAGCTTAGGATTCGGCTATGGCGTCACAGATTATTGGTTCACCGAAATTTATTTCAAACATGAACGCGGAGGCGGCGACTCGCTCACACTAGGCGAATGGGAAAATAAATTTCAACTCACTGAAACAGGCAAATACCCAATCGATCTCGGCTTGGTAGTTGAAATTGAAGCGCCGCTTAACAAAAATGAAGCTTACGAATTTAAACTCGCGCCGCTCATGCAAACTGAATTTGGCAAAGTGCAGTTGAACGGTAACTTAGTGTTTGAGCGCACATTTGGTCCAGGTGATCACATCACCGAAATGGGTTACCAATGGCAAACCAAATATCGCTGGAAACCTAGCTTTGAATTCGGCCTGCAAGGCTTTGGCGAAGTAGGTAAATGGGACCACTGGGATGCATCAGATGAACAAAATCATCGCTTTGGACCAGCCGTTTTCGGCAAAATCGGCTTAGGCACCAAACAGGCCATTAAATACAACGCCGCGCTGCTATTTGGCGCCAGCGATGCCGCACCTGACCACACGTTTAGAATGCAAGTGGAATACGAGTTCTAATCGCAATTTTCTTACAAAAAACACTTAAAAATACCTGCCCTGAGAGCCAATATCCATGCGGGTTACAGGACGGACATTTTTAACATAAATTATTTAAACAGCCAAAATAAAAACGGCTTGCAATCATGCAAGCCGTTTACGTTTGGTGGCCCCCCTGTGAGTCGAACACAGCACCAACGGATTATGAGTCCGCTGCTCTAACCAAGCATGAGCTAGGGGGCCAAAAACCTTCCTAGTCCTGACCCGTTTCCAAGAAGCTACGCAGCCTTTCAGAGCGCGTTGGGTGGCGCAGTTTACGAAGTGCTTTTGCCTCTATTTGGCGAATCCGCTCACGCGTTACATCAAACTGTTTGCCCACTTCTTCTAGTGTGTGGTCGGTATTCATCTCTATGCCAAAACGCATGCGCAGCACTTTGGCTTCGCGCGGCGTGAGTGACTCCAGCACTTCACTGGTGGCATCGCGCAAGCTGGCGTAAACCGCCGCTTCCATCGGCGCCAAGGTTGCGTTATCTTCAATAAAATCACCCAAATGCGAATCTTCATCGTCGCCAATCGGCGTTTCCATCGAAATCGGTTCTTTGCTGATTTTTAAGATTTTGCGAATCTTATCTTCTGGCATTTCCATTTTCTCAGCCAACGTTGCTGGATCTGGCTCTATGCCAGTTTCTTGCAAAATTTGACGTGAAATACGATTCATTTTATTAATCGTTTCGATCATGTGCACGGGAATACGAATGGTGCGAGCTTGGTCGGCGATTGAGCGCGTAATCGCTTGGCGAATCCACCAAGTAGCATACGTTGAAAACTTGTAACCACGGCGATATTCAAATTTATCTACCGCTTTCATCAGGCCAATGTTGCCTTCTTGAATTAAATCCAAAAATTGCAAACCGCGATTGGTGTATTTTTTCGCAATCGAAATCACCAGACGCAAGTTAGCCTCGATCATTTCACGTTTGGCACGACGCGCACGCGCCTCGCCCGTGGTCATTTGCTTGTTAATTTCTTTGAGTTCTTTAATCGGAATACCGACTTTAACTTCCAACGCAATCAACCTATCTTGTTGATCTACAATAGAATGTTTGTAGCGCACCAACTTTTCAATATACGGTTTTTCTAAGCGCAATTCACCATCGAGCCAGTTTAAATTAATTTCGTTACCAGGAAAGCTTTTAATAAAATGTGGCCGTGGCATGCCCGATTTATCCACACAAAAATCCATCACTTTGCGCTCGTGGCTGCGTACTTCTTCCACTAAAATGCGCACTTGCTCGCACAAAGCCTCTACTTGTTTGGCCGAAAATCGAAACGCAGTAAGCTCTTCCAACACGGTTTCATGTAGTTTTTTATAGCTCGAATCTTGTGAGCCCTGATTTTCGCGAATCACGTTCATCGCAGTATTCGCCTTGCGAATCACCGCAAAACGTTTCAGCACTTCTTCTTTTAATTTAGCTAGCGCCTCGGCAGAAATAGCTGCTGCTTTTGCGCCATCTTCGTCGTCATCTTCATCTTCTTCAGCTTCTACTTCTTCTTCCTCGGCCGCTTCAGCGGCAATCGCGTCTTCTAATCCAATATCGCTATCAATTAAGCCATCGACCAAGTCATCTACACTGATTTCGTCTTTTTCAACTTGCTCGACCATTTTTAGTAGTTGCGTAATTGTCGTCGGGCAAGCGGCAATAGCTTGCACCATGTGTTTCAAGCCATCTTCAATACGTTTGGCAATCTCAATTTCGCCTTCGCGCGTCAGCAAATCTACCGTGCCCATTTCGCGCATATACATACGCACAGGGTCGGTGGTGCGGCCAAAATCAGAGTCTACAGTTGCCAATGCAGCTTCTGCCTCTTCAACTGCGTCCTCATCCGTCACAGGCGGCGGCGCATCCGACATCAATAACACTTCGGCATCAGGCGCTTCTTCGTACACCTGAATGCCCATGTCGTTAATCATGCCGATGATGCCATCGATTTGCTCAGAGTTTTGCACATCATCTGGCAAGTGATCGTTAATCTCGGCGTAAGTTAAATAACCACGCTCTTTACCTAAAATAATGAGCGATTTTAGGCGCGAGCGGCGTGCCTCCGCGTCCATTGCCAGCGCCGCTGGGTCAAGTGCCGCTTCTGCTGCGAGCTTTAAGCGCTCTTTTTCTAAGGTTTTGTCTGATTTTGGTCTGGCCATGCCACGTCCTATCTATAAGGCTCTATTTTGAATGTCGCGCAATTACGGAAACCCGCGATTATACCTCAAATTGCCTCTAAATTTAATGCATATTTGCTTAACTTTTAATCAAGCTGTTTGATAGAGCATTGATTTTACTTTAAGTTTTATTTTGAGTTTTATTTTTTCGCAGTTAATTTTTTCAGCATTTCGCGCTCTTCAGCGGATAACGCACTTAACGGCTTTTCTTTCAGCGCATCCAGCACACCGCCATCTTGCTTTTGCTGTGTCATATCAACAAGTTGGGTACGCGCGCCCTCAAATTCAAGCGCAAAGTCCAAACTTTCGTCCAACAATTGCAATTCCCGCTGAATTTCGTGCAGCAATCTAGGGTCCACATGCGATTCAATCGTGTGCAATAAAGTTGCGGGCTTAGATTGAGGCTGGCTGAGAGCCGCATGGATACTGGCTTGCAGGAGCATGTTTTCCTCGCTAAAGCCTTGCGCAAAACTTAAATGCTCGGTTTTAGCCAAACTTGGCTGCATCAGTAGCATCAACACAAAACGTTTTTTAATACTTAATGGTGCGCGCGATTGCTTTTGCGTCGCCTTGGCAGGCGTGCGATTTGGTGCAGGCAATTTTAACAAACTTTGCATTTCCGCATCCGTCACTTCTGCCAATTCTGCAATGCGTTTGCGCAACATCAGCGAAAATCGCGGCGCCACAATTTGCCGCAAAATCGGCTCCGCATCGTTTAAAAATTGCACTTTATCTTCTTGTGAATTAAGCGGATTTTGCTCACTTAAATGTTGCACAATATATTGCGAAAGTGGCATGGCGACTTGTATCTCAGCCTCAAATTTCTCTTTGCCAAATTCGCGCACATAACTATCTGGGTCGTGCTCTTTAGGCAAAAACAAAAAACGCAATTTTAAGCCATCCGTCAAAGCAGGCAGCGCGTTCATCGCCGCGCGCCAAGCAGCGGTGCGGCCCGCGTTATCGCCATCAAAACAAAAGACTATTTCATCGGTTTGGCGCATGAGTTTGGTAATGTGAAATGGCGTGGTTGCCGTGCCCAGCGCGGCGACTGCGCATTCAATGCCATATTGCGCCAGCGCGACAACGTCCATATAACCCTCAACTACCAAAACTCTGCCAGCATCGCGAATCGCGCGGCGCGCCACGAATAATCCATACAACTCATGACCTTTTTGAAACAGTGGCGTCTCGGGCGAGTTGTAATATTTTGGCGTATCTTCATTGTTTATCACGCGCCCACCAAAGCCAATCACTTGACCTTTTTGATCGTGAATTGGGAACATGATACGGTCGCGAAAGCGGTCATAACGTTTACCTTGCTCGTTCTCCACCACTAAACCAGCAGTTTGCAGTGCTTCGTTATCGTAATTGGCAAACACGCTTTGCAAATTTTGCCAACCGGCTGGCGCGTAACCCACTTGAAATTTTGCAGCAATTACGCCGCTCAAGCCGCGCCCTTTTAAATATTCAATCGCGCGTTCTGATTTTTTTAACTCAGCCTTGTAAAAGTTGGCTGCTTGTTGCAAGGTTTCTTGCAAACCAAGTTTAATCGTCTTGTTTTGCGCATCCGCTTCTCTTGATTGCGGCGTAGATTGCTCTTGAGGCACGATCATGCCCACATTTTTCGCCAGTTCGTGAATCGCTTCCACAAAACTCAAACCCGCATATTCCATCAAAAAGCCAATTGCAGTGCCGTGCGCGCCGCAACCAAAACAATGGTAAAACTGTTTGGTGGGACTTACAGTGAAACTGGGGGATTTTTCATTATGAAATGGGCAGCAGGCAGAATAATTCGCACCCGCTTTTTTGAGTGGTACAGATTTATCCACCACGCCGACAATATCGACGCGATTCAATAACTCTTGTATAAAACTTTCTGGAATCATAGGTATGAGTATAAATAAAAAAAGGAGCTTTCGCTCCCTTCATTTCAGTACTGGTTTTTATTAGCCTAAGCGTGCTTTGATGAGCCCAGAAACCTTGCCCATATCTGCCACGCCCGCCACCAGTGGCTTCACCAGCCCAACCACTTTGCCCATATCTTTCGCGCCTTGCGCGCCAGTGTCGGCAATCACTTGCGTGATGATTTGGTTGATTTCATCATCACTCATTTGTTTTGGCATGTAAGCTTGCAGCACAGTAACTTCAAATTTTTCAATATCGGCCAAATCGTCTCTTTTTGCTAATTCAAATGCGGCAATAGAATCGCGGCGCTGTTTAAGCATTTTTTCGATGACTGAAATCACGTCCGCATCCGTCAACTCAATCCGCTCATCCACTTCGCGCTGTTTAATGGCAGAAAGTAGCAAACGAATAGCACCTAGTCGCGCCGTATCCTTGGCGCGCATGGCATCTTTCATTTGTTCGGTGATTTGGTTTTTGAGGCTCATAAGAGCTTACTTGCTGATGTATTTGTCAAAATTAGCTGAGTAATCAGCCACATTTTCAGTTAGCGCTAATTTATATTGATTCACAAAATAATCAATCGCTGCGTCTTTTTCGGCATCAAAATTTTCTTTTGTGCCACACTGTGAGGCAATGACAAACGCATTAAAACGTGCGCTAGCGTATGAAAAACCAGCGCTAACAACGCCTCGCTCGGTATCATTTTGGCTATTTGCGTGGCCAATAAAACTATCGGCCATACGCCAAAACTCTGCCTCTTCAGGCTTTTGGTTTTCTTCCGCCATGATTTATATAAAACGGGCTTAGTAAAGTTTAGCTGGAAGCGTTTGATTGCGTAAACGACGATATTGACGTTTTACCGCCGCAGCCGCTTTACGTTTACGTTCCCAAGTTGGTTTCTCGTAAAATTCGCGTGCGCGAAGATCATTCAACAAACCAGTTTTTTCGATTAGGCGTTTAAAACGGCGCAGGGCAACGTCAAACGGCTCATTTTCTTTTACACGTACACTAGACATTCGCTCTCTCTTTTACGATCAATGACTCTCAAGTTCTAGAAACTCGAGAAAAGTCCGCCATTTTAATCGTATAATCCTTTTTTTTCAATCACTTTTATGCATTTGCGCGTAAAAGTGCCATTAAGGTTTACATAATGTTGGTTTTGGGCTTTGAATCCTCCTGCGACGAGACTGGTGTTGCGCTTTACGATACCGAACTTGGCTTGCTCTCGCACGCGTTGCACTCGCAAGTAGAAATGCATGCAGAATTTGGCGGCGTGGTGCCAGAGCTTGCCTCCCGAGACCATATTAGGCGCGCCTTGCCGCTAACTGAATTGGTATTAAAGCAAGCGAATAAAACCTTAAAAGATATTGATAGAATCGCCTACACACAAGGCCCCGGCTTGGCTGGCGCGCTGTTGGTGGGCACCAGCATTGCGCAATCGTTGGCATTTTCGTTAAACATTCCCAGCATCGGCGTGCATCATTTGGAAGGCCATTTGCTCGCACCATTGTTAGAAGAAAATCCGCCACAATTTCCTTTTGTCGCACTATTAGTTTCTGGCGGACACTCGCAACTCATGCGCGTAGATGGCGTTGGTGAATATACATTATTGGGCGATACGCTGGATGACGCCGCGGGAGAAGCATTCGATAAAACCGCAAAATTGCTTGGGCTTGGCTACCCTGGCGGACCAGCCTTAGCAAGGCTCGCAGCGCAAGGAAGTGCTCACTTTACATTGCCTAGGCCGTTATTAAATTCTAAAGATTTAAACTTTAGTTTTAGTGGATTAAAAACTGCTGTGCTAACCTTAGTGAATAATAACGCGCCATTAAGTGACGAAACCAAAGCCGATATTGCATGGGAGTTTCAAGAAGCAGTAACAGAAATTTTGACTATAAAATGTATGAGTGCGCTACGCGAAACAGGTTTGGATAATTTGATTGTTTCTGGTGGCGTGGGCGCCAATACAAGACTGCGTGAACGACTAAACGCAGCGACTAAGAAAAAATTGTGCAAAGTGAGTTACCCACGCTTGGAATTCTGCACTGACAACGGTGCGATGATTGCGTTTGCAGGTGCAATGAGGCTAAAAAAATATGCCCTGTGGGCCAATATCCATGCGCCTTCCAGAGCATATTCTTTTAGCATAAAACCACGCTGGGATTTAGCAGAACTACAAAAACCCTAGCTTTTCTTTTTAAAACCTTGCTCCACTCCGTTTAGCAGCTTTTTAATATTGCCTCTATGTCGCCAAATGAGCAAAGCGGACACCACCAGCAACATCAAAAAATAATCTTTATAGGGTCGCAAATAATAATAAGCGTACAGCGGAATAAACAATGCAGTGAAAATGCTGGCGAGTGACGAGTATCGTGACGCACCAAATACAATAATCCAAGTGACAATGGCCGCTAAGCCCAAAAAGGGTGAAATCGCCAGTAGCACACCCAGCGCGGTTGCCACGCCTTTTCCGCCTTTAAATTGATGGTAAATCGGGTATAAATGCCCTAAAAAAACCGCCAAACCGACTGACGCCACCACCCACATCAACATATTGCTTTGCAACGCCAGCCACACTGGTAACCAGCCTTTAAATGCATCACCCAGCAGTGTGAGAATGGCAGGTAATTTTTTACCGCTGCGCGCAATATTCGTCGCGCCGATATTGCCAGAACCCACAGTGCGCGGGTCTGGCAGGCCGAAAAGCTTGCTAAAAATAATGCCAAATGAAATCGAGCCGATGAGATATGCGGCGACAATCCACACAATCGGAATTAAAGTGACAGGGATAAAACCTAACTCATTCATATTAATATGCTCTAAAATCCACTTAATTACATTCTAAACCATCGCAAGGCTATCTTAAACACAATGGACACCATATTTATCAGCGAGCTCAAAGTAAAAACCAAACTCGGCGTGCCAGAGTGGGAACGCATAGTGCCGCAAACCATTATTTTGGATATTGAAATTAGCTACGATTTAAGCAAATCGTGCAAAAGCGACAATATTGCCGACACCATCGACTACGGCAAAGTGGTTACGCGCATTCACGAAACCTTAAAAGAACACAGCTTTCAACTGGTAGAAGCGCTGGCCGAGCATGTGTGCCAATTGATACTGAAAGAATTTAAAGCAGAAAGTGTGAAAGTTAAAGTCGCCAAACCTGCGGTATTGGCAGGATTAAAGGCGTTGGGAGTTGTGATTGAGCGAAGCAAAATTTAGCTTAATATGAAAATTGTAACTTGGAATTGCAATGGTGCATTTCGTAAAAAATTTGAGCATTTAAGTCATATAAATGCAGATATTTACGTTATTCAAGAGTGCGAGGACCCAGAAAGATGTAAAGACCAATCATACAAAAATTGGGCATCAAATTACCTTTGGATTGGTAACAATAAAAACTCTGGTTTAGGTGTATTTGCAAAAGAAGGTTTCTTGCTAAAAAATCTTAATTGGGAATCTGCTGGCTTACAATCTTTCATCCCATTTACAATAAATGACGAATTTACAGTTCTAGCAGTTTGGACAAAACAGGCAAACTCACCTACTTTTCAATATATTGGACAATTGTGGAAATACCTACAAGCTCACCAATCAAAGCTTAGCTCATCAAAGTCAATTATCTGCGGCGATTTTAATAGTAATACTTGTTGGGATAAATGGGATAGATGGTGGAATCACTCAGATGTAGTTAGTGATTTGGCTAAAATAGATATTTATAGTATTTATCATCTCTCTAATAACTTAGAACAAGGGAATGAAGTTATACCAACATTCTATTTACACCGAAAGTTAGAAAAGCCTTATCACATAGATTATGCATTCGCTTCATCTAGTCTTCTTGCTTCTGTAAGTTTAGAAATTGGCAAATTCAACGAATGGATTTCATTTAGTGACCACATGCCAGTCATTTTTGAAATTGGTTAAAACTCTCAGCTGAATCATTCCCCCTTGCCGCGCATTCGGCTTGAGCGGCAGATGGTAGGCGGCGAGGACTGTTTGAGTGCTGAAAGCGCGAGTTATGCAGCCGCCCCAGATGCGGCGCTAAGACCGAAGGATAAAGTGGCAGCGGGGTGCCGTTTTCTTGGGTTACTTTCTTTTCAGGCAGTTAAAAGAAAGTAACTAGGTGCGGGCTACCCCCGACAAGGTTTGAACGTCACTGGATTCCGTGTCAAGCACGGAATGGCGCCTAAGCCAGTACTTGGCTTGTCCGTGGAATATATGCGCTTAAGCGCATTATTCACACGCCACAGAGCATCCATTTTTAATATAAATCAACCTCTTGGATGATGCACACTATGCAATTGCTTCAACCGCTCCCGCGCTACATGCGTATAAATCTGCGTGGTAGAAATATCCGCATGCCCTAACAACATCTGTACCACGCGCAAATCGGCGCCATGATTGAGCAAATGCGTGGCAAAGGCATGACGCAACACATGGGGTGACATGTGTTTGGTGATGCCTGCCAGCAACGCATAGCGTTTGATTAAATACCAAAAGGCTTGCCGCGTCATGGCACTTGCCCGCGCGGTGACAAATAGCGCATCACTCATACGTTTTTGCAAAATCTCTGGTCGCGCTTGTTTTAAGTATTTATCTATCCAATCCGCCGCTTCTTCGCCCATCGGTACTAATCTGGTCTTACTTCCCTTGCCAGTGACGCGCACCACGCCATCTTGCGTGCTGACTTCGTTCACTTTTACGGTCACCAGTTCGCTCACGCGCAAGCCGCTTGCATAAAGGAGCTCCAGCATTGCTCTATCGCGCAGACCAATGGCTTCGTTGATATTTGGCACATTGAGCAAATCTTCAACTTCTTGCTCATTTAAGCTTTTGGGCAAACTGCGCGGCAATTTGGGCGATTCGATTTGCAGCGTTGGGTCTGCTTCAATCAAATTCTCTCGCAATGCGTAGCGATAAAACCTCCGCATGCTGGCGATGAGTCTGCTGATGCTACGCGGCTTGCTTTGTGGAAATTTAACAGCGAGATATTGCTGAATATCAGCTTGGTTGGCGGCAAGTAAGTGGGTTTTACTCAAGCCTTTTTTTTGTAAACCCAGCCAACTATTAAATTGGCTTAAATCGGCGCGATAACTTTCGAGGGTGTTTTTGGATAAGCCGTCTTCTAGCCAAAGGTGATCGATAAAGGTATCTAATTGAACAGCATCCAGCTGGCTGGAATCAAGCTCAGTCAAACTCGCTTGCCCTTACTATCTTATCTTTATTAAAAGTCACGCCTTCGTGTTTTAGCAACCAAGTTTTTATTTTTAAGCCCTCTTTATTGCCTTGCATAAAACCGCCCAAGCCGTTTTTGGCAACGACACGATGACAAGGCACAACTAGAGGCAAATTGTTCGCTCCACACGCATTGGCCACCGCGCGTGGGCCAGAGCTAATTTGCGCAGCAATTTCACCGTAAGTGAGTACTCGCCCACATGGAATTGCGCTAATGGCTTGCCACACGCGACGCTGAAATGGCGTGCCTTTATAGACTATTGGCAGATTAAAATCATTACGTGCGTTACTAAAATAAGCTTCAATTTGGTTTACGACTTTAACAACGGTTTTATTTTCTGCAGTCTTTTTTGCGTGCTTTTGTGGCAACAGCTCAATGGCAACTTGCACACCTTGCACTGATATTCCAACCGCGCCAAATGGCGCTGTAATCACCGCATCATACTGGAGAGGATGCTTGTTTTTTAGCATATATTCGCTTATTTATATTGATACGCTAATTAAACTTGAATTTTAAATGCAATGCAAATAACTAATACTTATTAAGGAAAAAGCCCCAAAACTTTTTAAAGATTTTGGGGCTTTTTGTGTTGCTTAAAACTTATTCTGCAACGGCTTCTTCTGATGCCATCACTTCTTTATCACGCGCATTTAATTTCTCTTTAATACGCGCAGATTTACCTGAACGCTCACGCAAGTAGTAAAGTTTAGCGCGGCGTACATCGCCTTTACGTTTTACTTCGATGCTTGCGATTAATGGTGAATACGTCTGAAAGGTACGCTCTACGCCCTCGCCAGAGGATATTTTACGTACGATGAATGATGAATTTAGGCCGCGATTACGGATGGCAATCACTACGCCTTCGTAAGCCTGCACGCGTTTACGCGTACCTTCAACTACATTCACGCCTATAACCACGGTATCGCCTGGGGCGAAATTAGGCACTTTTTTACCTAAACGAGCTATTTCTTCTTGCTCTAACATTTTAATAATATCTGCCACTTTAAGTGCTCCTTTTAATTATGAAGATGCTTGTTCCTGCTCTATTTCTTTAAGCAGCCGAGCTTCCTCTTTCGTCAACGACCTTGCGGCCAATAAATCCGGGCGCTTCGCCCTTGTTAGCAATAACGATTGTTTCAATCGCCATTCTCTAATTTTTGCATGGTTGCCCGATAACAACACTTCTGGCACCACTTTATTCTCATACATCTCAGGTCGTGTGTAGTGCGGGCAATCCAGCAATCCATTCACAAACGAATCTTCTAGCGCCGAATCTGCATCACCTAAACTACCTGGCAATTGCCGCACAATCGCATCGATTAAGGCCATCGCGGGCAGTTCTCCGCCACTTAGCACATAATCACCAATCGAAACTTCCTCGTCCACCAGCGATTCTAATAATCTTTCATCTACGCCTTCGTAACGGCTTGCCAATAAAATCAAACCTTTTTCTTGGCTCAGCTGCATGACTTTTTCATGCGTCAACTTTGCGCCGCGTGGTGATAAGTGAATCACTTTTGCATCGACATTTAAGGCTTTAGCCGCAATAATCGCTTGTGCTAACGGCTCAGCCAACATCACCATGCCTGGCCCACCGCCATACGGTCTATCATCCACCGTTTTGTGATTATCCGTGGTGAATTCGCGTGGATTAATCACATGTAAACTATAAATCTTTTTTTCTAACGCCCTGCTGGTAATGCCATGTTGCGTAATCGCAGCAAACATTTCTGGAAATAAACTGATGACATCGAACCTTATCATTAAGCCCTAAAAATCTGCGTCCCAGTCCACCAACATTGTGCCTGCATCCAAATCGACTTCTATAATCGCTTGCGCGATATAGGGAATCAAACGCTCAACACCATCATTACTCTTTGCCACAATCACATCATTCGCGCCTGTGGCAAATACATCGGTTATTTTGCCAAAATCAACATTCTGCTGATTTTTAACACTTAGCCCGATTAAATCAGACCAATAATATTCTTCACCTTCAAGCTTTGGCAACAATGCTCTGAGAACCCCTATTTGCTTGCCTTTACAGGCTACTGCCGCATCTCTGTCATCAATACTTTGTAGCTTGACCACCAATACATCGTTATGAATTTTTGCTTCTTTAACAGCCAGCTCGCGCCAATCGTTATCTTTACCTATCCACCACGCTTTGTAATCCAACAAACTATCGAACACCTCAGTATCAGGATGAATTTTTAGCCACCCTAAAACGCCATATGGGGCGACAACGCGCCCCATGATGACTAAATCCGATTTATTACTATTGTCCAGCGTTTGAATTATTCAGCGGCTGGTGCTTCTGGCGCAGCTTCAGTAGCTGGTGCTTCTTCAGCAACAACTTCTTCTGTAGCTACAACTTCTGCTGGCGCTTCAGCTTCTGCGGCTGGCGATTCTTCAACAACTGCAGCAGCTTCTGCTTCAGCGGCTTTGGCAGCTTCTGCTGCTTTTTCAGCATCGGCAGCAGCTTTAGCATCCGCTTCAGCTTTTGCAGCAGCGGCTGCAGCTTTTACTTTTTCAGCTTCTGCAGCGGCGATTGTTGCTTTTTTCGCATCGGCTTTAGCTACGTCTTTTGCTTTTGCAGCAATTGCGGCCTCTGGGCCTTTTGCATGCATTTTAAACAAACGCGCAACCGTGTCTGACATTTGTGCGCCGTTGCCTGTCCAATGTTGAATGCGCGCATCATCCATGCGTAAGCCTTCTACACTCGCCTTGGCAGATGGATTGTAAAAGCCCACGCGCTCAATAAAGCGACCGTCGCGGCGATTGCGCGAATCAGCAACTACTACGTTGTAAAATGGGTTCTTTTTCGAGCCACCACGTGATAAACGAATAACGACCATAATCTTGTTCTCTAATAAACTCTGACAGAAAGGCGCGGATTATACGTTATTTCTTCGCGTGTTGGCAAGCATTTAGTGCGATTAAATGACGTAGCGAGTAGGGTCACTAATTCCCGCTTTGGCAAAGCCTTCGCGGCGCAAGCGGCATGAATCGCATTTGCCGCAAGCTTCGCCATTTTCATTCGCTTGATAACATGACACCGTTGCTCTGTAAGGCACGTCCAGCTTACCTCCCAGAGCAATGATTTGTGCTTTTGTCATATCGATTAATGGCGCATGCACGGTAATTTTTTTGCCTTCTACCGCTGACTTAGTCGCTAAATTTGCCATTTCTTGAAACGCCTGCACATACTCGCCACGACAATCTGGGTAGCCCGAATAATCCAAGGCATTAACTCCGATAAAAATATCTTGTGCGCATAACACTTCTGCCCACGCCAAAGCCAACGAAAGCATAATGGTGTTGCGCGCTGGCACGTAAGTCACAGGAATGCCCGCTGGGATTGGATTAGCGCCGCTTTCAGGCACGCTGATTTTATTATCCGTCAGCGCAGAGCCACCAAACAAACTTAAATCCAGAGCAACGGTTTTATGCTGTTTTGCACCTAGGCTCGATGCGATATTCTGCGCGGCTTGTAGCTCGGCAATATGACGCTGGTGATAATCCAAACTTAAACAAAAGCACTCAAAACCTTGCGATTTAGCAATCGCCAAACAGGTAGCAGAATCGAGTCCTCCCGATAAAAGTACAACGGCTTTTTTCATACGCCAGCCTTCTCGCCCCATAGTATTTTATGCAACTGGATTTGCATTCTGACGGGCAATTTATCCTCCAAAACCCAGGCTGCAAGGGCTTCAGCGCTTAAATCGTGAAAGCTAGGCGAAAATAAAATAGGACATTTTTCTGCAAGTTTTAATTCACTCATTTTTTGCTTTGCCCAATCATAATCGGTGCGGTTGCACAGCACAAATTTGATTTCATCTTTAGATTTGATGTGGTTGACGTTGCTCCACAGCATGTTTTTTTCTTCGTTCGAGGCAGGCGTTTTAATATCCAAAATAATCGAAACTCTTGCGTCTACTTTTGCAATATCCATCGCGCCGCCCGTTTCTAGCGATACGCTGTAACCCGCATCGCATAGAGCTTGCAGAAGCACATAACACTCCTTTTGCGCGAGTGGTTCGCCACCCGTTACCGTCACATATTTCGTATTAAACTCTGCCACTTTTTGCAAAATATCGGCGATTTCCATATTGCCGCCGCCAGAAAATGCGTAAGCTGTATCACAATAGGTGCAGCGCATGGGGCAACCTGTGAGACGCACAAATACCGTCGGCAAGCCAATGCGCGAGGTTTCGCCTTGCAATGAATGAAAAATTTCAAAAATCTTAATTGCCATTTTTTAATGCCATAAGTTTTAAATAAAAAACGCCAACTCTTAGGTTGGCGCTATTTTACCGCGAAAGTAAATTTAAAGTTTAAGTTTTACATAATCAGCACTTAAAACACACGCCCTGCAAGCCAATATCCATGCGGCTTCCAGAGCATATATTTTAAATTATTTAATTGCTTCGAGCGCTTTTAAACGTTTTTGCGCGCTAGGCGTCACTTCAGCATCAGGGTACTTAGCGATTAAGGCACGCAAAGTTTTCTTCGCATTCGTCACTTGCCCAAGCTGGATTTGGCTATTAGCCATGTTAAACATGGCGTCTGGCACTTTGGCACTTTCCGGGTGCAAATCGAGCACTTTTTGCTGCGTGGCAATGGCCGATTTATAGTTTTTGAGTGCGAATTGGCTGTAACCCATACCGTAAAGCGCATCAGGCGCGAGTTTGCTGGTGGGATGCTCTTTTAAAAATGTATCAAAGGCGGCGAATGCCTCTTTATGTTTAGCAGATTTGCTCAAAGCATCCGCCTCGGCAAAGGCTTTTACATCTTTTTCTTCAGCCGCTGGTGGAGTAGGTGTAGCCACAGGCGCTTCAGCAACTGGTGCGCCACTTTCCAACTTGCGTAAACGCGTATCGGTATCGGTATATAAATCTTTTTGCCGTTGCTGCGTAGTTTCTAACCCATGCGAAGCGACTTCTAGCTCGCCTTTTAAATTAGCCACTTCTTGCTTCAGTACTTCGATTTGGTTGTGCATATCTGCCAAACCTTGGCCTTGCACGACCGCCTCAATCACCACGATGCGCTTTTCAAGCTTGGCAATCGCTGCCATGCTGGCATCGTGGTTGGCTTGTTGTTTGGCCTCCAGATCTACAATCTTTTTACGCGCCTCTTTGTCGTCAAACAAAGCGGCGTGTGCGGGATTCACGGGGCTAAGCGCAAACAAGCTTAGCCCAACAAACGCTAATTTTTTTATTGCCAGCATGCTTTTAACCTTTTCTCTTAGTCGCCTTCGTGCACAATATCAGCGCGACGATTTTGCCCAAAGCAAGCTTCATCTGCACAATTTTGTGCTGCTTTTTCTTCACCATAACTCACTGTTTCTATTTGGCTATCTTTAACGCCTAGCAGATTAAGCGCTTGTTTTACCGCAACTGAGCGGCGCTGACCTAGCGATAAATTATATTCGCGCGTACCACGCTCATCGGTATTGCCTTGCACGATCATTTTGGCGTTGGCATTTGCTAACAAATATTTAGCGTGCGCTTCAACCAGTGGACGATATTCGGCTTTAATCGCATCACTATCAAAATCAAAATAAATGTTACGTTTTGAAAGAATGTTATTAGGGTCTTTCAGCGGATTATTGCCTGCGCTGTTGGCGTTGCTATCAATCACCACTTCTTTCACAGCGCCAGTATCCGCGCCAGCATTGCCTGTTGTCGCTCCAGTAGAAGCCGTCGGGCTTTTATCCTCAACCTTAGCTGGTGCAATTGGCGTACTTTTACACGCCACTAAGAATATTGAAGCCACCGCAACTGCGATTAATTTTGCATTTATTTGTAATTTCATTGCTTTCTCCTGTTATCCCCCAAATTGGGTTAATTTAATACAATTGATTGGCTTGCTGCAGCCTAGTTATTCATTGGACCCCAAGCCGGTTCACGCACATCGCCGCCAGTGGCATCATTCAAACGTTGACGCACTTTGCCATCGGCCGAAACTGCCGCTAGAGCGCCACGACCGCGCGCTTTTGTGGCATATAAAATCACGCGGCCATTTGGCGCAAAACTGGGCGATTCATCTTGTGAACCTTCACTTAATAATTGCACTTGCCCGCTGGCTAAATCGTGCAGCGCCACTCTAAATTTTCCGCCATCGTTGCGAATATACGCTAAAGCTTTACCATCGGGCGAAAAATGTGGCGAAACATTGTAAGCACCTTCAAACGTAACGCGACTAGGGCTGCCGCCATCGGCAGCCACTTTGTAAATTTGCGGCCTACCGCCACGATCGGAGCTAAAATAAATCATGCTGCCATCGGGCGAAAATACAGGTTCGGTATCAATCGCGCTGCTTTTAGTGACTTGTTTTAAATTGCCGCCACTAGATGAAATCGTGTAAATTTGTGAATTGGCGCCGTAAGTGAGCACAATCGCCAGCTTGCTGCCATCAGGCGACCAAGCGGGCGCGCTATTGTTACCTTTATAATTCGCCAAAACTTCGCGACTTCCACTTGTAAGCGATTGCACAAAAATAATCGGTTTTTTCTTTTCGAATGAAACGTAGGCGAGTTTAGTGCCATCGGGCGACCAAGCGGGCGAGATAATCGGCTCATTAGATGACACCACAGTTTGCGGATTATAACCATCGGCATCTGCCACTTGCAGCGCATAGCGTTTGCCAGTTTTGGTGATGTAAGCAATGCGGCTGGCGAAAATGCCAGCTTGGCCAGTGAGTTTTTGATAAATAATGTCGGCAATTTTGTGCGCGGTAGAACGCACTTGGCTAGGTGCAATTTGATAATCCATACCTGCCAACTGCGTTTGTTTTAGCGCATCCATTAAGTGAAAGCTCACCTTCAAGCGGCCACCAGCAATGCTTTCCAGATTGCCTACAGTAATAGCCTGCGCTTGCAAGGCAGTCCATTCGGCGTATTTAATTTGGGTGGGATTTGTCGGTAAGTTGGCCATGCCACGCGTTTCTAACACGCGAAATAAGCCGCTGCGGTGCAAATCAGCGGCGATAATTTCACTGATATTTTCTTTGGTGCTACCAGCGCCGCTAAACGGAACAATAGCAATAGGAATTTGTTGCGCGCCACCACCGCTAATTTCAATCTCTAGCGCGGCGTTGGCGATTGATGCGGCTAAAAAAACTGCACAAAAAAACATCCATCGAATTAGTTTCATAGGCTATTGGTTTCTTGTTTTTTAAAAAAGTTCGTTTAAATTCTACTGCAATCACGCCGCTATGCCACAGCATTTACACTTTATTACAACTTTTACGCTTCATTTACAACCTAGTCATTGGGTCTAAATTTCAGTTTCAAGTTTTTAAATTGCGCTTTTAAGCTTGGGTCATCCGGTAAAGGTAATGGCTCAGAGGCAATAATGGCACGCTCTACAGCCTCATCGCAAGTAGCATTTCCGCTAGATTTAGTAATGTTTGGGTTGCCACTAATTTGGCCTGTTGGCAGCACGCTTATCTCAAATATCAGCTGTGGGTTTCCATCGCCACACAGCGATTTATTTACGTTATTACGAATTTTAGTTTTAATTTTTTCGGTATATTCGCCAATTAAGCTGGCGTTGGCGGCGCTGCTGGCTTTTGCGTCATCCGCACCGCTTTCATTTAACATGTCTTCTTTTAACTTGCGTAATTTGTCGTCATTAATTTTCTTTTCAGCTGTTTTTTTCTCACGCAACTCATCTTCGCGCGCTTCTTTTTTTATTTTATCTAAAGCCTCTTTTTTGCGCAGTTCGTCTAATTCTTTTAGTTTTTGTTCCTGTTCTTTTTGCGCTAATTCTTTTTTCTTTTTCTCTAACTCAATATCTACTTTGGGTTCTTCAGGCTTTGGTTTTTCCTCAACGATTGGCTTGGGTTCTGGCTTTGGCTCTGGTTTTTCTTCAGTAATCGGCTTCGGATCTACCTTAACCTCAGGCGGATTTGACTTCGGGATTTTGTCCCACAACTCCACTTCAGTCACATTCAAAACAGTGTGCGCGGCTTTCCAATTAAATGAAATGAGCATCGCTACCAGCAAAACCGCATGCACTAATAGCGCAAGTATGCCAGCTTTCCAAGAATCTGAATTTTCGTGCTTTCTTAACATGCTAAATTATTATTTTGACCCTACTAAAAGTCCAACTTTGATGTCTTTATCAAGTTTTAACAATCCTAAAACAGCTACAACTTCATCATATTTAACGTTTTTATCCGCAGCTATTACAACACCCCTTTTAGGATTCTCTTTAAGCTTCTGTTTGACTTTTAACAACAAAACATCTCTTGTTAGCGCGGTACTTTCCAACTCAACTTTACCATCTTTTTTTACTGTCAAGACAATCGGAGGAGCTGGGCGCTGACTTAGTCCACTTTGACCTACTTTTGGTAGCTCTACAATGCCCGGATTAGTCATCGGCGCGGTCACCATAAAAATTACTAACAATACGAGCGTCACGTCGATATAAGGCACGACGTTGATTTGATTCATCATGCGGCGTTTGCGGGTTCTGCTCATCACATTACTCCTTTATGATTTACGCTGAAGAATATTCGTAAACTCTTCCATAAAACTCTCGTAACGCACCGATAATCGATCAACCGAGCTCGCAAAGCGGTTGTAGGCAATCACAGCAGGAATCGCCGCAAACAAACCAATCGCTGTAGCAACCAGCGCTTCTGCGATACCTGGTGCGACTTGGCTAAGCGTAGCTTGTGCAACATTCGATAAGCCTCGAAACGAATTCATAATTCCCCACACAGTGCCAAACAGCCCAATATACGGGCTTACCGAGCCGACTGACGCGAGGAACGGTAAATGTGCATCTAAGTCATCCAACTCGCGATTGTAAGCAGCGCGCATGGCGCGGCGCGAGCCTTCCATCACATCACTGACGTCCATTTTGGCTTCCATTCCAGGTTGTTGTTTATGGCGGACAAACTCTTTGAAACCCGCTTCAAATATGCTCGCCATGCCTTGTGGTTTGCGGCGACCAGCGGTGACGGCTTCATACAATTTATTTAAATCTCCACCGCTCCAAAATTTGTTTTCAAATTCTTCCGATTCAGTCTCTGCGCGCTTAATTGTCGCCACTTTAATAAAAATGTACCACCACGAAAATAATGATGTAATCAGCAAAATTGCCATCACCGCCTGCACTGGCAAGCTGGCGCCCATGATGAGTGTCAGTAAAGACATATCGTTTGCTACTGTCATAGTTGCTCCATTTTTTGTCTAATTTGTTCAGGAATGCCGATTGGTTTAAAAGTGATGGTATCCACGCAGGCCAATTTTATTCGCGCTTCAAGTAAAGTTTGCTGATTGGCCTTGTCTTCTTGATAGAGTTGGATTTTTTGAAAAAATTCAAAACTACTACGGCCTATTTTAATAAGTTCACTTGAGATAGTCAGTAAATCGTCCAATTTTGCAGGTTTTTTAAATTGAATTTGCATGCTGTGTACTACAAAAACCAGCTTAAACTCATCGCGCAAATTGTTATGATCAAAGCCCAAATGGCGCAGCCACTCGGTGCGGGCGCGCTCTAAAAAATTGAGATATTGCGAATGATAAACCACGCCGCCCGCATCGGTGTCTTCGTAATAGACTCGGGTTAGCCAGCTAAAAGTTTGATTACTCAGCATCGATGAATTCTAGCATAAAACATCATTTATACGTAAAATTAGCTAATAAAAGATGCCCTGTGAGGCAATATCCATGCGGCTTGCAGGGCAGGTGTTTTGGTGCTTATTTAATCCAAATTAAATTGCTTATTGCGGCCAAACTTCGCCAGTAGCCAAGCTTTTTGGTGCTTGCAAACCAAAATGCTGATACGCCAAACTGGTGGCAACTCGGCCACGAGGAGTGCGCATTAAATAACCTTGTTGAATCAAATATGGCTCGAGCACGTCTTCAATGGTATCGCGTTCTTCGCCAATAGCCGCCGCTAAATTATCTAAGCCAACAGGCCCGCCACCGAATTTTTCTAGCACCGCTTGCAACAGCTTTCTGTCCATTACATCGAAACCTAAATTGTCCACATCCAGCATTTTAAGCGCGGCATCGGCTACTTCTGAGCTGACAATGCCGTCGGCTTTTACTTGTGCAAAATCGCGCACACGGCGCAGTAATCGATTAGAAATGCGCGGTGTGCCGCGCGAACGTTTGGCGACTTCTTGCGCGCCAGATTCGGTAATTTCGACTTCTAGCAAACCCGCGCTACGATGCACTATGCGACCAAGCTCTTCATTGGTGTAAAACTCTAAACGCGAAACAATACCAAAACGGTCTCTAAGTGGGTTAGTCAACATACCCGCGCGCGTCGTTGCACCAATCAAGGTAAATGGCGGCAAATCCAAGCGCACACTTCGCGCAGCTGGTCCTTCGCCTATCATAATATCCAACCGATAATCTTCCATGGCAGGGTACAAAATCTCTTCCACCACGGGAGAAAGGCGATGAATTTCATCAATAAAAAGCACATCGTTCGGCTCTAAATTGGTCAGCAATGCAGCCAAATCGCCCGCCCGCTCTAACACTGGGCCCGAGGTTTGACGTAGATTCACGCCCATTTCTTTGGCAATAATATGCGCTAAAGTAGTTTTACCTAAACCTGGCGGCCCAAATAACAGCACGTGATCGAGTGCCTCACTACGGCCACGGGCGGCGTTGATAAAGATTTCTAGCTGCGCTCTAGCTTTTTCTTGGCCAATATATTCATCCAAGTCTTTTGGGCGTAGCGCGCGCTCAATAGCTTCTTCTTGTGGGCTTTCTGCGACTGGGGCGATGAGGCGGTCAGTTTCTATCATAGTAATTATTTAACCATCATCTTATATTTAATATTGAAAAATTCTCAATCAATTGTTTCATTGGCAAAGGATGACCTAAATGTAAACCCTGCCCATAGTGCACGCCTATGCTTTTCAATTCATTTAATATAGCTTCATTTTCTACAAACTCTGCCACAGTTTGAATGTTCATAGCTTCGGCCACGCTGTGAATCGAACGCACCATTGCGTGATCAATTTTGTTGATATGCATGTCTTTCACAAATGAACCATCAATTTTCAGGTAATCCACTTCGAAGTTTTTTAGATACATAAATGATGACATGCCGCTACCAAAATCATCTAGCGCAAAGCTACAGCCCAATTTTCTGAGCGAGGTAAACAGCTGAATAGTATTTTTTAAATTCACAATCGCTGCAGTTTCAGTAATTTCGAAGCAAATAGATTGTGGCGGAATTGAATAAATCACAAACTGCTCTCGTATGTAACCCAGCAAACTTTTGTCGCTTAAGGATGTGCCCGATAAATTGATCGAGAAGACATAATCACATTTTTCAGCACTATTGTTGAGTAGCTGGCGATAAGCCGAAAATGTATTTTTTATCACCCATCGATCAATATTCGGCATCAAGTGATAACGCTCTGCCGATGGAATAAACGTGGTAGGCAACATGATTTTGCCATCAAAATTAATTTTTCTAATCAGCACTTCATAATGAGGCTGCTGAGATGCGTGCGAGGAAAGTGGCACGATAGGCTGACAATACAACATAAATTGCTCGTCATCAATTTCGTCCGTAATGTCAGAAACCGCTTCAACTGCGCTTCTGCGTTGCGCCACTTCGACATCACCAGCACTGAATAAAAAGCTTTGGTTGCGTCCCGCTTCTTTGGCGGAGTAACACGCAGAGTCGGCCGCATGAATCACTTCACTCACATTCTCAAAGTGAGCATTAATCACCACGATGCCAATACTGACGCCAACATTAAAAATTTTATCCTCAAAAATAAATCGATAATCACGCACCAATTTAAGCAGCGCATTAGTGATTTGATTGGCATCGACCAAGCTGCAATTTTCGAGTAACAAACCAAACTCATCGCCGCCCAAGCGTGCGAGCGTGTCTCTATCGCGCATTCTGTTAGCTAGCAGTACGCTAATTTGGCGGAGCAATTCATCGCCCGCCGCGTGGCCGCAAGTGTCATTAACTAATTTAAATTGGTCTAAATCGAGATAACAAAACACATGTTGCGCGCCATTTTCATGCACGCTCTTTAGGCTGCGATCTAACCTGACTTCAAACTCCCTACGGTTAATTAAACCTGTCAAATCATCATGTTGCGCTTGGTAACGTAGCATAACAGTAGCGTCATTGATTTTATCCTGCATCGATTCGTATGCTTGTTTCAAGCTGGTGGACATCGTATTAAAACCTTTTTGCAAGGTTTTTAATTCACCACTGGAGTTTTCGAGAATGGTCTGTGCGAAAACACCTTCGCCCAACTTATTCACCGCGTGTGCGATTTCTTGAATAGGCTTTGTAATATTTCGTCCAATCTGCCAGGCGATTAAAGTACTTAGTAGCAAACCAAATAGGCCAATTAAGAATACTTTTGTAATTAAATCTAGCTTTAGACTTTTTAGTGTTTGCTTACTTAGCTCTACATAAACTCGGCCAATTTCTTGTTGTGACACTATTTTTTTAGTACTTTCTGCAGATTCATTGGCATGGCTAAAATCATCAATTTCAACCAAACTGCGGTAAATAGGTGACGTAAAAATAATGCCACGGTCTAATCTAAGTTCTTGATTATTCTGATTTTTAATTTTATCAATCAGGTCAGCGGATAGTTCTGGGCCGCTTAACGCCAGCATTTGGCCTTTACTATTTAGCACCAATACAGTTCTCACTTCTTGTTCGGTAGTCAGCACTTGTTGCACTATTTTTTGCAACATCAAGCTATTGCCTGAAATCACACCATATTCAGCCGCTGGCGCTAGCTGCGAGGCAATGATGCGTCCGCGATCAAGCAGCGATTGGTTTAAGACGCCAAATACGTTGGAAATAGCATAGCCTGCCAAAATAATGGCAAATAGCAGGGCGGGAATTGTTCCCAAAAAAATTACCCTAGATTTAATGCCTAAATTCTTCATGTTCCTTAGCCTCAGCCTCGTCTGCTTCTAGTACACTCTGGTAAATTTCCTCATCACTTTTTAATTTAATATTAAGCGAGCGAGCCACTTGATAATTTACTGATATTGAAAAATATTTCGGTGCCTGCGGTGGTGGTAGCAAGCTAGGTGATTGTTGCGACTTTAATGCAATTTCTGCCGCCTGCCTAGCCAACTGCTTACTGCTACTATACACCGCTGCCAGAGCCCCCGCACGCACATAAGATTGAGAGTAACCAATGACTGGCTTTTGATGACGGTAACTAGTGAGCAAAATCGGTTGCGCGGTTTCACGGTTGTAAATCATCGGATCTGGCACCGCCATCAATACATCAGATGTTTCTAGTACGTCTTTTAATTTAGGGATTAAGTCAGGTTCACGGAACACATTTTCTTCCATTACAGAAAATCCGCTTTCTTCGCCTTCTTCTTTAATGGCATCAGCAAATTGCGAAGAAGTTGGGCCTAACAATACCCCAATTTTTTTTGCTTCGGGGAGTATACTTCTCATTAAAAATATTTGCCTCCAAAAAGGCTGATCCAAAACAATAGCGCCGAAATTGCCCAAATCGCGCTTAGCTTTTACCAATAAACTATTAAATGTGGGCATAGGTGTAAATACACCTAAAACAGGAGTGGTAAATTTCAACTTGGCGGAGGCCTCAAGCGCCTTAACACCTAAGGCAATAACGAGTTCACTATTTTCTGCAACAACCAGCTTTTCTGTCTCATGCAAAGCAAGCACCTTAACTTTGAGATTGTTATTTTTATTGTTGGCTAATTCAGCCTTAAATGTATCAATAAACTCTTGGTTAGCCTGCGTTTGTGCGCTTAGCACAATGGTAACACCCGTATAGGCATACGCTGAGAATGGCAAGCCTAGCCCAAGCATCAGCACTAAATGCGCTAATTCTTTCACAAAATCATTAACTTTTTTTATGTTGCCATTCAAAATTGACCACTTCAATTACTAATATAAATACAATTAAAAATCTAATCTTAAATTAATGCGCCCACGCCTATCTAACGTGTTGTAATCAGCAAACTCTTCATAATGCTCATTAAATAAATTTTCTACCACCCCGGAAATCTCACCTTTCCAAGACCCACTATTAAATTGATGCGCCACTCTAACATCACATCTTCTAGTTAAACCGACAGGATCGCCATCACCTAATTGGGTGGTTTCACTGCTTTGATAGTAGGCCAAACTTGCATCCCAGCCATTTTTAAAATCATGTGTAAGCATAGCGCTTGATGTGTTGACAGGCATAGACTTAGTGAAGTTTCTTTCTAAGCCAAAATGGGTTTCACGAATGCGAATATGTGAGTGATTAAGTAATAAGCTAGTTCTAGCACCTATTTTCCAATTGGTTTGCAACTCTAAACCTTCCACCTTTGCTGAGCCACTATTCAAACCAGTATCTACATTAGTAGGATTTACCAATAACACATCTGCGGGCACAGTAAAGTCAGTACGCTCGTTAAAACGAATCACATCTGTAATCTCGTCACTGAAAATACGCGCATCCAACTGCACGCCTCCCAGCTTGCCAACGTAGCCCAATTCTTTTGAGATAATTTGCTCTGGGTTTACATTACCTTTGTCAGCCAAAACTTGTTGCAAAACTAGGCGTGGCACTAATAAAGTGGTTGCTATTGCATATTTTTGATCAAACTTTTCTTCCACGTAATTCGGCGTGCGTAGCGCACTAGACATTCCAAAACGCAAAGCATGGTTCGGATGTGGCTTAAAATTAAGACTGGCTCGCGGCGAAATATCTGTGCCCGTGAAATCGTTGTGTTCCAACATAGCACCTGTGTTCACCGTCCACAACGCATGCGGACGCCATTCGATATGGCCAAATAAACGTTGCAAATCAAATTTATCCGTTTTCTTATTGCCTAAATAATGTGGGGCGTAAGTGGTGTCTTGCCGCACACCTGCCCCCCATACCACACGGATATTGGCCCCCAGACCAAAAATATGCTGTGCTTCAACATCAGTGCGCTCTGTAATCACTTCATTGTTGACATAAATGCTATCGCTCACCAGACTAGCTGCAAGAATTGGACTTATTAAGGCGATAAGAGGGCGTAAATTAACGGATGTTGTTTCGTCATCTGAACGGTCGTGGCTATGATACGCTTGCAACTGAAAATCGCTAGTCTCGCTTAATTGATGCTTCCAACGCGCCATGCCATAATAATTATTCATTTGCTTGGTGCGCTGTAAAAATACGATATTATCTTCTTGTGCGTTGCCCTCACCGCGTGCGCCTTCGGCTAGACCAAACTCAAACTCAAAATTATTATTTAGATTGAGTTGATAATCAGCTTGGGCATTGGCAAAACGTGTACGCTTAAAATCATTACGGTCGTCCAAACCGCCATCTTGCCGATAGCCAGTCGTTACGCGATACGCTAAATCACCAGTTTTTCCAGCATGGCGATAAAACGCCTCATTGCGACCATTGCCGTGGGTAGCAAGCACTGTATTGGCAGGCGTTTCTGAGGGGGTAGAAGTTAAAATGTTAACTGTCGCTGCAAAGGCATTAGCACCGTAACTGGCTGCATTTGGGCCGCGTGTAATTTCTATACGTTCAATATCCATCAACGCAATTGGCAGTTCGCTCCACTTTACGCCGCCAAATAAGGGCGTATACACCGAGCGGCCATTAATCAACACCTGCATATTGCCGGGATAAGCTGTATTCATACCGTGATAGCTAACCGCATGATTAGTGTTGTATACATAACCTGCGTTTACGCCTACATACATGCCGGGCACTAATCTAAATAATTCAGGAATATCCACTGCGCCAGAAGCACGAATCGTCTCACGATCTATCACGGTCACCGCAGATGGTGCATCCGTTAGCGATTGCGACAAACGAGAAACAGTCAGCACTTTCGGCACTTCGCCAATATAATCCTCTTCAGATAAACTTTCTGATGCCAACTGCAGAGGCCAAGCAGTCTCCGCCAAAACAACAGGGTTATAACAAATCATTAACAATGCAAGTAGCGTAGCGTATCGAATATTTATCATAAAAATCATGCCTTAGCTTGTAAGCTGTTTTCTATCAATCACATTACTTTAGCTTTAATTTTTGTCCAATATTTGCGAACCAGCCAAATGATTGGAATGCCAATGAGCAACCACGGAATTGCGCTCATCACAAAGGTAATCACTGCGCCAAAACTCTCCATCATCACGCGACCGGCATCTTTAAGTGCGCGCGCAACAGGTGCAAAAAAACTTTGCTCAGTAATGCCCTGCGCCGCTGTAAAATTAATATTCACTGCCACTAAATCAGTATCTTGTGAGAGTATTTTTCGCATGCTCAACATGCTATCTAGCTGGCTTTGCGTGTTCGCCAGCTCGCGTTCTACATCGATAATGTCTTTAAATTTTGCCGATTCATCAACCAACATCAAGCGCAATCGATCGCGCAGTTCAGTCAAATTTTTAATGCGTGCATCAGTATCCACCACTTGATTGGTTTTATCTTCACTATCGCGCCCATGTTGTAAAATCTCACCGTTTTTGGCAAGGCCGCCTAAAAAAATCTGCACATTTCGCGGTGGTACTCGCGCTGCAAGACTTGCAGATGGCGGGCTATAGGGCGTTTCTGTGTTGTAATAAGCACTGAGTAACTCACAATTGAGCGCTTCGCAATGTTTTACCGCCGCATCAAAAGCAACTTGCATTTTTTCTGTGGGCGTTTCGATTTGCAAATTATGACGTAGCGCGATATATTTTTTAACTTGGCTTGTGTCCCGCGCAGGCTCAGTAATTTCTGTGAGACTTTGCTCAGCGCCGCCCTGTGCATCGGCCGCCATCTTGCCAATTCGTTCCATTGACGCAGGCGCGGATGCTGGCATTGTCGCTGCCACATCTGGCGCAGCGTTCTGCGACTGCTGTCCGCAAGCGGACAACAAAAGTATCCATATCGCCAAATAAATATTTTTCATATTCGCCTCCGCCCATTATTTTGAGAGTAACTTCAGTGCCTGCTTAATTCCATCCGCTACGCCAATATCTGCTGGTAACTGTTTCGCCGCCAGCAAAGCTTCTCTGTCATTGTAACCCAATGAAATCAAGGCATTGAGCACATCATGCGTAGCTGATTTTGCTTGATTTCCTGCCGCTACCAGCCCGGCCGCACCAAACTTATCTTTCAATTCCAACAATAAGCGCTCAGCAGTTTTTTTGCCTATGCCTGGTATGCGCGTCAGCATGCCAACTTCCTGCAAAGTCACAGCTTGCACAAGCTCTTCAATACTCACGCCACTTAAAATGGAAAGCGCAGATTTTGCGCCAATGCCGTTGACTTTAAGCAATTGTTTAAACGTGCTTTTTTCTTGCTCTGACCCAAAACCAAACAGCAATTGCGCATCTTCACGCACCACCATATATGTCAGCAAATTTACCTTTGCGCCGATTTCGGGCAAGTTATAAAACGTGCTCATCGGCACTTCGACTTCGTAACCCACACCAGCGCAGTCCACCACAATAAGCGGTGGAGATTTTTCTATCAATAGTCCGTTCAGGCGTGCAATCATGCTTATCCTATTCAACTATCCAATCAAGCGACCATTCTTAACACGGAAACCCGCAGTCGCCAGTTTCCCTAAGCCTTGCCCACCATGCGCATGACAAATTGCACAAGCCAGCGCATCGGCCGAATCTGGTTTTGGCGCTGCAGGCAGATTCAGCAATCGTTTCACCATTTCCTGCACTTGCTCTTTTTGTGCATGGCCATTGCCCACCACCGCCTGCTTAACTTGCAAGGCAGTGTATTCCGCCACGACTAGGTTTCTAATCACCGCAGCGCTAATCGCCGCACCGCGCGCCTGACCAAGCAATAAAGTCGATTGCGGATTCACATTCACAAATACTTTTTCCACCGCAACCTGGTTGGGCTGATAAGTATCGATCACCTCAAACAGTCCGTCTAATATCACTTTCAGGCGTGCTGGTAATTCCTCTCTATCATCTTCATCCTCATTTTTATTTTTTTTTGCACTCGCTGTTTTAATTGTTCCGCTGGCAATGTAGGTAATTTTTTCACCTACTTTTTCAATGACCCCAAAGCCAGTAAGGCGCAGGCCAGGGTCGATGCCGAGAATGCGAATTACGCTCACTCTTCCTCGATTACAGCGGTAGTATATACATCCTGCACATCATCCAAATCTTCCAACATATCTAAGATTTTTTGCATTTTTACCGCATCATCGCCCGTAAATACGGTTTCCATATTCGGCTTCATAATCACTTCTGCCACCACCGCTTTTAAACCCGCCGCTTCCATCGCCTCTTTCACCGCCATAAAATCATTTGGAGGCGTAATTACTTCTATACTGCCATCTTCATCGGTTACAATATCCTCAGCGCCCGCATCCAGCGCGGCTTCCATCACCTTGTCTTCTGAAGTACCTGGCTCGTAAACCAAGCTGCCACAATGCTTAAACATAAATACCACACTGCCATCGGTGCCTAAATTGCCACCGTGTTTGCTCAGAGCGTGGCGCACATCCATCACCGCGCGTTGTTTGTTATCGGTCAGGCAATCAATAATAATAGCCGCACCGTTAATGCCATAACCTTCATAGCGAATCTCTTCGTAGTTCACGCCCTCAAGCTCGCCCGTGCCTTTTTTTATGGCACGCATGATGTTATCTGCAGGCATGTTTTCTTCTTTCGCCTCCGCCACCGCCGCACGCAAGCGCGGATTCATCGCCGTATCGCCACCGCCCAAACGCGCTGCCACGGTGATTTCTTTAATAATTTTGGTAAAAATTTTACCGCGTTTGGCATCTTGACGCCCTTTACGGTGTTGGATGTTTGCCCATTTACTGTGACCTGCCATTTGCTAGCCTTTTGAATCTTAAATTATTGAAAAATATGATTTTATCACAAGCTACTCTTGCGGCTTATTCCTGTCCTTGGGCCACATCCACTTGCTGATGTTTTCGAATTGTAATCGTCGAAATAGTCACCAAAGCCAGTGCGATAAACAGCATACCAAGCAGCTCGATATTACTTGGCCGCTCTCCCAATTGTAGCCACGCCGCTGCAACGCCGATAACAGGAGCCAACATTGAAGCCATGCTAGCAACGCCAGCAGGCAAGCGCTGCAAGGCATACAGCCATAACACCCAAGCCAAACTGCCACTTAAAAAGATGCTGTAAATAATGGTCAGATAAAATGTATTTGTCCATTGGATGGGCGGTGCAGGCAAAATAAGGGCAAGAAAAATAATCGGTAGCGAACCCAATAAAGTCGGCCAAGCGGTGATGTTGAGCAAATCTAAATGTGGCGCGCGCTTGTGCAATTTTTTGGAAACTATCGCCGAAATCGCCCATGAAATACCTGAACACAACGCCAAAAACATGCTGAAACCATCGCCCTTAATATGTAGCGGGTCGAAAATGAGCACAATGCCAAACAAGGCAAACACCACCGCCAGCCATTGCCAACCTTGCACTTTTTCGCCCAACATTGGCCAAGCAAACAGCATTACCCAAAATGGCATAGTGTAAGACAACACGGCTGTTTTACCAGCTCCGCCAGATACCAGAGCCCAAATCAGTAAGCCCGTGAAGCCGCAAGTTTGCAGCAAACCCAGCACCAACATAGTGGGAAATTCTTTTAAAGCAAGCGGTCTTTTGGTAAAAAATAGTACCGCAAACAACATGAGCGCGCCTAAAAATGTACGCAGCGCTGCGAATTGAAACGGGCTAGCAAACTGCACGGCGGTTTTCATAACCACCCAGTTATAGCCCCAAATCAGCGTTAAACCAAATAGCGCTATGAATGCCTTAACGATAATATTTTTTTGGGTATTATTTTTCATTTTTTTTCTTTGTAATTTTGCTATTGGCATTATAAGGTGTATATTTTTATTCATGCGGTGGAGGAGAAAATATCATGAAAACATTACAACAAATTTTAAACGAAAAAAAGCATAAGGAAATTATCTCAATCTCACCAGATCGTCCTGTTTTTGATGCGTTGATAATTTTGGCAGAGTACAAAATTGGCGCGCTGGCAGTGATGCAAGGCGATAAATTGGTAGGGATTTTCTCAGAGCGTGACTACGCACGCGAGGTGGTGCTACAAGGTCGTTCATCTAAATCTACCGCGATAGCCGAAGTCATGACTGCGAACGTGATTACTGGCAAACCCAGCGATTTAGTGGATACTGCGATGCGCATTATGAGTGAAAAGCGCTTTCGCCATTTGCCAGTTGTAGAAGGCGAAAAAGTCATCGGCATGCTCTCACTGGGCGATTTGGTGAAGGAAACCATCGCCGATCAGCAGCGTATGATTAAAGAATTAGAAAGTTACATTAGAGGCTAATAATTAATATGCCCTGCGACCCGCATGGATATTGGATTGCAGAGCATGTTTTTACAACTATTTACTTGGCAAAATATCTATTCGCCAATAATTTTTATTAGCACGCGTTTTTTGCGTCTACCGTCAAACTCACCATAAAAAATCTGCTCCCACGGCCCAAAATCGAGCTGACCTTCTGTAACCGCAACCACCACTTCTCGCCCCATCACTTGGCGCTTAATGTGCGCATCGGCATTGTCTTCACCAGTGTCATTATGTCTGTAGCCGCTAACAGGCTCGTGCGGGGCAAGTTTTTCCAGCCACACTTTATAATCGTGATGCAAACCGCGCTCATCGTCGTTTATAAATACGCTGGCAGAAATATGCATCGCATTGATGAGCGCCAAGCCTTCTTTAATACCGCTTTCGCGCAAACATTCAACCACTTCACCCGTAATATTTTTAAAATCCATGCGCGCTGGGATATTAAACCAAAGTTCTTTACGGTAGCTTTTCATTTTTTAATCTCTCAAATTATTGGCTTATTCTAGCACCACATCCAAAAAAACCAATAAAAAAGGCCTCCAACAGGAGGCCTTTTTTTGAATTTAAAGCACTTAGCTTTTCACATCAACTTCCTGTGCAAAACTTTTACCTTCATTGTCCGTCGCCACGACTTCTAATTTGCCTGGCGCTGTTGGCACAAAATTAAATTTAAAATACGGGTCTTCTGCCGTGCCCACGCCCACATCCACCGTCATTACAGGTTTGCCATTAAATTTAAACTCAGTTTTGTTAATGTAAAACGCAGGAATAAAGCCTTGCGACACCAACTCGCGCTGCAAACCTGTGCGCATTGGGTGTTTAATATTGAACGTGGTGGAAGTTGCAGCGCCAATTTTTGCATCGTCCACTTTAAATTTGATTTTACCTGCAGATGCGCGAATCACTGCTTCATCCGCATCCACCGTGCCACCACAGCCACCCGCGGCGCGGATTTCGCGAGAAGCCAAATATAGTTTGCCCGCAGCATCTTCGCCCACCAAACGCACAAAAGCGTCAGTTTCAAAACGAATACGTGTTGATAAATTAAAATCACCCAATGAATCGGTTAAATGATAAGTCGCGGTGAGCGGAATCGGGTTTGCATCCACAAACGAATACAATTTGACGATCTTGACGCCTTTTGCCGCCGCGTTATCAATGGTGTAAGTCACTGGCACTTGCGCACCACTTTCTGCACGACGTGGCGCTTCGATTTTTATAAAATCGACTTCCGTCATTTCACGCTTTGCAAAAAAAGCTTCTTTCATCACAGGCCATAATTTAGGGTCTGGTTCCGCAAAAGCAGGCTGGCTGCAAGCCAATATCCATGAGGCTCCCAGGGCAGTACAAATTAACTTTTTCAAGCTCATACAATCTCCATATTACTTAACATTACGCTTTAACGCGCCAGCTAGATTTTTGACTACAAGTCGCCATTTTAGTTTATTTCAAGCGCTTGTATGTGACGCGAGTCACACAACATTTTAAACTAAATCTTACTCGGATCGCCCGATGGCCGCATCACGTAATCAGGGTTCAAGAACTCTTCAAAATTAAGCTCCACGCCGTTGCCCGCTGGATCTTTCAGGTTAATCTGACGTATGCTGTTAGCTAGAATACGCGTGGTGTAAAACACGCCGTGCTTCGCTAAATGTGCTTCCATCGCGGGCATATCGGTGCAGGTGAACGAAACATGGTCGAACGTGCCATGCACATTAAGCTGTGGCGGTTCTGGCGTTTTATATTCTGCCAAATGTACCACATCGTTAGTGCCAATATACAGCCAATAGCCATAAGTCGTACTAGCTACGCGCTTACCGACTGTCAGCCCCAAAACATCACAATAAAAATCGCGCAGTTTGTGCATCGTCTCGCGATCGGTGCGAAAATTAACGTGGTTGATTTCAGTAAGCGGCATTAATGTTTGGCATTCTAAGCTGCTGGATTTGGCGTACGAACGCGTATATGAAGTTCGCGCAATTGCTTCTCATCCACTTCGTTCGGTGCATTGGTCATTAGACATTGTGCACGCTGTGTTTTAGGGAAGGCTATCACATCGCGGATAGATTCTGCACCCGCCATCAATGTGACCAAACGATCTAAACCGAATGCCAGTCCTCCGTGTGGAGGTGCGCCATATTGCAAGGCATCGAGCAGGAAGCCGAATTTCTCTTGTGCTTCTTCTTTGCTAATTTTAAGTGCATCGAATACTTTAGATTGCACATCTTGCTTATGGATACGCACTGAACCGCCACCTACTTCCCAGCCGTTAAGCACCATGTCGTAGGCTTTGGATAAACACGCGTCTGGGTTAGAAACCAACATCTCTTCATGACCATCTTTTGGTGCAGTAAACGGATGGTGCAAAGCTGCCCAACGGTCGTTCTCTTCATCATGTTCAAACATGGGGAAATCCACCACCCAAAGCGGCGCCCAAGCACGGCCATCAACGTGACCTTTGTCGTGGCCGACTTTCAAGCGCAACGCACCTAAGGCTTCATTTACCACTTTTAATTTATCTGCGCCAAAGAACACGATATCGCCATTCTGCGCACCAGTGCGGTCGATAATCGCTTGTAATGCTCTAACGTGAATATTTTTAACGATTGGGCTTTGCAGGCCTTCTTCATTCAATTTGGTGATGTCGTTAATCTTGATGTATGCCAACCCTTTAGCGCCATAGATTTTAACGAACTCAGTATAAGCATCAATCTCGCTACGACTAATGGCTGCACCATTCGGCACACGCAACGCAGCGACACGGCCGCCCACCATATTGGCTGCACCTGCGAACACTTTGAAGTCGACATCTTTCATCACGTCAGAAAGCTCAGTAAGTTCTAGCGTAACGCGCATATCGGGCTTGTCTGATCCGTATTTGTTCATCGCATCGTGAAAACTCATACGCGGGAAAGCGGCTGGCAAATCGACGTTTTGCACCGATTTCAGCATTTGTCGAATCATCTCTTCGACAATGTCCATAATCTCGTTTTCAGTCATGAACGAGGTTTCAATATCCACTTGCGTGAATTCTGGTTGGCGATCAGCGCGCAAATCTTCATCGCGGAAGCATTTGGTGATTTGAAAATACCTATCAAACCCCGAAACCATCAACAATTGTTTAAACAATTGCGGTGATTGCGGTAAAGCGAAGAATTGGCCTGCATGCACGCGGCTTGGCACCAAGTAATCGCGCGCGCCTTCTGGCGTGCTACGTGTGAGCATTGGCGTTTCTACTTCAATAAAACCATTCACGTCTAAATAATCGCGCAAAGTTTTAGCGACGCGGTAGCGCAACATCATGTTTTTTTGCATAGCAGGACGACGCAAATCGATGTATCTATGTTGCAATCTCACCGTTTCTGTCAAATTTTCGTCATCTAACATGAAAGGCGGCGTTAAAGAAGCGTTCAAAATTTCGATTTCGGAGGCTAACATTTCCACTTCGCCCGTGGGAAGATTGCTATTGACTGTACCTTCTGGCCTCGCGCGTACCTTACATGTTACCTTTAATACGTATTCACCGCGTACAGACTCCGCATGTTTAAAGGCTTCTGGCGTATCTGGGTCGATGACAATTTGCGCCATGCCTTCTCTATCACGCAAATCAATAAAAATCACACCGCCATGATCGCGGCGGCGGTGTGCCCAGCCGCATAGAGTAACGGTTTGACCAATGTGGGAGCGGTTTAAATGGCCGCAATAATGTGTACGCATCATAATTTAAAATATTCTATAGTCGTGTTTGTTGAAATCGTAATTGTTTAGTAAGTGTGTCTTTTGGCGCAACGGTGCCCATGCTAATAATGTACTTCAAAGCCTCGTCCACACTCATTTCCAGCTCAATTACATCAGCCTTAGGCATCATCAAAAAGAAGCCAGAAGTAGGATTGGGTGTAGTGGGCACGTAAATGCTAATGTAGTCGCCCGTTAAGTGGTTCACCACATCGCCCCCTGGGGCGCCCGTCACAAAGGCAATTGTCCAGCTACCCGAGCGAGGATACTGCACCAATACTGCCTTGCGGAAGGCATTGCCCGAATTTGAAAACAGCGTATCCGACACTTGTTTGACGCTGGAATAAATAGACTTTACAAAAGGCACGCGCGAAAGTAGCGACTCCCACCACACAATCAACTGTTGCCCAAAAATGTTAGTAGCCACCAAACCTGTGACAAAAATGATACCCAAAGTGAGTAAAACACCAAGACCTGGCACATTAAAACCAAACAATTGTTTGGGCTGCCATGCCTCTGGAAGCAGCGTCAGGCTTTGATCCATGGTGTTAATGAGCGTGCTGAGTACCCAAATTGTGATAAACAATGGGACGAGTGCCAGCAGGCCAGTGATAAAATATTTTTTCATATTCATTCAATAAATTAGCGCATTAATTACAAATATACTTATTCAGCGACTGGTGCCGTTGTGACCACAGGCTTTGTAACAACTTCGGCTGATTTTGTTTCCGAATTACCAGTTTCTGCTTGTGTTTTATTAATTTTTTTATCTTTAAAATCAGAGGCATACCAACCAGTACCACTCAACTGAAAGCTTGGTGCAGACAACATTTTAGAAAACGTCTCTTTGCTGCAACTTGGGCAAACCATGGTACTAGCTTCGCTGATTTTACGCATCAATTCATCTTTATGGCCACAGCTAGTACATTGAAAATCATAAATTGGCATAGTTTTAGCTTGATATTGCTTTGATTGAACAAAATTAGATTATAACTGATGTCAACTAAATGTTTAATTGATTGTTATTGCTGGCTACGGATTTATATAGGGTGTAAAACCATGATAAAAAACTTATTTTTTATAAAAACGTGTGTGTTTGTCATTGCATTAATGATTTCACAGCTTACGTTTGCGGGACAAGCGGGCACCGTCACTTATAAAACTGGCGATGTCAGCATTATTCGAGCGGATAAAACTGTAAAACAAGCGGCCAAAAATGATGCGCTTAACACGGGTGATACAGTTGAAACAAAAGATGGCCGCCTGCAACTTGCCTTAATTGATGGCGGTAAAGTGTCGTTACAACCCAATACTATCTACAAAATAAATAAATATGAATTTTCTGGTAAAGAAGATGGTACCGAATATGGCTTTACCGAGCTGATTAAAGGCGGCTTGCGCACCATTAGCGGCTTAATCGGCCATAAAAATCGCGATCGTTATCAGCTTAAAACTGCTGTAGCAACGATTGGTATTCGCGGCACAGAATTCACCGTTAATTTTAACGATAATAACCTGTTAATGACTACCAACCACGGTAGTGTAGATGTGTGTAACTCTGGCGGTTGTTTAAATGCCGCAACGGGTCAATCGGTTGAGGTGGCAGGTGTAGGCGCGAAGCCAAAACCAAGTAGCAAAGTGGCGACTGCATCAGCACCTGCGCCTAAAGCTGAAGAAACAAAAGTGGCTTCTAATGATTCTAAAGATTCAAAATCTAATTCAAGCGCCACCTCTACAGACACTAGCGCTGTTGCTGATACGGCTACCGATTCGAGCTCAAGCACAGCTGCTACAGACACGGCCTCAACAACTGGTTCAGGAACTGTAGTAGCTACAGATACTGCCTCTAGCTCTAGCAACTCGGGAACTGGCACAACCAGAGCTTCCAATTCAGGCAATTCCGGTTCTGGCAGTTCGGGCACTGGCAGTTCAACACCTGTATTTACCGCAGCCAGCTCTACCACAAGTACTGGCATACCCACTATCATAGCTACTCTGAAGGATGGCCCTGGCACGATAGTTTCTTTTGCCGCAACAGACAACGGTAAATATAACCAAGTATTTAACGCCGACCTCGAATTTAATGGCGATGCGCTTAAAAGAGCAAAATCAGGTAACACCGACATTAATCCAAATAAATTCGCTAGTTTTAACTCCGATGGTATTGTGGCTTGGGGTCAAGCAGTAGATGGCAATTACAATAATGGGGGCAATAAAATTGGTCGGCTCGACTATATTGCGGGCGCCACGCCTGTTGGTTCGCTAGCTAGACTTACTGGTAGCACCTACACAGTATTTGCTTCTACCGCACCATTTTTGGTAAGCAATGCCAACCCTGCTACAGTCACAACGATTGGCGCAAGCAACTTAACTGGCGGCAGTTTGTTTAACTTCAACTTTACAGCAAATACGTTTGGTTACAATATTACTGTTCCTACAACTTCTTACGGCACATTTAATTTAGTTGGCACTGGCAACATTGGCAGCAATTCCCTCGCTGCTGGCGGCACAGTAACCAACAATATCGGCACAACTTGCAACACAGGCTGTACAGGGGCGTTCGGCAGCAGTCTTATTCAAGGCTCGTTTTTAGGAACAACTGGCGAGCGTATCGGCTTGCAATACGGCATTATTGCGCCTGGGCTGGCAGGAAAAGTCTATGGTGGTGCAGTTTTAAAATAAGCTTAACTTCAATTAAAAAGCCCGCAATTGCGGGCTTTTTAATGTCCTGTAACCCAAAGAGATATTGGGTTTCAGAGCGTCTGTTTTCAATCAAAAATGATAAACTCTAAAACGGAATATCGTCTTCAAAATCATCAAAATTGCTGCCAGATTTTGCAGGTGCTTGCCCTGCAGTTTGTTGTGGCGCAGCACGACTTGGTGCTTGATTCATATCATCGGGCGCACCGCCTTGATCCATACCGCCATCGTAACTTGCGCCTGAACCGCCGCCATCTTTGCTGCCGAGCATTTGCATTTGGTCGCCGATAATTTCTGTGGTGTAGCGCGTCACGCCGTCTTTTTCCCACTTGCGCGTTTGCAAGCGGCCTTCCACGTAAACTGGGCGACCTTTTTTAAGGTATTCGCCCGCGATTTCCGCCAAACGGCGATACATCACAATGTTGTGCCACTCCGTTTTTTCTTGCTTTACGCCCGATTTATCTTTCCAGTTTTCAGTCGTAGCAATACTAAAATTGCACACCGCCTCGCCATTCGGCATGTAACGCACCTCAGGATCACGTCCTAAATTTCCCACCAAAATTACTTTATTTACCGATGCCATTATTTACTCCCAATCAATTTTAAAATCTCGTTTTCATCGACTTGCATATTATTTAAAGCGGCTTGATTTTTTATTTTAACAATTAACATGCCTTCATTAGCAATCGCCACCGCCTCGTGCACGTAGGGCAAGGCTGAAATTATTTTGCCTAATTCGCTTGCGCGCGCCTCAGACGTTTCCCCTAAATGATACATCTTTGTTTTAACGCTGGGTGGAGTTTTCATGCTAAAAGTCAGCAATAACCAAACGCTCATCAACGCCGCGCAAAACATAAACACCACTGAATAACTATAATGATGCGCCAAATAACCGCCAACCAAACCACCCACCGCCACGCCTAGCGATTGCGAAGTATTGTAAACGCCCATCGCTGTGCCTTTTGCTGCAGCAGGCGCGAGCTTGGAAATAAGTGAAGGCAACGAAGCCTCTAAAATATTAAATGCCACAAAATAGGCAAATAGCGAAAATACAATTCCCCAAAAACTGTCAATAAAATTAGCAAAACAAATTTGTGCAACTAGCATTAACGCCACTGCACCAATAAACACGGGTTTTAATTTATTGCGTTTTTCGCCCACAATAATCGCGGGAATCATTAATAGGAACGAGCCAAGCAAAATCGGTAAATACACTTGCCAATGATGATTGACATCCAAACTGCTGGTTTTTTGTATGGCAAACGGCACCACGATAAACATGGCCATTTGCGCGGCATGCAGCGCGAAAATGCCATAATTTAAGCGTAATAATTGCACGTTTTTTAACACGTCTTTTAACTTGGCTGGTGCAGCGCTAGCATCGGAGTGAAAACTGCTGATGATTGGGTTCGGCACCACAAATTTAACCACCAAAATCGCCAAACTTGCCAAAATCGCCGTTAGCCAAAATATGCCTGCAATACCCGCCCAGTGTGCCAACGCAGGCCCTAACACCAACGAAATGGCAAACGTAACGCCAATCGTAGCGCCTATCATCGCCATGGCTTTGGTGCGGTTTTCTTCGCGCGTTAAATCAGCCAACAGCGCCGTCACGGCTGCAGAAACAGCACCTGCGCCTTGAATAGCGCGGCCTAAAATGACCGTCGTAATATCTGTCGCCAATGCCGCAATAATGCTGCCGACAACCAGCATCAAGAGCCCAATATAGATAATTTTTTTACGGCCTAATCTGTCGGATGCCATGCCAAAAGGCAATTGAAATAAGGCTTGCGTAAGCCCATAAGCGCCAAGAGCAGCGCCAACCAACATGCTGTTATTGCCGCCTTCGTACTGCGTCGCATAAATCGCAAAAATCGGCAAAATGAGGAACATGCCCAGCATGCGCAAACCGTAAATAGAAGCCAAACTGATACTGGCTTTAAGCTCGTTTGCGGGCATTTTTTCGGAAATTTGCATTATTTGGTTAGCTGAAACTTGAATAATTGCGTATATTAACAGGTTGCCTTAATTTTCGTAAAAGCTTAATGGAATTTATCAAAATCCGTGGTGCGCGCACCCATAATCTCAAAAATATTTCGCTGGATTTGCCGCGTAATAAAATGATTGTCATCACTGGGCTTTCGGGCTCTGGTAAATCATCACTCGCGTTTGATACGCTTTACGCAGAAGGCCAGCGCCGTTATGTGGAAAGCCTTTCCGCCTACGCGCGGCAGTTTTTGGCGCGCATGGATAAGCCCGATGTCGATTTAATTGAAGGCCTTTCGCCCGCGATTTCTATTGAGCAAAAAGCCACTTCGCACAATCCACGTTCCACTGTTGGCACGGTCACCGAAATTCACGATTATTTGCGCTTGCTGTATGCACGCGCGGGCGACCCAGAATGCCCTGAACACGGCATTAAGCTTGAGGCACAGACCGTTAGTCAGATGGTGGACAGCGTATTGAATTTGCCCGAAGACACCAAGTTGATGATACTTGCGCCCGTGGTGCGAGAGCGCAAAGGCGAGCAGCTAGATTTATTTGATGAGCTAAAAGCGCAAGGGTTTGTACGGCTAAGAATTGATGGCAAAATTTACGAAATGGATGCGTTGCCGCAACTGGCCAAAACCACCAAGCACAATGTGGATGTGGTGGTTGACCGTATTAAGGTAAAAGAAGATATGAAGCAACGCATAGCAGAAAGCCTAGAGACCGCGCTGCGCTTGGCTGATGGCAAGGCGATTGCATATGAAATGGATGCCGAGAAAGAACATTTATTCTCAGCTAAATTTTCTTGCCCAGTGTGTGATTACTCACTTGCAGAACTTGAGCCGCGCCTATTCAGTTTCAACAACCCAATGGGCGCCTGCCCAAAATGCGATGGTTTAGGCAACATCAGCTTTTTCGATCCAAAACGCGTGGTAGCTTTCCCCACACTTTCACTCGCAAGCGGCGCCATTAAAGGTTGGGATAAGCGTAATCAATTTTATTTTCAAATGCTAGCGAGTTTGGCTGCGCATTACAATTTTGATTTGGAAACTGCGTTTGAAGAACTTCCGCTAAATATTCAAGATGTGCTGCTAAACGGTAGTGGCAAAGAGCAAATTGCCTTTAAATATCTCAACGAGCGCGGTACATTTTTTGGCAAAACACATTCTTTTGAAGGCATTTTGCACAACTTGCAACGCCGTTATCGCGAGAGCGATTCCTCCGCCGTGCGCGAAGAATTGGCCAAATATCTGAATAATCAAGCTTGCCCAGATTGCGCTGGCACGCGTTTGCGCATTGAAGCTCGTCACGTAAAAGTAGGTAATAAAAATATTCATGAAGTATGTGAAGTGCCGCTAAAGCAAGCACTCACTTTTTTTGAAACGCTTAAATTACAAGGCGCCAAGCTGGCCATTGCCGATAAAATTGTCACGGAAATTCAAAATAGACTTAAATTTTTAACCAACGTCGGGCTGGAATATTTATCGCTTTCGCGCTCTGCCGAAACCTTGTCTGGTGGCGAGGCACAACGTATTCGCTTGGCTTCGCAAATTGGCAGCGGCTTAACGGGTGTGATGTATGTGCTGGATGAGCCAAGCATTGGTTTACATCAGCGCGATAACGATAGGCTTTTGGAAACGCTGAAGCGTTTACGCGACATCGGCAACACAGTGATTGTAGTCGAGCACGATCACGACGCAATTTTGGCAGCTGATTACGTGGTGGATATTGGCCCTGGCGCGGGCGAACACGGCGGGCAAATTGTCGCAGAAGGCACACCCGCAGAAATTCAAGCCAATCCAAAATCGCTTACTGGCCAATATTTAAGCGGTAAAAAACAAATTGAATATAAAAAATCCCGCACCAAAGCCGACCCAAAACGCTGGCTCTCACTTTTTGGCGCAAGCGGCAATAACTTAAAAAATGTAAAGCTCGAGCTACCTATCGGCTTGCTCACCTGCGTCACTGGCGTTTCTGGCAGCGGCAAATCCACGTTAATTAACGACACGCTTTACCGCGCTGTCGCGCAGCATTTATACGGTAGCCACACAGAGCCCGCATCGTTTGACACAATTGAAGGTTTGGAATTTTTCGACAAAGTGGTAGATGTGGATCAAAGCCCGATTGGGCGCACGCCGCGCAGCAACCCCGCAACTTACACAGGTTTGTTTACGCCGATACGCGATTTATTCGCCGCAGTGCCTGAAAGCCGTGCGCGTGGCTACGGGCCAGGCAGATACTCGTTTAACGTAAAAGGTGGCCGCTGTGAAGCTTGCCAAGGTGACGGCGTGATTCGCGTCGAGATGCACTTTTTACCCGACGTTTACGTGCCTTGCGACGTGTGCAAAGGTCAGCGCTATAACCGCGAAACGCTGGAAATCCACTTTAAAGGAAAAAATATTCGCGAAGTTTTAGAAATGACAGTGGAGCAAGCGCATACATTTTTCAGCGCGCAGCCAGTAATTTCGCGCAAGCTGAAAACCTTGCTAGACGTTGGTTTGGGCTACATTACGCTTGGCCAAAGCGCTACCACATTGAGCGGTGGCGAGGCGCAGCGCGTAAAACTCTCACTCGAGCTTAGCAAGCGCGATACTGGCCGCACGCTGTATATTCTTGACGAGCCGACGACTGGCTTGCACTTTGCCGACATTCAGCTTTTATTGGACGTGATTCACCGCCTGCGCGATGCGGGTAACACGCTGGTGATTATCGAACATAATCTGGACGTGATTAAAACCGCGGATTGGATAATTGACATGGGCCCAGAAGGCGGCGATGGCGGCGGCATGGTGATTGCCGAAGGCACGCCAGAAACAGTAGCAGACAATGCAAAAAGTTATACTGGAAAATACTTGAAAGCGATTTTTTAGTTTAAATATGAAAATTAACACCAAACATTCAGATTTATTATTCGCTTTTTTAATGTCGCTACTGATGGCATTGCTGATGTCAGGCGTACTTACCGCCATTCACTTAGGCTTTACGCAAAATTTTATCAGCAAATGGCTACATTCATTTTTACTCGCTTGGCCGATTGCCTTCCCCAGTATTTTACTGATTGCCCCAATCGTGAGAAAAATCATTGTAAAACTCACAAAATAAGTTGAAAAGAATTAAATGTTAATGATCTGCAACCCTTATGGATATTGGCTTGCAGGGCAATGATATTTTTACTTGTAATAAGCGTATGCAAATACCGCCAACATAATTAGCACTAGCACAATCTTTACTGCTAGCGCCAACACAAAACCCAAGCCAGCCGCAATACCAACTGTCGTAGCTTTGCTGGTCGCTTCTTTGCCAGTATTTTTATGCGCAATCAGCTCACCAATAATGGCACCTATGGCAGGGCCAACTATTAAGCCAACTATGCCGCCTGCAATGCCAACCACAGCACCAATAGCTGCGCCCCACAGTGCATATTTGCTAGCGCCAAATTTTTTGGCTGTTGCAATAGAAGCCACAAAATCGACCACCCAAGCTAAACCAGCAATGATGCCAATAATGACGATTGTAAAAATACTGACTTTATCAAAACTATCTGTCCAAGCCGCTAATAACAAGCCTGCAAACACTAGTGGTACGCCTGGTAACATCGGTAAAATAGTACCTGCAACACCAATCACCACCAATAAAATTGCAACAATAATCTGCCAATCCATTTAAACTCTCCTTAACTTGATAGTATAAAAACAATGTTTAAAGGGCTAGTCTGTAAGACTTATGGATATTGGCTCGCAGGGCGAGTTATTTTTAACTTTTATGGCAACTCTGCAAAACGCATTCTAGCTTGTATGGTCGCAGTTCTACGATTTAAATAACGCGTACTTCGGTGATCATCGTAAAAACGTGGTTGCGGTATCATCGCTGCCAGTTTTGCCGATTGCATTTTGCCCAAGCCTGCAGCGCTGGTTTTGTAGTAATGTCGCGCCGCGGCTTCTGCGCCAAATACGCCGTTTCCCCACTCAATCACGTTCAAATAAATCTCTAAAATGCGGCGTTTGCTCATCATTTTTTCTAACATAAAGGTGATGATGACTTCTTCGCCTTTACGCCACGGCGTGCGACTGGAAGATAAAAATAAATTCTTAGCGAGCTGCTGACTAATGGTGGATCCGCCTGCGACCAATTTGCCTTTTTTCAGATTTTTTTCATAGGCTTTTTCGATGCCTTCCCAATCAAAGCCTTCGTGATGTTTGAATTTGGAATCTTCGCTGGCCACCACTGCACGCTTTAGATGATTCGATATTTTGCTGTATTCAACCCATTTGTGTTTTAACTGAGCATCGGGATTTTTTTCCTGCATTACCTGCAAACGCGCATTCATAAAGGCAGTGGAAGTAGGATTGAATTTTGTCCACCAGCAAATATGCAGAAAAACCCAAAGTTGAAATAGCAGCACAAAAAGCACAAATAGCACAAAAAAACGCTTAAAAAGCCCGCCCACGCTTAATGAGGCGTTGGGCGATTTGTAAAACAACCAACGAATCAATTAGCGTTTCTCAGCATAGTTATCACTGGCGCGGTTTGTGGTCGCACACCACGCCAAATGTAGAAAGCTTCCGCAGCTTGTTCTACTAGCATTCCCAAACCATCTGCCACCTGCGCGCCATTTTCTTTTGCAAACTTCATAAATGGCGTTTCACGACCGTACATCATCTCGTAAGCTAAACAACCTACTGCAAAAATATTGTTGGAAATAGGTAAGGCAACATCACTTAAGCCTGTAGAAGTGGCGTTAATGACAATATCAAACTGACCTTGTAACTCTTCAAAACTGCTGGCACTAGCTTTTTTAGGTGATTTATTCACCATTTTTTGCGCTTTATCTAATGTGCGATTAGCGACCACCAGTGTTTCAGGTTTTTGCTCTAAAATGGGTTGAAAAACGCCTTCTGCAGCACCACCTGCCCCAAGAAGCAATACCCGCTTGCCTTGCAGGGCAACACCTAAATTCTTGGTAATATCGTTTATTAAACCAATGCCATCTGTATTATGACCTTGAATATTTTTTTGATTGAGAATGAGGGTATTTGCAGCATCCGCCGATTGCGCCTGCGGTGAGAGTGAATCGCTAAGTAAAAATGCCTGCAATTTAAATGGCACGGTAATATTGACACCTTTGTAGCCATCGTCAATTAGTCTGCGAACTGTCACCTCGAACTCATCCAACGGCGCTAAAATTGCCTTGTAGCTAATATCTTGACCCGTTTGTTTGGCAAATGCCTGATGAATTTGTGGCGATTTGCTGTGCGCGATAGGGTTGCCCACGACCGCGTAGCGGTCAACAGCAATTAAAGGCTTGGCATACTTGTCTGTCAATTTGTTAAACCTTAATTATTCCAGGGCAAACCAGCTTTTTTCCAGCCATTGATTAATGTGCGTTGTTTTTCTGCATTTGCTTCGCCTTCAAAGCCTTCTAGCATATTGTATGCTTCAGTGAAGCCTAACTTTGCTGCTGTTGCGGCAGCATTATGTGAGCGCCCACCAGTGCGACACATAAAAATAACCAACGCTTCCTTATCAACTTGCATCTCTAAATGCGTCGCAAAATCAGGGTTGGCAACCATGCCTGGGTAGAACGCCCACTCAATGTGTGCTGCACTAGGGACTTTACCTACCAAATCTAGTTCCGCCTCGCTGCGCACATCCACCAATTTAGCGTGTAGCGTTTTTTGCAATATTTCATATGCCTCTTGCGGCGTAAGCGCGCCTGCGTAAGGCAAGTTTGATTCTTCTGCACGTTTTTTTGCGCGCTCAAGTATTTTGCTCATCGTTTCCATTTCAAACTCCTTTAACTGCATTTGCTTGTACAAATTATAGCGCGAAATCAAATGCAACAATGGCAATCCTGCCATGCACTAATATGGTGCTATTTTAAAGCTTATGCACTTTTTTTGAGCATATGAATTTTCATGTTTTTGCTAAGTGAATGACTAAAAACCAATTTTTTCTATTTTTTGCTGGCACAGTTCCTGCTAAAATACTGTGCTTATAAAGTTTTGTAGTAAAAATTTAATTAATTTGTTTTGTCCAAATATCGTCTAGGAGATTCTGATGTCAGTGGCTAAAGTAATGAAAATGGTAAAAGATAACGATATCAAGTTTGTTGATTTTCGTTTTACCGATACGCGCGGTAAAGAACAGCACGTTTCCGTGCCCGTTTCTCACTTTAATGAAGAAAAATTTACTGAAGGTCATGCATTTGATGGCTCTTCAATTAGCGGTTGGAAAGGTATTCAAGCATCTGACATGCAATTAATGCCAGACCCAACCACCGCGAATATCGACCCATTTATGGACGAGCCAACACTGATTTTAACTTGCGATGTGGTTGACCCAACCGATGGCAAAGGCTACGAGCGCGACCCACGTAGCTTGGCAAAACGCGCTGAAGCGTATTTAAAATCAAGCGGCTTGGGCGATACCGCTTATTTTGGTCCAGAACCAGAATTCTTTATTTTTGACAGCGTGCAATGGTCATCTAGCATGCAAGGCTCTAGCGTTAAAATTAATTCAGAAGAAGGCGCATGGGCATCTGGCGATACCTTTGAAGGCGGCAACACAGGACATCGCCCAGCGGTTAAAGGCGGTTATTTCCCAGTGCCTCCAGTTGATTCATTGCAAGATATTCGCTCAGCCATGTGTATGACGCTTGAAGAAATGGGTGTGCCAGTTGAGGTGCATCACCATGAAGTGGCTACGGCTGGCCAATGTGAAATCGGTACAAAGTTCAGCACATTAACGCAACGTGCGGATTGGACGCAATTGCTTAAATACGTCGTGTTAAACACTGCACACGCTTACGGCAAAACAGCGACATTTATGCCAAAACCAATCGTTGGTGATAACGGTAGCGGTATGCACGTGCATCAATCTATTTGGAAAGATGGCAAAAACTTGTTTGCAGGCAATGGCTATGCGGGTTTAAGCGAGTTTGCCTTGTTCTACATTGGCGGAATTATCAAACACGCACGCGCTTTAAACGCTATTACCAACCCAGGTACGAACTCATACAAACGCTTGGTTCCAGGCTTTGAGGCACCAGTTAAATTGGCTTATTCAGCTAAAAACCGCTCTGCTTCTATCCGTATTCCATTTGTACATGGCGAAAAAGCACGTCGTATTGAGGCGCGTTTTCCTGACCCAATCGCTAACCCGTACTTGGCATTTAGCGCGTTGATGATGGCTGGTTTAGATGGCGTACAAAACAAAATACACCCAGGCGAGCCAGCAACCAAAGACTTATACCATCTTTCTGCAGAAGAAGATGCGCAGATTCCAACCGTATGTTCTTCATTAGACCAAGCGCTTGAGTATTTGGATAAAGATCGCGAATTCTTAACCCGTGGCGGTGTATTTACGGATGACTGGATTGATGCTTACATTGAATTAAAAATGGAAGAAGTCACCAAAATGCGTATGACACCACACCCAATTGAGTTTGGTATGTACTACAGCTGTTAAGTTAAGTTTGTTTATGCACCAAAATAGGGCGGACTACACTGCGCTATTTTGTAGAAAGGCAGCTCAGGCTGCCTTTTTTCATTTTTGCTTGTTGTAAGTAGCGCACTTATTTCTTTTTGAGCGAAAACAGTCAACCAAAATAGCCAATACTTCGTTGCTAACTGTAAGAGTCTCATCTAAACTATTGGTATGAATAAACAAATTACTTTTTTAAGCATTTTTTTATCGGCCTTAATGCTGCCCCAATTAGCGCATGCTGAAATCTATAAACATGTAGATGCCGAAGGACGCATAACCTATTCTAACGTAAAAATTAAAGGCGCAAAAAAACTGCAATTAGAGCCTGCAGATACCAACTTTGGTACTGATTCTAGTGGCGAAAAAAAACGCACACCATCAACACGAACAGCAACACCAGCAAGCTTTCCCAAGGTGGATGAAGGTACACAAAATCAACGCGATGGCAAACGTAAAGAGATATTACAAAGCGAATTAGACGGCGAGAAAAAAGCGCTGGAAAACGCCAAAAAAGCTTATGAAGAAGGCGCTTCTAACCCCGAAGTTTATAAAACCAAAGATGGTAAAACCATGCGCAACGTGCCTAAATTTGACGAAAAAATGAAGGGCTTACAAGCTGAAGTGGATGCGCATCAACGTAATATTGAGTTATTAGAAAAAGAAATTAGCAATATAAATTAGTCAAATCGTTTCAGTTTTAGACCAGCATCAAAGCTGGCTTGCCTTTTGCTTATGCTTAAGTATGCACCCAAGCAATTATTCAGTTGTTATACAATCATAAGCCATGCTACAAAATATTCCTTCAGGTTTTGCTGGTTTAGAGCATCTCGCCACTGCGGTGATATTGCTCAATCAATCACACAAAGTGGTTTATGCCAACCCAAGCGCAGAAATTTTATTCGCGCTAAGTGCCACACAAATTCATGGCAGCCATATTTCAGAAGTGTTTTTACATTGCGAAATCTTGCAAATAGCGATTGATAATGCGGTTAAAAATGATAGCCCGTATCGCGAGCACGAATTTGCAATTACTACCGTGAGGCAACAATCATTTGCCGTTACTTGCACGGTAACACCTGTGGATATTGGCGAAGCAACTTTATTGCTTGAGTTTCAGCAGATGGATCAGCAGCTTCGCATCGCCCGCGAAGAGCGCATGCTGATTCAGCAGCAAGCCAATTCTGAGCTTTTACGAAATCTTGCACATGAGATTCGCAATCCTTTAGGCGGCCTGCGCGGCGCGGCGCAATTGCTAGAACACGAGTTGCCAAACCCAAATCTGCGTGAGTACACACAAGTAATTATTAAAGAAGCCGATAGGCTGCAAAGCTTAATGGATAGGCTGTTGGTGCCACATCGCGTGCCGAAATATGAATCTACGAATATTCATGAGGTGCTTGAGCGCGTGCGCAGTTTGCTACTTGCTGAATCACCCAACAACATCAAGGTTAAGCGCGATTACGATACCAGCTTGCCCGAATTAATTGGTGATCGCGAAAAACTCATTCAAGCCGTGCTTAATATAGCACGCAACGCTGTGCAAGCCATGCAATCTGCTGGCACACCAAATGCGGAAGTTGTATTAAGAACCCGTGCAGAACGCCAAGTCACACTCGCTAAAAAGCGTTATCGAGTCGCCATAAAATTACAAATTATCGACAATGGACCAGGCATTTCTGCCGACATTCGCGATAAAATCTTTTACCCTCTAGTGTCTGGACGCGAGGGTGGAAGCGGCCTTGGGCTTGCCCTAGCACAAACTTTTATTACACAACATCACGGCATGATTGATTGTGAAAGTCAACCTGGCAATACTTGCTTCACCATTTTGTTACCAGTTGAGAGTACCGTCATGAAGCACGCAAACATTCAACAATAAATTGCAACAAAAGGCAAAGACTGAGAAATATATGAAACCAATTTGGATTTTAGACGACGATAAATCAATTCGCTGGGTGTTTGAGAAAGCGCTTGCACGCACGGATATGGAGTTTAAAACTTTTTCTTCTGTAGCCGAGGCGCTTAACGCCTTAAATCGTGAACAGCCGCAAGTGATTGTCAGTGACATCCGCATGCCTAATGGCTCTGGGCTCGATTTTTTGGCCGAAGTAAAGCAAAGGTTTCCTGATATTCCAGTGATTATTATGACCGCGTATTCTGACCTAGAAAGTGCGGTGGCGGCATTTCAAGGAGGCGCGTTTGAATATTTAGCCAAGCCTTTTGATGTTGACCAAGCGATTGACGTAATCAAGCGCGCGGTAGAAGAAAGCATGCGCCAAGCGGTGGACAATGTGGCGCTAGAAGAAACCCCCGAAATCATTGGCCAAGCACCTGCCATGCAGGAGGTTTTTCGCGCCATTGGCCGCCTAAGCCGTTCGCATGCTACGGTACTTATAAACGGAGAATCGGGCAGCGGTAAGGAGTTAGTCGCCAGCGCCTTGCATAAACATAGCCCACGCGCGGAAAAGCCCTTTATTGCCATCAATACAGCGGCCATTCCTAAAGATTTATTAGAATCAGAGTTATTTGGTCACGAACGGGGCGCATTTACTGGTGCTGCGGCCGCGCGGCGCGGACGTTTTGAGCAAGCAGATAACGGAACACTTTTTTTAGATGAAATCGGCGATATGCCAGCAGATTTGCAAACACGCTTGCTGCGCGTATTAAGTGATGGTCAATTTTACCGTGTTGGCGGTCACCAACCGCTTAAGGTAAATGTGCGCGTGATTGCTGCCACCCATCAGGATTTGGAAGAACGCGTAAAACTAGGGCTGTTCCGGGAAGACTTATTTCACAGGTTGAATGTCATTAGATTAAGATTGCCGCCACTACGCGAACGTCGCGAAGATATCCCGCACCTTGCCAAACATTTCTTAGCTCATAGCGCGCAAGAACTGGGGGTAGAACCAAAGCAACTCTCAGCCGCTGCTTTACGTTATTTAAGCGCCGTTAATTGGAGCGGCAACGTGCGCCAGCTAGAAAACGTATGCCACTGGCTCACTGTGATGGCACCGGGGCAAAATGTAGATGTAGCTGATTTGCCGCCTGAACTAAAAGAGGATGGTTCAAAATCTTCTGGCACAAACTCATGGCAAGAAGCCTTAGCTGCAGAAGTAGCGGATGCGCTAAACCGCGGTGAACAAAATGTATTGGAAGCGCGCACTAATGACTTTGAGCGTGTGATGATCACCAAGGCCTTGCAACACACCGATGGCAGGCGCATAGAAGCCGCTAATCAGCTGGGCATGGGACGCAACACACTCACGCGGAAAATTCAAGAATTAGGGATTGATGATTAAAAAAAACAATGCCCTGCAAGCCTTATGGATATTGGCTTGCAGGGCATTAAATTAAAATAGCTGTCATGCTGAACTTGATTCAGCATCTAGCCACGAGATTGCGGGTCAAGCCCGCAATGACAAGACTTCATGCAATGATGCCACGCGCTCTAAGATAATTAATTACCTTATTGGCGCAAACTTCTAGTGATTCTGCACCCGTATCTAGCGTCAATTCTGGTGATAATGGCAGCTCATATGGTGAAGATATACCTGTAAAATCCTTAATTTCGCCCCGTCTTGCTTTAGCGTAAAGCCCTTTTATATCTCGCTGCTCGCATACACTCAAGCTTGCTTTACAGTATATTTCAACAAACTCACCACTTTTAACTAAATTGCGCACACGGTCCCGATCCGCCTGAAATGGGGAAATAAACGCTGTGAGTGCAATGATGCCCGCCTCTAAAAACAATTTACTCATCTCGCCAATTCGACGAATATTTTCTTGTCTATCATTCGCCGAGAAACCCAAATCGGCACATAAGCCATGGCGGACGTTATCACCATCAAACACATAAGTGCGGCAACCCGCGTCAAATAGAGCTTTTTCCACTGCATGTGCAAGGGTAGATTTACCCGCTCCGGATAAACCAGTAAACCACAAAATCACACTTTTATGACCCGCCTGTTGCTGCCTATCTGCTTGCTGAACTAAGCTTTGATGTTGATAAATATTGTTCATTAAACTTTAATCGCACTTGTTCTACTGAGTGGAAATACGTTTTGTTTTTGTGCATCAATTTTATTAATAAAAAATACTTGCGCCAGTCTAGAATCTTTTAGCGTTTTACCAAAAAATTGATTGGCCGCATGAAAATGACGCCCTTCGTAAAGTACGAGCGTGTTGTAAACATTATTCACGCGCACAATCTCATCAAACATGTCATGATAGCCAGTCAACATTTTAATTTCTCCTGCTCTAAATCGCGCGTCATTCTCCATAACGGCCTCTATATATTGCTCTTCATTAAAATTCATATTCTTTTTAAATATTGAAGTTCCAGCTTTTAAGGGTGCATCAGGCGTTAAAAAAAGCACCGCTGCAAAAATAGTGTTCTCATCAGTGTGAATCACGCCCTGATTATATTCTGCGGTCACGCTTTGAAAGCTCGTCGATAGCGCCCAGCGCATATAGTCGTGTTCTGAATTATGAAATATTGACACTAATTTTTTACATATTTTTTCATGCAATGCACTATCTAGATCAAACAAATCTTTAGTTCTACTTCCAGGATATACATACTCTAAATTTAGCCTCTTATGACAAAATGTGTATTTTTGCGCTAGTGCAAACTTTCTAATCGCATCTGGATTTTCGTAAAAATTTTCTACAATAGTGACTGGATATAGATTCATGGTGTAATTCCAATGCGAGCCAAATTTATTTATCCATGATTATAGCAAACGTCATTGCGAGAAGCGAAGCGACGAAGCAATCCAGAGACGCCCGCTCTATTTAATAATTGTCGGGTACAAATCTAGCCAATCTGCGTTATTAGATTCGATTAACAATATCTTTTTCTTGCGCGAACCAGCCTTAACTTGCTTTTCACGAGCTATTGCACTTAGCATATCACCACATAACTCGTAATAAATAAGCGCATGAACTTGATAGCGCTTAGTAAAGCCTTCCCCAAAATCTTCTCTATGCTGCCATATACACTTAACTAAATCGGATGTAACACCAGTATAAAGTGTGCCATTTTTGCCACTTGCTAAAATGTAAACTGCTGGCTGCTTCATGGTTCTAGAAATAGATTAACAATTATTATATTAACCTAGATTGTATGGATTGCCGCGCTTCGCTCGCAATGACATAAAAAAACGGCAACCGAAGTTGCCGTTTTTTATTTATTACTTTTAACTTAAACAGGCTAAGCCTGCATTAAATTAGAAGAATAAGATTGCGCCTAGAGAAATAGTTTTTGCCTCTGCTTTTGCATCTGCAGCAACTTTATTATTCACATCGCGCTCTGAATTTGAATATTCAGCTACCAAGTTCAAATGTTTTGTAATCGGGTGGTAAGCACCAACTACCCACATATTGTCTTCGATATCACTGAAACCATCAATAGAGTTACCATCAAGTGTAGATTCACCGTAGCTTACGCCCAATTTAGTACCTACACCTGGAATTGTGTATGTACCTTGTACGTACCATTGATCTGAATCACGGCTCTTACCATTTGAGTCAAAACCTTGAACCAACTGTAATGTTTGACCAATACCATCGCCATCACCGTAGTAGCCTGTTAAGCCAAAACCAGCAACGTTAACTGTAGCACCAATATCCCATGCAGTAGCACGGTCATTAGTATCAGTAATAGTGTTTGCTGTTGGGAGTACTGTTGAAACAGCAGTGCCCGCGGTATTGAATCCAATTGAACCTGCAGTCGCGTTACTTAAACCTTCAACTTTTTGTGTAATACCAGAAACCCACACTTTACCGCCGAAGTCGCCAGCCCACTCGTAGCTTGCTTTACCTTCGAATGCTGGTGATGAACCACCACGGTTTGAGCTGTTATCAGCATTCCAAGCTTGTGTTACACCTGCTGTAAAGCTAAAGCCATTCCAGTTTGGTGATGAGTAAGCCACTTGTGATTTCCAGTCAGCATACATAAAGCCAGTACCAATACGACCGATTGTAGTTGTGTTACCTGCAAGTGAACCAGCACCAGCACCAACGCCTAACAATGTCATGTCGTTTAAGATAGCGTCAGAAGCATAAATGCCTAAGTCTTTACCTAATTTGATAGAACCCCATGATTTGTCGCCAAATGTTAAGAATGCTTGACGATTTTCTTGGTGAGCTGATTGTTTACCAGCTGAAGTTGTTGAAGCACCTGGGTTGATGCTGATTGTGAAACCAACATCTAAATCGTTTTGACGAGTTTTACCAGAAACTGATAGGTAGTTAGGTAGCAAACCTGTAGTGATGTTTGAAGTGCTATCACCATTACCGTCACCCAAACCTAATGGCATTGTGCCAGCACCAGTGTCACCACTGAAGTTTGTGTGTGTGTAGTATGCGTTTACGATACCACCGATGTCCAATGTCCAATCGCCAGCTGGAATCATGATGCCAGCATTAGCGCTTGAAGCACCAGCTAATAAAGCTGCTGCAACTGCTAAATTTAATTTCGTTTTCATATAAATCTCCAAGTTTTTGTTTCTAAAAAGATTACTGCTTGTTTGCTATTTAAAGCGCCTTACTAAATTACCCTCATTTTTAATACTTAAATCACTTCTGACTCTAGAACTAAAAACGAGAAAGTTCGCGAACTTTCCCAATAAAACTATATTACTTTTTTACTAAGAAGGTATGACAAGTATGCCAAAAGGTTATGATGATGAGCAAGCTTTTTGTGGCTTTATGGCACAGATTTAAGCGAATGTTGTAATGGCGCAACATCATATCTGCCATGCCGCACTCGAACCTGTCATACTGAACTAGATTCAGCATCTCATTGCTCATGAGATTGCGGGTCGAGCCTTAGATTCCGTGTCAAGCACGGAATGACAGAGACATTGTCATGCTGAACTAGATTCAGCATCTCAACCAACAATAGATTCATACAAGTCATGCCACTCTGGATTAAACTGTTCAATTAAATCAATCTTCCACTGCCTACGCCAGTTTTTAAGTTGTTTTTCTCGTGATATTGCACTATTTACATCTTCAGTTTGTTCAAACCATACTAACATTTCAAGGTTATATTGGTGCGTAAATCCTTTTACGAGATGGTGCTTATGCTCATAGACGCGACGAATTAAGTCATTGGTTACGCCAATATACAAAACGCCACTGGGTTTATTGGTCATCATGTAAACGTAGTAACTCATTGATTGAATTTTACTAGATTGCGGCTCAAGGCCGCAATGACAAAAAGAACTTGTTATGCCGTACTTGATACGGCCTACGAAATTGCGGGTCTAGCCCGCAATGACAGGGAGGCCCGCAATGACAATTTTTAAGGTAAACTTTGCGCCTACACTGTCAATTTTGTTACTAAAAAATGAAGCAACTTACTCAACAACAAATTAAAACCATCTCAAACAACTTTCAGCAAGGTCAACGTGCTATACAGCTGGGACTTTTTAGCCAAGCAGAAAAACACTTTTTAGATGTGTTAAATATTAACCCCAACGTGATAGAAGCTCAAGCTTCGCTAGCCTATATATATGCCGCCAGTAAGCAGCATGCCAAAGCGACAACACAACTTAAGGCATTGTTAAAAGCCAAGCCAAACCACGCACAAACGCACCACAATTTAGCTAATAGCCTCTACGAACAAAAACTTTACGATGAAGCTATTCAACACTACCAAGCTGCCTTAAAAATTACCCCAAACTTTGTCGATGCGCATATACATTGCGGCATTGCCTACCGCATGACTAAAAATTATGATGCGGCGATTGTTTGCTTACAGCGCGCACTCGATTTAGATAAAACCAATGCCAGGGCTTTTCATGTATTAGGCATGGTTTATGTGGATATTGAAGATTACAACCGCGCCCTGCATTGCCTAGAGTGTGCAACTGGCTTGGCACCTAAGCAAGCAGAGTATCAAGTAAGTTTCGCAAATGCACTAGAAAAAGCAAATTTAGATTTTGAAGCCGGGCTTGAATACCACAAGGCCTGCGAAACTGACCCGAATTATTTAGACGGCTTCAGCTTATATGGGGCTTACCTGCTCAAAAATCATCGCCATGATGAGGCGCTTGAATGTGCAAAACGAGCTGAAGACCTTGCTCCGCAAAACCTTGATGTCATTGATCAGCTTGGTATTATCTATACAGGCATGAGCAATACAGATGCCGCATTGAGCCAATTTAACGCTGCATTGAAAGTAGAGCCTAAACGCTTATCGTCACTTACTGGGATGGAGCAGGTGTACCAAGAAACCGGCAAATTGGATGCGGCGATAGCCATATGTGATGAAATCATTGCGATTGATGCAACCAAAGTCAATGGTTACTTATTAAAAGCGAGGGTAAGAAAATCTAAGCCCGATGATGGACTGGCAGAGCATTTAATTAAGTTTGCCGAGCAAAGTGATTTGGATGAAGAAACGCGCACGATTGCCAATTTTAATTTGGGAAAAGTTTATGATGACCAAAATAATTTTGAGCAAGCTTTTAAGTATTACGCTAATGGAAATGCGCTTAAAAATAAGGTAATGGATTATAACCCTGAGGGTGATGAAGCGAAATTTTCTAAATTAATCGAGGTATTTAATACCAATTTATTTAGTGAAAGGCAGGATTTAGGATTTGAAGGTGATTTACCCGTCATTATTGTAGGCATGCCGCGATCTGGCACAACATTAACTGAGCAAATTATTTCTAGCCACCCTGATGTGATAGGCGCAGGCGAGGTGATATTTTGGGGCAAAGCGCCCTATGCCGTGCCATTAAGGCTAGACACAGCAACAGCTTACCCTGATTGCGTAAAGGAAATAAACCCAGAGCAAGCGAGAGATATTGCTAAAATGTACGAAGCTACTTTACAAAAAATTGCGGGGTCTAGCACCAAACCAAAACACATCACCGATAAAATGCCGCACAACTTTTTAAACTTGGGCTTAATCGCTTTATTGTTCCCCAATATAAAAATTATTCATACCAAACGCAACCCGATTGATACCTGTTTATCTATATTTTTTCAGAACTTTAACAAGGCACATCCGTATGCTTTTAATTTAAGCAATTTAGGCTTTCATTACAAGCAATACCAACGCATTATGCGGCATTGGCACGAAGTGTTGCCTGGGCGCATTATGGATATAAACTATGAAGATACCATTTCTGACCCCGAATTTTGGTCGCGCAAATTAATAGACCACATTGGCTTGGAGTGGGATGATGCCTGCTTAGCGCCACATAAACTGGAACGCTCGGTTAAAACAGCATCACATTGGCAGGTAAGGCAGCCAATTTACAAAACTTCTGTGCAACGCTGGAAAAACTATGAGGAGTTTTTAGGGCCGCTAATCGAAGCGCTGAAAGATTAAATCTTACTCTGTCATCCTGAACTTGATTCAGGATTTTGGGCTTAATTTCATGAGATTGCGGGTCAAGCCCGCAATGACACAAAGCCATTGTCATGCTTAACTTGATTCAGCATCTCAAAAGTACTCCTCTACCGCAAACAACCTACGATGTTCGCGAATGGCGAAGCGGTCTGTCATTCCTGCAATATAATCCGCCACTGCGCGTGCTCTATCGGCCTTGGCCGACTCTTGAAATTCGTGTGGCATAAGGCCAATATCTGCCAAAAACACGTTAAATAGCTCGCAGATAATGCGCTCGGCCTTGGCGCTCATACGATTGACTTTGTAATGCTGATATAAATTTTTACGCAAAAACTGTTTTAATTCTAAATTTTTAGCAGCCATGCCCTCACTAAAGCCCACCAAATAATGCGCTTGGCGTACGTCATCAATATTTTTTGGATTCAGCTTGCTGATATTGGCGCTACTTTGAGTGCCTAAATCTACCACAAGCACGTTTATCATACGGCGTATGGTTTCATGTATCAGCCGTTTTTGCTCTAGTTTTGGGTATTTACCTTTTACAATGTCTAACTGCGAGGCAAATAAATCCACACTTTGTAGCTGTTCGATGGTAATTAAGCCAGAACGCAGGCCATCATCTACATCATGATTATTATAAGCAATTTCATCAGCAAAATTAGTCACTTGCGCTTCTAAACTTGGGTTAGTTTTATCTAAAAAACGTTGGCCAACATCACCTAGCTGTTTGGCATTTTTAATTGAACAATGCTTTAAAATACCTTCGCGTAGCTCGAAAGTTAAATTCAATCCGTCAAATTCGGCATACCTTTGCTCCAATTTATCTACAACACGCAATGACTGCAAATTATGCTCGAAACCGCCAAAGTCCTTCATGCAGTCATTTAGCGCATCTTGTCCAGCGTGGCCAAACGGTGTATGGCCAAGATCGTGCGCCAGCGCAATCGCCTCAGTTAAATCCTCATGCAAATTGAGCGTACGCGCGATGCCACGCGCCAACTGCGCGACTTCTAGGCTATGTGTTAAGCGGGTGCGAAATAAATCGCCTTCGTGGTTCACAAACACTTGCGTTTTATATTCTAAGCGGCGAAACGCGGTGGAGTGGATAATGCGATCGCGATCGCGCTGAAAGGCATTGCGGGTTGGCGATTCTAACTCAGCATGATGACGCCCAAGCGAGGTTTCTGGATTTGCGGCGTAAAGTGCTAGTTTGTTGCTTAAATTTGTCATATTAATCTTGTCATTCTGACGAAAGTCAGAATCTCTGATTGATGGCTAAGATGCTGAATCAAGTTCAGCATGACAGGTTAAAGTTTGCTTGAGTTTTGCTACATCGTAATCGCTGGTAATGACTGCTTTGCCGATACCTTGCTGTAACACGAGGCGAATTTTGCCATCAGCCACTTTTTTATCTGATTGCATTAAATCTAGGTACTTTTCAACACCTAAATTAGGTGCTCTGAGAGGCAAGCTGGATGCGGTTAGCAGGGCATGCATTCTTTTTACATCTGCATCGTTTAACCAGCCCATACGTTGAGATAAATCGGCTGCTAGCATTGTGCCCGCTGCCACCGCTTCGCCATGTAACCACACACCATAACCCATCGCATTTTCTATCGCATGGCCAAAAGTGTGCCCCAAATTAAGTAGTGCGCGTTCGCCAGCCTCATGCTCATCCGCCGCAACAACCTCGGCTTTATTTTTGCATGAGCGGTAAATAGCGTACATAGTCACAGCTTCGTCTAAGGCCATGAGCTTGTCGATATTAGTCTCCAGCCAATCAAAGAAATCTGCATCGCGAATTAGGCCATATTTAATGACTTCCGCTACGCCTGCGGAAAGTTCGCGTTTTGGCAAAGTTTGCAAGGTATCAATATCTGCCAGCACCACTTTGGGCTGATAAAACGCGCCTATCATATTTTTGCCCAGCGGATGATTGATGCCAGTTTTGCCGCCCACGCTGGAATCAACTTGCGATAACAAAGTCGTTGGGATTTGTATAAATGGCACGCCGCGCAAATATGTCGCCGCCGCATAACCTGTTAAATCGCCTATGACGCCGCCACCAAGCGCAATTAAGGTTGTGCTACGCTCGCAACGATTTTTAAGCAAAGCGTCATAAATTAGATTTAACGTTTCACTATTTTTATAGGCTTCGCCATCGGGCAGGATAATCTCATTGACGCCAACACTTGCTTTTCGTAAAGATTTTGCGAGCTTTTCAAGATATAGGGGCGCAACGGTTGAGTTTGTAACAATTGCTACTTGTTTGCGCTTTAAATGCGGCAAAATCAACTCTGCTTGCGTAATTAAACCAGATCCAATATGAATTGGGTAAGCGCGGTCACCCAATGCTACTTGTAATGTTTGCATCATAATTCTGCTAGTGATTTTTCTATTTGATTAAGTATATTCGTAACAGGTTGATTGCCGGTATCAAAAATAAGAGCGGCCGTTTGCGTATACAGCGGATTTCGCTCTGCGTACAGTTGCTCTAGTTTAGCGCGAATATCGACGTTTTGCAGTAATGGCCGATGTTTATCGTTGCGTGTACGATGCCAAAGCTCGTGCACATTAGCGCGCAGGTAAATTACAGTGCCACAGGTTTGCAGCAACTTTCTATTCTCTTCTGCAATCACCGCACCACCGCCCGTCGCCATCACAATATTACTTAACTTGGTAAGCTCTTGAATAATCGCAGTCTCGCGCTTACGAAAACCAGCTTCGCCTTCAAGTTCAAATATGACGGGAATTTTTACGCCCGTGCGCTTTTCAATTTCATGATCGGTATCATAAAAAACTTTGCCTAAATGTTTGGCTAGCAACTTACCAATTGTGGTTTTGCCGGCGCCCATTAAGCCTATAAAAAAAATGTTATTCGCTTTGCCATTCACAATGTTTTGTATTGCAATAAAAAATGCCTATCAGGTAATGATAGGCATTTTAAGTTAAAGCGAGCGTTCTGTCAGGTTTGGCTTACCTTAAACCTAAACTTTCATCCATAATTTTTGGTGTAACGAAAATAAGCAGTTCAGATTTATCGCTAGCCTTACTTCTTTTCTTGAACGCATTACCAATAATCGGCAGGTCGCCAAAGAAAGGTACTTTATCTACATCATTACGCTCAACCTGCTCATAAATCCCTCCTAGAACAGCCGTCTCACCATTTGAAACCAATACTTGCGTACTTACATTCTGAGTATCGATAGAAGGCACCCCAGAAAATACTTGACCCACTTTTTCTTTTTTCACATCTAAATCCATAATAATTTTATCATCTGGTGTAATTTGTGGTGTTACCTCTAGGCTAAGTACGGCCTCTTTAAAAGACACACTAGTTGCACCACTGCTGGAGGCTTCTAAGTATGGAATCTCAACACCTGAAGCAATTTTTGCCTTATGTTGGTTAGCTGTAGTAACACGTGGGCTGGAAACGATTTTACCGCGCTTATCAGACTCCATCGCTGACAATTCTAAATTAAGTAGTAATCCTGCTGGCAATCTAAGTAGACTAAATGCAATACTACCAAATGCGTTTTTCACGGGTAAGTTCGACATCAAATCCGGCAGTCCGTCTGAACTAGTCCCAGGAACGCCCTGTGTAGTTGTTTGAATAGTCCCGTTATGTTGACCCTGTGTAACCGAACCGGCAGACGTTGCAGTGGCAGCTGTAATTGCTGTAGGTGTATTACCTAGCGTTCCACCTGTTGTTAGTATATTGTTGCCTGGAGTACCTCTTTGTGTAATCCCAAATCTTGCACCCAGCTCCTTGCTAAAGTTTTCATTCGCAAGAACCAAACGTGATTCAATCATCACTTGTTTCACAGGCACATCTACTTTATTTAGGATTTCCTGAATCTCTGCAAGTTTTCTTGCCGTATCTTGTATGAATAATGTATTAGTTCTAACATCGGAATTCGCGGTACCTCGTTTAGATAAAACACCTTTATTTTGATTCTGACCGGTAGCACCACCACCAGCTGATTTTGAACCAGTGAGCAAAGCTTTAAAGTCTTCTGCTTTTTGATAGCGCAATGTAAACGCTTCCGTACGTAATGGCTCCAAGTCTTCGATTGCGTTAACTGCTTCTAATTGGGCCTTTTCCTTAGCTGCAATTTCCTCAGCTGGTGCAATTGAGATCACATTGCCTGTCTTACGCATATCCAAGCCTTTGTTCTTCATAATGATATCTAAAGCTTGATCCCACGGTACATCTTTTAAACGCAAGGTAATATTGCCGGTAACTGTATCACTTGCGATGATATTCAATCCTGTAAAATCAGCAATTACTTGTAATACGGAGCGCACTTCGATATTTTGGAAGTTGAGTGAAAGTTTTTCGCCTGCATAACCAGGTTTAGAGCCTTTAACCAGTTTATTCGGATCCTCAATCACCTGACGCACATCAATAATAAATTTGTTGTCTGCTTGATAAGCCGACTGTTCCCAGTTACCTTTAGGTTCAATCACCATGCGGCCATTCTTACCCTGTTTCATCGTGTCTACATACAAAACTGGGGTGTTAAAATTAATAACATTCAGGCGCCGTTGTAGCTCTGCAGGCACATCAGTATTCACGAAATCAACTATCAGTAATTTGCCCTTTTGTTTAATATTAATACCAGTATTTGGGTCTGACAAATCAACCATGATGCGGCCTTCGCCGTTTTTACCACGCGCAAAATCCACACCCGAAATAGCATGTGTTTGGTCACTGGTTGCTTTCGATTCCGCAAAGCGTGTTTCTGTAGCAGGTATGTCTGCTGAAGCATCATTACCTTGTAACGTAATAATGACATCATTACCGTTCAATACAGCGTTATAACCAACGTTTCTTGAAAGATTTAACACCATGCGTGTACGATCTTTAGCTTGCGCTAATGAAACACTCTTTAACGCACCCTGTTCGCTAGGAATATTGCTCTTTGCCATGCCATTCCCTGTTTGCGGGAAATCTAGTGCAATTCTCGCTGGATTATTGAGCGTAAATCCTGCTGGTGGATTAGCCAATGGTTCTTTGAGCTGAACTCGGATACTGACACGTCCACCTGAAAGTGCAGAAAAATCTATATTCTCGATTTTATTACTAAATAAATCTTCATCAGCTGCATACGCATTGCTAAACAGGCTCATACCCATCAACAGTATGAATGCAAATAGCTTTATCATCTTTTTAATCATGTTCATTCCAATCATTTATTCTTGCAGATTAATACTAGCATTATGTTCTACCCAATCACCCGTCAGGTCATCTTGAATAATTTCTTTAATTACAATATCACTTTCGTTAATTTGCGTTACCAAACCATAGTTTGGTCCAATATAGTTGCCTCTTTTTATCTGCTGTATCGTGTTATCCGGCGTTTTAATGAGCGCATATGTGAGTTTATTTTTGCTCATTGAGCCCACATATTTCAAACTTTCCAGTGGATAAGCTTCCAACGCTTCTTTAGGTCGATTGGTGTTAGGCTGTAAAGCACCCGCTTTACTTGCCGCTTTACGTGCCTTGAATGGGTCAGACAAGGTGCCATCAGCGTTATATTGTAGTGGTGAATAAGGTAGCACTTCTGGTAAAGGCTCAACATTTTTACTCATATCATTAGCCGCAGTAGCCATGAACTTATCTAGGTCATCGCCCTTGTCGCCATTGCATGCTACAAGCAATATTATTAGCCCAGAAATAAATAAAAAACTTATATATTTATTTTTTATCATTTCTTCTTATCTTTCTTTTTATCTTTCATTTCAGCAGCTTTCTTAGCCGCAACTTCTGAAGAATCTAAATAACGATAAGTTTTTGCGACTGCTTCCATAGTTAACACACTGTCCTTTGTGTCTTTATTCAATGGTGCGATTGACAAATCGTTTAGTGTCACAATTCTCGACAGCTTAGATATATCAGTCGCAAAAGCGCCTATATCGTGATAGTTGCCTTTGATTTTAATTTGAATTGGCATCTCAGCATAGAAATCAGCCGCAACTTCTTGACCTGGTTTAAATAAATCAAATTCTAAACCACGACCTAATCCTGCTTGATTAATGTCCGTTAGCAAACCATCCATTTGTGACTTATCGGGCAGCTGTTTTAACAAAGCGCCAAAAGTTTTTTCAATATCAATCATTTGTTGCTTATACGCATCAATTTTCACTGCTTGAGCTTTTTTAGTCAGGAATACTTGCCGCAACTCTTCTTCTTTAGCCTTGGCTTGGTCAAACTCATCCAGCTCTGGACCCCATAAAAACCAGTAACCTAGCGCCACTAAAATTAAAAATAAAATACCGAGTAGCACCAACTTGACGGGCATGGGCAAACTGCCAGCATTTTTAAAATCGATATTATTAAAATCATCTAATTTCATTATTTAGCTCCCACCTTTTTCTTGTTGGGTGCTTCTTCATCAGTTTTTTGTGCTTTTAAGCTCACATTGAGCGTAAATTCGTTTTGTTTTATATTATTGACAGTGAGTGATTTAATTTCTACTAAATTAGGGGATTCCAACCAATTTGAAACACTTAAATTCCTAACCAAGGTCGCAACTCTCGCATTGGTATCAGCGACGCCCGCTAGTGTAATCAAATTACCCGTTTGCTTAATGCTCTTAAGGTATAAACCTTCCGGTAATTGGCGCGTCAACTCATCTAATATCACCACAGACTGGCTACGATTAGTTTGTAAGTTCTCAACAATCTGTTTACGTTCCAATACATTGTTAATTTGATCTTTTAAGTCTTTAATGTCAGCGATTTCTTTATCTAAGCTAGCAATCGCTTTTTCTAAACGGCCATTCCTTTCGAGTTGTGATTCTTTTTGTGCCCCAAGAAATTGCCAGCCCAAAAATATAACCGCGCATGCTCCGCCAGCCGCCATCAAGGCCATCAAGCCAAATTCGCGCTGACGTTCTGCACGTTTGATTTGACGATGAGGTAATAAATTAATACGCATCATATTAATCCACTCCGCGCATAGCTAGGCCGCAAGCAATAATTAGCGCAGGCGCATCAGTGGTAGCTTGCTGCTGCTTTACTCTAGAACTCAGCGACATTGATTGAAATGGGTTAGCAATAATGGTATTAACCTGGGTTCGATCTTGGACCATCACATCAACCGCTGGAATTGCCGCACAACCGCCAGCCAACACGATATGATCCACACGGTTAAATTGTGTTGAGCTAGTAAAGAACTGTAGTGCACGCGCCACTTCGGTTGACATTGACTGCATAAAAGGCTGCAAGACTTCATTTTCATAGCTCTCAGGCAAGCCGCCTTTGCGCTTAGCAATTTCAGCTTCTTCTACCGACAAACCAAAACGACGTTGAATTTCTTGCGTTAACTGCGCGCCACCAAATGCTTGTTCGCGCGTATATACCGACTTATTATCGTGCAACACATTAATATGCATCATCACCGCGCCAACATCGACAATCATTACTGTTTGATCCTTACCTGAGTTCGGCAATTGATTCGCCACAATGCCATATGCGGCTTCGGTAGCGTAGGTATCAACATCCATAACAATTACTTTAAGTCCCGCATCTTCGGCCGCCGCCACGCGATCTTCAATTTTTTCTTTTCTAGCCGCCGCAATCAAGACTTCTACCTCGTCAGCATTGCTTGGCGCAGGACCAATTATTTGAAAATCTATATTCACTTCTTCTAGCGGAAACGGTATGTACTGATTGGCTTCAGCCTCAACTTGAGCCTCCATGTCGGTTTCGCGTAAATCTGCCGACATCAATACTTTTTTAGTAATCACTGCGGCAGAAGGCAAAGCCAGTGCAGTGCGCTTTTCGCGCGAGCCCAATAGCTTCCACGCAAGCTTGACAGCGTCAGAAACCTGCTCTAAACCAGAGACGTTGCCATCCACAATCGCATCTTTTGGAATCGCAGCGATAGAATAACCTTCAAGACGATAGCTACCCTTTCCCGTAGACGAGAGCTCTACCATTTTGACAGCCGAAGTACTAATATCAACCCCGATAAGAGGCGGTGTACTTTCATTAAAAAAATCGAATTTCAAATTAAAATTCTCTTTCTATATTCATGGGTTATGCACAATAGTGATAATTTACATTAAATCCTAGCAACAACTTATCGCCCTGTAAAGCAATTTTTTATTTTAAATTTGAACAAAGTCCACATTTGTTGCATATGTACCAATTTAAACACAGTCTATATAACTAGTAATTTATAATATCTAATTGCATATAATTAATAATATCTACGGAATTTTTGTTACCTTACTTAAGTCTATATCCTGCTAAAATGTACCAATTAGGTATGATTTAATTCATTAAAGCTCTTTTATGACCCCAAAAAAGTGGTGGCACTTCCTCATACTCTTTGTAATTGTTGGCGGGCTCAGTTTAACTGCGCTCACAGCGTTAGCCATTACGCTTATCTACCCCACACTGCCCTCGCTCGAGGCGCTTACTAATTATCAACCCAAGCTGCCACTGCGCGTATATTCGGCTGATGGTTATTTAATTAGCGAATTTGGTGAGGAGCGCCGTGCCTTTGTGAAAATTGAAAATGTACCTAAAAATCTAAAAGATGCCGTATTAGCGATTGAAGACCGTCGCTTTTATCAGCATGGTGGCATTGACACAAAAGGTATTGCGCGTGCCATCAAAAATAATCTCACTGGCAAAAGCCACGAAGGTGCCAGCACGATTACCATGCAAGTGGCCAAAAACTTTTTTACTGTGCCTGGCGGCAAACGCAACATGGTCACAAAAGTAAAAGAAGCATTGCTGGCAATGAAGATAGAAAAGGCACTGAATAAAGACCAAATTTTTGAACTTTATCTAAACCAGATATTTTTAGGACAGCGTTCATATGGCTTTGCGGCGGCATCGCAAGTGTATTTCGGCAAATCGCTAGGAAAGCTTTCATTGGCTGAGTCAGCACTATTGGCGGGCTTGCCAAAAGCACCTACTGGCTATAATCCTTACATAAACCCTAAACGCGCCATAGAAAGGCAGCACGAAGTTTTACGCGATATGCAACGCTACGGTTTTATTGACGAAGCCAAATTTAACGAGGCAATGAAACAGCCACTTAAATTTAAATCTTCTAAATTATCCAAAGATTTAGATGCTGATTATGTTGCAGAAATTGTGCGTCAAATTTTGTTCCAGCATTATCAAGAAGGTATTTACAGCAGCGGCCTTAAAGTTTACACCACCATTATCAAAGCCAATCAAGAGGCCGCAAACAACGCAATCTTGCAAGGCATTTTGGAGTATCAGCGCCGCCAAGGCTATCAAAAACCTGAGAAAAATATTGATTTAAACCAATTAAAATCTGCAAACCTGGAGGAAGGTTTGCAAATCGCGTTGAATGATATCGAAGAGTACCGCGGATTTGTGCCCGCTATCGTGACAGTTGTTACGCCAAAGCTGGTCAAAGTATTTAGTAAAAAAGGTGAGCAACTTGAAATTAGTGGTATTGGTTTAAGTTTGTTACAAAAAAATCTAGCTGATAAAGACCCTAAAAACTACAAAATCAAAGCTGGTTCTGTGGTGCGCATCATTAAAAGTCAGAATATTTGGCACATTGTACAATTACCTGAGGTTGAATCTGCATTGGTTGCACTTAACCCTGAAAATGGCGCCGTTACTGCCTTAGTAGGTGGTTTTGATTACAAAAAGAATAAATTTAACCATGTCACTCAAGCTTGGCGCCAGCCTGGCTCTAGCTTTAAACCTTTCGTCTATTCGGCCGCCTTAGAAAAGGGTTTCACGCCCGCAACCATTGTCGAGGACGAGCCGATTTCCATGTCGGCAGGCGAAGTGGGCAGCGATAAAATATGGGAGCCGAAAAACTTTGATGGTAATTACGAAGGGCCGATTAGACTAAGAACTGCACTTACAAAATCGAAAAATATGGTTTCAATTCGCGTACTGAAAAGCATAGGCGCGCGATACGCGCAAGATTACATCACCAAATTTGGCTTTTCACGCAAAGATCATCCTGCATATTTAACCATGGCGCTAGGTGCAGGGCAGACTACGCCTTGGACGATGGCGAGCGGCTATGCGGTATTTGCCAATGGCGGCTATCGCGTCACCCCGCACATCATCAACAAAATTACCGATAGCAACGGTAAGTTGGTTGAAGAAATGCGCTACCCCCAAGCCAGAAAAGACGCGCCACGCGTCATTGATCCACGCAACGCATTTTTGATGACCTCGATGATGCATGATGTAGTACAGCGTGGAACCGCTACTAAAGCTAGAGCACTTGGTCGTAACGATTTAGCTGGCAAAACTGGCACAACCAATAACCTAGTCGATGCTTGGTTCGCGGGTTACAACCCCAAACAAGTAGCCGTGGCCTGGATAGGTTATGACCAGCCACGCACGCTAGGCAAACTTGAAACAGGTGGTACAGCCGCCTTGCCGATATGGATTCGTTACATGGCAACCGCTTTGCGCGGCATGCCAGATGTGCCTGTAAGCGTGCCAGATGGCGTAATGCAGCTTAAAATCGATCCGCTATTAGGCATTCTTATTGGTGAGGATGAAGAAGGCATTTACGAATATTTTTATAATGAAACTCCGCCACCAGAAGTAGAAACTTATATTCCGCCTTTGGAAGAACCAACCGCAGAAGATTTTCCAGCAGCCGCTTTTCCAGACAGTATGCTAGACAATCCATTACAGCCACCTCCGTCACGTGAGCCACAAAATGACACTTCAATCAATCGCTCGATTGAACATCCTCATCAGCCGGCTAATCCACCTCCCAGCAGAACCAATAATAATGACGGTGACAGCAGTGATTCAGCCGCCCGCATGCTTAATCCTTCTGGTTTTTAACTTTGGTCTTAGTACAACATGGCGCGCGAAAACTTAGATCATATTCGTCAGCTCATCGCCCAGCAAGCCGCGCGCATGATGGCGGAAGACGGTGTACATGATTTCGCCTACGCCAAAAAGAAAGCAGGGCGGCAACTTGGTGTGAGCGAAAATAGCGTGCTGCCCACCAATGCCGAGATTGAAGAAGAAATTCGGCTTTATCACGAAATTTTTAATGCGGATGAACAACCGCTAGAGCTGGCCAAATTGCGCAAAACTGCGCTGATGACCATGCAGCTTTTCGAGCGCTTTAACCCGCATTTAACAGGTTCTGTTTTAGATGGCACCGCAGGAAAGTTCGCACAAACCAATATTCACCTATTTGCCGATAGCGCAAAAGATGTAGAAATGTTTCTGCTCAATCAGCAAATTCCATTTGATAGTAGCGAAAAATCGTATCGAATCTCAGACAAGCCCAGCAAAGACAAAAAAGAAAAAGTACGCAAAACCGTGCCAGTGTTTACGTTAGAAACCGAATACGGCATTCAAAAAATCAGCGTATTTGATGTGGATGACATGCGCGTTGCAACGAAGCGAACAGCTGATGGCAGCAATGCCGAACGCGCTGATATTAACGACTTACAAGTGCTATTAAACGCTTAAAAAATTTTATTGCTGCGTTTTAAACCAATCGCGCATGGTTTGGTTATAGGCAGCCAACTCTTCTGGCGCCAAGTCAGCCGCAAGTTCCACGCGGTAGCCAGTCACTTCATCCACCAGCGGTTTATCAGCAGGCCATTCAGCCACCAAAATGCGCAAAACGCCGGCATGAATATCATGATTCGCTTTTGCAACGCCCAATGCGCCTGCATCCACTAGCATCACCGATTTTTTAGCCGCCACAGCAGGTTTTTCAGCCTGATTTTTTTGCTCCGCAGAAGCAACGGCATCGCTAGCTGGCGCAGAAGACGCGGTCGTAGCTTCTACGCTGGCGCTATTTTCTGCAATAACACCATTATCTTGTTTAGCTAATGCTTGCTCAGATGGCGTTTGTTCTGCCGGCGCTTCTACTGACGCGGGTGGCGCTACAACTTCGGGCACCGCCGCAACCACCTCATTATCTTTATCTGCCAACGCTGACACAACCGCAGACGATTCAACTTTTGCCTTTACCTGCGCGCCTGCTGAGCGCGCTGGTGCTTCTTCCTGAATACTTGCGGGAGTCGCTGCCATATCCGCGCGTTCTTCTTTCTGTGATTTTTCTGGCGCTGTATTTTGCGCGACTTCCCTGACCCTAGATTCACGCCAAATCAGCTCCTCTGGCAATTGCTCGCGCAACATCAGCGCCGCGAGCAACGCCACCGCCACGCTGCTCATGCCTGCCCATTGCCAATTTTTCATATTTGGGAGCAGGCCTGCAAGCCAATTTTTATGCGGCTTTCGCATTCGACTTAGTGCTTTAGCACTTAGCGAGAATGGTGATGCCAAGAACTGGTACTGGCTTGCCTGTTTTGCGTAATTTAATACGCTTTTACGCACAGTTTCACTCGGCGCCAAATCGCTATCTGGCGCGTGTTTTAGTGCTTTTGCTAAATGTTCGTCAAGCAAACTCAAGGTATATTATTCGCTTCAAACGTAGGTTGAAAATGCGCGCCCATGCAAGCGCGCAGCTTAGTTAATGCGTAACGCAAGCGACTTTTTACCGTTTCAAATTCCGCATTAATCACTTGGGTAATTTCCTCCAAACTCAAACCATCATCGTGGTGCAGCAAAAAAGCCGCGCGTTGTAACGCAGGCAAACCATCCAAACAATGTAGCAACTGCTGGCCCGCTCTATGCCAAAACGCCAGCTGCTCTGGCTGTTCTGCGTGAGATGCTGGCCACAACTGCCACGGCACTTCGCTGTCATCATCTGCCCAGCCTTCATCCGCCGAAACTTCACGTCCACTTTTGCGCAAAATATCAATCGCACGATGATGCGCCAGCGTGTATAGCCAAGTTTTAAAGCTGGCATTGTCACGCGCTTGCCAACTATCGCGCGCATCGACTAATTTCATCCATGTATCTTGAAACACATCCTCTGCCTGCAACGCCTCTGCACTGCCTAACAAGCGCCGCACATAACGATAAAGCGGTTTTTCGTGCCGCGCATACAAAAGCTGAAAAGCTTGCGCCTTGCCCGCGCAAAATTGTCGCATTAAATCTTCATCTGCAAAAACATCACTCATAGGAAATAGTGTGGCATTAGCTAGTTAAACGGTCAATGTGCATATGTGGGGTTAAATATTTAGATTGATTGAATAAAAAAACATTAAAATAGATGCTCTGCAAGCCAATATCCATGCGCCTCTCAGAGCATCTATTTCCATCACATTCGCATGGTTTTGTTTTTGACTTTCAATCCCCTTTGCCGCGCCTTCGGCTTGAGCGGCAGATGCTAGGTGACGAGGACTGTCACAACCGACTTAGCGCTTCAGCGCTTAGCGAGGTTGGGGAAGACCCTTGCGGTCTTAAGAGGAAAAATCCGAGTTCCGCAGCCGCCCAGATGCGGCGCTAAGACCGAAGGAAACGAGCGGCAGCGGGGTAGCCTTTTCTTTGGTTTCTTTCTTTTGGCTACACAAAAGAAAGAAACTCGCCTAGAGGCGAAAAACTAAAAACTATTTTCTTTCATATTGCTCAGCAAGAAGAAATATAGCTGCAAGCGTTCCTAGATGTAACATTGCATTACCCAATTCACTAAAGTCATTTTGTGGCACAAAATAACAACTTGCATAAAGCAATAAAATCGGAAGTGCAGTTTTGTAACCATTTATGAATAATGCTAGGCAGAGCGATACAGTTACAGCAATTAATTGGATTGCAATCTCACCCTTTGGAAATAAGTAACTTAAAATATCGAAGGGCCCATTAAAGATAAACATAAAGGGAATCAAAAAAATCTTTGCCAATACCGCCATAAAAGCCAGCATTGAAAGCAACAAACAGAAAATACATAATATAAAAGCAGCTTTTGATGGTTTACTATTTTTTTTTAAAATTGCTTTTATATCCATAAATTAACTCAACAAATATCAGTTAGTAAGACTAGATTAGTTTACTTCAACCACCGCGCCACATCCATCGCAAAATACGTCAATATCCCATCTGCACCTGCGCGTTTAAACGCCAACAAACTCTCTAACACACAAGCTTTTTCATCCAGCCAGCCATTTTGCGCAGCAGCCTTCAGCATGGCGTATTCGCCACTGACTTGGTAGGCATAAGTCGGCACGCCAAATTCATCTTTCACGCGGCGCACAATATCCAGGTAAGGCATACCCGGCTTGACCATCACCATGTCCGCGCCTTCTTCAATATCCAGCGCGACCTCTTTAATCGCTTCGTCGGAATTGGCAGGGTCCATCTGGTAAGTGTATTTGTTGCCAGCGCCTAAATTGGCGGATGAGCCGACCGCATCGCGGAATGGGCCGTAAAAACTGGAAGCATATTTGGCAGAATAAGCCAAAATTTTGGTGTGAATGTAGCCGTTTTCTTCTAACGCATCGCGAATCGCGCCGATGCGCCCATCCATCATGTCGCTCGGCGCAACTACATCTGCGCCCGCTTTGGCGTGGCATAGCGCTTGTTTGACTAATACGGCAACGGTTTCATCGTTCAGCACATAGCCCGTGTCATCAATGAGACCATCTTGCCCGTGCGTGGTGTAAGGGTCGAGCGCCACATCGGTAATGACGCCTAATTCTGGGTAAGCGGCTTTAAGCGCTTTAATCGTGCGTGGTACAAGACCTTTATAATTAAAAGCCTCAGCCGCATCTAGGCTTTTGTGTTGCTGTTCGACGACTGGGAACAACGCAATCGCCGGAATGCCAAGCTTGACGCACTCACCCGCGGTTTTGAGCAGCACATCAATACTTTGACGTTTTACGCCTGGCATCGAGGCGACATCTTCAGTGCGGTTTTCGCCATCCAACACAAAAACTGGATAAATCAGATCGTTGGTAGTGAGTACATGCTCACGCATCAAGCGGCGCGAGAACTCATCTTTGCGCATACGGCGCGGACGGATTGCTAAAAATTGGTTGGTCATAATTCTTCCTTAAGCAAACACTTTAGATAACTCGAGGCCTGGATCTGCTTGACGCATAAACGCCTCGCCGACGAGGAAAGTATGCACGTTATTTTCGCGCATCAGTTTCACATCATCCGCTGTAAAAATACCACTTTCTGTCACAACTATTTTGCCTGCCGGAATGCGCGCAAGCAAGCCTAGCGTGGTATCCAGTGTGACATCAAACGTGCGTAAGTTACGATTGTTAATGCCAAGTAACGGCGTTTCTAGCTGCAACGCAAGCGCCAGCTCTTCGCCATTATGCACCTCCACCAGTACCGCCATATCTAGGCTATGGGCGATGCTTTCCAGCTCGCGCATTTTGGCTAAATCAATCGCAGCGGCAATAAGCAGAATACAATCCGCGCCCATGGCGCGCGCCTCGTAGACTTGGTAGGCATCAATCATAAAATCTTTACGCAGAACTGGTAAATTACAAGCCGAACGCGCTTGTTTTAAATACTCCGCGCTGCCTTGAAAATACTCTACGTCAGTAAGTACTGACAAACACGCTGCACCGCCTGCCTCGTAGCTTTTGGCAATTTCTGCAGGTTTAAAATCGGCACGAATCACGCCTTTTGAAGGGCTGGCTTTTTTAATTTCCGCAATCACCGCTGCGTTGCCCGCTGCGATTTTTGCGCGAATCGCGCCAATAAAATCACGCGGTTTTGGCATGCTTTCAGCAGATGCTCTGACAGCCAATAGCGGTGAGGCTTGCAGGGCATCGCTTATTTCGCGGCGTTTTGTTTCTAAAATTTTATTTAAAATATCACTCATTATTCGTAAGTTTTTCCACTATGTTTAATCCAGCCGTACTTGTCGCCGCCTTGAGGGTCGCGGTGCGTCCAATGCATCACGCCGCCTTTGGGATTGTAAACGTATTCGCCGCGAAAGGTGACGGCATCGCCCACCGCAAGCGCATCCAGTCTAGGCGCTAGGTCGATATTGTGCGCGAAAAGTAAGGTTTGCTCATCTGAAATCATCACTAAAAATTTCTGATGTCGTGAGCCTTTGTTGTCATCAGCCAAAAGTTTTTTCACCACGCCGCTACCTTCCACAAAAATGTTGCTCTTTTTGCCGTTAAACGCTTGTACTAATGCTGTATTGTCGCTTTGCGTAACAACTTGTGCTTGCTCAGATTCGGCGACTAGCGGAGCTGTTGGCGCTCGCTCGCAAGCCACACCAAATAGGGCAAGTAGCAATATTAAAAATTTAAACATTGGTCGCGCGTCCTTGCGGAAAAAAGTCACGAATATCCGCCATAATCGGCGCAACACTACTAATCGTCATGTGATACGCGTCGATTAAAGGCTGTATGGTCGGGCGCGGAATTTCAGCCTCCGGCTTTTGCCAATTTTCGTGCAAACACCAATAATTATCGCGGTCAAAATTCATGTGCATGCGGCAGGTAAGTGGGCGATATTCGTAAATTGAGCATTCGCCATTCGCTAAAAACGGACAGGGCGTATGACTGCCATACTCGCCCAACTCATGCTTTACACTTTGTTTCAGCTCAACTGGGGTGATGCCAAGATTTTCGCCCATGTAGCGCGCTTCAAATTG